>NZ_JBVIRI010000007.1:0-394946 GCF_055576225.1 Streptomyces sp. NPDC033845 | reverse complement strand
CGCTTCCTTCGTTGTTGCGTTTCCGACTCTATCAGATCTTTTCGGACCCGATTTCCTCGGTGCTTTCCAGGTTCTCGCTTTCGCGTTTCCCTTTCCGGCGGTTCCGACTCTATCAGACTCTTTCGGGCCTGACTCCCAGTCAGCGGGGTTTGTCTTCCGGGCTGTTGGGCCCTTCCGACGAGGTGAGACCTTAGCGGATTCCCCGGCTCCCGACCTAATCGGGGCCGGCCCTCTCGGGCACGGATTCCTCATTCGCAAATACGCATGAAAACGAGACGACACAGTGCGTCGTTCGTTCGAATGGGTCTTGCGGAATGGCTGTCCGGGGACCGACCGGGGTCGGCGCTCACTTCGGACAACTCGAAGAACCTTACGGACCTGGGACAGGTGTGTCAACCCCCGGCGGGCCGGTGCCCGCCGGGGGTGGCCGGGGCGGTCAGCTGTTGCCGGAAGCCAGTTCCCGGCTGCGGTCCCGGGCGGCTTCGAGGGCCGCGATCAGGGCGGCCCGTACGCCGTGCTTCTCCAGCTCGACGATCGCGTTGATGGTGGTGCCGGCCGGGGAAGTCACGGCCTCGCGGAGCTTCACCGGGTGCTCTCCGCTGTCGCGGAGCATCACGGCCGCTCCGATCGCCGCCTGCACGATCAGATCGTGGGCCTGGGCGCGGGGCAGGCCCAGCAGGATGCCGGCGTCGGTCATCGCCTCGACGAGGAAGTAGAAGTACGCGGGACCGGAGCCGGAGAGGGCGGTCGCGGCGTCCTGCTGGGACTCGGGGACCCGGAGGGTCTTGCCGACGCTGCCGAAGATCTCCTCGGTGTGCAGGAGGTGGGCGGCGGTGGCGTGGCTGCCGGCGGAGATGACGGACATGGCCTCGTCCACCAGGGCGGGGGTGTTCGTCATGACGCGGACCACCGGGGTGCCGCTCGCCAGCCGCTCCTCGAAGAAGGCGGTGGGGACGCCGGCCGCGCCGCTGATCACCAGGCGGTCGGCGGGGACGTGCGGGGCGAGTTCCTCCAGGAGCTTGCCCATGTCCTGCGGCTTGACCGTGAGGATCAGGATGTCGGCGCGCTTGGCGGCCTCGGCGTTGGTGACGGCCTCCACCCCGTAACGGGTGCGGAGCTCCTCGGCGCGTTCCGGGCGGCGGGCCGTGACGAGGAGCTTCCCGGCGGGCCAGCCGCCGCGGATCATCCCGCTGAGGAGGGCCTCGCCGATCTTGCCGGTACCGAGGACTGCGACTGTCTGGGTCATGCGGACTCACCTCGCCGAGCGGTCTGTGCTGATCCGCTCATCCTCGCACCCGGTGCCGTTCCCGGGCCCTGCTGTCCGCTCCGTGGTCAGGGCGGGACGGGGAGGGTCGGGGCGGGGAGGGTCGGGGCGGTCGGGCCGTCAGGCGGTGCGGCGGCGGAGGGTGGCGGCGCCGAGGGCCAGGACCAGCAGGGCGCAGCCGGCGACCACGGTGACGTCGAGGACGAAGGCGGCGGTCATGTCGGTGTGGGTGAGGACCTGGTTCATGCCGTCGACGGCGTAGGACATGGGGAGGACGTCGGAGAGGGCGGAGAGGACCGGCTGCATGGCGTCGCGGGCGGCGAACAGGCCGCAGAGCAGCAGCTGGGGGAAGATCACGGCCGGCATGAACTGGACGGCCTGGAACTCGGAGGCGGCGAAGGCGGAGACGAAGAGGCCGAGGGCGGTGCCGAGGAGGGCGTCGAGGAGGGCCACCAGGAGGAGCAGCCAGGGGGATCCGACCACGTCGAGTCCGAGCAGCCAGAGGGCGGTGCCGGTGGCGAGCAGGGACTGGAGCACGGCCATGGCGCCGAAGGCGAGGGCGTAGCCGGCGATCAGGTCGCCCTTGCCCAGGGGGAGGGCGAGGAGGCGTTCCAGGGTGCCGGAGGTGCGTTCGCGGAGGGTGGCGATGGAGGTGATCAGGAACATGGTGATGAGGGGGAAGATGCCGAGCAGGGCGGCGCCGATGCTGTCGAAGGTCCGCGGGCTGCCGTCGAAGACGTAGCGGAGCAGGACCAGCATCAGGACCGGGACCAGCAGCATCAGGGCGATGGAGCGCGGGTCGTGGCGGAGCTGGCGCAGGACCCTGGCGGCGGTGGCGGTGGTGCGGGCGGCGTTCATCGGGTCCCCTCGGGGGTGGTGGCCGCCGGGTCCGTGGTGGTCGTGGTGACCGCGGTCGCGGCGGAGATCACGGCGGTGGTCGCGGCGGTGGTCGCGGCGTCGACCAGGCGGAGGAAGCCGGCTTCGACGGTTTCGGATCCGGTGCGGGTGCGGAGGGCTTCGGGGGTGTCCTGGGCGAGGATCCGGCCTTCGCGCATCAGGAGGAGTTCGTGGCAGCGCTCGGCCTCGTCCATGACGTGGGAGGAGACGAGGAGGGTGGCGCCGCGGGTGCGGGTGATCTCGTGGAAGAGGTTCCACAGGTCGCGGCGGAGGACCGGGTCCAGTCCGACGGTGGGTTCGTCGAGGACCAGGAGTTCGGGGGTGCCGAGGAGGGCGACGGCGAGGGAGACCCGGCTGCGCTGGCCTCCGGAGAGCCGGCCGGCGAGGGCGTCGGCGCGGCTGGTGAGGTCCACGTCGGCGATGGCCCGGCGGACGGTTTCGGCGCGTCGGCCGGCGGCGGCGCGGCCGGGGTCGAGGACGGCGGCGAAGTAGTCGAGGTTCTGGCGGACGGTGAGGTCGTCGTAGACGGAGGGTGCCTGGGTGACGTAGCCGATGCGGGAGCGGAGGGCGGGGTGGCCGGCGGGGCGGCCGAGGACGTCGAGGGTGCCGGTGACATGGGCCTGGGTGCCGGCGATGGAGCGCATCAGGGTGGACTTTCCGCAGCCCGAGGGGCCGAGCAGGCCGGTGATGCGGCCGCGCGGCACCTCGAAGTCGAGGGTGTCGAGCACGGTGCGGAGGGTGCGGCCGGTGCCGCGGCGGACGGTGAGGCCGCGGGCCCGGACGGCGGGGCCGGGAGGGTCCTCGTGAGCACCCGGGGTTTTATTCATCATGTGATGAATAATGCTCCTGGGGGTGCCGGGGCGTCAACCGGTGTGCGGAGCGCCCTTACTTCTTGCGCTTGGGGCGGCGGGCCGCCGGATTGCCGGTACGGGCGCTGCGGCGGCGGGTGTACTCGCGGACGGCCGTCTCGTACTCGGTGCGGTGCAGCTTCTCGCCCGGCGCCTCGGTCAGGCAGCGCAGGAAGTAGGCGATCAGGGAGCCGATGAAGCCGATCGCCTTCAGGCCCTTGAGGGAGGCCTCGTCGGAGGAGGGCCTGGGGCGGCGGGAGAAGGAGTCCCAGGTCTTGGCGAAGGCGATGGCGCTGCAGACCGCGAAGAGCACCACCACGGAGATGGAGAGGAACGGGCCGACGTCGCCGATCTCCAGGCCCTCGTAGGCGAACCGCAGCAGCAGTGCGCCCGCCACCGCGGTGACGAGCGAGCCCGCCGCCATGCCCGCGCGGCGCAGCGCGTAACCGCCGTCGTGGTCGACCCAGGTGGTGCCGAAGAACTTGATCGGCTCGGGCTGGGGGCCCTCGGGGACCGCGGGGGCGGCCGGCTCGGCGGGGCTCTGGTCTCGCTGCTCGTCGCTCACATCAGCGATTATCCCCCGCGCGGCGCGCGGAGCGGGGGTGCGGCCCACCCACCGGACACCCCCGGGCCGCCTCCTTCCGGAAGGGACGGCCTAGCCGCAGCGGACCGCCACGTATCCGTCGCTGCCGGTCTTGACGTAGGTGTCGGAGACGAACTCGCCGTTGCCCACGCAGTCCCAGATGGAGGAGGTGCCGTAGGGGCCGGTGACCCGGGTGCCGGTGGTCTGGCAGTTGATCGTCACCCAGGCGTTGTACGGGAGGACCCGGACCACGGAGTACTGGGTGCCGGGGCCGCTGCGGACGTTCACCCGGTAGCCGGGCGCGACCGGAAAGGACGGGTAGCCGCCGCCCGCGGCCTCGGCCGCCGTTTCGGCTGCGATTGGCTGGTTCTCGACCGACATTCCGATCCCCCCTGTGGTGCGTCCCCCGACAACTCGCGCAGGGTAGCAGGCTCCTGCGGGATGCCAGGGGCCATCGGCTAGGCTCCGGCGGGGGTGGTGGGCGATGCAGTCGCTGCGCGCGGAGCAGTCCGGATTTCCCGAGTACGCCGGTCACTACCGGCTGGAATCCGTACTCGGTTCCGGCGGCATGGGAGTCGTCCATCTGGCCACCTCCGCCTCCGGGCTCAGACTCGCCGTCAAGGTGGTCCACGCGGAACACGCGGTGGACCCGGAGTTCCGTGCCCGATTCCGGCAGGAGATCGCCGCCGCCCGCCGGGTGAGCGGGGCCTTCACCGCTCCCGTGGTCGACGCCGACCCGGACGCCGAGCGGCCCTGGATGGCCACCCTGTTCATCGACGCGCCGACCCTCGCCGAGCAGGCCCGGGAGCGGCTGCTGACCGGGCCGGAGCTCGCCCGGCTGGGCGCCGGACTGGCCGAGGCCCTGCGCGACATCCACCGGGCCGGGGTGGTGCACCGGGATCTGAAGCCCAGCAACGTGCTGATGGCGGCGGACGGCGCGAAGGTGATCGACTTCGGGATCTCCCGGCCCTACGACAGCGATCTGCGCACCGAGACCGGGAAGCTGATCGGCACCCCGCCGTTCATGGCGCCCGAGCAGTTCCAGCGGCCCCGGGAGGTCGGTCCGGCGGCGGACGTGTTCGCGATGGGCGCGGTCCTGGTGCACGCGGCCACCGGGCGGGGGCCCTTCGACTCCGACAGCCCCTACATCGTCGCCTACCAGGTGGTGCACAACGAGCCCGATCTGACCGGGGTGCCGGCCGGGCTGACCCCGATCGTGGAGCGGTGCCTGGCCAAGGACCCGGCCGCGCGGCCGTCCGCCGACGAGCTGATCGTGGCGCTGCGGGCGGCCGCCTATCCGACCTCGGAGGACACCCGGGCCTTCATACCGGCTCCCCGGCGGCCGGCGGTGCCCGAGGTGCCCGAGGAGGTCACCCACCGGCGGGTGGCGGCCGGTGCCGCGCCGCGCGCGGGCGCGGGGCGGCGGGGCCGGGTGCTGCGGGGCCGGGGCCGGGTGCTGCGGGGGGCCGGGATGCTCGGGGCGGGGCTGCTGCTGGTGGGGGGCGCGGTCGGCGGGTACGCCTGGTTCGGTCCGCAGGACGCGGTGGCCGGCGGACCCGGCGGGTCGCCCGGGCCGGGGTCGAAGGCCTCCGGCGAGCCGCGATCGGCGGCGGCGTTCACGCCCTGGACCGCGCGGTTGGGCGGGCCGTCGGCATCGGCGACCGCGTCGGAGTCGAGCCGGGCGCCGGCCTGTTCCTGGGCGGCGGGCGGTCTGTACTGCTCGGGCGCGGGGGTGGCGGCGGCCCGGCTGGACCCGGCGGACGGGACGGTGCGGTGGAGCGTGCCCGCGGCGGGTGGATCCGGGAGCGGCAAGGGCGGTACCGGGACGGGGCGGCCGGGGGCGCCGCTGTCGGCCGGCGGTCTGGTGCTGGTGCCGCCGGACGGCGGCGGTCCGCTGCGGGCGCTGGACCCGGCGACCGGGGCGCAGCGCTGGAGCAGGCCGCTGCCGTCCGGCGCGCAGGTGGTGCCCGCCGGATCGCGGGTGCTGCTCGCGGGGGTGGACGGCCGGGTGACCGCGCTGGACGCGGCCGACGGGCGCGAGCGGTGGTCGGCGAAGGTGGGCGGGACCGGTTCGGTGTGGTGGCCGGGCGAGGACTCGGTGTATCTGGCGACCCCCGACGCGGACGGTTCCGGCAGCCGGGTGGCCGCGGTGGATCCGGCGGACGGCGGTGTGCGGTGGCGGCTGCGCGCGGAGGGTCTGCTGCGGCCGGTCGGGGTGGCCGACGGCGGGCTGTACCTGATGGTGGGCGATCTGCGGGAGCGGACCGGGGCGGTGCTCCGGGTGGACCTGCGCAGCCGTACGGTGCGCAGGCTGCCGCTCTCCGTGCCGTTGCTCCAGGCGCAGGGCTCGGTGGGGCGGGACGGGACGGTGTACCTGTTCGGGACGTCCGGGTCGCTGGCGGCGGTCCGGCCCGGCGGCGGGGGCTGGCGGCTGGAGACCGGGGTGAGCGTGGCCTCCCGGCCGGTGGCCGCCGACGGTCTGGTGCTGCTCGCGGCCGGGGACGGCCGGCTGCTGGCCGTGGACGCGGCCGCGGGCCGGCTGGTCGGCCAGACCGATCCGCGGATGGGTACCGGCCGGGACACCTACGCGGGCACCCGCCCGGCCCCGGTGGCCGCCGCCGGCCGGGCCTTCGCCACCGCCCCGGACGGCACCGTGTTCGCGGTCCCCACGGCCGGCCCCGCCTCCTGGTGAGACGCGTCGGCCCCCGGCCTGAGGGGCCGGGGGCCGTTCGCGTGCGGGTGGCGGGTCAGCCGTTCAGAAGGGTGAAGTCCCGGACGGCGCCCTTGTCGGCGCTGGTGGCCATGGCCGCGTAGGCGCGGAGGGCCGCGGAGACCTTGCGTTCGCGGTTCTTCGGGGCGTACACCCCGCCGAGGGCCTCGCGGCGGGCGGCCAGGGTCTCGTCGGAGACCAGCAGGTCGATGGAGCGGTTGGGGATGTCGATGCGGATCCGGTCCCCGTCCTCGACCAGGGCGATGGTGCCGCCGGAGGCGGCCTCCGGGGAGGCGTGGCCGATGGAGAGGCCGGAGGTGCCGCCGGAGAACCGGCCGTCGGTGACCAGGGCGCAGGCCTTGCCGAGGCCGCGGCCCTTCAGGAAGGAGGTGGGGTAGAGCATCTCCTGCATGCCGGGGCCGCCGCGCGGGCCCTCGTAGCGGATGACGACCACGTCGCCTTCCTTGATCTGCTTGGTGAGGATCTTGTCCACGGCCTCGTCCTGGGACTCGCAGACCACGGCCGGGCCCTCGAAGGTCCAGATGGACTCGTCCACGCCGGCCGTCTTGACCACGCAGCCGTCGACGGCGATGTTGCCGCGGAGCACGGCGAGGCCGCCGTCCTTGGAGTAGGCGTGCTCGACGGAGCGGATGCAGCCGCCCTCGGCGTCGAGGTCCAGGGTGTCCCAGCGCTCGGACTGGGAGAAGGCGGTCGCGGAGCGCTTGCAGCCGGGGGCGGCGTGCCACAGCTCCATGGCCGTCTCCGAGGCGGTACCGGAGCGGGCGTCCCACTCGGCGAGCCAGTCCTCCAGGCCCTCGGAGTGCACGGTGGTGACCTCCTTGTTGAGGAGTCCGCCGCGGTGCAGTTCGCCGAGGATGGCGGGGATGCCGCCGGCCCGGTGGATGTCCTCCATGTAGTAGGTGCCGCCGGGGGCCACGTTCGGCGCGACCTTGGCGAGGCAGGGGACCCGGCGGGAGACCTCGTCGATGTCCTTGAGGTCGTAGTCCAGGCCGGCTTCCTGCGCGGCGGCGAGGAGGTGCAGGATCGTGTTGGTGGAGCCGCCCATGGCGATGTCCAGGGCCATGGCGTTCTCGAAGGCCTCGCGGGTGGCGATGCTGCGGGGCAGCACCGACTCGTCGCCCTGCTCGTAGTACCGCTTGGTGATCTCCACGACCGTGCGGCCGGCGTCCTCGTAGAGGGCGCGGCGGGCGGTGTGGGTGGCGAGCACCGAGCCGTTGCCGGGGAGGGCCAGGCCGATGGCCTCGGCGAGGCAGTTCATCGAGTTGGCGGTGAACATGCCGGAACAGGACCCGCAGGTCGGACAGGCGTTCTCCTCGATGCGGAGGACGTCCTCGTCGGAGACGTTCTCGTTGACCGCGTCGACGATCGCGTTGATCAGGTCGAGCTTGCGGACGGTGCCGTCGACCAGGGTGGCCTGGCCGGCCTCCATCGGGCCGCCGGAGACGAAGACCACCGGGATGTTGAGGCGCATGGCGGCCATCAGCATGCCGGGGGTGATCTTGTCGCAGTTGGAGATGCAGATCAGGGCGTCGGCGCAGTGCGCCTCGACCATGTACTCCACCGAGTCCGCGATCAGGTCGCGGGAGGGCAGGGAGTACAGCATGCCGCCGTGGCCCATGGCGATGCCGTCGTCGACCGCGATGGTGTTGAACTCGCGGGGGATCGCGCCGGCGGCACGGATGGCCTCGGAGACGATCCGGCCGACCGGGGCCAGGTGGGTGTGGCCGGGGACGAACTCGGTGAAGGAGTTCGCGACCGCGATGATCGGCTTCCCGATGTCCTCGCTCGCTACCCCCGAAGCGCGCATCAGGGCGCGGGCGCCCGCCATATTGCGGCCGTGGGTGACGGTTCGGGACCTCAACTCGGGCATCGGGTTCACTCCCCATAGAGCGGTGTACGGCTGATTACGAGATTACGCCCCCGCCTTCAGGATGCGGACAGGGTGTCCGCATGCCGGGACGGCGGGCTCATCAGGCGGTCATACGGCGGTGAGGTAGCGCTGCAGGGTGGGGGCCACCAGCTCCACGATCGCCTCCGGTTCGGCGGAGGCCAGCGGCTCCACCTTCAGCACGTACCGCAGGATCGCGATGCCCACCATGTGCGAGGCGGCGAGCTCGGCGCGGAAGGTGGGGTCGGGGACGTCCAGGTCGGCCGCGACGCGTTCCAGCAGCCGGCGGAGCACCAGCCGGCGCAGCACCGTCGCCGCGGCCTCGTGGGTGAGGGCGGAGCGGATGACGGCGAGCAGCGGCTCCCGGGTGACCGGGTTCTCCCAGACGCCCAGGAAGTAGCGGGCCAGCCGCTCGCCGATGCCGTCCGGTCCCCCGCCGAGGAGGGCGGGGACGACCAGGGCGGGCTCCATGCTCATCTCGACGGCGGCGGCGAACAGGTCGTCCTTGGTGCCGAAGTAGTGGTGGACCAGGGCCGGGTCCACCCCGGCGGTCTTGGCGACGCCGCGGACCGAGGTCTTGTCGTAGCCGCGTTCGGCGAAGACCTCGCGGGCGGCCAGCCGGATCCGCTCCTGGGTGCTCGGGCCGGCGTCCGCCTCGTCCCGGGGCGGGCGGCCGGGGCCGCGGCGCGGGCGCTTGGCCGGGACGGCGTCGCCGGATCCCGCGGAGATGTCGGGTGCGCCGGTCACGGGCGGGGGATCCGGTGCGGGTCCGGGGCGCCGGCGCTCGCCAGGTGCAGCCGGGTGAAGGCCAGCGCCTCGGCGAGATCCGCCTCGCGCTCGGCGGAGGACATGGCGCGCCGGGTGTTGACCTCGATCACCACATGGCCGTCGAAACCACCGCGGGCGAGGCGCTCCAGGAGCTCCGCGCAGGGCTGGGTGCCGCGGCCGGGCACCAGGTGCTCGTCCTTGGCGGAGCCGTTGCCGTCGGCGAGGTGGACGTGGGCGAGCCGGTCGCCCATCCGGTCCACCATCGCGGTGGCGTCGGTGCGGGCGGTGGCGGTGTGCGACAGGTCGACGGTGAAGTGCCGGTAGTCGTCCTTGGTGACGTCCCACTCGGGGGCGTAGGCGAGGACCTCCCGGTCCCGGTAGCGCCAGGGGTACATGTTCTCCACGGCGAACCGGACCTCGGTCTCCTCGGCCATCCGCCAGATCCCGGAGACGAAGTCCCGGCTGTACTGGCGCTGCCAGCGGAACGGCGGATGGACGACCACGGTGCTCGCGCCCAGCCGCTCGGCCGCCGACCGGGCCCGCTGGAGCTTGGTCCACGGGTCGGTGGACCACACCCGCTGGGTGATCAGCAGACAGGGGGCGTGCACGGCGAGGACCGGCACCCCGTGGATGTCGGAGAGCCGGCGCAGCGCGTCCACGTCCTGGCTCACCGGGTCCGTCCAGACCATCACCTCCACGCCGTCGTAGCCGAGGCGCGCGGCGATCTCGAAGGCGGTCGCCGTGGACTCGGGATAGACCGAGGCGGTGGACAACGCGACCTTCGCGTCGGGGATCCGGACTGGTTCTGCCACGGGCAACAGGGTACGGGTAAGCCCTCTACCGGGTGACCGGCTCCGGGTGCACGGACGGCCGGCCCGGGCGTACGGGCGACCGACGCGGGCGTACGGGCGACCGGCCCGGATCACGGGCGGCCGGCGCGGGTCAGGGGGCGACCGGCTCCGGGCTCGGCGCGGGGAGGTGGTCCAGCCGGCGCAGGATCACGCCCTCGCGCAGCGCCCAGGGGCAGATCTCCAGTTCCTCCACCCCCAACAGGTCCATGGCGCCCTCCGCGACGAGCGCCCCGGCCAGCAGCTGCCCGGCCCGGCCCTCCGAGACCCCGGGCAGGGCGGCCCGCTGCCCGGCGGTCATCGCGGCCAGCCGGGGCACCCACTCCTCCAGGGACTTCCGGCTGAGGGCCCGCTGGGTGTAGACCCCCTCCGCCGAGCGGGCGGCCCCGGCGATCCGGGCCAGCTGCTTGAAGGTCTTGGAGGTGCCCACCACGTGGTCGGGCGTCCCGGACCGGCTGAACTCCCCGACCGTACGGGCGATCTGCGCCCGGACGTGCCGGCGCAGCGCCTTCACGTCGGCCGGGTCCGCCGGGTCCCCGGGCAGCCAGCCCGAGGTGAGCCGGCCGGCGCCCAGCGGGAGCGAGACGGCGGTGTCCGGGTCCTCGTCCATGCCGTAGGCGATCTCCAGGGAGCCGCCGCCGATGTCGAGGACCAGCAGCTTGCCGGCGGACCAGCCGAACCAGCGGCGGACGGCGAGGAAGGTGAGCCGGGACTCGTCCTCCCCGCTGAGCACCTGGAGGTCCACTCCGGTCTCGGCCTTCACCCGGGCGAGCACCTCGTCCGCGTTGGTGGCCTCGCGGATCGCGGAGGTCGCGAACGGGAGGACCTCCTCGCAGCCCTTGTCCTCGGCGGCCTGCACCGCGCCGGCGAGGAACGAGACCAGCCGCTCGACGCCTTCGGGGCTCACCGCCCCGTGCTCGTCGAGCAGCTCCGCCAGCCGCAGTTCCACCTTGTGCGAATGCGCGGGCAGCGGGCGCGCGCCGGGGTGCGCGTCCACCACCAGCAGGTGGATCGTGTTCGAACCCACGTCAAGGACACCGAGTCTCATACGCGAAACGCTACTGGCATCCACGCGTATGGGTGACGTAAGACGAGCGTGGAGCGCGCTTACGCTTGGTTTCGTGCCAAATACGAAGAAGGCCAAGACCAAGAAGAACCCCGCTGAGGCCGTCGAGGCCGATGAGAAGGGCCTCGACTTCCCCCGGGCATGGGTGGAGTTCCCCGATCCGGGCGACGAGGAACAGGTCTTCCGCTGCGACCTGACCTGGCTGACCTCCCGCTGGACCTGTGTCTTCGGCAGCGGCTGCCAGGGGATCAAGGCCGGGCGGGCGTCCGACGGCTGCTGCACCCTCGGCGCGCACTTCTCCGACGAGGACGACGAGAAGCGCGTCGCGCAGCACGTGGCACGGCTGACCCCGGAGCTGTGGGAGTTCCACGACGTGGGCAGCGAGACGGGCTGGACCCAGCTCGACGAGGACGGGGACAAGCAGACCCGCCGGTGGAAGGGCGCCTGCGTGTTCCTGAACCGGCCCGGGTTCCCGGCCGGGGCCGGCTGCTCCCTGCACATCCTCGCCGTGCGGGAGGGCAAGGAGCCGTTGGAGACCAAGCCGGACGTGTGCTGGCAGCTGCCGATCCGGCGGACGTACGACTGGATCGAGCGGCCGGACGACACCCGGGTGCTCCAGGTGTCGATCGGCGAGTACGACCGGCGCGGCTGGGGTCCGGGCGGCCACGACCTGCACTGGTGGTGCACCTCGGCGACCTCGGCGCACGGCGCCGGGAAGCCGGTGTACGTGTCGTACCGGGCGGAGTTGACCGAGCTGATGGGCAAGGCGGGCTACGACGCGCTGGTCGAGCTGTGCGAGGCCCGGCTGGCCTCGCTGCTGCCGATGGCCCCGCATCCGGCGGACCCCGTGGTCCCGGCGGCTCCGGCCGGCTGACCCCCGGCCGCGTACCGGGCCCCGGAGCCCTCCCCGGTCGGCTTCCCCGGTCAGCCGGCCGGGGAGGGCTCCGGGGAGGCCGGGCCGCCGGTGGGCCCGGGGTCCGGTGAACCGGTGGAGCTCGGGGTGGGTTCCGGGGTCGGCGTGGGCGTCGGTTCCGGGGTCGGCGTGGGCGTGGGCGTCGGTTCCGGGGTGGGCGTCGGGGTCGGCGTCGGTTCCGGACGCTGGGTCGCCGGCGGCCGGGTCGGGTCCGGGTGCCCGGGGGTGGGCAGGGCCGGACGGCCCCGGCCCTGGATGGCGATCACCGCGTCCCCCGGTTCCACTCCCACCCGGCCGGTCCAGGCCCCGACCGGCTCGGCGTGCGGGTCCACGGTGATCCGCAGAGTGACCGATTCTCCGGAGGCCAGGGTGCCCTCGGTCCGCTCGGCCCGCAGCCAGGGGGCGTCCGACCAGAGCCGCCAGTGGGCCGGGCCGCGGCCGGCGGCGGTGAGCCGTAGATAGGTGACACCGCCGCGGGAGGCCGCCTCGATGTGGATCCGGGCGGGGGCGCCGGGGCCGGCCGGGGTGGCCGGGGCGCCGGTGCTGATCACCTCCACGGAGACGTCGGGGGTCCGGCCGGCCGTCCCGAACCCCGGGTCCCCGCCGGTGCCGGTGCCGGCCCGGTCCGGGTCCCCCGCGTCGTGGTACCCGGAGTCCGGGACCTCCTCCCGCAGCGGGATCTCCGACTCGCTCGCCGAGATCCGGGTGGCTCCGGCGGCCGGCCCGTCGGTGTCCGGGGCTCCCCGGTAGGAGGCCCAGAGGGCCAGTACGGGCGCGGCGACCACGGTGGCGACCACGGTGGTGGTGAGGGCGCGGGCCCGGATCCGGTCGCGGCGGGCCGCCCGGTCCTTGGGGTCCATCGGGAACCCGGTCCGGGTGAACCGGGGGCCGGCCGACCGGGCGGCGCCCGGGACCGCAGCGTGCACGGCGCCCCGGGGGGCCGGGACCAGCGGCAGGGCGGTGGTCCGGGTGCCGCCGGAGCCGGGCCAGGGGCCGCCGGCCCCGACCCGCTCGGCGACCCGGCGGCAGCGCGGGCAGTCGTCCACGTGCCGGACCAGCTCGGCCCGCAGGGTGGTGGACAGCAGCACCTGGCTGTCCCCGGTCAGCCGGGCGACGGCCGGGCAGTTGCCCGTCTCGACCACGGCGAGGGCGGCCCGGGTCCGCTCCACCTCGCAGGCGGCGCCGGACAGCAGGTCGCGGGCGGTGGCCGGGGCCGTGCCCAGAACGGCCGCGAGTTCGGGCACCCCGAGCCGGTGCCGGACGGCCAGCTCCAGCGCCTCCCGCTGCTCGGGGGTGGTGCCGGCGGCCTCCGGCCAGGCCAGCCGGGCCAGTTCGGATCTCCGGCGGGCGGTCTCGGCCTCCTTGGCGGCGGCCCGCTCGGCCCGCTCGGCCAGGGCCCCGGGCGCCGGGTCGGCGTGGTCCGCCTCCGGTTCTCCGCTGCCCGCGGCCGGTGCGCCCGCCGGCCGCTCCGGGGCGTGCGCGCCGGTGTGCGTACCGCGCCCCTGGCGGATCCGGCGCTGTTCGGCCAGCCGGCGCAGACAGGCCCAGCGGGCCAGCGCGTACAGCCAGGACCGCCGCTCGCCCTCGCCGGGGCAGCGCCCGGGATGGCGCTCGGCCACCGCGAGGACCTCGGCCAGCACCTCCACGGCGGCGCCGTGGTCGCACAGCACCGAGAGGCAGTAGGTGAACAGCCCGTCCAGATAGGGCTCGTGGCGGGAGGCGGGCGGCTGCTCCCCCTCGGGGAGCGCGCGTCCGTGCGCCCGGTGCGCGCCGGTGCGCGGGGCGGATTGTGCCTGACTGCTGCTGCTCACCCGGTGACCGTAGGCGGCGCGCCGGTGACCCCCCGGAAGCCTTCGGGAGTTTTAATCCTTACGGGTGAACAGATCGCCTGAAACAGGACAGCTGTGCTGACGTCGCACGCTCCGGCGGGACGGCCGCCGTCCGGCCGCCGTCCGGGCGCGCGCCGGGTGGTGTCGGTGGCTGCGGCTACGGTGGGGCGCATGGCTGCCCGTACATCCCGCTCATCCGCCAAGGACCGGCCGTCCTACCGCTGCACCGAGTGCGGCTGGACCACCGCGAAGTGGCTCGGGCGGTGCCCCGAATGCCAGGCCTGGGGCACCGTGGAGGAGCAGGGCGGGGCGCCCGCCGTGCGGACCACGGCGGCCGGCCGGGTGTCGGCCCCGGCGCTGCCGATCGCCCAGGTCGACGGGCGGCAGGCGACGGCCCGGAGCACCGGGGTGGACGAGCTGGACCGGGTGCTCGGCGGGGGTCTGGTGCCGGGGGCCGTGGTGCTGCTGGCCGGGGAGCCGGGCGTGGGCAAGTCCACCCTGCTGCTGGACGTGGCCGCCAAGGCGGCGAGCGACCGGCACCGCACCCTCTATGTGACGGGTGAGGAGTCGGCCAGTCAGGTGCGGCTGCGGGCGGACCGGATCAAGGCCCTCAACGACCATCTCTTCCTGGCCGCCGAGACCGATCTGTCGGCGGTGCTCGGGCATCTGGACGCCGTGCAGCCCTCGCTGCTGGTGCTGGACTCCGTGCAGACCGTGGCCTCCCCCGAGATCGACGGGGCGCCAGGCGGGATGGCGCAGGTCCGGGAGGTGGCCGGGGCGCTGATCCGGGCCTCCAAGGAGCGCGGCATGGCCACCCTGCTGGTCGGCCATGTCACCAAGGACGGGGCGATCGCCGGCCCCCGGCTGCTGGAGCACCTGGTCGACGTGGTCCTCTCCTTCGAGGGGGACCGGCACGCGCGGCTGCGGCTGGTGCGCGGGGTGAAGAACCGGTACGGCGCCACCGACGAGGTCGGCTGCTTCGAGCTGCACGACGAGGGGATCACCGGACTCGCCGACCCCAGCGGGCTGTTCCTGACCCGGCGGGCGGAGGCCGTGCCGGGGACCTGTCTGACGGTGACCCTGGAGGGGAAGCGCCCGCTGGTCGCGGAGGTGCAGGCGCTGACGGTGGACTCGCAGATCCCGTCCCCCCGGCGCACCACCTCGGGTCTGGAGACCTCCCGGGTCTCGATGATGCTGGCGGTGCTGGAGCAGCGCGGGCGGATCACCGCGCTGGGCAAGCGCGACATCTACAGCGCCACGGTGGGCGGGGTGAAGCTGACGGAGCCGGCCGCCGACCTGGCGATCGCGCTGGCCCTGGCCTCGGCGGCCAGCGACGTCCCGCTGCCGAAGAACCTGGTCGCCATCGGCGAGGTCGGGCTGGCGGGCGAGGTCCGGCGGGTCACCGGGGTGCAGCGGCGGCTGGCCGAGGCGCACCGGCTGGGGTTCACCCACGCCCTGGTCCCGGCCGATCCGGGCAAGGTGCCGGCCGGGATGAAGGTGACCGAGGTCGCGGACATGGGCGAGGCGCTGCGGGTGCTGCCGCGCGGCCGCCGGGCCGCGAAGGAGCCGAAGGAGGGCTGACGGCGGGGTGCCGGCGGGGCGGGGCGGGGGCGGCGGAGCGGCTCCGGAGAGGTGCCGGAGGGGTGCCGGCGGGTGCTCCCGGCGCACCCCGGCGGGCCCCCCGGTGCGGCCCCGTCCGGGCGCTGCGCGGTAACCACCGGCAGGGCGGGGGCCCGCGCCGGTAGACTTTGTGCTGGTCCGCCCGCTCCACGCCCACCCGGGGTGCGGCGGCGCAACCCGCGACCGGAGGAGTGCAGTGGCAGCCAAGGACGGGGCATCAGCCCCCGGGAAGCCCGGCGCGAGCTCCAAGCACGATGCCCTGATGCGGGCCTCGCTCTCCGCCGTCGCCCCTGGTCAGCCCCTGCGTGACGGCCTGGAGAGGATCGTCCGCGGCAACACCGGCGGGCTGATCGTCCTGGGCATGGACAAGGCCGTCGAGGCCATGTGCACCGGCGGGTTCGTCCTCGACGTGGAGTTCACCGCGACCCGGCTGCGCGAGCTGTGCAAGCTGGACGGCGCGCTGATCCTGGACAAGGACCTGACGAAGATCCTGCGGGCCGGTGTGCAGCTGGTCCCGGACGCCTCCATCCCCACCGAAGAGACCGGCACCCGGCACCGGACCGCGGACCGGGTGTCCAAGCAGTGCGGGTTCCCGGTGGTGTCGGTGTCCCAGTCGATGCGGCTGATCGCCCTGTACGTGGACGGGGAGCGCCGGGTGCTGGAGGAGTCGGGGGCGATCCTGTCCCGGGCGAACCAGGCGCTGGCCACCCTGGAGCGCTACAAGCTCCGGCTGGACGAGGTGGCGGGCACCCTGTCCGCGCTGGAGATCGAGGACCTGGTCACCGTCCGCGACGTGACGGCGGTCGCGCAGCGGCTGGAAATGGTCCGCCGGATCGCCACCGAGATCGCCGAGTACGTGGTGGAGCTCGGCACCGACGGCCGGCTGCTGTCGCTCCAGCTGGACGAGCTGACCGTGGGCATCGAGCAGGAGCGCGAGCTGGTGATCCGGGACTACGTGCCGGAGCCGACGGCGAAGCGTTCCCGCACGGTGGACGAGGCGCTGGCCGAACTGGACGCGCTGACCCACCCGGAGCTGCTCGAACTGGCCATCGTGGCCCGGGCGCTGGGCTACACCGGCTCCCCGGAGACGCTGGACTCGGCGGTCTCGCCGCGCGGCTACCGGCTGCTGGCGAAGGTGCCCCGGCTGCCCGGGGCGATCATCGAGCGGCTGGTGGAGCACTTCGGCGGGCTGCAGAAGCTGTTGGCCGCCAGCGTGGACGACCTCCAGACGGTGGACGGGGTCGGCGAGGCCCGGGCGCGCAGCGTCCGTGAGGGGCTGTCCCGGCTCGCCGAGTCCTCGATCCTGGAGCGCTACGTCTAGGACCTGTCCGGTCGATCATGTTCGAAGCCAGATGACGATTGCTGCGGCGGTCACGGTGCCGAGGTAGACGTAGCCGCGCTTGTCGTAGCGGGTGGCGACCGCCCGGGACTGTTTCAGGCGGTTGATGGTCCGCTCGACGGTGTTGCGCTTCTTGTACCGCTCCTCGTCGAAGCCGGGTGGCCGTCCTCCGCGTGATCCTTTGCGTAGGCGGGCGGCCTGGCTGTCGGTCTTCTCCGGGATCGCGTGGCGGATTCCTCGGCGCCGAAGGTATTCACGGACGGGCCCGTTGCTGTATGCCTTGTCGGCAGCGAGGCTTTCCGGCTTCACGCGTGGTCTGCCCGGCCCGAGTCTCGGCACTCGGATCTTCTCCATCACGGCGATGAACTGCGTGCAGTCCGCCCGCTGACCTGGGGTAACAATCAGAGACAGCGGGCGGCAGCGGCCGTCCGCGCCCAGGTGGAGCTTGGTGGTGAACCCGCCGCGCGAGCGGCCCAGGCCCTCACCTCCTGCACCACCTCCACCAGGCGGGCGGCGAGACCCCACCACGGCGTCTCGTGCTGGTGTTCTGCCGCTGCGTCCCCTTTTGAGGCGGGGGTTGGCGGCGGTTCGGTGCGGGCGCCGGCCGCGTGCTGATGTGCCCGCGCGATGGTGGAGTCGACCGAGATGTCCCAGTCGATCTCACCGGCCGCGTCGGCCGCGGCCTGCACCTGCTGGAGCAGCCGTTCCCAGGTGCCGTCGGCCGACCACAGGCGGTGGCGTTCGTAGACCGTCTTCCACGGACCGAACCGTTCGGGCAGGTCACGCCACTGAACTCCGGTTCGCACCCGGTGCAGAATCCCGTCGATCACCTGCCGGTGATCCCGCCACCTGCCGCAACGCCCGTTGCTGACCGGCAGGAACGGCCGCAGTCGTTCCCACTCGGCATCCGTCAGATCGCCCCGCCCCATGTCCATAGGAACGATCAGCAGCAAGAGTCAGTCGCATGCTCTGCCGGATCAGTCCTAGTCTCCTGAGAATCCGAAGATTCCCAGGTGAGTCGGCCTGTCGCTGGAGTAGAGGACGATGTAGTAACCGGTCCACCGCATCTGACACTCGCCGAGCAGGCTTTGCTCGTGCTCCTCGTGGCTCGCAGCCTCATTGGCAGCAGCGGCGAGTTCCTCATACTGCTCGACCGACGGTCGGTTTGTGCCGAAGTGGTGCATCACGCGGTTGAGAGCCAGAGGGCGCAGGGTGCCGTAGTCAGCGATACCGGACCTCGTCGGCGGGTCATCCGTGGCAACAACCCTGTCGATGTCGAGGATCGTATGGGTGCCCTCGGTCCCCATGAACTCCTCGTCCTCGTAGAGGTCCTCCAGGCTTCGGTATCGGGCATCACTGCCGTACTCCTCCTGGAACACCCTGGCCTGCAGTGTCGCCAAGGCCGCCTCTGCATCGCCGTCGTACCTGGTGACGTAGTCCCATCCGCTGGCACCCATCGAGCCACCCCTCCCTGATGATCGTGAACGCGCGAACGATAGCGGCGGGGACTGACAACGCCGCTGCCTGGCGTCGGGCTCTGCTCGACGTCCCGGATTGAGGTGGCCAGGCCCGTCGACCGCGTTACGGAGATCGCCCGGACAGGCCCTAGGCGCTGCGCTCCAGCCGGTCCCTAGTCCCGCTTGAGGACGAACGAGGTGCGGGCCACCGGCATCCCCGGGGACTTCACCTCGACCACATAGGTGTCCGGTGCGGCGCTGCCGGGCGGCGGGGTGGCGCAGGAGTCGGCGGCGCTGAACTTGCGGTCCCATTCCAGGGTCCGGCTGGTCTGGCCCTTGGCGGACACCCGGTAGAAGGCGCTGCCGGGGCCGGCCGGGCAGTGGTCGGAGGACCAGACGGCCTTGGTGCTGGTGGCCTGAAGGATCGTCAGCACGGCCTGGTCCGGACCGAGGTCGACCTTGCAGGTGGTGCCGGAGGTGTTCCGGGTGACCAGTTCCAGCTTGGGGCGCTCGTCGGCCTCGTACTCGTTCTTCGCGCTCCTGACCTCCCACTGGAGGGCGTTCGGGGGGCAGGTGGGCAGGCTGGAGCCGGCCGGGACCTGGTCGGGGCCGCCGGCCGAGCCGGCCGCGGTCCCGGAGCCGGGTCCGGTGGGGTCCCCGCCGCCCGGTTCACCGTTCTTCCCGGTGCCGGTGCCGCTGCCGGTCCCCGCGGTGGCGTCCGTTCCGGTTCTGCTTCCGCCCGCGCCGGAGCCCGGTCCCGATCCGGAGCCGCCGGACGCCGACTCCTCGCGGCCGCCCGGGGCCTGACTGATCGCCGGACCCTTGCCGGGCCCGCCGGGCGTGATCGAGGCCATCGGATCCGGCCCGCCGGACCCCTTGCCGTTGTCGTTCACCCCGCCTCCGCCGGAGGTGACGGTCCATACGGCGAGGAGCGCCATGAGCGCGGCGACGGACGCCAGCACAGCCCTCCGTCGCCAGTAGATGGAGGAGGGAAGCGGCCCGACCGGATTGCGCAGTGATCCCACGGAGGGAACTTTACGAGAATCCGCGGCCCGAACCGCGCCCCCCATGCCGGTGATCGTCGAGTTTTGCCGATGATCATCCCGGAACTCCCTCCGCTTTGCGTACGTTCCGTGACCATGGACAGCTCGCACCTCTACCGTGACATCACCGACTACGCGCGGACCACCCCCGGTTGGGCGCAGTTCACCGCGGAGGTGTGGACCGAACTCGGACTCCTCCTTTTCGGTGGGCTGTTCATCGCCGTGTGGTGGCGCTCCCGCTCCCTGGACGCGCGCACCACCGCCCTCGCCGTACTGGCCCCGCTGGTCACCGCGCTGGGATACGTGGCCTCGGAGAGCGTGAAGTCCACGGTCCAGGAGGAGCGGCCGTGCAGAGCGGTGGCCGGAGCCGTCCGCTCCCTGGTCGAATGCCCGCCCACCGGGGACTGGTCCTTCCCCAGCAACCACTCCGCGATAGCCGGCGCGGCCGCCATCGCCCTGGCCATGGCCCTGCCGCGACTCGTCTGGCTGACCGTGCCGATGTCCCTGCTGATGGCCTTCTCCCGGGTGTTCGTCGGCGTGCACTACCCGCACGACGTGGCCATGGGCCTGCTGCTCGGCGGCTCGCTGGCCGCCCTGCTGACCGTGCTGCTCACCGGTCCGGTCGCCGCCCTGGTCACCACCGCCCGGCACAGCGGCAACGGTGCGGCCCGCTGGTTCGCCGGCGCCGGACCGACCTACCGGACCGACCGCCCGGCCCTGGTCCACGGGCCCTGATCGAGCCGCCGCCCCCGGGGTCACCCGGCGCCGCACCCCCGATCCGTGCCAGGATGCGGACTGCCATGACTGCGACTCCCGAGACCACCGCGACCAGCCCGCGCCCCGCCCCCGGCACCTTCCCCGCCGAGGGCGCGCACCCGCTGCACACCCCCGTCATCGCCTGGTTCGACCAGCACGCCCGCGACCTGCCCTGGCGCCGCCCGGAAGCCGGCCCCTGGGGGGTCATGGTCAGCGAGTTCATGCTCCAGCAGACCCCGGTCAAACGGGTGCTGCCGGTGTACGAGCAGTGGCTGGCCCGCTGGCCCCGCCCCGCCGACCTGGCCGCCGAACCGCCCGGCGAGGCCGTCCGCGCCTGGGGCCGGCTCGGCTACCCGCGCCGGGCCCTGCGGCTGCACGGCGCCGCCGTCGCCATAACGGAACGGCACGGCGGGGACGTCCCCAGCGACCACGCGCAGCTGCTCTCGCTGCCCGGCATCGGCGAGTACACGGCGGCCGCCGTGGCCTCCTTCGCGTACGGACAGCGGCACCCGGTCCTCGACACCAACGTCCGGCGGGTCTTCGCCCGGACCACCACCGGGGTGGAGTACCCGCCGAACGCCACCACCGCGGCGGAGCGCCGCCTCGCCCGCGAACTGCTGCCCGGGGACGAGGCCACCGCGGCCCGCTGGGCGGCCGCCTCCATGGAGCTCGGCGCCCTGGTCTGCACCGCCCGCACCCCCGACTGCGAGCGCTGCCCGGTCGCCCGGCTGTGCGCCTGGCGGCTGGCCGGCAAGCCCCCGCACGAGGGACCGGCCCGCCGCGGCCAGACCTACGCGGGCACCGACCGCCAGGTCCGCGGAAAGCTCCTCGCGGTCCTGCGGGAGGCCGTCGGCCCGGTGCCGCGGGCCGTCCTGGACACCGTCTGGGAGGAACCGGTGCAGCGGGCCCGCGCCCTGGACGGACTGGTCTCCGACGGCCTGGTGGAACCCCTGGACGGCGGCGAGTACCGGCTCCCGCTGACCTGATCCGGCCGCCCGGCCGACCCGGCCCGGCCGACCCGGCCGGGTGTCACAGCACCGCTGTTACACAACCTATGGCCAGCCGTGCGTCCACCGAAGTCAGGACCGCACAGCCCCGTGACAAGCCCTCCGTACCTTCGGATCCACAGGCAGGGAAGCGGAGCGGTAACGGAACGGAGGCGGTCTGAGATGGCGCACGGCGAGGTACTCGAATTCGAAGAGTACGTCCGCACCCGGCAGGACGCGCTGCTGCGCAGCGCCCGGCGCCTGGTCCCGGACCCGACCGACGCCCAGGACCTCCTCCAGACCGCCCTGGTGCGCACCTACGGCCGCTGGGACGGCATCGCCGACAAGTCCCTCGCCGACGCCTACCTCCGCCGCGTCATGATCAACACGCGGACCGAGTGGTGGCGGGCCCGCAAGCTCGAAGAGGTCCCCACCGAGCAGCTCCCCGACGCCAGCGTCGAGGACGGCTCGGACCAGCGCGCCGACCGCGCCCTGCTGATGGACATCCTCAAGGTGCTCGCGCCCAAGCAGCGCAGCGTGGTGGTGCTGCGACACTGGGAGCAGATGAGCACCGAGGAGACGGCCGCGGCGCTCGGGATGTCGGCGGGAACCGTGAAGAGCACGCTGCACCGGGCCCTGGCCCGCCTCCGGCAGGAGCTGGAGAGCCGGGACCTGGACCTGCGCGCGCTGGAGCGCGGTGACCACGTACGTGACGAGGGGCGGGAGCGGTGCGCGGCCTGAGTGGCAGAGGTTCGCTGGTACTGGTGTCGACGGGGACCGTGGTCCTCGTCGGCTCCGTGCTGTTCGTGGTCGGCTGCTCCTCCGGCGGCACCGGTCTGAAGGACGGTGGCCCGGCCCGTACCGAGGCCGTGGCCAAGAACGCGCCCACCCCCGCGCACTCCCCCGGGATCGGCTCCGCCGAGTCCGCCTTCTCGGCCGTCGACCCGGTGGCCCTGCTCAAGGCCGATCCCAAGGTCAGCTCCGAGATCAAACGGGACCTCAAGCCCTGCGCGGGCAAGGAGTACCCGATCGACGTCAGCTACGGGAAGGTCACCGGCAACGAGGTCGACGACGTGGTGGTCAACGTGCTGTCCTGCGCCGACGCCGTCGGCCTGGGCTCGTACGTCTACCGCGAGGACGAGGGCCGGTACGAGAACGTCTTCGCCGACGAGCAGCCGCCCGTCTACGCCGAGATCGACCGCGGCGACCTGGTGCTCACCAAGCCGGTCTACGCCAAGAGCGACGCCCTCGCCTACCCCTCCGGGGAGGACGTCGTCACCTACCGCTGGGCCGGCGGGAAGTTCACCGAGCACGACCGGGTGCACACGGACTACAGCAACGTGGTCGACGGCGGGGGCCAGCCCGCCCCGGCCGTCACAGAGAAGAACTGAGGCGAGGCTCCCGCAATGGCCGACACCCATGTCCTGTTCGTCGAGGACGACGACGTCATCCGCGAGGCCACGACCCTGGCGCTGGAACGCGACGGGTTCGTGGTCACCGCCATGCCCGACGGGCTGCTGGGCCTGGAGTCCTTCCGGGCGAACCGGCCCGACATCGCCCTGCTGGACGTGATGGTCCCCGGCATGGACGGGGTCAGCCTCTGCCGGCGGATCCGCGACGAGTCCACCGTGCCGGTCATCATGCTGTCCGCCCGCGCGGACTCCATCGACGTGGTCCTCGGCCTGGAGGCGGGCGCCGACGACTACGTCACCAAGCCCTTCGACGGCTCCGTGCTGGTGGCCCGGATCCGGGCCGTGCTGCGCCGTTTCGGGCACGCGGGCGGCCCCGGCGGCGGGACGGACGAGGGGCCGGCCGGGGAGCGCGGGGTGCTGTCCTTCGGCGACCTGGAGGTGGACACCGAGGGCATGGAGGTCCGCAAGGACGGCGCCGCCGTGGCCCTCACCCCGACCGAGATGCGGCTGCTGCTGGAGTTCTCCTCCGCGCCCGGCACCGTGCTCTCCCGGGACCGGCTGCTGGAGCGGGTCTGGGACTACGACTGGGGCGGCGACACCCGGGTCGTGGACGTGCACGTCCAGCGGCTCCGCACCAAGATCGGGCAGGACCGGATCGAGACGGTCCGCGGTTTCGGATACAAGCTCAAGGGATGAAGCGGTTCACCCTCCGCACGGGAATCCGCTGGAAGATCACGCTGGCCATCGCCGCCGTGGGCGCCCTGATCACGCTGGCGCTCAGCCTGGTGGTGCACAGCGCCGCCCGGGTCTCGATGCTCGACAACCAGCGCGAGGTCCAGCTGGACCGCGTGCAGTTCATCTCGCGCAACGCCGAGGTCGGCCGCAAACCGGTGATGGGCGCCAAGCTCAACGACCCCGAGCTGCCCTCCGCGCTCCGCGACAAGGCCCGCGGCGGGCGCCGCGGCACCTATGTGGTGGAGAACCCGAACGGGCTCCCCGAGGTGTGGGCGGCCGTACCGCTGGGCAACGGGCAGGTGCTGTCGATCCACAGCCAGTTCCGGGAGAGCGCCAACATGATGCGCGACCTCGACCGGGCCCTGGTGATCGGCTCCCTCGCGGTGGTCATCGGCGGCTCCGCCCTCGGGGTGCTGATCGGCGGCCAGATCTCCCGGCGGCTGCGCAAGGCGGCGGCCGCCGCCACCCGGGTGGCGCACGGCGATCCCGACGTCCGGGTCCGGGACGCGGTCGGCGGGGTGGTCCGGGACGAGACCGACGATCTGGCGCGGGCCGTGGACGCGATGGCGGACGCCCTCCAGGAGCGTCTGGAGGCCGAGCGCCGGGTCACCGCGGACATCGCGCACGAGCTGCGCACCCCGGTGACCGGTCTGCTGACCGCGGCGGAGCTGCTGCCGCCGGGCCGTCCCACCGAGCTGGTCCGGGACCGGGCGCAGGCCATGCGGGCGCTGGTGGAGGACGTACTGGAGGTGGCCCGGCTGGACAGCGCGTCCGAGCGGGCCGAGCTCCAGGAGGTGGCCCTGGGCGACTTCGTCAGCCGGCGGGTGGCCTCGCTGATGCCGGGGGCTGCCATCCGGATCGTCGCCCCGGAGATCGTCAGCACCGATCCGCGGCGGCTGGAGCGGATCCTGGGCAATCTGCTCGCCAACGCGGCCCGCTACGGCAAGGGGCCGATCGAGGTGGACGTGGAGGGCCGGGTGGTCCGGGTGCGGGACCACGGGCCCGGGTTCCCGGAGGCGCTGCTGCGGGACGGGCCGAGCCGGTTCCGCACCGGTTCGACCGACCGGGCGGGCGTGGGCCACGGGCTGGGGCTGACGATCGCCGAGGGCCAGGCCCGGGTGCTGGGCGCCCGGCTGACCTTCCGCAACGTGGCCGCCCCGGGCGGGGCGGACCAGCAGGGGCGGGCGGGGGGCGCGGTGGCGGTGCTGTGGCTGCCGGAGCACGCGCCGACCGCCACCGGGAGCTTCCCGATCCTGCGGCTGCCGCAGTGACGGGGCTGTGACGGGGCTGGCGGTTCATCGCACCGGTCGCATGTTCTAGCATCCGTGCCATGACTGACGGTACGGATCGTACGAACAGCCCGCAGCCGGAGCCGGGGCAGGACCCGGGCAGCGGCGGCTACGGATACCCGGCTGGGGGGACGCCCGGCGGCTACGGGTACCCGCAGTCCGGACAGCCCAATCCGTACCAGCAGCCGGAGCCCGGCCCGCAGCCCTGGGCGGCCGGTCTGCCCACCGAACCGTCGGCCTTCCCGCCCGCCGGGGCCCAGGACTGGCAGCAGCAGCCCCCGCAGCAGGGCTGGCAGCCGCAGCCCGACTTCCCGCAGCCGGACCATGCGCGGCAGGGCTTCCCGCCGCCGGCCGCCGAGCAGCCGGACTGGCAGGCGCTCGCCGACCGGAACGACTCCCGGCGGGGCCGGCGCCGGGCGCTGGTCATCGGCTCGGGGGTGCTGGTGTTCGCGCTGGCGGCGGGCGGCGGCTGGTGGCTCTTCGGCACCCAGGACGACCAGGGCGGCTCCCCTTCGGCCGCCGTCTCCGGCAGCCCGAGCCCCAGCCCGAGCGGCTCGGCCTCCGGCGGGAACAAGCCGGGCGGCGGGAACAGCGCCACGGTGGAGGGCGAGCCCAATCTGCTGCGCGACCGCAACGGCCGGCTGCACGTGGCGCTCGGCACCGACGCGACGGTCGCCAAGCTGGAGAAGCGCAGCGAGGTCCGGTTCAAGGGGAGCGCGAACTCCTACGGGCAGGGCGCCGAGCCCGCCGTGGACATCACCCGGGACTTCACCGTCTCGGCCCGTGTGTTCAACGTGTCCCAGCGCGGCTCGCGGATCGCGGTCAGCCAGGGCGACGGCATCTCGTACACCTTCGAGCTGGGCTTCGAGGAGTCGGGCGGGAAGAAGTCCTGGGTGTTCCGGGTGCAGACCGGTGACCAGGGCGCGGCGTCCACGGCCGTGCAGGTCCTCGGGGACGCCGAGAAGGGGATCAAGGAGTGGACCCTGCTGACCGGCACCTACGACGCGGAGGCGAAGAAGATCGCCCTGTACGTGGACGACCGGCCGGTGGGGACCGCCGCGGTGCCCGAGGGGATCTGGTCCGGTCCTGGTCCGGTGCAGCTGGGGCGGGCCCGGCACCACGGCATCTGGAGCGGTTCCTGGATCGGGCCGCTGGACCACGTCCGGGTGTGGCAGCAGGCGCTGGCCCCGGAGCAGGTGGCGGACCTGCGGAACAACAGGCTCGACAAGAAGCTGAAGCCCTCGCACTCCTGGCTCTGAGCCGGGACCCGGCCGCGGGAGCGGCCGCGGGAGCGGGTCAGACGGTGACGCCGGCGTTGCGCAGGAAGGCGACCGGGTTGATGGCGGAGCCGTAGTTCGCGGTGGTGCGGATCTCGAAGTGCAGGTGCGGGCCGCTGGAGTTCCCGGTGTTGCCGGACAGCGCGATCCGCTGGTTGGCGGAGACCTTCTGGCCGATCTTGACCTGGATCTTCGAGAGGTGCGCGTACTGGGAGTACGTGTTGTTCGCGTGCTTGATCACGATGGCGTTGCCGTAGGCCGGGCCGTCGCCGCCGCCGTTGGGGCCGGCCTTGACCACGGTGCCGGAGTGCACGGCCTTGACCGGGGTGCCGACCGGCACCGCGAAGTCCTGGCCGGAGTGCTTGGCGGTCCACATGCTGCCGCCCTTGCCGAAGGTCGCGGACAGCGTGTAGGCCTCGACCGGCTTCTTCCAGGAGGCGGCGGCACCCGCGGCGGGCTTGGCGGCGGTGTCGGCGAAGGCGGTACCGGTGGCGGCTCCGAGGGCCAGGGCGGCACCGAGACCGGTGGCGGCGACGGCGGTGCGGATACGGGCGGTACGGGCGGGCTTCGCAGACATGTGTAAGTCCTCCGGGAACGGGTATGGGAGATGCCGGGTGAACCGGCACGCTCATTGGTAACCCGGACGCTGCCTGGTGCCCAAAAGCCGCGAATACTAGCGAAGCTCGTAGCGGCCGCCAGTGCTATGCGCCCTGTTGACGGCCCGTTTGCTGGGGTGAAGCCCGGATCCGCACCCCGATTCGATCTACGGCTTGACCTAGTAGGTCCGATTTGCCCTGTGCGGCTTGTCACCGGCGGGGACCCCCCGATGTGCACGGCGCCACACCGCCCGGGGCACCCCCGCACACACGAAGCGGCCCCCGGTGCCTTCTCAGGCACCGGGGGCCGCTTCAGCGGTCGGGCAGCAGGGCCCTACGCGCTCACGCGCCCTTGGTCAGGTCCGGGCCGGAGCCCGTGGCCTCGATCGGGGGGACGTCCGGCAGAGCCGACTTCTCCTCGCCGCGGAAGGTGAACTTGGCTTCCTCGCCCTCACCCTCCTTGCCGACGACCACGATGTGGCCCGGCCGCAGCTCGCCGAAGAGGATCTTCTCCGAGAGGATGTCCTCGATCTCGCGCTGGATGGTGCGGCGCAGCGGGCGGGCACCCAGGATCGGGTCGTAGCCGCGCTTGGCCAGCAGCAGCTTCGCCTCCGTGCTGAGCTCGATGCCCATGTCACGGTCCTTGAGGCGCTCGTCCACCTTGGCGACCATCAGGTCGACGATCTGGATGATGTCTTCCTGCGACAGCTGGTGGAACACCACCGTGTCGTCGACGCGGTTCAGGAACTCGGGGCGGAAGTGCTGCTTCAGCTCCTCGTTGACCTTGGCCTTCATCCGGTCGTATCCGGTCTTGACGTCACCCTGGGCGGCGAAGCCCAGGTTGAAGCCCTTCGAGATGTCCCGGGTACCCAGGTTGGTGGTCATGATGATGACCGTGTTCTTGAAGTCCACGACCCGGCCCTGGGAGTCGGTCAGACGACCGTCCTCCAGGATCTGGAGAAGGGAATTGAAGATATCCGGGTGGGCCTTCTCGACCTCGTCGAAGAGGACGACGGAGAACGGCTTCCGGCGCACCTTCTCGGTGAGCTGGCCGCCCTCTTCGTAGCCCACGTAGCCGGGGGGCGAACCGAAGAGACGGGAAACCGTGTGCTTCTCGCTGAACTCCGACATGTCGAGGGAGATCAGCGCGTCCTCGTCGCCGAAGAGGAACTCGGCGAGCGTCTTGGAGAGCTCGGTCTTACCGACACCGGACGGGCCGGCGAAGATGAACGAGCCACCGGGGCGCTTCGGGTCCTTCAGACCGGCCCGCGTACGGCGGATGGCCTGGGAAAGGGCCTTGATGGCGTCCTTCTGACCGATGACGCGCTTGTGCAGCTCGTCCTCCATGCGGAGCAGTCGCGAGGACTCCTCCTCGGTCAGCTTGAAGACCGGAATGCCGGTCGCGGTCGCCAGGACCTCGGCGATCAGATCGCCGTCGACCTCGGCGACGACGTCCATGTCGCCGGCCTTCCACTCCTTCTCCCGCTTGGCCTTCGCGGTCAGCAGCTGCTTCTCCGTGTCACGGAGCGAGGCCGCCTTCTCGAAGTCCTGGGAGTCGATCGCGGACTCCTTGTCCCGGCGGACACCGGCGATCTTCTCGTCGAACTCGCGGAGGTCCGGCGGCGCGGTCATCCGGCGGATGCGCATCCGGGAGCCGGCCTCGTCGATCAGGTCGATCGCCTTGTCCGGGAGGAAGCGGTCCGAGATGTACCGGTCGGCCAGGGTGGCCGCCTGCACGAGGGCCTCGTCCGTGATGGAGACGCGGTGGTGCGCCTCGTACCGGTCCCGGAGACCCTTGAGGATCTCGATGGTGTGCGGCAGCGAGGGCTCGGCGACCTGGATGGGCTGGAAGCGCCGCTCCAGGGCGGCGTCCTTCTCCAGGTGCTTGCGGTACTCGTCGAGCGTGGTGGCACCGATGGTCTGGAGCTCACCGCGGGCCAGCATCGGCTTCAGGATGCTGGCGGCGTCGATCGCGCCCTCGGCGGCACCCGCACCCACCAGGGTGTGGAGCTCGTCGATGAACAGGATGATGTCGCCGCGGGTGCGGATCTCCTTGAGGACCTTCTTCAGGCGCTCCTCGAAGTCACCGCGGTAGCGGGAGCCGGCGACCAGCGCGCCGAGGTCCAGGGTGTAGAGGTGCTTGTCCTTGAGGGTCTCGGGCACCTCGCCCTTGACGATGGCCTGCGCCAGTCCCTCGACCACGGCGGTCTTGCCGACGCCGGGCTCGCCGATGAGGACCGGGTTGTTCTTGGTCCGGCGGGAGAGCACCTGCATGACCCGCTCGATCTCCTTCTCGCGCCCGATGACCGGGTCGAGCTTGGATTCGCGGGCCGCCTGGGTGAGGTTGCGGCCGAACTGGTCCAGGACCAGCGAGGTCGAGGGCGTGCCCTCGGCCGGGCCGCCGGCCGTGGCCGACTCCTTGCCGCCGCCCGAGTAGCCGGAGAGCAGCTGGATGACCTGCTGCCGGACCCGGTTGAGGTCGGCGCCGAGCTTCACGAGGACCTGGGCGGCGACACCCTCGCCCTCGCGGATCAGGCCGAGCAGGATGTGCTCGGTGCCGATGTAGTTGTGGCCGAGCTGAAGAGCCTCGCGGAGGGAAAGCTCCAGGACCTTCTTGGCGCGAGGGGTGAAGGGAATGTGCCCGGACGGGGCCTGCTGGCCCTGGCCGATGATCTCCTCCACCTGCTGGCGGACCGCCTCGAGCGAAATCCCGAGGCTCTCCAGGGCCTTAGCGGCGACACCCTCACCCTCGTGGATCAGGCCCAGAAGGATGTGCTCGGTGCCGATGTAGTTGTGGTTGAGCATCCGGGCTTCTTCCTGAGCCAGGACGACAACCCGCCGCGCGCGGTCGGTGAACCTCTCGAACATCGTTAATCGCTCCTCAGAGCGGTCGGGCAGTAAGGGGGCGGTCCCCTCCCTGTCCTTCCGCATGCTAGTCCCGCGGGGCGGGACAGCTCATTCCAACTGCCGACATCCGTCCCAGGCTCACCCCCACATCTCAGCGAGGATTCCCCGTCTTGAACAGCCGACAACTGCTCCAACCCGATGGTGCGAGACGATGTTCCCGCAGGCCAGGCAGATACCCGTCACATGAGTACGCCGATGGCGAACGGGAGCCGGTCAAATCAGCGTGTCGCCCCGATCCACTAGGAATGTCTTACCCGTAAGCACCGACACTCCATGCCCCCGGCACCGGTCGCCTCCGCTAAGGGCGAACAGAGTTGCGTCCCGAATGTGAGACGGGGGGCCGACGGGGACCACCATACGTTTACGCTCCGCTGTCGGGTCGGAGCGTTCCGTAACCCGGCGGGGGGCCGGACGGTTGCCCTGTCATGACTCCTGCCGCCCCCGCCCCGGAGACCACCGAGACCACCGAGCATGCCCGCTGGTACGAGCGGGTGCTCGGCTGGCCGGTCGCCGGGGGCCCGCCCGCCCTGCTGGTCACCGGCGAGCTCTTCGACGTGCTGGAGCTGCCGGCGGAGGCCGGGGCGGCCGTGCTGCGGCGGCCGGTCGAGACCGGACCGGTGGCCCTCACCGGGCGGCGCGCCCGGTTCCTGGTGGCCCCGGGCGGTGCCGACGAGCTGGCCGGCCTGCTCGACTGGCTGGACTGGGGCGGGGTGCCCCTGGAGCTGACCGGGCTGGGGCCGGGCGGCCGGATCACGGCGCCCGTGCCACCGGAACGGCCCGGGGACCGCTCCCGCGGGGCGGCGGGCTGGCTGCGGCCGCCGGGCCCCGACTGGGAGGCCCGTCTGCCCTCGCTGCCCGCCCTGGGCCGGAACGCGGGGCCCGACCTGGTGCGGCTGGTCGGGGCGGCGGCCACGGAGTGCCACCGGGCCCGGCTGACCGGGCCCGGGCGTCAGCCCCTGTTCTCGTAGGCCTCGCGGATATCGGCGGGAACGCGCCCGCGGTCGTTCACGCTGAGACCCTGCGCCTTCGCCCAGGCGCGGATTTCCGCGGTGTCCGGGCTGCCCGCGGAAGCGGCGGCCGCACGGCCGCCCTTGGCGCGGCCCGCGGCGGCGCGGCCGCCGGTACGGCGTCCGGCCTTCACGAACTCCTCCAGCGCGCCACGGAGCTTGTCCGCGTTGGCGCTGGTGAGGTCGATCTCGTAGGTCTTGCCATCCAGCGCGAACGTGACGGTCTCGTCCGCCGTGCCACCGTCGAGGTCGTCGACAAGAAGGACCTGAACCTTCTGCGCCACCGGATTTCCTTTCATCGAAAATGCAGTACGCGGAAAGGAAACCGCTTTTGCGGGGAAAACACAAACCCCCGGGAGAGGTTCAGGACCTCAACAGGACGGGAAACGTGCGCGATTCGGACATAGGGATCGCCCCGGAGTTCGCGCGCTGATCGTTCACAGGTGCAGAAGCATCCGGCTGTTGCCCAAGGTGTTCGGCTTCACTCGTTCGAGACCCAGGAACTCCGCGACACCCTCGTCATAGGAACGCAGGAGCTCACGGTAGACATCGGTCTCCACCGGAGTCTCACCGATCTCCACGAAGCCGTGCTTCGCGAAGAAGTCGACTTCGAAGGTGAGGCAGAATACCCGGCTCACACCCACCTCGCGGGCCGCCCGCAACAAGCGCGCGAGCACCTGGTGACCGACCCCACCACCCTTCAACTCCCGGTCCACGGCAAGGGTTCGGACTTCCGCCAAGTCCTCCCACATCACATGAAGGGCGCCGCAGCCGACCACCATCCGGTCCGCCTCGCGTTCGGCCACCCAGAACTCCTGGATGGACTCGTAAAGCGTGACCGGCGCTTTGTCGAGCAGGATCCTCTGCTGTACGTACTGGTCGAGGAGGCGGCGCAGGGCGGGAACATCACCGGTACGGGCGCGGCGGATCGTCACTGCTTTTGCATTTGCACCGTTGGCCGAGGGTCCGGCCGAATCTTCTTCCATGCCCGGACGCTATCGCCCCGGCTCCCCGTCCCGCTCGTCCGTCCCGTCCGTGCCCTCCGGCGGCCCGTCCGGCCCGTCCTGCGGAGCCCCGGTGTCCGGTGGAGTCCCGGTGTCCTGGGGGGCGTCGTCGTCGTGCTGGACGATCCGTACGGCGTCCCGCAGGGCCTCGCGCTGCTCGGCGGACATCATCCCGAAGAAGGCGACCAGAGCGGCCGCCGGGTTGTCGCTGGTGGACCAGGCCTCGTTCATCAGCGCCGCGGAGTAGGCGGCCCGGGTGGAGACCGCCGTATAGCGATAGGCCCGGCCTTCCGCCTCACGGCGGACCCAGCCCTTCTGATGGAGGTTGTCCATGACGGTCATGACCGTCGTATAGGCGATGGAGCGTTCCTGCTGGAGGTCCTCCAGCACTTCCCGAACGGTGACCGGGCGGTTCCACTGCCACACCCGCGTCATGACGGCGTCTTCGAGATCTCCCAGGGGGCGAGGCACAGCAGCACGATAGTCCTGCATGTCCGGGATTGCCCGGCTATTCGCTCGGCAATGCCGAGAAAAACGGGCGCGCCACCCCGGCGGGTGGCGCGCCCGTCATTTCTTCGGACCGGATTCCGCCGGGTCCGCTACTTCTGCTGCTGGGTCGCCTCGGCCCGGGCGATCACGGCGTCGACCGCCGCGTCTTCCTTGGTCTTGTTGGCGCCGCCCTGGCTCTTCACGATCACCACGATGAGGGCGATGAAGAACGCGGCCATCACGAACGGGGGCACGAGCGCGGAAACGTAGTCCATGCCCTCAGCGTAGCTACCCGGCGGCCCGGCTCGCCGCCGGGGGCGGCGAAGGCTTGCGGCGCGGCGGGAACACCTCTCCGGGGGTGGGGATCGGCCGCTCCGGCGGGGCGGGGCGGCGGTCGGGGCCGGGCTCGGGGGCCGGCTCCGGGGCCCCCTCGCCGCCCGGGGCCGGGTCCTTGCCGCCGGCCAGGGCCAGCAGCCGGGTCCGCGGGGCGGGGGCGGCCAGCCGGCGCCGGACCGACCGCCCGGCCACCACCCGGGCCCGTTCCAGCAGGGCTCGGGCCGTCGGGTTGCCGCGGAGCGCGCGGAGCGCGGCCAGGTCGTCGGGGACCGGTTCGTATCCTCCGGCCAGGGCGTCCTGGAGGAGCGCCAGGTAGCCCGTGAGGCTGCCGGGCAGGGCCTCGCGGTAGCGCCGGAGGTCCGCCAGCAGGAACGCTCTGAGCCGCCCGGCCTCGTCTGCGGCGTCGTCGACGGCCTGCGCGAGCCGCAGGCAGGCCTGCGCCTCGGTGGCCGTCAGGGGGCCGGCGGAGGTCTGGAGGGCATGGGCGAGAGACCGCCGCAGCACGCGCAGTTCAGCAGTGCTGAACGCCATACCGCCGCGGGATCCGAAGGGCGTGGGCATGGCCCGAAGATACGCCTAATCGGACAAAATTCCCCTATATCGGGCTGCGGCGCGGCGGCCGCGCGGCCGTTCGGCGGAGCCGCTCCGGTCAGTCGACCGGGACCTCGTAGACGATCTCCGAGCGGATGTCGGCGACCACGATGTCCGCGGTCTCCACGGGCCGCCCGTCCTCGGCGTAGTAGGTCCGCTCGATCTCGGTGATCAGGTCGCCGATGCTGATCCCCAGCAGATTGGCCTGCCGCTGGGTGGCCCGGGCCGGGCGCGGCACCTCGACGGCCTTGACCACGGTGACCCCGATCGACCGCATCCGCTCGACCACGCCCAGTCCGGCCTTCGGCCCCATCTCCGGCAGCACCACCGGGGTGCGGTCCGTGAGGGCCATCGGCTCCCAGGAGGTGGACAGCTGCACGGGACGGCCGTCGGCCAGGAACTCGTAGTCGGTCATCACACAGGGCTCGCCGGCCGCGAGGCCGAGCCGGGCCGCGATCGCCTCGGGCGCGGGGACCCGGGCCGCGGACCGGGACTCCCAGCTGCCCGTCCCGCCGGAGACCAGCACCTCGGCGTGGAAGGGGCTTCCGGAGCGTCCCGCCCGGGCCCGCGAGCGGACCAGCCGCAGCCTCCGGCGCGGCTGCCGGACGTACGTCCCCGAGCCGGCCCGGCCCTCCAGGAAGCCCTCGATGATCAGCCGCTCCATGGCGCGCTGCGCCACGCTCTGCCCGACGGCGTACTCGCGGGCGAACCGGGCCCGGGAGGGCAGCTTCGCCCCGACCGGCCACTCTCCGGCCTGAATGCGCTCCCGTAGCGCGTCGGCCACCTGCACATACGCGGTTTCCCGGGGCAATTTGGGCCGTCCTGTCCCTGTTCATCCGGGTCTATACGGACGTTGACAAGCTAACCCATCAGGTTGAAGCTGAACGTTCAGCATTACGATGAGCGACCATTCGCTCACGTCGAGGGGGCCCAGTGCGTTCCGTCGAGACCCGAGCCGCGGCCGTGGCCGCCCAGCTCGCCGCCGCCACCGGCGCCGAGCCCCGGCTGCGCACGACCTGCGACGGCATCCGGATCGAGGCGGACCTCCCCGAGGACCTGGCACCCCACACACACGCGGCGATCCTCGGGGCGCTCGCCCAGGGGGCCCGCTACGGACATCTGCGCACGCACGGCGGCGACACCGTGTGGGTGGAGATCGACAACGGAAACGAGGTGACCCGGTGATCACCGCCGAGTTCGTCACGAGTCCCACCGACGTCGTGACCTGCGAAGCCTGCTGGCGCGACCCGGTCCAGGCGGTCCGCACCAGCCCGTCGGCCGCCCATCGGGACCTGCTGTGCCTGTCCTGCGCCGAGCAGGGCTACCCGGTGCGCACGGAGCTGTTCCCGCCGCTGGGCGTGTACCGGCTGACCTGGGAACGGGTCACCATGGAGAAGCACCGCAACCCCGGCTATCCCGAGCCGCAGCCCGACCCCGGCCCGCCGCTGCCCAGCCCGCCGCCCGCGCCCACCCCGGGACGGCCGCCGGTCTGATCCGGCGGGCGGCGGGGGCCGGTCCGTGCCGCCCCCGCCGCGCGCCGCGCCCTCAGGTGAAGTTCGGGGCGTTCCGCTCGTAGACCAGGCGGAGCCCGATCAGGGTGAGCCAGGGCTCGTGGTCGTCGATGACCGCGGCCTCGCCCAGCACCATCGGGGCCAGACCGCCGGTGGCGATCACCCGGACGTCGTCGGGGTCGCCGTTCGGGCCGGCCAGCTCCCTGGCCATCCGGGTGACGACCCCGTCGACCTGTCCGGCGAACCCGTAGACCACACCGGACTGCATGGCCTCGACCGTGGACTTGCCGATCACGTTCCGCGGCCGGGCCAGCTCGATCTTGCGCAGCTGGGCCCCGCGCACCCCCAGCGCCTCCATGGAGATCTCGATGCCGGGGGCGATCACCCCGCCCACGTACTCGCCGCGCGCCGACACCGCGTCGAAGGTGGTGGCGGTGCCGAAGTCCACGACGATGGCCGGGCCGCCGTACAGCTCCACGGCCGCGCAGGCGTTGATGATCCGGTCGGCGCCGACCTCCTTGGGGTTGTCCGTCAGGATCGGCACCCCGGTCTTGATGCCGGGCTCCACCAGCACCGCGGGCACGTCCCCGTAGTACCGGCGGGTGACCTCGCGCAGTTCGTGGAGCACGGCCGGCACGGTGGAGCAGATCGCGATCCCGTGGATGCCGTCGCCGAGTTCGCTGCCGAGCATCGGGTGCATGCCCATCAGGCCCTGCATCAGGACGGCGAGCTCGTCGGCGGTGCGCCGCGGGTCGGTCGAGATCCGCCAGTGCTCGATGATCTCGTCCCCGTCGAACAGCCCCAGCACGGTGTGCGAGTTGCCGACGTCGATGGTCAACAGCATGGGTTACACCGCCTCGCGGGGTTCGCGCAGGTCCAGGCCGATGTCCAGGATGGGCGAGGAGTGGGTCAGACCGCCCACGGCCAGGTAGTCCACGCCGGTCTCCGCGTACGCCCGGGCGTTCTCCAGGGTGAGCCGGCCCGAGGACTCCAGGGCGGCCCGGCCCTGGTTGTGGCCGCGGTTGAGGCTGACGGCCTCCTCGGTCTCCGGGACGGTGAAGTTGTCGAGGAGGATCAGGTCGGCGCCCGCGTCCATCGCCTCACGGCACTGGTGCAGGGTGTCCACCTCGACCTCCACCGCCAGGTCCGGGAAGGCGTCCCGGACGGCCTTGAAGGCCTCGGCGACCCCGCCGGCCGCCACCACGTGGTTGTCCTTCACCAGGGCCGCGTCGGACAGCGACATCCGGTGGTTGACCCCGCCGCCGCAGCGCACCGCGTACTTCTCCAGGGAGCGCAGCCCCGGGGTGGTCTTGCGGGTGTCGCGGACCTTCGCCCCGGTGCCCTCCAGCGCGTCCGCCCAGCGGCGGGTGGCGGTGGCGATGCCGGACAGCCGGCAGACGATGTTCAGGGCGCTGCGCTCACCGGTGAGCAGGTCGCGGGTCAGGCCGGTGACGGACAGCAGGACCTGGCCGGCCTCGACCCGGTCGCCGTCCTCCACATGCCGTTCGACCTCGAAGGTGTCGGTGCAGACCACCGAGAACACGGCCTCGGCGATCCGCAGCCCGGCCACCACCCCGGCCTCCCGGGCGGTGAAGTCGGCGGTGGCGGTGGCGTCCTCGGGGACGGTGGCGACGGTGGTGACGTCCACCCCGCCGTCCAGGTCCTCGGAGAGGGCCATCTCGGCGATGGCCTCCACCTCGTACGGGTCCAGGCCGGCGTCCGCGAGGAGCTCGGCCAGGGCCGGGTCCAGGCCGGTCTCCTCGCCGCCGCAGCCACAGCCTTCGCCGCAGCCGCCCGCGGCGTCCTGGTCGAGCAGTTCCAGCTCGGGGTGCTCGTGCTCGTGCTGGTGCGCGTGGTCGGTGGTGCTCACGGTGAGGACTCCTGGCTCGGGGTGGGGCGTACGGGCGTACGGGCCGGCGTACGGACGGGGGTGTCCACGGACGGGAGGTCCGCGGTGTCGGTCTCGGTCACGACCAGGGCCCGCTTCTCGGTCCGGGACAGGCGCACCACCAGATGGCGGCGCCAGTCCCGGTCGTCACGGTCGGGGTGGTCCTCGCGCCAGTGGCAGCCGCGGGTCTCCTCGCGCCGCCGGGCGGCGGCGACCAGCACCCGGGCCACGCAGAGCAGGTTGGTGGACTCCCAGCTGTCCACGCCCGGTTCGGCGGTCTTGCCGTGGACCTCAAGGTCGGCGAGGGCGGCCGCGTACAGCGCGTCCAGACCCTCGGCGGCGGACCGCAGGGACTCGGCGGAGCGCAGCACACCCGCACCCCCGGTCATGATCCGCTGGATGTCCAGACGGGCCTGCGCGGGCAGCAGCGGGCCCCGGAAGGGCACCGGGACACCGGGGCCGGCCGAGGCGGGACGGTGGGTGACGATGTGGTCGGCGATCCGCTCGGCGAAGACCAGGCCCTCCAGCAGGGAGTTGGAGGCCAGCCGGTTGGCGCCGTGCACGCCGGTGCAGGCGACCTCCCCGCAGGCGTACAGCCCGGGGACGGTGGTGCGGCCGTCCAGGTCGGTGCGGACCCCGCCGCTGGCGTAGTGCGCGGCCGGGGCCACCGGGATGGGTTCGGTGACCGGGTCGATGCCGTGGGCGCGGCAGGCGGCGAGGATGGTGGGGAACCGCTGCTCCCACATCTCGCGGCCGAAGTGCCGGGCGTCCAGGTACATGTGCCGGGCGTCCTGCTCCCGCATCCGGCGCATGATGCCCTTGGCGACGATGTCGCGGGGGGCGAGTTCGGCGAGCTCGTGCTGGCCGACCATGAAGCGGACCCCGTCGGCGTCGACCAGGTGGGCGCCCTCGCCGCGGACGGCCTCGGAGACCAGCGGCTGCTGGCCCTCGGCGTCCGGGCCGAGGAAGAGCACGGTGGGGTGGAACTGGACGAACTCCAGGTCGGAGACCTCGGCGCCGGCCCGCAGGGCGAGCGCGACCCCGTCGCCGGTGGACACCGAGGGGTTGGTGGTGGCGGAGAAGACCTGGCCCATGCCGCCGGTCGCGAGGATCACGGCGGGGGCGTGGACGGCGCCGACGCCGTCGTGCTGGCCCTCGCCCATCACGTGCAGGGTGACGCCCGCGGTGCGGCCCTCGGCGTCCTGGAGGAGGTCCAGGACCAGGGCGTTCTCCACGGTCTCGATACCGGCCGCGTGGACGGCCTCGACCAGGGCGCGGGAGATCTCGGCGCCGGTGGCGTCCCCGCCGGCGTGCGCGATGCGGCGCCGGTGGTGGCCGCCCTCCCGGGTCAGTTCGATCTCGCCGGTCTCGGCGGAGGTGTCGAAGACGGCCCCGGTGGCGATCAGCCGGCGGACGGCGTCCGGGCCCTCGGTGACCAGCAGGCGGACGGCCGCCTCGTCGCAGAGTCCGGCACCGGCGACCAGGGTGTCCGCGAGGTGCTGTTCGGGGGTGTCCCCGTCGCCGAGGGCGGCCGCGATGCCGCCCTGGGCCCAGCGGGTGGACCCGTCGTCCAGCCGGGCCTTGGTGACCACGACGGTGCGGCGGCCGGCGGCCGCGCAGCGCAGTGCGGCCGTCAGCCCGGCGACACCGGAGCCGACGACGACCACGTCGGCTTCGAGGGCCCAGCCGGGTGCCGGGGCGGGCAGCCGTATGCCGGTGCCGTGGCCGTCGCCGGTGCTGGCTCTGCCTGACGAGGTGCTCACGCGTGTGCTCCGAATTCCAATGGGATGTTGTCGATCAGCCGGGTGGTCCCGACCTTCGCGGCCACGGCCAGGACGGCCTCGCCGGTGAAGTCGGCCGGGATCTCGGTGAAGTCTGCCGGGTCGACCAGGGCCAGGTAGTCGAGGACCAGCGGTACCTCGGCCCGGGCGGCCTCGGCCAGGACCTGGCGGGCGGCGGTCCGTACGGCCTCGGGGAGGGCGGCGCCGGCCGCGGACACGGCGTGCGCGTCGGCGGAGGCGCGGGCCTCGCCGAGCCGGGCGAGGGCCCCGGCCCGGGAGCCGTCGCCGGACCCGTTGGAGCCGGCGGCCTCGGCGCGGGCGGCCAGGGCCGCCTGGGCGGCGAGCCGGTCGCGGCCCGCGAAGAGGGCGCGGGAGAGGGCCAGCGCGGTGCCGCGCTCGGCGGTGGAGAGGTAGCGGTTGCGGCTGGAGAGGGCGAGGCCGTCGGTCTCCCGGACGGTGGGCACGCCCACGATCTCCACCGGGAAGTTGAGGTCGGTGGCCATCCGGCGGATCAGCGCGAGCTGCTGGGCGTCCTTGCGCCCGAAGAACGCGGTGTCCGGGGCGGTCAGGTGGAGCAGTTTGGCGACCACGGTGAGCATGCCGTCGAAGTGGCCCGGGCGGGTGGCGCCCTCCAGCCGGCCGCCCATGGGCCCGGCGGTGATCCGGACCTGCGGTTCGCCGCCGGGGTAGACCTCCTCGGTGGCGGGGGCGAAGACGGCGTCGGCCCCGGCCGCGGCGGCGATCGCGATGTCGGCGTCCAGGGTGCGGGGGTAGCGGTCCAGGTCCTCGCCGGCCCCGAACTGGAGCGGGTTGACGAAGACGGTGACCACGACCTGGCCCTCGGGGCCGACATGGGCGCGGGCGGCGCGGACCAGGGAGGCGTGGCCCTCGTGCAGGGCGCCCATGGTCATCACCACGGCGCGGCGGCCGCGGCGGGGCAGGGCGGCGAGGGCGCTGCCGGTGCGGATGGGCTCGGGGGCGGTGGTCGCGGTCATCGGCCGTCCCTCCCGCCGGATCCGTCCGCGGCGTCGGGGCCCTCGGAGCCGTCCGGGCCTCCGGAAGGGCCGTCCGTGCTGCCGGGGCCGTCGGCCGGGCGGGGCGGGCGGCCGCCGGTACGGGCCTCGCGGCCCTCCGCCAGGACCTCCAGCAGGTCGGCGGCGAGTTCCGGCTTGAGGAGCCCGTGGGCGAGGGCCCGGTCCGCGGTGCTGCGGGCCATCGCCAGATAGCCGGAGACGGTGGCGGGGGCGTGCTTGCGGAGTTCGCCCACATGGGCGGCGACGGTTCCGGCGTCGCCCCGGGCCACCGGCCCGGTGAGCGCCGCGTCCCCGGAGCGCAGGGCGTTGTCCAGGGCCGCGCCCAGCAGCGGGCCGAGCATCCGGTCGGGATGCTCCACCCCGGCGGTGCGCAGCAGTTCCATGGCCTGGGCGACCAGGGTGACCAGGTGGTTGGCGCCGAGGGCGAGGGCCGCGTGATAGAGCGGACGGGACTCCTCCGCGATCCACTCGGGCTCCCCGCCCATCTCGATGACCAGGGCCTCGGCGGCCAGCCGGAGTTCCTCGGGGGCGGTGACCCCGAAGGAGCAGCCGGCCAGCCGGTCCACGTCCACGGTGGTTCCGGTGAAGGTCATCGCCGGGTGCAGGGCCAGCGGCAGCGCGCCGGCCCGGCGGGCCGGGTCGAGGACGGCGGTGCCGTAGCGGCCGGAGGTGTGCACGATCAGCTGGCCGGGCCGGACCGCCCCGGTCTCGGCGAGGCCGGCGACCAGCGGGGGCAGGGCGTCGTCGGGGACGGTGAGCAGCACCAGGTCGGCGCGGGCCAGCACCTCGGCGGGCGGCACCAGCGGGACCTCGGGGAGCAGGTCGGCGGCGCGCCGCCGGGAGGCGTCGGAGACTCCGGACACGGCGACGGGCCGGTGGCCGGCCAGTCGCAGCGCACTGGCCAGGGCGGGGCCGACGCGGCCCGCGCCGACGACACCGACGGTGAGTCGGGCAGGGCGGGCCTGCTGTGTTGCGTTCACGCGGGGAGGGCCTTCCGTTCCAGTCCGCGAGGGGTACCGGACGATACGTCGCCATGCTAGTCCTCTCCGGGCCCGGGGGGCGGCCGGGTGCCGGGGGGCGGAAACCCGCGGGCGCCCGGGGCGGCGGCGGGGGCATGATCGGCGCCATGACGGACGAGGAAGCACGGCAGGAGCGGTTGGCGGCGGCCTGGCGCGGGGCGCGGCGGACCCTGGGCCGGAGCGTGCGGGAGCACACGGTCGGCGAGTTGATGGAGCGGCTGACCGGTGCGGGCCACGACCCGGACCGGCCGGCCGACGTGTACGGCGACGGGGTGGTCGCCGAGTTGGAGCGGCGGGTGGCGGAGCTGCTCGGCACGGAGGACGCGGCGTTCTTCCCGTCCGGGACGATGGCCCAGCAGGTGGCGCTGCGCTGCTGGGCGGGCCGGACCGGGAACCCGGTGGTCGCGATGCATCCGCTGGGCCATCCGGAGGTGTGGGAGAACTCCGCGCTGTCGGTGGTGTCGGGTCTGCGGACCGTGCACCCGACCCGGGAGCCCCGGCAGCCGACGGCGGCGGAGGTCCGGGAGGTCGCGGAGCCGTTCGGGACGCTGATGCTGGAGCTGCCGCTGCGCGACGCCGGTTTCCTGCTGCCGTCCTGGGAGGAGCTGGAGGAGCTGGTGGAGGCCGCCCGGGAGCGGGACGCGGTGGTCCACTTCGACGGGGCGCGGCTGTGGGAGACCACGGTGCACTTCGGCCGGACGCTGCCGGAGATCGCCGGTCTCGCGGACAGCGTGTACGTGTCCTTCTACAAGTCGCTGGGCGGGCTCAGCGGGGCCGCGCTGGCGGGGTCGCGGGCCCTCGTGGAGGAGGCCCGGGTCTGGCGCCACCGGTACGGCGGCCAGGTGTTCCGGCAGTTCCCGCAGGCGCTGTCGGCGCTGGCCGGGCTGGCGGAGGAACTGCCGCGGCTGCCCTCGTACGTGGCGGGGGCGAAGCGGGTGGCGGCGGCGCTGGCGGAGGGGTTCGCCGGGGCCGGGGTGCCCTGGTTCCGGATCCATCCGGAGGTGCCGCACACCCACCAGTTCCGGGTGTGGCTGCCGTATCCGGCGGAGCGGCTGGTGGAGGCGGGGCTGCGGCAGGCCGAGGAGACCGGGACCGCGCTGTTCCGGCACTGGGACCCGGCCGGGCCGCCGGGGATCTCGATGACGGAGCTGACGGTGACCGGGCCGGGCCTGTCCTGGACGGCGGAGGAGGTCCGGGAGGCGGTCGCGGAGTTCACGGCCCGCATCGGCCCGGCGGACGCCCCGTAGCCCGGAAGGCGCTGCGGAGCCCCGGCGGAGGCCCCGTAGGCCGGATACCGCTGCGGAGGCCCCGGCGGGAGCCGGTCGGGGGTCCCGTCAGCGGGGGCGGAGGCGGTGCAGGGCGGCCAGCCAGGGGTGGGCGGCGGGGCGGCCGTCCAGGACGGCCCGGAAGCGGGCCCACTCGCGGGCGCCCCGCAGCACCGCGAGGTCCTCGCGGCCCGGTGGCGGCGGCATCGGGTCCCCGTGCCGGGAGGCCCGGTAGGTGTCGAGGAGGTACTGCTCGATCGCGGTCATGCCTCCACCCTGGACCCGGCCGTCCGGGCCCGCCCGTCGATTGACGGCTGCCGTCAATCGACGGGGCCGGGACCCGGTCGGGCGTACCGGCCGGGCCCGGTCGGCACCGCTGCGGACACAATGGTGCGATGAGCGTGACCATCGACATCACGGGACTGCCCGCCGACCGGATCTCCTTCGCGACCTCGCCGCTCGCGGAGCTCTGCATGGCGCTGCACACGCTCTCCCAGCCCGCCCACCACCCCCGGCTGGCGTCCTGGACCGCCGCCACCGCCGCCGCCCTGGACCCGTGCCTGGCGGACCGGCTGCTGGAGGCGGAGTTCATGTGGCGGAGCTCCTTCGCCGACATCTTCATGCCCTTCGCCGGGATCCCGGGCGGCACCGGACTGCCCGGCGCCACCCTCGCCGAGGAGCTCGACGCCCTCGACCGGCTGGACGACGAGCGGTTCGTGATGGCCGCCCTGGAGCACTGCTGGCTGGGCCGCTACGACGAGGGCGGCGGGCCCTCCCCGCTGAAGGACGCCGGGGCCCGGGCCAGGGCCCTGGAGACGGCCGCCGCGCGCGGCCCCCGGCAGCTGGACTTCTCCGTACGGCTGCTGGACGACACGGTGGCGGTCCGGGGCTGGCTGCGGCGGCTGCTGGAGGAGTGCGAGGAGGCCTTCTTCGCCCAGACCTGGGCGCGGATCGAGCCGCAGCAGACCGCCGACGCCCGGCACAAGACCCGGCTGCTCCAGCGGAAGGGGCTGGCGGCGGCGCTGCGGGAGGTCTCGGCGGCGCTCTCCGTGGACGAGGCGGGCACCACGATCACCGTGGACAAGATGGTGCACGGCTCGGCCACCGCGACCGATCCGCTGGTCGGGGACGGGCTGGTGTTCCTCCCCACCCACTTCGGCTGGCCGCACCTGCTGGTGCTGCACGCGCCGGGCTGGCGGCCGGTGGTGCACTATCCGCTGGACTCCCCCGAACTGGCCGCCGTACGGCCGTCGGTGGAGGTCCTGCAGCACCGGATGGAGGCCCTGGCGCATCCGATGCGGATGATGCTGTGCCGGAGCCTGGCCCGGGCCCCCTACACCACCGGGGAGCTCGCCACGGTGCACGGGATCACGGCGCCCGAGGTGTCCCGGCACCTGTCGGTGCTGAAGAAGGCCGGGCTGCTGCACACCCGGCGTCAAGGCCGTTATGCCCAACATCAGTTGGATCTGTCCATAGTGGCGCGGATCGGCTCGGACTTCATCGAGGGCATCCTCCGCTGACGCTCCGCCGCCCGTCCGGCACCGGTATACGGAATTCATGAACCGGAAACAGCGAAAAGTCTGGCCAGAGCGGCCTGTTGCTGTCTACCGTGCGTCCACCGCTGACCCGCTGTCGTGTGAAAGGACTTCCATGCCCTCACGCCGTATAGCCGTAGCCACCGCCACTCTGGCTGCCGCCGCCCTCGTCTCCCCGCTGCTGTTCGCCGGGACCGCGGGTGCGACGAGCCCGCAGAGCGACGCCGCCCGGGGCGACGCGCTCGCGCGGAAGCTGGTGAAGGACTCGACGGGCAAGGGTGCCAACAACCACCTGAAGGTCTTCCAGGCGATCGCGGACTACAACAAGGGCAACCGGGTCGCCGGGTCCAAGGGCCACGAGCAGTCCGCGAAGTACGTCGAGCTGGTCCTGCGGGCCTCCGGCTACAAGGTCACCAAGCACGAGTTCGACTTCGTGTACGTGGAGACCGTCGCGGAGAAGCTGACCGTGAACGGGGCGGCCGGCCGCGACGTCCCGATCCACCTGATGACCTACACCGCGAACAGCCCGGAGGGCGGGGTCACCGCCCCGGTGGCCGTGGCCCCGGTGGACGCCGACGGCACCAACGGCTGCGAGCCGGGCGACTTCGCCGCCGGCGCCTTCACCGGCAAGGTCGCCCTGGTCAAGCGGGGCGGCTGCACCTTCGCCGTGAAGCAGGAGAACGCGGCGGCGGCCGGCGCGGTCGGCGCGATCATCTACAACAACACCGCGGGCGCCCTGAACGGCACCATCGGCGACCCGACCCTGGGCAAGGTGCCGACCGGCGGCATCACCCAGGAGGAGGGCGAGCGCCTCGTCGCGGAGGCCGCGGCCGGTCCGGTCAGCCTGACCCTGGACATCCGCGAGCTGCGGGAGAACCGCAAGACGTACAACGTGATCGCGGAGACCCGCGGCGGCGACGCGAACAACACCGTGTTCCTCGGCGCCCACCTCGACTCGGTCGCCGCCGGCGCGGGCATCAACGACAACGGTTCCGGCTCGGCCGGCATCCTGCAGGTCGCCCAGCGGCTCGCCTCCAGCCAGTACAAGGTCAAGAACAAGGTGAAGTTCGGCTGGTGGTCGGCCGAGGAGTTCGGGCTGCTCGGCTCGGAGGCCTACGTCGGCTCGCTGACCGAGGCCCAGAAGAAGCAGATCAAGCTCTACCTGAACTTCGACATGATCGCCTCGCCGAACGCCGCGTACTTCGTCTACGACGGCGACGACTCCGACGCCACCGGCGCGGGCCCCGGCCCCGAGGGCTCGGCGCAGCTGGAGAAGGGCATCACCGACTTCCTCGACTCCAAGCGGATCCCGCACGAGGGCACCGACTTCAGCGGCCGCTCCGACTACGGCCCGTTCATCGAGGTCGGCATCCCCTCCGGCGGCACCTTCACCGGCGCCGAGGGCATCAAGACCGAAGCCCAGGCGGCGAAGTTCGGCGGCCAGGCCGGGGTGGCGTACGACGTCAACTACCACGGTGAGGGCGACGACATCCGCAACATCAACCAGAAGGCGCTCGACATCAACGTGGACGTCATCGCGGACGCGGTCGGCCACTACGCGCACGACCTGGCCCCGCTGGGCCGCCCGGTCGTGTCCAAGCCGAGCAACGGCACGGGCAGCGGCGGCGGCCTCCACGACGGCCACGACGTGGCCGCCGAGTAACCGCCCCAGAGCCCCCGACCGGCCCCCGGCGCGCCCCGCGCGCCGGGGGCCGGTGTCGTTGTCGTGGGGAGGTCAGGGGCGCCAGCCGGGGATGCCGACCGCCTGGACGAGCCAGCCGAAGTCGCCGAGGCCGCCGCGGGCGGTGAGTTCGGCGGCCTCCCCGGCACCGGCCAGGGCCCGGACGTACGCGGCCGGGTCCGTCGAGGCCAGCGACAGCGGCGGCCGGGCGCCCGAGACCCCGAGGGCGGCCAGCGCCTCCCGCTGGCTCACCAGCACCGGCTCGGCGGCGCGGCCCGGGGCCGCCGCCCGGCCCGCGGCGGCGCAGGCGTCGAGGGCCACGTGGGCCGTCAGGTCGCAGCTGCCGTCGGGGACGGGGTGCACCTCGCGGCCTTCGCGGAAGGCGGTGAGGGTGCCCCAGGGCGGGCGGGCGGCGGCCGTGTGGGCGTAGTCCACCGCGACCGCCAGCCCACGGTCCAGGGCGGCCACGGCGGAGGCCCAGGCCTCGTCCCGGGGGCGGCCGATCTCGGCCCGGCCGGCGCCCGGCCACCACCGGTCCAGCCAGGCCCGGTCCGGGCCGGTCACCGGCCCGCCCGGGCCCTCGGTGCCGTCGGCGGCCACCGTGACGTAGCGGCCGTCCTCCGCCACGTCCAGCGGCACGTTGTCCAGCCACTCGTTGGCGAACAGCAGCCCGGTGGTCCCCTCGGGCGGCTCCGGCACCCAGCCGATCCGCGGGTCCAGCCCGGCCGGCCGGGCCGCGCGTTCCACCGCGTACGGCCGGACCCGCGCCGCCGTGTCCGCCGGCAGCGCCGCCAGCACCCCGGTCAGCAGTTCCGCCCGCCCGGCGCCCACGTCCACCAGGTCCAGCCGGTCCGGCCGGCCCAAGTCCGCGTCCACCCGGCACAGCAGCCGCGCCACCGCGCCCGCGTACAGCGGGGAGGCGTGCACGGAGGTGCGGAAGTGCCCGGCCGGACCGGTCGGGTCCGCCGGCCGGACGTAGAAGCCGCCGGGCCCGTACAGCGCCGATTCCATCGCCGCGCGCCAGCCGGCAGGGCCGCCGGACGGCCGTCGCGCGCTCTCACCCTCAGTGCTCACGGTGCTCACCGCACCAAGGCTAAGGCGGCCCTCCACCTTGGGGAGTACTCACCCGCCCCACGGATCGCCCCTCTGGTTGACTCCAGCACCTGTCTCCTTTCCCTACTCTGGGTTACGTGCAGCGCCTCTACGACTTCCTCCGCAGACACCCGACGGGCGTCGACAGCTCCTGGGCTGTCCTGCTCTTCGCGTTGGGCATGCTGCAGGTCTCCGAGGGATTCGGTTCCACCCGGGAGCGGCTGACCGCCGTGCCCGCCGTGATCGCGTTGTCCACCGCCGTCGCCCTGCGCCGCAAGTGGACGGTGCCGATGCTCTGGCTGACCGTCGGCAGCGGCGTCTACCAGCTGGCCACCGGCTCGGAGCCGACCCCGGCGAACTTCGCGATGCTGGCCCTGCTCTACACGACGGCCGCCTCCGACGTGCCCCGCTGGGTGTCCCGCACCGCCCTGGCCATCGGTCTGGCGGCCCCGGCGCTGGCCCAGCTGCGCTGGGGGGTCACCGGGAACGACTCCAAGGCCGAGACCGTCTTCACCATCACCATGCTGATGGTGGTGTTCGCCCTGGCCTGGGTGCTCGGCGACTCCCTCCGCACCCGGCGCGCCTACTACGCGCAGCTGGTCGAGCGGAACCAGCGGCTGGAGAACGAGCGGGCCGCCCAGGCCCAGGTGGCGGTGGCCGCCGAGCGCGCCCGGATCGCCCGCGAGCTGCACGACGTGGTGGCGCACAACGTGTCGGTGATGGTGGTCCAGGCCGACGGCGCCGCCTATGTCATGGACTCCTCCCCCGAGATGGCCAAGGAGGCCCTCCAGACCATCTCCGGCACCGGCCGGCAGGCCCTCGCCGAGATGCGCCGGCTGCTCGGGGTGCTGCGCACCGGTGAGCCGCAGGAGTCCGAGGACTACGTGCCGCAGCCGGACGTGGAGCAGATCGAGGTGCTCGTCGAGCAGGTGCGCGGTTCCGGCCTGTCGGTGGAGTTCGAGGTGGAGGGCGCCCCCCGGCAGCTGCCCAGCGGGGTCGAGCTGACGGCGTACCGGATCGTGCAGGAGGCGCTGACGAACACCCGCAAGCACGGCGGGCCGGAGGCCCGGGCGAGCGTCCGGCTCCTGTACTTCGACGACGGGCTGGGCCTGCTGATCGAGGACGACGGCCGGGGCGCGGCCCACGAGCTGTACGAGGACGGCGGCGCCGACGGCGCCGGGCACGGACTGATCGGCATGCGCGAACGGGTCGGTATGGTCGGCGGGACCCTGGACGCCGGACCGCGTCCGGGCGGCGGCTTCCGGATCAGCGCTTTGCTGCCACTGAAGAAGAGATGAGGTCGAGGGAGCCGATGTCCATCCGAGTGATGCTGGTCGACGATCAGGTGCTGCTGCGCACCGGGTTCCGGATGGTGCTCGCCGCCCAGCCGGACATGGAGGTCGTCGCCGAGGCGGGCGACGGTCTGGAGGCGCTGGAGGTGCTGCGGGCCACCAAGGTGGACGTGGTGCTGATGGACGTCCGGATGCCGAGGCTGGACGGGGTGGAGGCGACCCGGCGGATCTGCGAGCCGGAGGAGCACCCCAAGGTGATCATCCTGACCACCTTCGACCTGGACGAGTACGCCTTCTCCGGGCTGAAGGCGGGGGCCAGCGGGTTCATGCTGAAGGACGTGCCGCCGGGCGAGCTGCTGGCGGCGATCCGCAGCGTGCACAGCGGGGACGCGGTGGTGGCCCCGTCCACCACCCGCCGGCTGCTGGACCGGTTCGCCCCGATGCTGCCGACCACCACGGCCGAGCCGCGGAACAAGGACCTGGACCGGCTGACCGACCGGGAGCGGGAGGTCATGCTGCTGGTGGCGCAGGGCCTGTCGAACGGGGAGATCGCGGGCCGGCTGGTGCTGTCCGAGGCCACCGTGAAGACCCATGTGGGCCGGATCCTGACCAAGCTGGGCCTGCGGGACCGCGTGCAGGTCGTCGTGCTGGCCTACGAGACGGGGCTGGTCCGGGCCGGCGGCAACCCGGGCTGACGCACCACCGGAGGGCCCCCGGCCCGCCGGCTCAGGTGAGCCAGCGGTCCGGGCGGGCCTCGGCCCGGCCGGTGCGGGAGCGGTCGGCCTGCTCCAGGAGCAGGGCGTCCGCCTCCGCCCGCGGGCGGAGCCGGGCCGTCACCGTGCCGGAGGCGCCGTGGTCCACCCGGATGTCGGCGACCCCGCGGGCCCGCTCCCAGGGCCCCTGGCCCAGCCGGACGCTCTGCACCTTGGCGTGCGGGACGACCTCGGTCCGCCGGCACAGCCTGCCGTGCCGGGCCGCGAACACCTGGTCGGAGACGGCCAGCCCGTATCCCTTCCACCACACCGGGACCACCCAGGGGGAGCCCCGGCCCGGGGACGGGGAGAAGGAGAGCGCCGCCAGGTCCACCCCGGGCAGCACCCGGGACACCACCTCGTGGGCGGCGGCCCGGGAGGCCACCGGCACCAGCAGGTCGTTCTTGGAGCCGGCCACCGCCAGCTCCACCCGGACCCAGCCCCGGCGCCGCCACAGCAGCGGCTCCACGATCCTGACCATCTGCACCCGGCCGGGGGGCACCGTCTCGTGGGCCCTGTCCAGCAGCCCGTGGTCCAGCCGCAGCCCGTCCGGGGACTCGGCGACGGTCCAGTCGAACTCGGTGAGGAACCGGCCCCCGGTGGCCGCCCACACCCCGCCCAGCACCGGCAGCAGGGTGACCACGGAGGCCCACAGGCTGGCGCTCAGCCACCACACCACCACCGGTGCGAGCAGCCCGCCCAGCAGTGCCGCCCACACGCCCAGGCTGAGCAGCAGCGAGCGGACCAGCTGTCCGGCCGGGACCCGCAGCAGTTCCCGTACCGGGGCCTCGCCGACGGTCACCGCCTCGGCCGGGGCCATGCCGGCGGCCCGGGCCAGCAGTTCGGCGCGCAGCGCACCGGCCTCGGCCTCGCCGAGGTAGGCCAGCTCGTCCTTGTCCTCCGTGCCGATCACGTCGAGCTTGAGCTTGGCGACCCCGACGAACCGGGCGAGCAGCGGCCTGGTGATGTCCACCGCCTGGAGGCGGTCCAGCCGGATGTGCGCGGTGCGCCGGAAGAGGAGTCCGGTCCGGATCCGCATCTCGGTGTCGGTGACCGCGTAGGAGGTGTACCACCAGCTGAGGAACCCGTAGAGGCAGGCGGCGAGCACCACGCCCGCGAAGAGCAGCAGGCCCAGCGGGGAGCGCGCCTGGTCCGCCCACTCGGCGGCCCGGTCGCCCTGGTGGAAGACGATGCCGGCGATGCCGCCGATGGGCACCCAGGCGCGGCGCAGCGGGGTCAGCGGGTGCAGCCGCCGCTGGGCCGGGGCCTCGGCCGGGTCCGGCGCGGGGCCGGAGGCGGAGGCGGACGCGGGGTCGGAGGCGGGGTCCGGGACCGGTGCGGGGGCGGGTGCGGTGCTCACAGGCCCGCCGACCTTGCCTCGCCGAGCGCGGTGAGCCGGTCGCGGAGCCTTTCGGCCTCGGCCGGGTCCAGCCCGGGGATCTTCGCGTCCGTGGCCGCGGCGGCCGTGTGCAGCTGTACGGAGGCCAGGCCGAACCGCCGCTCCAGCGGGCCCGAGGTGACCTCCACCAGCTGCATCCGCCCGAACGGCACCACCGTCTGCTCCTGCCAGAGCACGCCCCGGCTGATCAGCAGGTCGTCGGCCCGTACCGCGTACCGCCAGGACCGCCAGTTCCGGGCGATCAGCCCCCAGCCCCAGGCCAGCAGGGCCAGCCAGAACAGTCCGGCGGCCGCCCAGCCCGGCCCGGCCCACAGCCCGAGGAGCAGCGCGGTCACCACCGCCAGGCCGGTCATCCACACCACCAGCAGCAGCCTGCGCAGTGTGAGCAGTCCGCTCTGGAGGCCCACCCAGGCGGTTTCGCCGATCTTCCCCGTGTCCATGTCCTCCACCCTAGGACGCGGAGGTGATCCGTCCTGTGGGACCAGAGGACGAGATCGGCCGGGGGGCTGCGACAATGCCGCCATGACGGAGACCACGGTCGGCATCGGCGGCGCGGCGGAAAGCACCGACATGGTGCTCAACATCGGGCCCCAGCACCCTTCCACCCACGGCGTGCTGCGCCTGCGCCTCGTCCTGGACGGGGAGCGGATCGTCAGCGCCGAACCGGTGGTCGGGTACATGCACCGGGGCGCGGAGAAGCTGTTCGAGGCCCGTGACTACCGGCAGATCGTGATGCTCGCCAACCGCCACGACTGGCTGTCGGCGTTCTCCAACGAGCTGGGCGTGGTGATGGCGGTCGAGCGGATGCTCGGCATGGAGGTGCCCGAGCGGGCGGTGTGGATGCGCACCCTGCTCGCCGAGCTGAACCGGGTGCTGAACCATCTGATGTTCCTCGGCTCCTACCCCCTCGAACTGGGCGGGATCACCCCGATCTTCCACGCCTTCCGGGAGCGCGAGGAGCTCCAGGCCGTGATGGAGGAGATCTCCGGCGGCCGGATGCACTACATGTTCAACCGGGTCGGCGGCCTCAAGGAGGACCTGCCGGCCGGCTGGCTGGGCCGGGCCCGGGCCGCCGTCGCCGACGTCCGCACCCGGATGCACGTCTACGACGACCTGGTGCGGGGCAACGAGATCTTCCGCGCCCGGACCCGCGGGGTGGGCGTGCTGTCGGCCGCCGCGGTGCACGCGTACGGGGTGTCCGGGCCGATCGCCCGTGCCTCCGGGGTGGACTTCGACCTGCGCCGGGACGAGCCCTACCTGGCCTACGGGCAGCTCCAGGACGTCCTGAAGGTGGTCACCCGCCCCGAGGGCGACTGTCTGGCCCGCTTCGAGTGCCTGCTGGAGCAGACCCACAACGCGCTGGACCTGGCGGTGGCCTGCCTGGACCGGATGGGGGAGCTGCCGCCGGGCCCGGTCAACCAGCGGCTGCCCAAGGTGCTGAAGGCCCCCGAGGGGCACACCTACGCCTGGACCGAGAACCCGCTCGGGGTCAACGGCTACTACCTGGTGTCCAAGGGCGAGAAGACCCCGTACCGGCTGAAGCTGCGGTCCGCGTCCTTCAACAACATCCAGGCGCTGACCGAACTGCTGCCCGGTCAGCTGGTCGCCGACATGGTGGCCATCCTCGGCTCGCTGTTCTTCGTGGTCGGGGACATCGACAAGTGATGTCCGGCGAGTCCGGTGCCCGGTATGCCTAGGCTTGCGCCATGATCACTGGCATATTCGCCGGCTACCTGCGCCGGCTCGGCATCCCGGACCCCGGAAAGCCTTCCGCCGAGGGCCTGTTCGCACTTCAGCGCGCCCATCTGGAGCGCGTTCCGTACGAGAACATCGACATCCAGCTCGGCCGCGCCCCGGGCATCGATCCGGAGCTGTCCGCCCGCCGGTTCGCGGCCGGGCGGGGCGGCTACTGCTTCCATCTCAACGGCGCGTTCGCCGCCCTGCTGGAGTCCCTGGGCTACGAGGTGGTCCGGCACGTGGGCGGGGTGTACGAGGATGCGGAGGCCCGCGGGGTCAACGGGAACCACCTGGCGCTGACGGTGCGCGTGGACGGGGTCCGCTACTTCGTGGACACCGGGCTGGGCGACGGCCCGCACGAGCCGCTGCCGCTGGTCGAAGGCTCCTACGAGCAGGGCGGGTTCGGCTACCGGATCGAGCCGCTGGCCGGGGAGGCCGGGCCGGGCTGGACCTGCCGCAACGGGGGCGGCCCGTTCCCGGTGACCAACTTCCTGGACGCGCCGGCCCGGATGGCGGACTTCGAGGCGGAGCACCTGCGGCTGTCCACCGCCCCCGACTCCCCCTTCGTCCGGACCCTGACGCTGCTGCGCCGGGACGCCCGGGGGATCGACCTGCTGCGCGGCCGGATGCTGACCCGGGTCGACGGGACCGAGGGGCCCAGCGAGCGGGAGCTGACCTCGCCGGAGGAGTTCTACGGGGTGATGGCCTCGGTGTTCGGCCGCGACCTGGCCGATCTGACCCCGGCGGACCGGGCCGCGCTGTGGGACAGGGTCACCCGCGCCCACGAGACCTGGCTGGCGGAGCGGGCCGCGGCCTCCTGAGCCGGTGGCCGGGCGCGGCCCGGGCCGGCGCCGGCCCGACGCTGTCGGCGGGCTGCCCCAGAATGGGGGCATGTCAGCCTCGCCTCGTCGCGCGTGCCCGGTCTGCGGGCGCGACTGCGCCGTCACCTCCGGCCGGATCGCCCGGCACGACCCGCCCGCGAGCCGGGGGGACCTGGTGTCCTGCCCCGGCTCGCGGGCCCGGGTGGTGCTGGGTGCCTCGGCGCCGACCCTGGACGGGTTCGTCCTGCCCTCCCTGCCGGGGCAGTTGCCGCTGTTCTAGCCGCTGCTCCGGGCGCCGCCCGCCGCGGGCGTCGGCTGTCGCGGCCGTCAGCTGCCGCCGCGGGTGCCCCGGGTCAGTACGTCGACGACGCGGGTGCTGCGCTCCGGGCCGTAGCCGGCCTCGATGCCGGCGCGGAACACCTCGTGCCGGGGGCCGTGAGGCCGTTGGCCCGGGCCACCGCCACCGCCACCGCCTGGTGGAAGCCGGTCAGCGAGGTCCGGAAGACCGTCATGTTGAGCTGGTGGTAGAGCTGGGCCAGGCCGGCCTCCGTGCCGCGGAAGTCGGTGGTCCCGAGGACGTCGAGGGCCGCGCGGTGCTCCTCGTACACCTCCCGGGGGCCGCTGACGAAGATCGGGGACTCGGGCTTGCCCACCCCGTCCGGGTTCACGTTGACTCCCCCGTCGAGGGCGGTGTGGAGGGCGGGGACGTCGATCAGGCTGAGGACGGTGAGCGCGGATGCCGCGACGGCCTCGGCGGCGGTGGCGGCGGAGCGCGCGCGCCGGGCGGTCAGCTCGGCGTCCTTTCCGGCGCTGCGGTTCCAGACGGTGACCCGGCATCCGGCGCTCGGGGCGACCGCAGCACGGGACTGGAACGAACGCTCTACTCAGTTTCTGGTTACGCTCCTCGGTATGACGACCTCATCCGCCGCCACCGGCACCCGCGACCGGCTGATCCGCACCGCCTCCCGGCTGATGCAGCACGGCGGGTACGAGAGCACCCCGGTCAAGCAGCTGGCCAAGGAGGCGGAGGCCACCCTCGGCTCGCTCTACCACTTCTTCCCGGGCGGCAAGCAGGAGCTGGCGGTGGCCGCGATCGGCTTCGGCGAGCGGGAGTTCGCCGAACTGCTGGCCGAGGGGCTGGGCTCGGCGGCGGACCCGGCCGAGGCGGTGGAGGCGGTGGCGGGCCGGCTGGCGGCGGCACTGCGGGACTCCACCTGGCTGGACGGCTGCCCGGTGACGGTGACGGCCCTGGAGTCGGTGGGACGGCTGCCGGACCTGGAGGCGGCCTGCGCGGCCGCGTTCGTCGCCTGGCGACGGCTGGTGGAGGAGAAGCTGCTGGCCGGCGGGGTGACCCCGGAGGACGCGCGGGACCTCGCGCTGACCGTGATCAGCACCCTCGAAGGGGCCGAGATGGCCGCGCAGGTGGGCCGCACCGAGACCCCGCTGCTGACGGCGGGCAGCCATCTGGCCCGCCTGATCCGCACCTACCTCCCGGCCCGGGAGGCCGTCTCCTAGGAGATGGCGGTCCGGAGCCGGGCCACGTCGATGGGCTCGGTCTCGTCGTGCTCCGTCAGATCGATGACCTGCGCGGGATCGGCCTCCTCGCCCGGGGCGGCGGCCGGAGCCTCCTCGGGGGCGGCGGCCGGAGCCGGGACCTCACCGGAGACGGCGGCCGGGGCCTCACCGGAGGAGGCCGGGGCCGGGGACTCGGCCTTGTGGGCGGCCAGGGCCTCCTCGCCCACCACGTCCGCCAGGTCCTCGTGCTGCACCGCCTCGATGGCGGCCCGCGCCTGCGCCGGGTCCCCCGCCTTGGTGCCGAAGAAGTCGAAGCCGCCCTCGACCCGGGAGGCCCGCCGGGGCGGGGTGTACGGGGCCACGGTGGCGGCCAGCCGACGGGCCGGCACGGCCGAGGCCGCGCTCCCGGACCGGCGGTGCTCCGCGGCGGCGGAGGCGGCGGAGGCCGGGGCTTCCAGGGCGGGTGCCGCCACCGGGGCCTCCAGGGCGGGCTGCACGGCCGGGGCCTCGATCGCCGCCGGGGCGGAGCCGGCGTGCTGCTCGGCCCGGCGGGCCAGCGCGGACAGGGCGGCGTGCGCCCGGGCGTAGCCGACCGCGGTCGGCGCACCGGCGGAGGTGCGCTCCTCGGAGACGGCCGGAAGTTCCCTGGGGGCGGCGGCCGGTGCGGCCGCGGCGGCCTCGATGGCCAGCAGCCGGCGCCGTTCCAGCGCGCTGGCCCGCTCGGTCTCGGCGGTGGCGTAGCGCCGCAGCAGGGCCGCGTGCTCGCCGCGGAGCCCGGCCAGTTCGACCCGCTTGGCCCGCAGTTTGGCATCGAGGCGGGCCCGGAGCGCCCGGGACTCCTCCAGGTCGGACTCCAGTTCGGCTATTCGTTCCTCGGTCCGCCACTCGTCCTTGACGCGGTCGCGGGCGAGTTCGGCGACCCGGCGGCCGGCCGCCCGGTCCCAGGCCCGCATGAGCACCGCGCCGGCGATCCCGGCGGCGGCCGCGAGGGCCACCAGCAGTCTCAGCGTCAGCGGTTCGGCCGGCAGCCAGGCCGCGGCGGCGCTGATCAGGGAGACACCGGCGACCGTCGAGGGCGTGAGCAGCCGGTGCAGGGGTTCGGGATTGCGGTGGCGTCCACGGGGCATGGCCTGAAATTTACAGTGCGTGGGAGTCCCGTGGGGTAACCGCCCGGCAATCTGTTTCCAGGCGGTTACCCCTCGGGTGTGTTTCAGTCCTTTCGGGTGGGATCTCAGTTCTTCAGCAGGCCCTTGGACTGGAGCCAGGCCTTCGCCACATCGGCCGGCTTGGCCCGTTCGGCGTCCACCTTGCGGTTGAGTTCCGTCAGGTCGGCGGTGGTCAGCGCGGTGGTGAGCTTGCCGAGCGCGGCCGCGACCTCCGGGCCGCCGGCGTCCTTGGCGTTGACCACGGGCAGCACGTTGTCGGCGTTCTGGAGCTTCTTGTCGTCCTCCAGCAGCACCAGACCGAAGCTCTCCAGGGTGGCGTCGGTGGAGGTGGTGAGGACCAGCTGGTCGACCCCGTCCTTGACCGCCTGCTTGGCCTGGGGAGTTCCGACGCCCTTCGGGTCGACACCGGTGACGTCGATTCCGTACGTCTTCTTCAACCCGGGTGCGCAGAACGGGCGGACGGCGCATTCGTCACCCGCGGCAATCTTGATCTTCAGTCCGGACTTCCCGAGGTCGGAAAGGGTCTTGAGGTTGTTCTTCGCGGCGAATTCCTTGCTCACCGCGAAAGCGTTCTGGTCCACGGCCTGCCCGACCGGGAGCACCTTCAGCCCCAGCGGGGCCGCCAGCTTCTCCAGCGCGGCGGCGGTGGCCACCGGGTCGCTGGAGGCGACCGGCTTCTCCTCGGGCGCCTTCGGGCCGTTCACCTTGGCGTTGAGGAACTCGGCGAGGGTGGCCGCGTACTCGGGGACGACGTCGATCTCGCCCTTCTCCAGGGCGGGTTCGTAGAGCTCGCGGCTCTTGACCGTGGTGATCGAGGTGCCGTAGCCGGCGTCCTTCAGCAGCTGGGAGTAGAGCTCGGCCAGGACGTTGGACTCGGTGAACCCGGCGGCGCCGATCACCAGCTTGCCCTTGTCCCCGCCCGAGCCGGCCCCGGAGCCGGCGTCCTTGGACTTCTCCAGGCTGTCGCCGCCCCCGCAGGCCACGAGCGACACACCGAGGGCCAGCGCCCCGAGGGCGGCACCGAGGGCGCGCGTGCGCGGGGTCTTGCCGGACGTAGTGCCGTACTTCATTGCGTGGGCTCCGTTTCGGGGCGGTCAGGTCGTTCGGGAAGGTCTGCGGCGGGCGGGGGACAGCAGCCTGTCGACGGCCACCAGCACGCCTTCCACCAGCAGGGCGAGCAGGGCCACCAGCAGGGCGCCGGCGATGACCTGCGGGGTGTCGTACGTGTTGAAGCCGGCGGTGATGATCCGGCCCAGGCCGCCCTGGCCGACCATCGCGGCGATGGTGGCGGTGGCGACCACCTGGACGGCGGCCGTCCGCAGTCCGGTCATCAGCAGCGGTCGGGCGAGCGGGAGTTCCACCCGGCGGAACAGCTGCCCGCCGGACATGCCCATGCCGCGGGCCGCCTCCACCACCGAGCGGTCCACCTCGCGCATGCCGACGTAGGCGTTGGTGAGCAGTGGCGGGACGGCGAACAGCACCAGGGCGGTGACGGTGGGCAGATAGCCCGCGTTGCGCAGCGGGGAGACCATGAAGAGGGCGAGCACGGCGAAGACCGGGACGGCCCGGCCGGCGTTGGAGATGTTGACGGCCAGGGCGCCGCCCCGGCCGATGTGGCCGAGCAGCAGGCCGGTGGGCAGGGCCACCGCGCAGGCGATCAGCAGGGCCAGCCCGCTCACGTACGCGTGCTCCGCCAGCCGGTGCCACACCCCGTTCTCCCCGGACCAGTTGGCCCCGTCGGCCAGCCAGTCCCAGGTCCCGCCCCACACTCCGCCCACGGCCCTCAGGCCCCCTTCCGGATCCGGGTCCACGGGGTCAGCAGCCGCTGGAGCCCGAGCAGCAGCAGGTCGGCGGCGAGCGCCAGCAGCACGCACAGCACGGAGGCGGTCAGCACCTGCGCCTTGAAGGAGCTGTCCACGGCGGGGGCCAGCAGGTTGCCGAGGCCGCCCTTGCCGACGATGGAGCCGACGGTGGTCAGCGCCACGGTGGACACGGTGGCGATCCGCACCCCGGCGAGCAGGGTGGGCAGCGCCAGCGGCAGTTCCACCTGCCAGAACAGCCGCACCGGCCCGTACCCCATGCCCCGGGCGGCCTCCCGGACCTCCTCCGGGACGCCCTCCAGCCCGGCCAGGGCGTTGCGGACCAGGATGGTCAGCGAGTAGAGCACCAGCCCGGTCACCACCAGGGCGGTGGCCCCGGACAGCCCGAACACCGGGAGCAGCAGGGAGAACATGGCGAGCGAGGGGACCGTGTAGAGCACGGTGGACAGCCCGAGCACGGGGGTGGCGTAGCGCCGGCCACGGCGGGCCAGCAGGGCCAGCGGCACCGAGACGAGGACGCCGATGGTGACGGACAGCAGGGTGATGCCGATGTGCTGGAGGGTCGCGTCGGTCAGCTCCTGACTGCGGCTGCGGACGTACTCCCAGCAGATCCAGTCGTTCGCCACCAGGCAGTTCCGTCCCGGCTGCCCGGACACCTCACCCACCCCCGCCCCTCGACGACCACCACCGAACACCAGTACAGGAGCGACCCTAACCCCCGGCACCGACGATGGCCGGAATCCTTCGCAACCGGGCAACACTCCCTTCACAAACCCCCGGCACCGGTACGAGAAGATGAACGGGTGATCCGATTCGAGCATGTGACCAAGCGCTACGCCGACGGGACGAACGCCGTCGCCGACCTCTCCTTCGAGGTGGCGGAGGGCGAACTGGTCACCCTGGTCGGGCCCTCCGGCTGCGGCAAGACCACCACCATGAAGATGGTCAACCGGCTGATCGAGCCCACCTCCGGCCGGATCCTGCTGGGCGGCGAGGACATCGCGGCCGCCGACCCGGTCGAGCTGCGCCGCCGCATCGGCTACGTCATCCAGCAGGTCGGGCTCTTCCCGCACAAGACCGTCCTGGAGAACACCGCCACCGTCCCGCAGCTGCTCGGCACCCCGAAGGCCAAGGCCCGGGCGCGCGCCGCGGAGCTGCTCGAACTGGTCGGACTGGACCCGGCGGTGCACGGCGGCCGCTACCCGGAGCAGCTGTCCGGCGGACAGCGCCAGCGGGTCGGAGTGGCCCGGGCCCTGGCCGCGGACCCGCCGGTGCTGCTGATGGACGAGCCGTTCGGGGCGGTGGACCCGGTGGTCCGCGAGCACCTGCAGAACGAGTTCCTGGCGCTCCAGAAGTCCGTGCGCAAGACCATCCTGCTGGTCACCCACGACCTGGAGGAGGCGGTCCGGCTGGGCGACCGGATCGCCGTCTACGGCCAGGGCACGATCGAGCAGTTCGCCGCCCCGGCCCGGGTGCTGGCGGCCCCCGCCAACGAGTACGTGGCCCGCTTCGTGGGCACCGACCGGGGGCTGAAGCGGCTCGCCGTGACCCCCCTGGAGGCCGCCGACCTGGACCCGGCGGAGGACGGCGGGCCCGCGCCCGCCGCCTCGGTGCCGCTCGGCGGCTCGCTGCGCGAGGCGCTCGCCGCGCTGCTCCAGGAGGACTCCGGCCGGATCGCGGTCACCGACCCGGAGTCCGGCCGGACCGCCGGGGTGCTCACCACCGAGGGAGTGCACCGGGCGCTGCGCCGGGCCCGGACGGAGGAGGTCTCCGCCTCCGCATAGGCCGGGCGCGGGTTCAGGCCCGGGCGCGGGTTCAGGCCCGGATGCGGCCGCTCATCCACTCCAGCATCGGCGGGATCTCCCGCCGCCAGGTGTTGAAGTTGTGGCCGCCGCTGTCGAGGATGATCGAGGAGACCCGGTCGGGCCCCCTGACCCCCGCGATGAACTTCCTGGTGTCGGAGAGGTTGCCCTCGCCCTCCTCGCTGCTGGTCACCAGGAAGGACGTGCCGGTCGGCGCCTTGGACCTCAGGCTCCCCAGGATGTCGGCGCGCCGCTGGAGCGCCTTGTCCCCGTGGAAGAGGTCGCCGGTGGTGGCGTCCTGGGCCGCCCGGTAGTAGGCGGACAGTCCGGCCCCGGCGGCGAAGGTCCGCGGGTAGTGCAGGGCCATCTTCAGGGCGCAGTAGCCGCCGGTGGAGTTCCCGATGAACCCCATGTTCCGCGGCTGGTCGCCGACCCGGAAGGTGTCCCGGACGGCCTGCGGCAGGTCCTGTCCGAAGAAGGTCTCGGTCTGCGGTCCGCCCGGTATGTCCACGCACTCGGTGTCCCGGTTCCCGGACACGGTCGGCCGCAGCATCACCAGGATCATCGGCTGCATCCGGCCGGCCTTGGCCTGCTTGAAGGCCGTCGACGGGTAGTTCAGCCCCTTGATCAGGTTCTCCGCGGTGCCCGGGTAGCCGGTCAGCACGATCGAGGCCGGGAAGTTCCGCTGGGCGTAGGCCGGCTGGAAGTACTCCGGCGGCAGGTAGACGTAACCCGGGCTGTCGATCTTCGACTTCCGGCCGGATATGGCCACCTTCAGGATCTGGCCTCCGACGGCCGGCTGGGCGCCTCCCGGCACGTCCGGCTTCTGCTTGCCCACCACCTTGATGTCCCGGCTGCTCATCGAGTGGTCGACCACCGTGCCCAGACCGGTCTGCCGGCCGAACAGGTCGTCCCAGGAGCCGTAGAACAGGAAGGACTTGTTGGCGGCCAGGCCCACCGCACAGAACAGCGCGAGCTGGGTCGCGAGCAGCAGCCCGACACGGCCGGTGACCGCGCGCCAGGTGCGGCCCGCGAGCCGGGGCCAGAGCCAGACGGTCGCCGCGAAGAGCAGCACGCCGACGGCGACGGCCAGGACCAGAACCGTATTGCTGGTGAGACCCATGATGCGTGATGCCGACTTTCTGGAGGGCGGGTCGAGTTTTTCCGGAGTCCGAGTGAACCCGTCGCCCCCCGATGCCGTCCTAGTGGACGCACACCCCGGAGGCGGGCACTGCCTCCCGGCCACATGATCTCTCGCGGAGCAACGGGAAGCGATGTCTAGCAGAATAGATGCCGATAAGTCCGGACAGGTTGCCCACCGCAGCCCGCGGTTTTTCCGCGGCCCACGCCCCGAGTCGGTCCCCGGGATCGTCGGCACCGCCGTCGCCCTGGTCGGCCTCCTCGACATCGCCGCCGGGGTCTTCCCGCGATTCCGGCACAGCCGCATCCACTCGGTCACCGAGGTGCTGCCCGGCTCCGTGGGCCCCTTCGCGGCGGCCCTCGCCATCAGCGCCGGCGTCCTCCTGCTGCTCCTCGCCCACGGCCTCAAGCGCCGCAAGCGGCGGGCCTGGCGGGCCGCCGTCATCCTGCTGCCCGCCGGGGCCGTGGCCCAGTTCACCTACCGGCACTCGGTCATCGGTGTGATCATCGCCGCCGGACTCCTCGTCCTGCTCCTGCGCCACCAGGGTGAATTCAAGGCCCTGCCGGACCCCCGCAGCCGCTGGAAGGCACTCGCCAACTTCGTGCTGATGAGCGCCGGCTCCATCGGCCTCGGCCTGGTCATCGTGAACATCCACCCCCGCCGGGTGATCGGCGACCCCGGCATCTCCGAGCAGATCACCCACGTGATCTACGGGCTCTTCGGCTTCGAGGGCCCGGTGGACTACGCCGGAAAGGTGTCCTGGACCGTCGGCTACTCCCTCGGCGCCCTCGGCATGCTCACCGCCCTCACCACCATCTACCTGGCCTTCCGCCCCGAGCACCCGGCCGCCCGGCTCACCGACGAGGACGAGGGCCGGCTCCGCGAGCTGCTGGCCCGGCACGGCGGCCGTGACTCCCTCGGCCACTTCGCGCTCCGCCGCGACAAGGCCGTGGTCTTCTCCCCCAGCGGCAAGGCCGCCGTCACCTACCGGGTGGTCTCCGGGGTGATGCTGGCCTCCGGCGACCCCATCGGCGACGTCGAGGCCTGGCCCGGCGCCATCGAACGCTTCATGGAGGAGGCCAAGGCCCACTCCTGGACCCCCGCCGTGATGGGCTGCAGCGAGACCGGCGGCGAGGTCTGGACCCGGGAGACCGGTCTGGACGCCCTGGAGCTCGGCGACGAGGCCATCGTGGACGTCAGGGACTTCTCCCTGGCCGGCCGCCCCATGCGCAACGTCCGCCAGATGGTCAAGCGCATCGAGCGCAACGGCTACACCACCAAGGTCCGCCGGGTCTCCGAGCTGACCGAGGCCGAGCTGAAGGCCGTACGGGGCGCCTCCGACGCCTGGCGCGGCACCGACACCGAGCGCGGCTTCTCCATGGCGCTGGGCCGGGTCGGCGACCCCGGCGACGGGGACTGCGTGATCGCCACCGCGCACCGCACCGAGGAGGGCGACACCAGCCCCTACGGCGACCTCAAGGCCGTCCTGCACTTCGTCCCCTGGGGCCCCGACGGCATGTCCCTGGACCTGATGCGCCGCGACCGCGCCGCCGACCCCGGCATGAACGAACTGCTGATCGTCGCCGCCCTGACCGCCTGCCCCGACCTCAAGGTCGAGAAGGTCTCCCTCAACTTCGCGATGTTCCGCTCCGCCCTCGCCCGCGGCGAGAAGATCGGCGCCGGCCCGGTGCTGCGCGCCTGGCGCGGACTCCTGGTCTTCCTCTCCCGCTGGTTCCAGATCGAGTCCCTGTACAAGTTCAACGCCAAGTTCCGGCCCCGCTGGGAACCCCGCTTCGTGGTCTTCCGCACCACCCGCGACCTGCCCCGCATCGGGCTCGCCGCCATGCAGGCCGAGGGATTCGTCACGCTGGCCCTGCCCCGGCTGTTCGCCGCCCGCCGCCGCCCCAAGCCCGTCCGCGTCTGCCCGCACGACACCGCCCCGGCCCCCGTACCGGCCGGCGCCCAGGCCGCCGCGCAGCCGCTGACCGGCCTCACCGCCCACCAGGAGCGCGGGCCCCGGGCCGCCTGAGCCCTACCCTGGAACACATGAACACCATGCACGGGCCCGCCGTCCGGGGCCGGATCGACGGGCTGCCCGACTGGGACCGCTGCGCGGTCATGGGCGTGGTCAACGTGACCCCCGACTCCTTCTCCGACGGCGGCCGCTGGTTCGACACCACCGCCGCCGTCAAACGCGGACTCGACCTGGTCGCCCAGGGCGCCGACCTGGTCGACGTCGGCGGGGAGTCCACCCGCCCCGGCGCCAGCCGGGTGGACCCCGACGAGGAGCTCCGCCGCGTGGTCCCCGTGGTCCGCGGCCTGGTCTCCGAAGGGGTCACCGTCTCCGTGGACACCATGCGCGCCACCGTCGCCGAGGCGGCCGTCACGGCCGGCGCCGTCCTCGTCAACGACGTCAGCGGCGGTCTCGCCGACCCCGCCATGATCCCCGCGGTCGCCGCCGCCGACGTGCCCTTCGTGGTGATGCACTGGCGCGGCTTCAGCGAGGGCATGAACGCCCTGGCCGTCTACCAGGACGTGGTCGCCGAGGTCACCGCGGAACTCCGGACCCGGATCGACGCCGTGGTCGCCGGCGGCATCGCCCCGCACCGGCTGGTCGTCGACCCCGGCCTCGGCTTCGCCAAGCAGGCCGAACACGACCTCGCCCTGGTCGCCCACCTGCGGGAGCTGCGCGCCCTGGGCTTCCCGCTGCTCGTCGCCGCCTCCCGCAAGCGGTTCCTGGGCCGGGTGCTGGCCGGCGACGACACCCACACCCCGCCGCCCGCCAGGGAACGCGACGCGGCCACCGCCGCCGTGTCCGCCATCGCCGCCCACGAGGGCGCCTGGGCGGTCCGGGTCCACGAGGTACGCGCCACCGCCGACGCGGTTCGGGTCGCCCGTGCCGTGGAAGGAGCACTGTGATCCGTAGAGGCACGAGAGGAGCCAGGTGAGCAGAACCGACATCGAGGCGGTCGAAGAGGTCAACACGGCCTTCTACGAGGCCATGGAACGGGGGGACTTCGACGCCCTGTCGGGGCTCTGGCTGGACGACGAGATCTCCTGCGTGCACCCGGGCTGGCCGGTGCTCGGCGGCCGCGGCGAGGTGCTCCGCTCCTACGCGCTGATCATGTCCCACACGGACTACATCCAGTTCTTCCTCACCGACACCAAGGTCGCCGTGATCGGCGACACCGCCGTGGTCACCTGCACCGAGAACATCCTCAGCGGCGGACCCGCCGAGGCGGGCCAGGACCTCGGCCCGCTGGTCGGCCAGCTGGTCGTCGCCACGAATGTGTTCCGACGCACATCACAGGGCTGGCGGCTCTGGTCCCACCACGGTTCCCCGGTGCTCACCGAGGACGACGAGGAGGACGACGAGGACCCCGCGTGACCCCTCGCGCAAGGTTTGCTGTTTGTCGCAGGTAAATTCGAGCAGTACGACGCCGACCGCACTCGGCAGAGGAAGCACCTACGAAAAGCAGGAGTGATTCGCGTGGATCGTGTCGCGCTGCGCGGCCTCAAGGCCCGCGGGCACCATGGCGTCTTCCCCCGGGAGCGCGAAGAGGGCCAGACCTTCATCGTCGACCTGGTGCTGCACATCGACACCCGCCCCGCGGCGGCCGACGACGACCTCACGAAGACCGTGCACTACGGGGTCGTGGCCGAGGAGGTCGTGGACGTGGTCCAGGGCGAACCCGTCGACCTGATCGAAACGCTGGCCGAACGGATCGCCCAGCAGTGCCTGAAGCACGAGGCGGTGGCGCAGGTCGAGGTCGTCGTGCACAAGCCGGACGCCCCCATCACCGTCCCCTTCGACGATGTCACCATCACGATCACCCGGAGCCGCGCATGAAACAGCCCCAGAGCGACCCCACGGTGCAGCCCGTACCCGCCTCCGTGGTGGAAGCGGTCGACGCGGCCGACGTGACACTCTCCAACCCCAAATGGGCGATCATCGCGCTCGGTGCCAACCTCGGCAACCGCCTGGAGACCCTCCAGGGCGCCATCGACGCCCTCGGAGACACCCCCGGCCTGCGGGTCAAGGCCGTCTCCCCGGTCTACGAGACCGAGCCCTGGGGCGTGGACCCCGACTCCCAGCCCTCCTACTTCAACGCCGTGGTGGCCCTCAAGACCACCCTGCCGCCGTCCTCCCTGCTGGAGCGCGGACAGGCCGTGGAAGAGGCCTTCCACCGGGTCCGCGAGGAGCGCTGGGGCCCCCGCACCCTCGACGTCGACATCATCACCTACGCCGACGAGGTCTCGGCCGACCCGGCCCTCACCCTGCCGCACCCGCGAGCCCACCAGCGCGCCTTCGTGCTCGCCCCCTGGCAGGACATCGACCCCGAGGCCCAGCTCCCCGGACTCGGCCCGGTCGCCGCCCTGCTGTCCGGACTCGACCGCACCGGGGTGGTCCCGCGCCCCGACCTGGAACTCCACCTCCCCGACTGAGCGTTCGTTAGCCTGGGACCGCCATCGGACGAGAACGGGGAACAGGCACGTGAAGCAATTGAGGGTGGGAGTCCTCGCCGGAATCTTCCTGGCCGCCGGAGTGCTCTCCTGGGCGGGCGCCCGGCTGTGGAACGCCTACGGCACCCTGCCGGGCGTTCCGCTGGCCGCCCCGGTGGTCCTGGCCGTCATCGCGGCGGTCCTGCTGGCCACCGCGCTGTCCCTGCGGTCCCGGCTGAAGGCCCAGCGGGAACGCCGCCCGGGAGCCAAGGGGGTCGAACCCCTGATGGCGGCCCGGGCGGTGGTCTTCGGCCAGGCCAGCGCGCTGGTCGCGGCCCTGGTCGCCGGGATGTACGGCGGCACCGGCCTGTTCCTGTTCCTCGCCGACCTCACCCAGGTCCCGGCCCGCCGCGACCAGGCCGTCTACGCGGCCGCCTCGGTCCTGGCCGGCGCCGCCGTGATCGCCGCGGCCCTCTTCCTGGAACACGTCTGCAAACTCCCCGAGGACGACACCGCCCCGCCCACGGCCCCGGCCACCTCCTGACCGCGCCCCCGGGCCGCGCCTCGCGCACCCGGGAGCGCCCCTGCGCGGCCGTCTAGCGCGAGCGCGCCAGGATCAGGCTCATCGCCTCGTTGCGGGTCGCGACGTCCCGGAGCTGGCCGCGGACGGCGGAGGTGGTGGTCTTCGCGCCGGGCTTGCGGATCCCGCGGACCGACATGCACATGTGCTCGGCCTCGATCACGACGATCGCGCCGCGGGCGTCGAGGATCTCCATCAGGGAGTCCGCCACCTGGGTGGTGAGTCGTTCCTGCACCTGCGGGCGGCGGGCGAACACCTCCACCAGCCGGGCCAGCTTCGACAGGCCGGTGATCTTGCCGGACTCGGCCGGTATGTAGCCCACGTGCGCCACCCCGTGGAACGGCAGCAGGTGGTGCTCGCACAGGCTGACGATCTCGATGTCCTTGACCAGCACCATCTCGTCGTGGCCGAGGTCGAAGGTCGTCGTCAGGACGTCCTCGGGCTTCTGCCAGAGGCCGGCCAGGATCTCGCGGTACGCCCGGGCCACCCGGGCCGGGGTCTCCAGCAGGCCCTCCCGGTCCGGGTCCTCGCCGACCGCGATGAGGAGTTCCCGGACGGCCGCCTCGGCCCGCTTCTCGTCGAACTCGCCGATCGTGCCCTCGCCGTCCAGGGTCACTGGGTCGGTCATCTGTGCCTCGTTCCTGATCCATGGTCGGCAGGCCAAAACTGCCGCACCCCCCAGGCTAGAACCTGGGGGGTGCGGCAGTCATTCCGGGCCCGTCCGGCCAGGTGGCGCAGGTCAGGACTCGGGGCGGTCCTCCGGGGCCACCTCGATGCCCTTCTCGGTCGACACCGGGGCGGCGGCGGAGGTGCCGTTCGCCGAGTTCGTCAGCTGGAGCTCCTTGGGAGAGAGCACCGGCGGACGGGTGGACGGGGTGCGCCGGGAGGATCCGGTCCACGCCGGGCGGGCCGGCCGCTTGACGATGGTCGAGAAGATCTCGGCGATCTGCTCCTTGTTCAGCGTCTCCTTCTCCAGGAGCGCCAGGACCAGGTTGTCGAGCACGTCGCGGTTCTCGACCAGGATCTCCCAGGCCTCGTTGTGCGCGGTCTCGATGAGCTTCTTGACCTCTTCGTCGACCAGCGCCGCGACCTCTTCCGAGTAGTCCCGCGGGTGCGACATCTCGCGGCCCAGGAACGGCTCGGTGTTGTCCCCGCCGAACTTGATCGCGCCGAGACGCTCGGTCATGCCGTACTGCGTGACCATCGCGCGGGCGGTGGCCGTGGCCTTTTCGATGTCGTTGGCCGCGCCCGTGGTGGGGTCGTGGAAGACGAGTTCCTCGGCCGCGCGCCCGCCCAGCATGTACGCCAGCTGGTCGAGCATCTCGTTGCGCGTGGTCGAGTACTTGTCCTCGTCGGGCAGGACCATGGTGTAGCCCAGGGCCCGGCCGCGGGACAGGATGGTGATCTTGTGCACCGGGTCGGAGTTCGGGGAGGCCGCCGCGACCAGGGCGTGTCCGCCCTCGTGGTAGGCGGTGATCTTCTTCTCCCGGTCCGACATGATCCGGGTCCGCTTCTGCGGTCCGGCCACGACCCGGTCGATCGCCTCGTCCAGCATGTGGTTGTCGATCAGCTTCTGGTCCGAACGGGCCGTGAGCAGCGCGGCCTCGTTGAGGACGTTGGAGAGATCGGCACCGGTGAAGCCGGGGGTGCGGCGGGCGACGGCCGAGAGGTCGACGTCCGGAGCAACCGGCTTGCCCTTCTGGTGGACCTTGAGGATCTCCAGACGGCCCTGCATGTCCGGGCGGTCGACGGCGATCTGCCGGTCGAAGCGGCCGGGGCGCAGCAGGGCCGGGTCGAGGATGTCGGGCCGGTTGGTGGCGGCGATCAGGATGACCCCGCCCTTCACGTCGAAGCCGTCCATCTCGACCAGCAGCTGGTTGAGGGTCTGCTCGCGCTCGTCGTGTCCGCCGCCGAGGCCGGCGCCGCGGTGGCGGCCGACGGCGTCGATCTCGTCGACGAAGACGATCGCCGGGGCGTTCGCCTTGGCCTGCTCGAAGAGGTCGCGGACCCGGGAGGCACCGACACCGACGAACATCTCGACGAAGTCGGAGCCGGAGATCGAGTAGAAGGGGACACCGGCCTCGCCCGCGACGGCGCGCGCGAGCAGGGTCTTGCCGGTGCCGGGCGGGCCGTAGAGCAGCACGCCCTTGGGGATCTTCGCCCCGACGGCCTGGAACTTGGCCGGCTCCTGGAGGAACTCCTTGATCTCGTGGAGTTCCTCGACCGCCTCGTCCGAGCCCGCCACGTCGGCGAAGGTCGTCTTCGGGGTGTCCTTGGTGATGAGCTTGGCCTTGGACTTCCCGAAGTTCATCACCCGGGAGCCGCCGCCCTGCATCTGGTTCATCAGGAAGAGGAAGACCACGACGATGAGGACGAAGGGCAGGAGGGAGAGCAGCACGCTCAGGAACGGGCTGGTCTTGTCGGGAGAGACGGTGTACCCGTCGGGGAGCTGCTGGTCCTTGACCTTGGTGTCGAGGATCTGGGCCAGCTGGACGCCCTGGTCACCGATGTAGTTGGCCTGGAACTTGGTGCCCTTGTTGTCGCCGAGCTGCTGGCCGTCCTTCAGCTCGATCTTGATCATCTGGCTGTCACCAGTGGTGAGCTTTGCTGTCTGCACCTGGTTCTGGTTGATCGCCTGGACGACCTCGCTGGTCTCCACTGACTTATAGCCGCCGCCGGAGCCGACGACGTTCATCAACACGACCACGGCGAGGACGGCCAGCACGATCCACATGACCGGCCCACGGAAGTATCGCTTCACGTCCATCCATACGGGGCGGTGATCGCCCCGTCCCTCCTGCCCGTAGGTAAATGCTGCTGTGAGTAAAGACTGTTCTTCGGAATGTACCCCTGTATTGTCACCCGCCGCCCTCTGGTACGGCTGACAGACCCGCCTTCGACCCTCCAACGGCGGGAACGGCCCCAGGGTTCCCCGGGGCCGGGCGCGGGTTCAGCCGCCGTAGACGTGCGGGGCGAGGGTGCCCACGAAGGGCAGGTTGCGGTACTTCTCGGCGTAGTCCAGGCCGTATCCGACGACGAACTCGTTCGGAATGTCGAAGCCGACCCATTTGACGTCGATGGCGACCTTGGCGGCCTCCGGCTTGCGGAGCAGCGTGACGACCTCCAGGGAGGCCGGTTCGCGCGAGCCGAGGTTCGACAGGAGCCAGGAAAGTGTCAGACCCGAGTCGATGATGTCCTCGACGATCAGGACGTGCTTGCCCTTGATGTCGGTGTCCAGGTCCTTGAGGATCCGGACCACACCGGAGGACTGGGTTCCGGCGCCGTAGGAGGACACCGCCATCCAGTCCATGGTGAGCGGGGTGGACAGGGCGCGCGCCAGGTCCGCCATGACCATCACGGCGCCCTTGAGGACCCCGACGATGAGCAGGTCCTTGCCCGCGTACTGTGCGTCGATCTGCGCGGCCAGCTCGGCCAGCTTCGCGTCGATCTCTTCCTTGGTGATGAGCACCGACTGGAGGTCGCTGCCCATGTCCTTCTCGTCCACCCGCAACATCACTTTCGTTGAGCCATCAGCCCTGCCGGATGACAAGTCTGCCACCCTGCCGCTGGGCCTCGACCCGGCCGGGCAGGTTGATGGCGCCCTGGCCGCGCCAGCCGGTGATCAGGCGGTCGACTTCCTCGATGTGGCGGGCGAAGAGGGAACCGGCCGGGGAGCCGGCCGCGACCACGGCCCGGCGCAGCACCCGGCGGCGCACGGCGGGGGGCAGCGCGTACAACTTGGCGCATTCCAGTCGGCCGTCGGCGTCGCGTACGGAGCTCTCGGCGTCGGCGGCCCAGCTGTCGAGGGCGTCGGCGTCGTCCCGGGAGAGCTGGGCGGTGCGGGCGAGGGCCTCGACCACTCCCTTGCCGAGCGCCTTCTCCAGGGCGGGCAGTCCCTCGTGGCGGAGCCGGGAGCGGGTGTAGGCGGGGTCGGTGTTGTGCGGGTCGTCCCAGACCGGCAGGGACTGGACCATGCAGGCCTTGCGGGCGGTCTGCCGGTCGATCTGGAGGAAGGGGCGGCGGTAGCGGGCGCGACGGGGGCCGCCGGAGCCGGCCCCGGGGCCGGCGGAGACCGCGGGCATGCCGGACAGGGAGCGGATGCCGGAGCCCCGGGCGAGGCCCAGGAGCACGGTCTCGGCCTGGTCGTCGCGGGTGTGGCCGAGCAGGACGGCGACCGCGCCGTGGCGTTCGGCGGCGGCGTCGAGGGCGGCGTAGCGGGCGTCCCGGGCGGCGGCCTCGGGGCCGCCGTCGCGGCCGACGCGGACGGCGACGGCTTCCGCGGGCTCCAGCCGGAGCGCGGTCATCCGGCTGACCACCTCGGCGGCGCGCAGGTCGGAGCCGGTCTGGAGGCCGTGGTCGACGGTGACCCCGCCGGCCCGGACGCCGAGTTTGGGGGCCTCGAAGGCGAGGGCGGAGGCGAGTGCCATGGAGTCGGCGCCGCCGGAGCAGGCGACGAGGACCAGCGGCTGTCGGCCGTCCGGTCGGGGGGTGAGGTCGGTGAGGATGTCGTGGAGTACGCGGCGGACCGCCAGGCGTATCGCCGCGACCGCAGGATGGGGACCCATGTCCGGTGCCCTTCGGTGGAATTTCGGATGCCGAGTCGGAAAGCTCTTCGGGTGGCTCTGCGCGGCCGGGGCCGCGAGATGTCACTCAGAGTGCGTCGATGGTGACAGAACCGAGCCGTTCCCTGAGCATCGCACGCCCTTCCACGGCACACGGTCCCTCGGACGGGTGACGCTGCTTCCCCCGGTGGGACATGTTTACGCCTGTTCTCCGGCCGCCTTCCGGTGCACTCGGGCCACCCAGTCCGCGGGCTTGGCGATCTCCGATTTGGTGGGGAGGGTGTTCGGGGAGGTCCAGACCCGGTTGAAGCCGTCCATGCCGACCTGGCCGACCACGGCGCGGACGAAGCGTTCGCCGTCCCGGTACTGCCGGAGCTTGGCGTCCAGGCCCAGCAGCCGGCGCAGGGCGGCGTCCAGCCGGCCGGCCCCGCTGGCCCGGCGCTGCTGGAACTTCTCCCGGATCTCGGCGACCGAGGGCACCACGGCGGGGCCGACCCCGTCCATGACGTAGTCGGCGTGCCCTTCGAGCAGGGACATGACGGCGGTGAGCCGGCCGAGCACCTCGCGCTGTTCGGGGGTCTGGACGAGTTCCACCAGGGAGCGGCCCTCGTCCCCGCGCTCTCCGTCGGGCCGGGCCCCGGCCAGGGACTGGGCGGCTTCGCGGAGCCGTTCCAGGACGGTGGAGGGGTCCATGTCGGTGGCGCCGAGGAAGGACTGGATCTCGCCCTGGAGGTGGTCGCGGAGCCAGGGGACGGCGGTGAACTGGGTGCGGTGGGTCTCCTCGTGCAGGCAGACCCACATCCGGAAGTCCTGCGGGTGGGCGTCGAGCTCGCGCTCCACGTGGACGATGTTGGGGGCGACCAGCAGCAGCCGGCCGCCGCCGGCCGGGGAGCCGGGCAGTTCGCGGGTGACCGGGGCGAAGGTCTCGTACTGGCCGAGCACCCGGGAGGCGAGGAAGCCGAGGAGCATGCCCAGCTCCACTCCGGTGACCTTGCCGCCGACCGCGCCGAGCACGGCGCCGCCGGGGGCCTGTCCGCGGCGTTCGGAGAGGGTGCCGAGCAGCGGTCCGAGGAGTTCGCGGAAGCCGGCGACGTTGGCCTTGACCCAGCCGGCCCGGTCCACGACCAGGACCGGGGTGTCCTCGACCGGGGTGCCCTCGGGGATCATCCCGGTGAACTCGCGGACGTGTCGTTCCGAGTCCCGGGCGTACGCGCGGAGCTCGGCCACCACGGCCCGGGCCTCGTCCCGGGTGACCTCCGGGCCCGGGCGTACCAGTCGGGTCGCGGTCGCGACCGCGAGGTTCCAGTCGACCATCTCCACACCACCGATGCTCGTCATGCGTCAACCGTACGTGGACCGGGCCGCGGGCGGATCCCCGCGGACCGGAGCGGATGCGCCGCCGGCCCGGCGGTCACCGGCCCGGCGGCTACCGGGCGGAGGCGACGGCCGCCGCCAGCCGGTCCAGTGCCTTCTCGGCGGGACCGGCTCCCGGGGTGTCCGCGGCGAGGAAGGCGAAGGACACCAGTCGGCCGCCGGGCGTGACCGCGGTGCCGGCCAGGGCGTTGATGCCGGTGAGCGTGCCGGTCTTGGCGCGGACCAGTCCGGCGGCGGGGGAGGTGCCGGCGTTGCGGGTCTTCAGGGTGCCGGTGAATCCGGCCACCGGAAGTCCGGTGAGGACCGGGCGGAGTTCGAGGCGGGCCGGGTCGGCGGCCTCGGCGAGCAGGGCGGTGAGCAGCCGGGTGGAGACCCGGTCGGCCCGGTTCAGGCCGCTGCCGTCGGCGAAGCGGCTGCCGTCGAGCGGCACCCCGAGGCCGCCGATCTTGGCGGCGACGGCCTTCTCGGCCCCGGCGAAGCTGCCGGGCAGGCCGGCGGCGAGGGCGGTCTGCCGGGCGAGGGCCTCGGCGATGTCGTTGTCGCTGAAGGTGAGCATCCGCTCGACGAGTCCGGACAGCGGGGTGGAGCGGGTGGTGGCCAGCGGTGCGGTGCCGGCCGGGGCCTTGGCCCGGGCGGGCTGTCCGGTGACCTTGACCCCGCGTTCGCGGAGCAGTCCGGCGAAGGCGCGGGCGGTGTCCCCAGAGGGGTCCTCGCTGCGGGCGACCGGGCCGGAGACGGAGGCGTCGGGGCGGCCCTCGTCGGCGGTCAGGGCGGTGACCGGGGCGATGTTGCCGTTGCGGGGGCCGATCGGGTGGTCGACCGGTCCGGAGTAGAGGGTGTCGTCGTAGCCGAGGGAGACCTCGGCGGTGCCGGCCGCCTTGAGGGCCTGGGCGGTGTCGGCGGCCAGTGCGACCAGGCTGCCGCCGGAGCCCGCCGGGGCCTTCTTGCGGGCGGTGAGGGACGGGTCCCCGCCGCCGACCAGGACGATCCGGCCGGGGCCGGGGCCGGGGACCACGGTGGTGAGGATGCGGTGCTCGGGTCCGAGGGCGGCCAGCGCCGCGGCCGCGGTGACGATCTTGACGGTGGAGGCGGGGGTCATGGCCCGGGCGGGCTCGGCCGCGTAGAGCACCTCGCCGGTGGCGGTGTCCACCACGGAGGCGCTGCGGAGGCCGCCGAGGGCCGGATCGGCCAGCAGGGGTTTCAGGGCGGCGGCGAGGGCCGCCCGGTCGGGGCCGGCCGGGAGGGCGCCGGCCCCGTCGGCGGACCGGCCGGTGCCGGTGGCGGTGCCGTCCCCGGCGGGGGCCTCGCCGGAGCCGGTGGGGACGCCCGGGAGGACCCCGGGGGCGCTGGGGGCGGCCTGCGGAAGGGCGGCTTCCCCGTGATCTGCGCCACCCGTCCGACCCTGGGAGACCACCCGGTCCCGCTCGGCCTTACGCTGGCCGGAGTCCCACGGACCCGCGGCGGCCACCGCCACGGCCGACAGGGCCAGGCCGACGGCGGCCGAACCCGTGACGAGCTGCCACGTTCTGACCAAGGGCATCTCGGACCAGCCCCTTTCGCGATCACTGGTGTGCGTGAGGGACACTTAACCACTGCGTCTTGCCGCGAGCATGGCACCCCACCCGGCAGGGCTGGGCCGGACGCGCTATCACTCGGAGCATGGAGGAGCAGGACGTGGAGTTCGACGTCACCATCGAGATCCCCAAGGGTTCGCGGAACAAGTACGAGGTGGACCACGAGACCGGCCGGATCCGTCTGGACCGTCGCCTCTTCACCTCGACCAGCTACCCGGCCGACTACGGCTTCGTCGAGAACACCCTCGGCGAGGACGGCGACCCGCTGGACGCGCTGGTCATCCTGGACGAGCCGACCTTCCCGGGCTGCCTGATCAAGTGCCGCGCGATCGGCATGTTCCGGATGACCGACGAGGCGGGCGGGGACGACAAGCTGCTCTGCGTCCCGGCCTCCGACCCGCGCGTGGAGCACCTGCGGGACATCCACCACGTCTCCGAGTTCGACCGCCTGGAGATCCAGCACTTCTTCGAGGTCTACAAGGACCTGGAGCCGGGCAAGTCGGTCGAGGGCGCCAACTGGGTGGGCCGCGCCGAGGCCGAGGTCGAGATCGAGGCCTCCTTCAAGCGCCTGCAGGCGCAGGGCGGCCACCACTGATCGCCCCCCCTTCACGTCCCGCAGGGCATTCCCGGTCGTCCGGGAGTGCCCTGCGGCGTTTCGGGCAGGCGGCCGTCCAGGCGGGCGGCCTATCCGGGGCAGCCTGGGACGAAACGGTTCCGCATACTGATACCCGGGTGACCGGGGAACGGTCCGCGACCGGGAAGGGGAGGCCGCGTGGCGGCGGAAGCCGAGGGGACAGAGGACCGCAAGCCGCGCTCCGACGAGGCACGGAGCGCCTTCGCGCCCCCACCCGGGACCCAGTCGGGGGTGCCGCTGGACGACGCCCCGACCTCGGAGTTCGCCCTGCCCGCGGGGGCCGAGCCGGTGGGCCCGGAGGTGGAGGAGGGCTCCGCCTTCGCCACCCCGCACACCTACCGGGCCTCGCAGTCCCCGCCGGCCTTCACCCCGGGCAACGGCCTGCCGCCGAGCCGGCTGAAGGAGTCCCCCTGGCAGGACCGGATGCGGACGATGCTCCGGATGCCGCTGGACGTCCGCCCGGTCGCCGAACCCACCCAGAAGCCCTCCGAGGACTCCGGTCCGGCCGTCGGCAGGGTGCTCGACCTCACCCTGCGCATCGGCGAGCTGCTGCTGGCCGGCGGCGAGGGCGCGGAGGACGTGGAGGCCGCGATGTTCGCGGTGGCCCACAACTACGGCCTGGACCGCTGCGAGCCCACCGTCACCTTCACCATGCTCTCCATCACCCACCAGCCCTCGCTGGTGGACGACCCGATCTCGGCGAACCGGACGGTCCGCCGCCGGGGCACCGACTACACCCGGCTGGCCGCCGTCTTCCGGCTGGTGGACGACATCAGCGCGCCCGAGGTCGAGGTCTCCCTGGAGGAGGCCTACCGGCGGCTCGCGGAGATCCGCCGCAACCGGCACCCCTACCCCAGCTGGGTGCTGACCGGGGCCGCCGGACTGCTCGCCGGGGCGGCCTCCACCCTGGTCGGCGGCGGGGTGCTGGTGTTCTTCGCGGCCGCGATCGGCGCGGTCCTCGGTGACCGGCTGGCCTGGTTCTGCGCGGGCCGCGGGCTGCCGGAGTTCTACCAGTTCGTGATGGCGGCGATGCCGCCGGCCGCGATGGGCGTGGCCATCAAGATCGCCGAGATCGACGTCCGGTCCTCCGCGGTGATCACCGGCGGACTGTTCGCGCTGCTGCCCGGAAGAGCGCTGGTGGCGGCCGTGCAGGACGGGCTGACCGGCTACTACATCACCGCCTCGGCCCGGCTGCTGGAGGTGATGTACCTGTTCATCGGGATCATCATCGGGGTGCTGGTGGTGATCTACATCGGGCTGCAGCTGGGGGCCGCGCCCAATCCGGACGACGTCCTGCAGATCCCCAGCCGGCCGCTGATCCAGATCGCCGCCTCGATGGTGCTGGTGTTCACCTTCGCGATCCTGCTCCAGCAGGAACGTTCCACCGTGTGGATCGTGACCCTGAACGGCGGGGTGGCCTGGGTGGTCTTCGGGGCACTGCGGGCGGCCGAGGTGCCGCCGGTGCCCTCCACCGCCCTGGCGGCCGGGCTGGTGGGGCTGTTCGGCCAGCTGTTCTCGCGCTACCGGTTCGCCTCGGCCCTGCCGTTCGTCACGGCGGCGATCGGGCCGCTGCTGCCGGGCTCGGCGACGTACTACGGGCTGCTGTCCATCGCCGAGAACCGGCTGGACGCGGGGATGGCCTCGCTGGTCAACGCGGCGGCCCTCGCGCTGGCCATCGCCATCGGGGTGAACCTGGGCTCGGAGACCTCCCGGCTCTTCATGCGGCTCCCGGGGGCCGCCAGCGCCGCCAAGCGCCGGGCCGCCAAGCGCACCCGCGGGTTCTAGGCGCTCCCCTCCGGATCCCGCCGGGGAACGGCGGAGGGGCCGGTCCGCCCGTCGGCGGTCCCGGCCCCTCGTGTCGCGCGCCCCGGAGGGGTCAGCGCTTGGCGTGCCGGCCGCGGCCGGCGGCCGGGGTGTCCTCCGGTCCGGCGGCGCCGCCGGACTCGGCGGCGGCCGCCCTGGACTCCTTGCGGGCCTTGAGCACCTCGAAGACCACCGGGATCACGGAGATCAGGACGATGCCGACCAGGATGGGCTCGACGTTCTCCTTGATGAAGGCGATCTGGCCCAGCCAGTACCCCGCGATGGTGACACCGGCGCCCCAGCTGATGCCGCCGATGATGTTGTAGGTCAGGAAGGTGCGGTACTTCATCTTTCCGGCGCCCGCCACCATCGGGGCGAAGGTCCGGATGATCGGGACGAACCGGGCCAGCACGATGGCCTTGGGGCCGTGCCGGTCCATGAACTCATGCGCCTTGTCGAGGTTCTCCCGCTTGAACAGCTTGGAGTTCGGCCGGTTGAACAGCTTCGGGCCGAAGTACTTGCCGATCATGTAGCCGACCTGGTCACCGATGATGGCCGCGGCCACGATCAGGGTGCAGACCAGCCACAGCGGCTGCTGGATGTACTTCCCGTCGGCGACCAGCAGGCCGGCGGTGAAGAGCAGGGAGTCACCCGGGAGGAAGGCGAACAGGCCGGATTCCGCGAAGACGATGACCAGGATCCCGATCAGACCGAAATGCGAGATCAGATAGTCCGGAGACAGCCACTCCGGGCCGAGGGCGAGCGTGTTCACGAGATCCGGACTCCTGGATTCGGGTGATGGCGGTGCGGTGGCAGGGTGGAGCGAGGGGCGTGCCCTCCAGTATCAACGCACACCGCCACCCCCGGGTTCCAGTTACACCTTGCGGATGGCGTTCGCGAGGATCGCGTCGCGCAGGTGCACCGCCAGTCCCGGACGCACCGCGTCGTAGTGGGCCGTGAAGCGCTCGTCGGCGACGTACATCTCTCCCAGCCCCTGGTGCATCTCGTACGGGCAGTCGTAGAACCAGGTGCGGATGTGCTGCCGGTGCTCCTCGGCCAGGTCCATGGCCCGCTCCCCGTCGGCCGGCTCGCCCTCGGCCATCAGCGCCGCGTAGCGGGCCCCCCAGTCGGCGGCCTCCTCCCGCATCCGCCGCCAGTCCTCCTTGGTGTAGGAGGCGGCCCTGCGCTGTGATTCCGCATAGGCGTCGGTGTCGCCCCAGCGCTCCTCGGCCTCGGCCGCGTACTGCTCGGGGTCCTGGTCCCCGAAGACCTCGAACCGCTCCTCGGGGGTGAGGTTGATGCCCATCTTCGTCGCCTCCATGGCGTGCTCCACGGCCTTGGCCATCCGCTGGAGCCGGGCGATCCGTCCCGACAGCAGCGCGTGCTGCCGGCGCAGGTGCGCGCGCGGGTCGGTGTCCGGGTCGTCCAGCAGGGCCGCGACCTCGTCGAGCGGGAATCCGAGCTCCCGGTAGAACAGGATCCGCTGCAGCCGGTCCAGGTCGGCGTCCTCGTAACGCCGGTGGCCGGCACGGCTGCGGCCGCTCGGGGAGAGCAGGCCGATCCCGTCGTAGTGGTGCAGGGTGCGCACCGTGACCCCGGCGAAACCGGCGACCTGGCCCACGGAGTAGCTCATCGTTTCCGCTCCTCTGATCGGTACGCCCTTCACTGTGGGCCCTGACGTGACGTGAGGAGCAAGCCCGAGCGCCTCCGCGTTTGTTGATATTTGTCCGCTTATCTTGACGGAATGACGCCTTCCGCCCGCGGTCTGCTGCCGTTGATCCTGCCCGCGCTGGCCGTGGGAGTGGGGTCCGCCCTGCTCTTCGTCGGGATCAGCGTGGCGGCCGAACAGCTCCAGGGCGTGTTCTGGGAGGTCCTGCCGGACGCGGTCGGACTGGGCCGCTACTCGGTGGCCTGGATGATGATCGTCCTGGTCTCGGTCGGCCTGCTCTCCGGCCTGGTGGTGTGGAAGGTCTACGGGCACGCCGGCCCGGACCCGGCCACCAGCGGGCTGGTCGAGGCCCCGATGGACCCCCGCTGGGTGCCCGGCCTGCTGCTGGCCGGCGGTCTGACCCTGGCCGGCGGGGTCAGCCTGGGCCCGGAGAACCCCATCGTCGCGGCCAACGTGGCCCTCGCCTTCTGGCTGGGGCACCGGATGGCCCCGCAGTGGCCGGGCACGCTGTGGGTGGGGCTGGCCGTCGCCGGCACCATCGGCGCCCTGTTCGGCACCCCGGTGGCCGCGGCCCTGGTGCTCACCGAGACCATGGCCGCCGGCCCGGTCGAGAAATCCGCCGGCCACCTCTGGGACCGGCTGTTCGCCCCGCTGGTGGCGGCCGGCGCGGGCAGCCTCACCACCTCCCTGATCTCCCGACAGTCCTTCCACATGTCCCTGCCCCCGTTCTCCGGACCCAGCTGGGGCGATCTGGTGGCCGCGGTGTGCGTGGCCTCGGTCGCCGCACTGCTGGGCCTGGCCGCCGTCTACGCCTTCCCGTGGGTGCACCGGGCGTTCAGGACCATTCCGCACCCGGTGCTGATGCTGACCGCCGGCGGGGTGGTGCTCGGCCTGCTGGCCGCGATCGGCGGCCGGCTGACCCTGTTCAAGGGCGTGGACCAGATGCGCGAACTGCTCGCGGAGCCCTCCCAGGGGGCGGGCACCCTGATCCTGCTCTGCCTGGTGAAGCTGGCCGCCCTGGTGGTCGCCGCCGCCTCCGGCTTCCGGGGCGGCCGGATCTTCCCCGCGGTGTTCGTCGGCTTCTCCCTCGGACTGGCCGCGCACGCCCTGGTCCCGGCCGTGGACCCGGTGGTGGGCATGACCTGCGGGGTGCTGGGGCTGCTGCTCGCCACCACCCGGCAGGGCTGGCTGAGCCTGTTCACCGCCGGGGTCATCGCCCCCGCGGTGGGGGTGCTGCCGCTGCTGTGCGTGGCGGTGCTGCCCGCCTGGCTGCTGGTCACCGGCCGTCCCCAGATGCAGCTGACCGGGGACGGCCGGTCGGTGCGCTAGCGGGTGCCGGACCCGTCAGCGGCTGAGCCCCCGGTAGCGGCCCACCGCCAGCGGGAAGAACACCGCCAGCAGCACCAGCGGCCACAGCACCGCCAGCACGGTGGCGTGGTCCGAGGCCCAGGAGTCGGCGGCCGCCGCCGGATTGCCGAACAGCTCGCGCACCGCGGTGGCGGTGGCCGACATCGGGTTCCACTCGACCACCGCGCCCAGCCAGCCCGGCATGGACTGCGGGGTGGCGAAGGCGTTGGACAGGAAGCCCACCGGCCAGACCAGGATCTGGACCGCCTGCACCAGCTCCGGCCGGCCCGCGACCATGCCCAGCCAGATCCCGGCCCACAGCATCGCGAACCGGAACAGCAGCAGCAGTCCGAACGCGGCCAGCGCGGCCGCGGCGGAGCCGTGCCAGCGCCAGCCCAGCAGCAGCCCGACCCCGGCCAGCACGACCAGCCCCAGGGCGGACTGGAGCATGTCGGCCGCGCTCCGGCCGACCAGCACCGCCGAGGAGTTCATCGGCATCGACCGGAACCGGTCGATCACCCCCTTGCCGAGGTCGGCGGTGACCGCGGTCATGGTCGCCTCCAGGCCGAAGGCCATGGTCAGCGCGAGCATCCCGGGGACCAGGAACTCCACGTACTCCCCGTCGACCCCCCGGCCGCCGCCGACCAGGAAGCCGAACATCAGCAGCATCATCACCGGGAAGACCAGCCCGACGATCAGCTGCACCGGCTGCCGGGCCCAGTGCGCGAGCTCCCGCCGGGTCATCGTCCAGGAGTCCTGCACCGCCCAGCCGATCGCCGCCGTGCTCAAACCGCCACCCCGCTCTTCTCCGCCGCGGCCGGACGGTCCGGCCGCTCCGTCGTCCTGCCCGTCAGCCGCAGGAACACCTCGTCCAGGGTGGGCCGGCGCAGGGCGATGTCGGCCGCCTCGATCCCGGCCTCGTCCAGCGCCCGGACCGCGGCCGCCAGATCGGCGGGGCCCCGGGCCGGCAGGCTCAGGCGCAGCTCCGCCTCCCGGACCTCGGCGCCCGGCAGCGCCCGGGCGGCCGCGGCCAGTGCCGGGCCGTCCGCCAGCGCCACTTCCACCCGCGCCCCGCCCACCAGGTCCTTGAGCTGGTCGGCGGTGCCCTCGGCGGCGACCTTGCCGCCGTCGATCAGGGAGATCCGGTCCGCCAGCCGGTCGGCCTCCTCCAGGTACTGGGTGGTGAGCAGCACCGTGGTGCCGCCGCCCACCAGCGAGCGGACCGCCTCCCAGACCTCGGCCCGGCCGCGCGGGTCCAGTCCGGTGGTCGGCTCGTCCAGGAAGAGCACCGCCGGTCCGGTGAGCAGCGAGGCCGCCAGGTCCAGCCGGCGGCGCATCCCGCCGCTGTACTGCTTGACGGGTTTGCGGCCGGTGCCGGTCAGGTCGAACCGCTCCAGCAGTTCGGCCGCCCGACTCCGGGCCCGGGCGGCGCCGAGGTGGTGGAGCCGGCCGAACATCTCCAGGTTCTGCCGGCCGTCCAGTCCCTCGTCCAGGGCCGCGTGCTGGCCGAGCAGTCCGATCCGGGAGCGGACGGCCGCCGCCTCGGTGCGTACGTCGTGTCCGGCGACCCGGGCGGTCCCCTCGTCGTGCCGCAGCAGGGTGCTCATCACCCGGACCGCGGTGGTCTTCCCGGCGCCGTTGGGGCCGAGGACGGCCTGGACGGTGCCGGCCGGCACCTCCAGGTCGAGCCCGTCCAGGGCGAGCTTGCCGCCGTACCGCTTGCGGACTCCTTCGAGAACGATCAACTGCACCACTTCCCATGCGTCACGGCATCAACATTAGTCAAACTTGATTAGTGGAGTCGGCCAAAGTATCCCCGATCCCTCGGCTAGTCAAACTTGATTAGGCTGGATCAGCTGAAGGGGTTCTCCTGCCCCTCGGCCAGCACACCCACGAAGGGCTCCCCGCCCTCACCGGCGAAGGAGTACGCCCCGCCCTCGATCCGGGCCATCAGGCCCCGGGTCCAGTCCGCCTCCACATCGGCCGAGTGCACCCACATGTGCATGATCTCGCCGATGTGGCCCAGTTGGTCCGGGCCGGACTCCGGGACGTAGTACCCGGTCACCGCGCCACGCCATTCGGCCAGCCCCGCCAGTCGGCGGCCGAGCAGCTCCAGCACCTCGGCCCGCGGCAGGTCCACCATGAACCCGAGCGCCGCCGACAGCGCGTCCCGGTTCTGGCCGTACGCCGACAGCGCCTCGCGCAGCAGCCGGAAGTACTCCTCCCGGCCCCGCTCCGTCACCTCGTACTCGGTCCTGGGCGGACCGCCGGCCGCGCTCGGGGCCACCTCGTGCGCCAGCAGCACGCCCTGCTTGGCCATCTGCTTGAGCGCGTGGTAGATCGAGCCGGGCTTGGCGTTCGACCACTCGTGCGCGCCCCAGTACTCCAGGTCGTTGCGCACCTGGTAGCCGTGGGCCCGCCCGTGCTGGCGGACCGCCCCGAGGACGAGAAGCCGGATCGCTGACATGGGCCCAGGCTATCGAGCGGCCCCGGGCCCGGGCCCCGGGCCCGGGCCCGGGTCTCAGCCCATCGCCTTGGTGCCGTCCAGGGACTCCCGGACGATGTCCGCGTGACCGGCGTGCCGGGCGAACTCCTCGATCAGGTGCAGCAGCAGCCAGCGCAGCGAGACCTTGGTGTCCTTGGGGAACCAGGGGGCCTCGGGCAGCGGGAAGGACTCGTCCAGGGAAGGGGCGGCCTCGATGAAGGCGGTCAGCTCGGCGCTGACCGAGGACCAGAAGGCCAGCGCCGAGGGGATGTCCTCGTCGCCGGTGAGGGCGAAGCCCTCTGCGTAGCTCGCGTAGTCCCGCTGCCGCTCGCTGGGCCGGCCCTGGGCCATCCGGAGCCAGTTCAGCTCCACCTCGGCCGCGTGCTTGAGCAGGCCGGACAGCGAGAGCTCGCTGGCGCTGGGGCGGCTCGCGGCCTGCTCCTCGGACAGCCCCTCGGCGGCCTCGCGGATCGCCGCCCGCTGGGCCTCGACGAAGGTCAGGAGCGTGCCCCGCTCGTCGCCGAACACTTCACCGGTGTGCTGAGCCATGACCGACCGCCTCTTTCCGTAGACCTGGCGCCGTGGCGCCCGGGTGCCTCTCGCCGAACCTTTCCGACGGGAACCACGCTACGGACCATTGCGGTCAACCGCTGTCCTAGAAGGGGAACTCGCTGCGGCCGTGCTGGACGGAGATCCACTTCTGGGTGGTGAAGGCCTCGACGGTGGCCTCGCCGTTCAGCCGGCCCAGCCCGGAGGCCTTCTCCCCGCCGAAGGCGGCCAGCGGCTCGTCCCCGATGGTGGAGTCGTTGACATGGATCATGCCGGTGTCGATCCGCTCGGCGAACCGCACCCCGCGCTCGACGTCCCGGGTGTGCACGGCGCCGCTGAGCCCGTACGGGGTGGCGTTGGTCAGCCGGACGGCCTCCTCCTCGCCGTCGAACACCACCAGCAGGGCCACCGGGCCGAAGATCTCCTGGCCGAGCAGCGGGGAGTCCTCGGGCAGTCCGGCCAGCACGGTGGGCTCGACCAGGTTGCCGCGGGTGGATCCGCGGACGAGCGCCCGGGCGCCCTCCTCGACGGCGCGGTCCACCAGGGCGGTCAGCGCGTCGGCCTGGAAGGAGTTGATCAGCGGGCCGATGTGGGTGTCGGCCTCGTGCGGGTCGCCGGTGCGCAGGGACCGGACCCGGGCGGTGAACTTCTCGGTGAACTCCTCGGCCACCGAGGCGTCCACCAGGATCCGGTTGGCGGCCATGCAGACCTGCCCCTGGTAGACGAAGCGGCTGAAGACGGCCGCGTCCACCGCGTAGTCGAGGTCCGCGTCGTCCAGGACCACCAGGGCGCTGTTGCCGCTGAGTTCCAGCACGGTCCGCTTGAAGTGGCGGGCGGCCACCGCGCCCACGTGCCGGCCGACGCGGTCGGACCCGGCGAAGGAGATCACCTTCGGCACCGGGTGGGTGAGGAGCGCGTCGCCTATCTCGGCTATGTCGGTGACCAGGACGTTCAGCAGTCCGGCGGGCAGTCCGGCGTCCTCGAAGATCTTGGCGATCACTCCGCCGCCGACCACCGGAGCGTTCTGGTTGGGCTTGATCACCACGGCGTTGCCGAGGGCGAGGGCCGGGGCCACCGACTTGAGGGTCACCAGGAAGGGGAAGTTGAAGGGGCTGATCACGGCGATCACGCCGACCGGGAGGCGCTGCACCCGGTTCTCCTTGCCGGCCACCGGGGAGGGCAGGATCCGGCCCTCGGGGCGCACCGCCAGCTGGATGGCCTCGCGGAGGAACTCCATCGCCAGGTGGACCTCGTACTCGGCCTTGGGACGGGTCCCGCCGAGCTCGTCGATCATCGCCTCGACGATCTCCTTCTCGCGCTCGGCGGTGATCGCCAGGGCGCGCTCCAGCACGGCGCGTCTCGCGTAGGGGCTGGTCCGGGCCCATTCGGCCTGGGCGCGCTCGGCCGCGCGGTAGGCCCGGTCGACCTGGTCCACGGTGGCCACGGTGATGGCCGCGAGCTTCTCGCCGTTGTACGGATTGACGTCGATGATGTCCCACGAACCGGTGCCGGCCAGCCATTCGCCGTCGATGTACTGGTGAGCCAGGTCCTCGAATATGGACATGCCATCCCTTACTGCAGGCGCGCACCCGTGCGCTGCACCGGAGACTGATCAGACGTCATAGTACGTGCGAATCAAGACAGTTGGAGCAGACCTCGGAGAAGATCCCTGGTCTGGGCGGGGTCGGGGCAGTCCTGCTGGAGCCGTTCCATCGCCCGGCCGTACTGCGCCACTTCCTCGTCCTTGTCCAGGTAGAGGGCGCTGGTGAGCTGTTCCAGATAGACGATGTCCTGGAGGTCGGACTCGGGGAACCGGAGCATGGTGAAGGCACCGCTCTCGCCGGCGTGCCCGCCGAAGGAGAAGGGCATCACCTGGAGCCGGACGTTGGGGCGCTGGGAGATCTCGATCAGGTGCTCCAGCTGGCCCCGCATCACCTCCCGGTCCCCGTAGGGGCGGCGGAGGGCGGCCTCGTCGAGGACGGCGTGGAAGAGGGGGGCGTTCTCGGAGACCAGGACCTTCTGGCGCTCCAGCCGGAGGGCGACCCGGCGGTCGATCTCGGCGGGGGTGGCGCCCGGCATGCCGCGGCTGACCACCGCGTGCGCGTACGCCTCGGTCTGGAGGAGGCCGTGGACGAACTGCACCTCGTAGATACGGATGAGGGAGGCCGCGCCCTCCAGGCCGATGTAGGTCTGGAACCAGCCGGGCAGCACGTCTCCGTAGCTGTGCCACCAGCCGGCCGCGTTGGCCTCGCGGACCAGTCCGAGGAGCGACTCGCGCTCCGCGCCGTCCGTGACCCCGTACAGCGTGAGGAGGTCCTCCACGTCCCTTGCCTTGAAGCTCACCCTTCCCAACTCCAAGCGGCTGATCTTCGACTCGGATGCACGGATCGAGTAACCGGCCGCTTCACGGGTGATCCCGCGGGATTCACGGAGCCTCCTGAGCTGCGAGCCCAGGAGGATGCGGCGCACCACAGAACCGCTGGCTTCTGCGGTCACTAGTCCTGCCCTCCCCATCGCGATGAGTGCCAAGCGCGTCGCGGGGCCCCCGCACCCCTCTGGGCCCGAAGTCTGCCACCAAAACGCATCCAGCCGTACTCGTTCTGTAACGGAATCCGAGCTCTCGGAAAAGAAGTCCGTAAGTCGGCGTAGGAAGAAATGAGCAAGAACCGTCACGGGAGTGGACAGGTCCGGCGCGTGCACGTGCATCTGCCCTTGCATCCGGCTGCGCCATTCGGAACCATGGTGCCCGCGCACCGCTCCGTCCGCGAATCCGGGAGTGCCTCGCATGGGGATGAATGGATCGACCATGCTCGAGCCGTTACGGCAGGGGCTGCCCCCGGTCGACCCCTCGGCCGTCTCCGGATCCGCCTCCTGCGCGCTGCCCGCCCAGTACGAGGCGGTGCGCGGCGCCCGCGCGTTCACCCGGTCGACCTTGGGCCAGTGGGGTCTCGACGACCGCTTCGACGACGTCTCCCTGGTCGTCTCCGAACTCGTCACCAACGCGCTCCGGCACGCCCTGCCCCAGGACCACCGGGGCGGCGAGGCCCGGGGCGCGGACCGCGAGCCGCCGGTCCGGCTGCACCTGATGCGCTGGAGCACCCGGCTGGTGTGCGCGGTCCGGGACCCCAGCGAGGACAGCCCCGGCGGATGCTTCTCCCCGGAGAAGACGGACGAGAACAGCGACGCCGAGTCGGGGCGCGGACTGTTCCTGGTCGACTCCTACAGCGACAACTGGGGCTGGCACCCGCTCGCCGGCCGGCTGACCGGCAAGGTGGTCTGGGCGCTCTTCATGCTCCGGGACTGACCCGGCGCGCCCCGGGACCGACCGGCACGACCGATCCGGACACGCCACCGGCCGGGAATGATCGTTGCGATCATTCCCGGCCGGTGCACGTGCATGGCCGGATCAGCCGATCAGGTGGTCGAACTCCCCGTCCTTCGCCCCGAGCAGCAGCGCCTCGATCTCGGCGGGCGTGTAGACCAGCGCGGGCCCGTCCGGGAAGCGGGAGTTCCTCACCGCGACGTCGCCGCCGGGCAGCTTGGCGAACTCCACGCAGGAGCCCTGCGAGTTGCTGTGCCGGCTCTTCTGCCAGGTGAGCTGATACAAGGACGAGAGCTCTGCAGCTGCCATCCCGTTGTACGCGTGGTCCACAGGAAGCCCCCGATAGTGCAGATGTCAACTGCACCGGATCATAGCTGTGTTCACACCCGCATGCATGGGCAGATGCACGTGCACGCGGGGTGCTCCCTTGATCACGGAGAGAGGGCCTCCGCGACCTCGTCCAAGGAGACGAACAGCGGCTCCACGGCGTTCCGCGGCATCCCCGGCTCCTCCCAGCGCGCCACCAGCGCACGCGCCCCGCCCCAGTCCGGCACCCGACGCTCCCGCACCGCCCGGGCCCCCTCCTCGGTGGACGCCCGCAGCACCCGGGCCAGTTCCGCCGCGGCGGGGACCGGTGCGCGCGCCCGGTCCGGGAGGTGCGCCTCCAGCAGCATGGCGTTCCGGCCGAAGGCCACCAGCGCCTCGGCCGCCTGCTCGGCCGCGGCCCGGGACAGCCCCCGGTGCCGGACCGGCTCCCCCGCCGCCCGGGCCACCGCCTCCTGCCAGCGGGCGCGCGCCTCCCGGGCCGCCAGCAGCGCCTCCCGCACGTCCGCCCGGCGGGCGCCGGCCGGATCGGCGTACTGCCCGAGCACCGCGGCGGCGTAGCGGCCGTCCGCCGCGATCCAGTCCGCCAGCCGGGCCCGCAGCCACGGGGTCTCCCAGGCCGGGTACACCGCGTAGCCGATCATCGCCAGCAGCCCGCCGACCAGGGTCAGCGCCACCCGGTCCGGCACGGTCTGGTCCCAGCGGGTGCCGCCCATGCCGAGCAGGAACACCACGTACGCCGACACGAAGACCTGCGCCACCGCGTACCCGGTGCGCATCAGCGCGTACATCAGCCCGGCGCTCACCACCGCCAGGGCCCCCGACAGGTAGACCCCCGGGTGCGCCAGCTGTACGACCGCGGTGGCCGCGGCCACCCCCAGCAGGGTGCCGCCGAACCGGGCCACCGCCCGCGCGTACGTCTGGGCGAAGTCCGGCCGCATCACCATCACCGCGGCCATCGGCGCCCAGTAGGCGTGCCCGAACGGCAGCGCGTGCCCGACCAGATAGCCCGCCGGGGCCACCACCGCGGTCCGCACCGCGTGCCGGAACACCGGCGAGTCGGGGCGCAGCTCGGCCCGGACGGCACGCAGCACCAGCGGCACCAGGGCCGGCAGGGTGGGCCGCAGCCGGGACTCGCCGGGGTCGGCGGTGCGGCCGGAGCCGGGGGCCGCGGTCTCCAGGACGTCCTGCAGCAGGGCGGTCAGCCGGCGGGCGGCCCGCAGCGCCGCCCCGTCCAGCAGGTCGGGGGTGTCCGGGGCGTGCAGCACGGCGAGGGCCGGGCCGGGGGTCCGGACCGGCTGCCCGTGCCGGATCGCCCGGGCCGCCGCGTCCAGTACGGTGCCGGCCGCGGCCAGCAGTTCCCGCACCCGGTCCCGGGCCGGGCCGTCGGCCGGGGCCCCGGGGGCCGGATGGGCCAGCGAGGCCAGCACCGGGCGGATCCGCTCGGCCAGCCCGCGCGCCCCGTGCAGTTCGGCGGGGCGGGCCCGGGCCTGCCGGGGGGTGACGGTGGCGGCGGCCCGGGCGGTCATCAGCGGCGCCGGGTCGAAGAGGGCCTCGGGCTCGTGGCGCAGCCGGCGGGCGTAGTCGGCGACGGCGGCCAGGGCGTCGGCGAGCGCGTCCCGCTGGGCCCCCCAGCGGCGGATCGGGAACAGCACGATCAGCCCGGCCTGCACCGCGCCGCCGAAGGCGATCATCGCGGCGTGTCCGGCGGCCTGGGCGACCGAGCTCGGCAGGGTGACCGTGACCAGCATGACGGCCACGTTCCCGGAGGCGATGATCCCGGCGGTGGGGCCGGCCGCCCAGGCCAGCCCGGCCAGGAAGGTCCACAGGGCCAGCAGGGTCAGGAAGGCGGGGGTGTGCGAGGAGCCCACCAGATAGCCGAGGAAGGTGGTGACGGCGAGCGTCAGCCCGGAGACCAGGGCGAGCGCGGGCCGCGGCCGCCAGCTGCGCTGGAAGGTGGCGATGGCGGCTTGGAAGGCGCCGAAGGCGGAACTGGCCGCGGCGCCCGGGCCGGCCAGCAGCAGTCCGGCCCCGATGACGAGGGCCAGTCCGGCCGCCGCCCGCACCGCGGCCAGCGGCTCCAGCCTGGTCCGTTCGACCCTCAGCCCGGACCGGGCGGTGTCCTTCAGCGCCCGGAGCCAGCTCATGCCCCAGAGCGTAACTTCCGTCCCGCTTTGCCCGGGTTGGACGCCCCGGGCGGGATCAGTCGCGCGTCTCCGGGAGCGGGGTGCGGCCGCGGCCGACCCGGGCCGCGTCGGCCGCGGCGGTGCCGTCCGTCCAGCCCGCGTGGTCGGTGGCCCCGCGCAGCCGGGTGGTGGTGGTCCGCGGGAACATCTCCTCGGCCCGGGCCCCGACCGCCACGTCCCGGGCGACCAGCGCGGGCAGGTGGTCCGAGCCGCCCGCCTCGGCCGTGGCGTGCTCGGCGGTCTCGGCCAGCCGGTGGCCGAGCCGGCTGGCGTAGGCGAGCAGGAAGGACTGCCGGAAGGTCTTGGTGCGCTTGCGGCCGCCGGCCCGCTGGCCGGCCTCCGCCCGGGTCATCGCCGCCGTGCCCTGCACCAGCAGCGAGGTGTGGAGCAGCTCCACGGCCTCCAGATCGCTCTCGAAGCCCACCACGGTGGAGAACTCGAAGGCGCTGTTCCACACCGCCCGGCAGCGGTTGGCGGTCGCGACCGCGTCCAGCAGCACCGCCTTGGCCTCCTCGTACGGCGGCTCCACCCCGATCCGGCGGGCCCCCGGCCGCCGGCCGGACGCTCCGCCGCGCTCGGCGAGCAGCGCCTCGTCCACGGTGTGCCGGGCCATCAGCTCCTGTGCCTTGGCGCTGAGCGCCTCCGCCTCCTGCGGATAGCCGGTGGCCTCGGCCTTGGCCAGCAGGGCCCGAATCCGGGCGAGCATCCGGGGTTCGATGTGCGCCGTCTCCAGCGCCTCGGCGGGGTCGCCGGGTATCGGGCCGACCGGTTCGACGGAGGGCAGCCGGATCAGCAGCCGCAGCACCTCCAGCACCGAAGTGGCCAGGGTGAAGCGGTCCGAGCGGGTGCGCCGGGCGAGCTCCTCGGCGTACCCCCGGTCCCCGTCCCACCAGACCTCGGCCGACGTCCAGTCCTCCGGGGTCCGGGCGTACCGGCGGGACTCGGCCGCGATCAGGTCCTCGGCGATCCGCAGCTCCCGCTCCCCGAGGTCCCGGCGGACCAGCCGCAGCACGTCGGCCGGCCGCCAGCCGCGCTCCCAGGCCTGCCGGACGTACTCCTCGCCGCGGGCGATCCACGCCCGGCCGACCTCCGGCCAGGCCGCCGGATCGGCGGCGAGCAGCGAGGCCCCGGCGTCCAGCGCCCCGTCGTCCACCGAATACAGCGCGACCGCACAGGCCCGCTCGACCACCTCGACACCGTCCGCACTCACCCCACCACCCTGCCACGTGCTGTCGGAGCCGGCTGCCACACTCGCACTCATGAGCGACCCTGCCCCGCGTTGGGCCCTCGCCGAGAGCGGCGACGGCCGATGGCATGCCGCTGCCCTCGCCCCCGGTCCGGAGGGGGCCCCGGCCGCCGGCGGGCGGATCGTCGCGGCCGACGCCGCCGGGGCGGTCCGGGCCGCCCCGCCCGGGGTCCGCTGGATCTGGCAGTCCACCCAGGCCGTCTACCCCGGTCTGCTGGCCGCCGGCCTCCGGGTGGACCGCTGCTACGACGTGGAGGACGCCGAACTGCTGCTGCTGGGCCACGAGGGCCGCCTCGGCGAACCCCGCTCCGGGCCGGCCGCCTGGGCCCGGCTGACCGGGGCACCCGTCCCCCCCGACCCGCCGCAGCGCTCCGCCGCCCCCGGCACCCAGTCCTCGCTGTTCGAGCCGCAGCCGGCCGCCCCGCTGCCGCTGGACCCGCTGCTCGCCGTCTACGCCGAGCAGATGCGGCGGCACCGGGCCACCGCCCACCCCGGCCGGATGAGCCTGCTGACCGCCGCCGAGTCGGCCGGGTTCCTGATCGCCGCCGAGATGAACGCCGCCGGACTGCCCTGGCGCGCCGACGTGCACCGGGCCGTGCTCACCGAGCTGCTCGGCGAGCGGTACGCGGGCGGCGGCGAGCCCCGCCGGCTCGCCGAGCTCGCCGAGCGGGTCTCGGCCGCCTTCGGCCGCCGGGTCCGCCCCGACCTCCCGGCCGATGTGGTCAAGGCCTTCGCGGAGGCCGGGATCAAAGTGCGGTCCACCCGGCGCTGGGAGCTCCAGGAAGTCGACCACCCGGCCGTGGAACCGCTGATCGCCTACAAGAAGCTGTACCGGATCTACACCGCGCACGGCTGGGCCTGGCTCAAGGACTGGGTGCACGAGGGCCGCTTCCGCCCCGAGTACGTCCCCGGCGGCACGGTCACCGGCCGGTGGGTCACCAACGGCGGCGGCGCCCTGCAGATCCCGAAGGTGATCCGGCGGGCGGTGGTCGCCGACCCGGGCTGGCGGCTGGTGGTGGCCGACGCCGACCAGATGGAGCCCCGGGTGCTGGCCGCGATCTCCCGGGACCCGGGGCTGATGGCGGTGGCCGGCCGGCCCGAGGACCTCTACACGGCCATCTCCCGCCAGGGCTTCTCCGGGGACCGTGAGAAGGCCAAACTCGCCGTGCTCGGCGCGGTCTACGGCCAGACCTCGGGGGACGGCCTGAAGAACCTCGCCGCCCTGCGCCGCCGCTTCCCGCGCGCCGTGGCGTACGTGGACGAGGCCGCCCGGGCCGGGGAGGAGGGCCGGCTGGTCCGCACCTGGCTGGGCCGCACCTGCCCGCCGGCGGTCGGCGCCGGGGACCCGGAGGAGGCCGGACTCCCGCAGGCCGCCGACCCCGCCCCCGCCGCGGCGGACGGCTGGACCCCGGGCTACGCCTCCACCGACTCCCGGGCCCGCGGCCGGTTCACCCGGAACTTCGTGGTCCAGGGCAGCGCCGCCGACTGGGCGCTGCTGATGATGGCGGCCCTCCGCCAGGCCACCGCCGCCGCCGGGCTGCGGGCCGAGCTGGTGTTCTTCCAGCACGACGAGGTGATCGTGCACTGCCCGGCGGAGGAGGCCGAGGCGGTGGCCGCCGCGATCCGGGCGGCCGCGGACCGGGCCGGGCTGATCGCCTTCGGCGAGACCCCGGTCCGGTTCCCGTTCACCACGGCGGTCGTGGAGTGCTACGCGGACGCCAAGTAGGGGCCGGTCGGCCGGGCGCTACCGCGTCCACCGGGGGCTGAGGGCGATCGCCCGCAGCTGCTCCATGGTGAGCAGCGGGGCGGGGCGGGTGGCCGGCTTGTTCTGGCTGCCGGTGTTGAAGGTGGACACCACCACCCGCAGACCGTCGGTCCGCAGGGTGTCCACGCTCCACCACACCACTCCGGCGCCGCGCTTCTCGCCGGGCCGCTGCTCCGGCTTCACCAGGGTGCCGTCCGGCAGGGTGACCACGCCGGGGCCGGTGAACAGGTCGCCGGCCAGCGAGCCGCTGTCCGGCTGGGCGTTGACCTGGACCAGGGACTTGCCCTTGCCGTCGTCGAGGACGGCGAACGCGTACGAGGGGTCCCCGCCCCTGGTGACCAGCGTGACCCCGTCCTTCGGGAGCAGGCCGGGGAGGATCTTCGCGGCGTCGGGGCCCTCCGTGGCGGGCGGGGACACCTCGGTCGGGTCGACGTCCGGCAGGTCGTCCAGGGCCGGCAGCCAGACCTTCGAGGTGACCAGGGCCTTGAGCTGGGCCGGGGTCAGGGGCGGGGCGGGGCGGGACACCGGGGCGCCCTTCTCCTTCGGGGCGTTCCATTCCGACAGGTCGACCAGGAAGCCCTGCCGGGTGGCGAGGGTGGCCCGCCAGACCCGGGTGTCCACCCGCCGGTCGGGATACTCGTAGCCCTGGTGGAGCAGCAGCCGGGAGCCGTCGGGCAGGGTGCTGGAGGTGCAGCTGTCATAGCCCTCCAGCTCCTTGTCCCCGCATTCGGTCATCGTGGTGGCGGTGCCGTCCTCCGGGTGGAAGCGGGTCAGGCTGAGGGAGAAGGCCGCCTTGCCCCTGCCGTCGTCGAAGACCCCGCCGACGTGCGGGGCGGAGGTCTCGGTGCCGGCGGACCGCTCGGCGGTGAAGGTGCCCCCGGGCAGCAGGGACCTCAGCTTCTCGACCATCTGCGGCCCGCTGACCGCCCCGGTGCCCGCCCGCTCGGATCCGGCCCCGCCGCCGGTGCCGCCGGTGGGCTCGCCCGGTCGGGTCGGCGTCGGTGTCGGCTGGGCGGCCACCCAGGACCCCTTGCCGTCGTCCCCGGTCAGCAGTCCCCCGGCCCAGGTGCCGACACCGCCCAGCAGGGCCACCGTGAGAACCGCTCCGGTGGCCACCGCCGCCCGGCGCCGGGCCACCAGCCGGCGGCCGTGCCGCTCGCCGCCGTCCACCAGGGCCTGCCGGTCGGTGCTGAAGCCTTCGCCGGTCCGCCGCAGGGCGTCGCCGAGTTCGTCTTCGAAGGGCATGAGGAACCAAACCTTCCACGAAAAGGGGTGTGATCGAAGCCGCGGGGACGCGGGTCAGAAGAAGACGAACTCGGACATGCTGCCGCCGAGTTGCTCCCTCAGTCGGGCCAGTGCACGGGAACTCCGGGTCCGCACGGCCGCCGAGCTGACGTTCATCACGTCGGCGGTCTCCTCGACGCTGCGGTCCTCCCAGTACCGGAGCACCAGCACCGCGCGGTCCTTCGGCGCCAGCCCCCCGAGCGCCTCCAGCAGGGTCATCCGCAGGGCCGGATCGGGCCCGCCGCCGGCCGGTTCCGGGAGCTCCCCCACCGGCTGCTCCCCCGAGGAGCGGCGCCGCCGGTGCGTGAGGAAGGCCCGGACCAGCACGGTCTGCGCGTACGCCGCCGGATTGTCGATCCGGGAGACCCGGCCCCAGAGCAGGTACATCCGGCCCAGGGTCTCCTGCACCAGGTCCTCGGCCAGATGGGTGTCGCCGGTGGTCAGCAGACAGGCCGACCGGTACAACTGCCCGCTCCGCCCCTCCGCGAACTCGCGAAAGCCCTCCCGCTGTCCCTGCCGCAGCATCCGCTCCCCCTCGCCGTCGGTCCCACCCCAACGACGCGGTACGGCCGGGAAATGTTTCACCCCTCGCGCGGTTCCTTCGCCAGTTCGTGGAAGTAGACGTGGAACTCGTCCCGAACGAAGCCCTCCGACTCGTAGAGGGCCTGGGCGATCCGGTTGTCGTACGCCGTCTCCAGCTGCACCCCGGACACCCCCTCCGCGGCGGCCCGGCGGACCGTCTCCCGCAGCAGGGCCCGGCCCGCGCCGGTCCGGCGGCCGGCCGGTGCCACGTACAGATCGCTGAGGATCCACATCGGGCGCAGCGCCAGCGAGGAGAACGTCCGGTAGACCTGGGCGAGGCCGACGGTGCCCCGGCCGGGCGAGTCGGCCAGCAGGACCAGGGACTCCCCGGCCCGCATCCGCTCCGCCAGATAGGCCCGCGGCCGGTCCGGGTCCCCGACCTTCACCTCGTAGAAGTCCAGGTAGCCGGCGAACAGCTCCCCGGCCACGTCGAGATCCGCTTCCCCGGCCACCCGTACCACCGTGTCCACAGCGTCCACACCCGTCTTCCCGCGCCTAGTCCTCCGAGGGCGCCCGTGCGCGCCGTGGCCATTCTCCCAGCCGCCCGATTTCCCGCTGCCCCTCGCAACACGCTTGAGGGCCGGTAGAATTGGAGTCTGTGATCAGTGAGCAGCACCCCACGGTCAACTATTCGAGCTATTCGAGCATCGTCATCCCGCTCGAAGCCGGAACCGATGTGCCCACCCACAACCACCCCCAGCACCAGCTCACCTGGGCGCCCACCGGCCTGCTGACCATGACGGTCGGCAACTCCCGCTGGGTGGTGCAGCGTTCCCGCGCCCTGTGGATCCCCGGCGGGGTGGACCACTCGGTGGTCCCCAGCTCGCCCTGCTCGATGCACTCCCTCTACTTCGAGCCCGAGGACTGCCCGCTGCGCTGGGACGCCCCCACCGTCATCGACGCCACCGGACTGGTCGGGCCGCTGCTGTCCTACCTGGTGGACCTCGGCCATGACACGGAGGGCCTGCGGGCCCGCGCCGCGGCCGTGCTCTGGGACCTGATGACCCCCATGTCGGTGTCCACCACCCCGACCATCCTCCCCACCGACCCGCTGGCCCTGCGGATCGCCCTCGCCATCAAACAGGACCCCGCCGACGCCCGGGACCTGGAGGACTGGGGCCGGGAACTCGGCGCGTCCACCCGGACCCTGTCCCGCCGGTTCCGGGCCGAGACCGGGGTCAGCTTCGCCAGCTGGCGGACCTTCGAACGGCTCAACGCCGCCCTCCCCATGCTGGGCGCCGGACAGCCGATCGCCCGGGTCGCCCGGGCGGTCGGCTACAAGACCTCCAGTGCCTTCATCACCGCGTTCCGGCGCGAGATCGGCACCACCCCCGCCGCGTACTTCGGCGGGAGCGGTGCCCGGTCCGACCTCACACCGATGCCGGCTCTGGTTCCCTGACCGGCTCGGCGGCCTTCACGGTCCGGCGCCGGTCCACCGCGAAGGCGATCACCGCGAGGACCACCGAGACCGTGCCGATCCAGGCGCCCAGGGTGGCCAGGGAGTTCATCGCGTCGATCGAGGCACTGTCGGCGACCTCGGTGAGGGCCGGCAGGCTGTCGTGGAACTGCGCGGGCACCCCCTCGACCACCTGGTGTCCGGCCCCGGACCCGATCTGCTCCACGAACTGGTCCTTGAGGTCCTGCGGCACCGCGGCCGCCCCGGGCACCGCCGCCAGCCCCGACTGCGCCTTGTCCTCGGCGACATGGCTGAACATCGCGCCGAGGCCGGCGATGCCCATCGCCATGCCGATCTGCCGCAGGGTGCCGAAGGTGGCGCTGGCCATGCCCGCGTTCTCCTGCGAGGCGAAGGTCAGCGAGGCGGCCTGGGTGACCGCGGTGAGCGCGCCCAGACCCAGGCCGCCGACCAGCATGCCCGGCAGGAAGTGGGTCCACTCGCTGTCCGAACCGAAGCCGGCCATCAGGAACATGCCCGCCGTGACCAGGGACATCGCCAGCGGCAGGGACAGCGCGATCGACACCCGCCGAGCGAAGATCGCGGTCAGCGGGGCGGCGATCATCGCGCCCACGCTGATCGGCACGAGCCGCAGACCCATCTCCAGCGGGGTGTAGCCCAGCGTCCCGATGAGGAACAGCGCCAGGTAGTTCGACGCGGCCATCAGCGTGGCCATGTGCGCCACCGAGACGATCGCGGTGCCCGAGAAGCCGGGCTTCTTCGCCATCTTCAGGTCGAACAGCGGGTGCGGGGCGCGCACCTGCCAGGCCAGGAAGGCCACCAGCAGCACCACGGCGGCGGCCACCAGGGTGACGACCGTGCCCGAGGTCCAGCCGAGGGCGTTGCTGCGGGTCAGCGCGAACACACCGGCCACCAGTCCGCCGGTCAGCAGGGTCGCGCCCAGCCAGTCGGAGCGGCGGTCCGGGATGCTCGCCGACTCGGGCATCTTCAGGGCGGCGAGCACCACGATCCCGATGCCGATCGGCACGTTGATCAGGAAGATGGAGCGCCAGCCGAACTGGGTGACCAGCGCACCGCCGATGACCGGTCCCGCGACGGTGGCGCCGGCCATCACCGCACCGTAGATGCCGATCGCCTTCGCCCGGGCCGCCGTCTCCGGGAACGCGACCGACAGCAGCGGCAGCGCGGTGGCGAACAGCATGGCCGCGCCGACGCCCTGCACCGCGCGCAGCACGTCCAGCACCACGATGGTCCCGGCGAACGCCAGCGCCAGGGAGGCGGCGGTGAACACCCCCATGCCGATGATGAACATCCGCCTGCGGCCGAACCGGTCGCCGAGCGTGGCGAAGGTGAGCAGCACACCGGCCAGCGGGATCGAGTAGGCGTCGATGACCCACTGGAGCCCGTCGATGGAGGCGTCGAAGTCCACCCGGATGTCGGCGAGGGCGGCGGAGACCACCGTGGCGTCGAGCATCAGCATGAAGATCGCGACGCAGACCATGAACAGCACCAGTCCGGGGCTGCGCGGCCGGCCGAGCGGTGGTGCGGCGCTCGTCTTCGAGGTCGTGGACATGAGTACTCCCTGGGGGTGGCGCTCGGGTGTCGGGTGCGGGGGACCTCCATGGCCGGTCGGCGCCGCACCTTCACGCTAGGGGCCCGCCAGGGCGCGCGGAACGGCGTCCCAGGACGACCGATATCGCGCAGCGGACAACTTCAGCCCACCCGACCTGCCCGGTTGCGCGCAGCGGACAACCGGGTGCGTGCACCGGCCAGGTCCGCGGCGAGGGTGGCCAGGACCCCGAGGAAGAGGAGCACGTAGAGATTGGTCAGCACGAACCCCAGCGGTCCGCCCTGCACGGCGGGCACCGCGCCGTCCTCCAGCGGATCGGCCAGGGCCGGCACCGCCGGGACGGTGGCGGCCACCAGCAGCGCCACCGGCAGCCACAGCGTCCGGCGGCCCGGCCGGCCCGCCACCCACACCAGGAACACCGCGAACGGCACCAGCCACACCCAGTGGTGGCCCCAGGACCAGGGCGACACCGCGGCCGCGCACAGCCCGCACACCGAGACGGCCAGCAGCTCCTCGCCGCGCCGGGCCGCCCGGGCGGCCAGCAGCAGCGCCGCGGCGGCGGTGGCGGCCGCGAGCAGCAGCCACAGCCACAGGGCGGCGTCCTGCGGCACCCCGCCCTTCAGCAGCAGCCCCCGCAGCGACTGGTTGTGCCGTGACGCCGGGTCGGCGAAGATCCGGTCGAGATCGGCGAACGCCCCCCGCAGCCAGTAGTCGGCCGAGGCCGCGGGGGCCGCCAGGAAGCTCACCGCCACCGTGCCCGCCGCGCACGCCGAGGCCGTGGCGGCCTGCCGGAACCTGCGGGTCACCAGCAGATAGGCCACGAAGAACAGCGGGGTCAGCTTGAGCCCCGCCGCGATCCCCACCCCGGCACCCCGCGCCCAGTGCTCCTCCCGGCCGGTCAGATCGGCCAGCACCAGGGCGAGCAGCAGCAGGTTGATCTGGCCGTCGTGGAAGGTGCCGTGCACCGCCCCCAGCGCGAAGGCGGCCCCGGAGACCGTCACCACCACCGCGGTGAACAGCCGGGTCTCCATGGAGCCCAGCGCCCGGCAGGACCGGGCCACCACGAACACCAGCAGCCCGGCGTTCGCCAGCACCACGAGCGCCTTGGCGGCCCCCGTCCCCAGCAGGGCCAGCGGGCTGAGGAGAAGGGCCGCGAACGGCGGATAGGTGAAGAAGAAGTCCTCCCGGACCGGCCGGTCGTAGAGGTCCCGGCCGTCCAGCAGCGCCCGGCCGCCGGCCCGGTAGACCTGGAGGTCCACCGCATCGGCACGCCAGGCGAGCACCATGCTCACCAGCCCGAACACGGCGAACCCGGCGACGAGGAGCACCCAGCCCGCCGTCCGGGCCCGCGGCCGCCGGAGCCGTGACGCCACAGTCACCGCGATCCCTCAGACCGGGAGGTCGCCCTGCCCGGTCTCCAGCCAGTCGCGTTCGGCGTCGGTGAGCCGGTGCCCGGCGGCGGCCAGGGAGTCGCGGACCTCCTCCGGCAGCCGGGGCCCGATGAGGGCGACGACCGGGAAGGGCTGGGACAGGGTCCAGGCGAGGGCGATGCCGGTGGCGGAGACCCCGGTGCGCTCGGCCAGCAGGCGGGTGCGCTCCAGTCGGGCCGCGTTGGCCTCGCTGTACCAGCTCTCGGCGAGCGGACCGGTGCGCAGCTCCCCGGGGTCGGCCAGCGCGTGGGCGCCCCGGCCCTGGCTCGCCCACGGGTAGAGCCGGGTGGAGCCCTCGGCCAGCCAGGCCCGCCAGGCCGGGGTGTTGGAGGTCTCGGTGCCCGGGTAGATGGGGTGGACCATGTCGATGAGGCTGTACTGGTTGCTGATGCCGGCGGGCAGCGGCAGCCCGTGCGCGCGGGCGTGGGCGACGGCCTCGGCCACCCGCTCCAGCGGCCAGTTGGACATGCCGTACGAGCCGATCACCCCGCGGTCCACCAGGTCGGCGAGGACGGTGACGAACTCCCCCACCGGGACCTCGGGGTTGTCCCGGTGCAGCATGTACAGGTCGGCGTGGTCGCGGCCCATCCGGTCGAAGCTCTCGGTGAGCTGGCCCTCGATCCGGTCCGGCAGGCAGTCCGGGGTGTGCGCGCCCTTGGCGAGCACCCACACCTCCTTGTCGAGGCCGCGGGAGGCCACCCAGGCGCCGAAGGTGCGCTCGCAGCAGCCGGGGCCGTACGCCTGGCCGTAGAGCCAGGCGGTGTCGAAGGCCCGGCCGCCGCCCTCCCAGTAGGCGTCGAAGACGGGGAAGCCGCGTTCGTTCTGGCCGAAGGCGGAGGTGCCGAGGAGCAGCGGCGGGCCGTCGGGGCCGGGCGCCGGGGCGGATGCGGGCAGCGGGGCAGAGGACATGGCGGCACTCCTGGTCGGGTGGGCGGGCGGAGCGGGTCCCGCGCACCGGCCGCGGACGGCCGGTGCGCGGGACCCGGGAGTTCGGGGGTGTGCGGCGGTCGGGTCAGCCGGTGGCGGTGACGGCCTTGCGGACCTCGTCGGCGATGTGGTCCAGATGGCCCTCGGCCAGGCCCGGGTGCGAGGGCAGCGCCAGCAGTTCCTGCGAGAGCCGCTCGGCCACCGGCAGGGACACCGCGTGGTGGTCGGCGAACGCGGGCTGCCTGTGCAGCGGGTAGGGGTAGCGCAGCAGCACCGGGACACCGCGCGAGCGCAGGTCGGCGGCGATGTCGGCGGCCGGGCGGCGGCCGCCGCCCGGGGCCACCCGCACCGCGTACTTCCAGAACGCGTGGGTGGTGCCCTCCGGCTCCACCGGCATTTCCAGCCCCTCGGTGCCGGCCAGCCGGCCGGACAGGTGGGCGGCGTTGCGGCGGCGGGCCTCGACCATCTCGCCCAGCCGCTTGTGCTGGGCGAGGCCGACGGCGGCCTGCACGGAGGTCAGACGGTAGTTGTAGCCGACCTCGTGCGCCCAGATCATGCCGGGGCTGCCGACGATCGGGCCCTCTCCGTGGCTGCGCAGCCGGCGCACCCGCTCCGCGTAGACCGGGTTGTTCGTGAGCACGGCCCCGCCCTCGCCGCCCGATGTGATCACCTTCTGCTCGAAGAGGCTGACGCAGGCCAGGTCGCCGAAGCCGCCGACGGGACGGCCGCCGATCTCGGTGCCGAGGGCCTGCGCGGCGTCCTCGACGAGCGGTACGCCCGCCTCGGCGGCCACGGCGGACAGCCCGGCCATGTCGGCGGCCACACCGTTGATGTGGACCACCACGATGGCCTTGGTGCGCTCGGTGATCAGCGACTTCACCGACACCGGGTCCAGGCAGTGGGTGTCCGGGGTGACATCGGCGAAGACCGGGCGGGCGCCGAGGTAGACCACCGGGCTGGCGGAGCCGATGAAGGTGTGGGTGGGCACGATGACCTCGTCGCCGGGGCCCACGTCGAGGGCGTGCAGGGCCAGGTGGACGGCGGCCGTGCCGGTGGAGACCGCGACGGCGTGCTCCACGCCCTGGCCGGCCGCCAGCACCGCCTCGAACTCCTCGACCGTGCTGTTGCCCAGCCCCACCAGGCGGTTGGAGCGCAGGGCCGCCACCGCCGCCTCGATGTCTTCGTCCGTCAGCTGGGGCCAGCGCGGCAGTTCCTGGAAAGAGCTCAACGGTTCGAACCTTTCGACTCGGTTGGTTTGCAGGGGGGTTGGTTTGCACAGGGGTTGGTTCGCGCGGGGGTTGGTTCGCGCGGGGGGTGTCGGTTCAGCGCAGGCCGAGGGCGGCCCGGACCGTGCCGAACAGTGCGGTGTTCTGCTGGAGGCCGGTCACCCGGTGGGCGAGCGGCCCCCGGGCGGCGACCGGGACCGGCGCCCCGGTGTGCTCCTGCGGCTCGCCGGGCGCCGCGGTGCCGTATCCGAGCCGCATCGGGACGCCCTCGTCGGTCAGGAGGGTGGCGGACAGTCCGGCCGGAGGGGCGTCCTCGGGCAGGATCTGGGTCGCGTGACCGTGGTCGGCGGTGACGATCACCAGGGTGTCCCGGTGCCGTCCGGCGTGGTCGAGGGCGGCCGCGACCGCCCGGTCGAAGGCCAGGGTCTCCCCCAGCTGTCCGCACGGGTCGGCGTCATGGGCCCGGTCGTCGATCGAGGCGCCCTCCACCTGGAGGAAGAAGCCCTTCCCGGGGCCGCCCCGGTGGTCGCGCCGGGCCGTCAGCAGGTCCAGGGCGGCCCGGGTGCTCTCGGCCAGGGTGGGTGTGCCGGCGGGCCGGGCGGGGTTGCGGACGGAGCACCGCCGGGGCTCGGTGCCGCCGGGGGCGGCGGCCGGCCCGGTCCACTCCACCGGTACGTACTCGGGGGCGAACAGCCCGAGCACCGGCCGGCCGGGGCGGGCCGCCGCCAGCTGGGCCCGGTCCCGCACCACCTGGTAGCCGGCCGACCGGGCCTGGTCCAGGACGGTGCGGCCGCGGAACGGGCCGTCCGTGACGGTCTGCGCGAAGTGCGCGGATCCGCCGCCGAGCAGGACGTCGGGGCGGGCGGCGACCGTCTGCTCGGCCACCGAGCCGGCGCCGCCGCGGGCCCGGGTGTCCGCCGGGCAGGCGGCCATGTCGGCCGGGCCCTTGCAGGACCGGTCCGTGACGTGCGCGGTCAGCGCGGCCGGGGTCGCGTCGGCCACCGAGGCGGTGGTGACGCTGCCGGTGGCGTAGCCCCGGTCGCGGGCGAGTTCCAGCAGGGTGGGCAGCGGCCGGTTGGTGTCGTGCGACTTGGAGACCCGGCCGTTGACGGTGCGCCGCCCGGTCGCCCAGGCGGTGGCCCCGGCCGCGGAGTCGGTGACGTAGACCGGCCGGCCCCGCTCGTCCACCGAGAAGGTGGTGCGCCGGCCGGTGTGGTCCAGGGTGTCCATGGCCAGCCGGCCGGCCGCGCCCGCCGCGTAGTTGCGGGCCGCGGTGATCTCCGGGTCGCCCATGCCGTCGCCGATCAGCAGGATGACGTTCCGCGCCGGGGCTCCTCCGCCGCCGGGCCCGCCGGCGGGGGTGGGGGTGGCGGTGGCGGTGGACGCGCCGGGCGCGGTGGCCAGGAGGAGCAGGGCCGCACCCAGGACGGCGCCGCGCCGGTACGGGGCCCGCCCGTCCGGCCGCCTCACCGGGACTGCCCGGCGACCAGCGCACCGGCGGCCGGTGAACCGGCGGGGGCGTCCCGGCGGTCCGGGTCCAGCGCGATCCGGGTCCCGGTCCGGGCGGCCCGGCCGGCGGCCGCCGCCACCTGCTGCGCCCGCAGGGCGTCCGCCCCGGTGCAGGGGCTGGGCTCCCCGCGGGTCACCATGCCGAGGAAGGCGTGGATCTCCTGCCGGTAGGCGGTCTCGAAGCGGTCGGTGAAGTCCTGGTAGGCGGGGCGGGACCGGGAGTCGGGCGGGCAGCCCGTGCCTTCCTGGCCGAGCAGCCGCAGCGGGGTCCGCGGGCCGAGGCCGACCGACAGCGAGCCCTTGGTGCCCAGCACCTCCACCCGGTGGTCGTATCCGTGCGGGTCCAGCCGGGAGGCGCTGAGCACGGCGCGGGCCCCGTCGGCGAGGGTGAGGACGGCGGTGGCCACGTCGTAGCCGGCGCCGCCGAGCAGCCGGGCCCCGTCCGCCTGCACGGCGGCGGTGGGCTGTCCGGTCAGCCAGTGCACGGCGTCGATGTCGTGGATCAGGCAGTCGGTGAAGATGTCGCCCGCGGTCTCCTCGTAGCCGCCGGCCGGCGGCCGGTGGTCGAAGGCGGTGCACCGCACCAGCAGGATCCGCCCGAGTTCCCCGGCGGTGATCCGTGCGCGCAGTTCCCGGTACTCGGGGTCGCAGCGCCGCTGGAAGCCGACGTGCAGCAGGGTGTGTCCGAGCGCCCCGGCCAGTTCGCGGGCCTCGGTCTCGTCGGCGGTCAGCGGCTTCTCGCAGAACACCGGCAGCCCGGCCCGGGCAGCTGCCAGCAGCGGGGCCCGCCGCTGGGTGGCGGGGGTGGCCACGACCAGGGCGTCCGCCCCGGCGACGGCGTCGGCGAGCTCCGGCACGGCGGTCACCTCGGACAGCGCCCCGGCCGACAGCTCCCGGGCCAGCCGGCGGGCTCCGGCGGGGTCGGCGTCGTACACCAGCAGGGCGGGCGGGTCCGGTAGTTCGAGCAGTGTGCGGGCGTGGAGTCGGCCCATGCGGCCGGCTCCGACGATTCCCACTCTCATCGGGGGTCTCCGTAACGTCGGGCGCGGTCGTGCGCGGGGTGCGCGGTGCGGTACGCGGTGGGTGCCCGGGCGGTCCGTCAGTCGAGGACGACGGCCCAGCGGGGGTCGGTGACGTCCACCCCGCTGGACGCGAGCTTGGCGCGCAGTTCGGTGCGCAGCCCCGGCAGGTCCGCCTTGGACAGCCGCAGGTTCGCGGCGAGCCGGGTGCCGCGGGTGCGGTAGGCGGCGGGGGCGTCCGGGCGGCGGTTGAAGTCCTCCAGCAGCAGCGCGTCCACATGCGCCGACCAGGGCAGTTCGTGGATGCCGGCGGCGATCTCGCTGGGGCGCAGCCGGTGCCAGTAGGAGATGCCGCCCGCGTGGACGAGTTCGGGGGCGAAGACCTTGGTGCCGGGGAAGGCGTGGAAGTGGGCGATGCGCTGCCCCGCCGCGAGGGCCATCAGCTGGTAGAGCATCAGACCGTCGAAGACCACGCGGATCACCTCCTGGCCGTTGTGGAGGTGGTGGTACCGCTCGTGGCTGCGGACCTCCCGGCCGTCGTCGAGCACATCGACGAGACCGCCCTGCGGGAACGGCAGCCGGGGCCCCTCCAGGGCCATGACCTTCGCCAGCGCCCGTTCGTGGTGCGGTTCGATCCGCCGCACCATGGCCCCGTCGATCTCCTTCTCCGGGCCGGGCGGGACGTAGGAGTACGCGGCGGGGGTGACCGGGCCGCCGATGGCCCGCTCGATCTCGGGGCGCACCCGGGGATCGATGGCCAGGAACGGCGGGGCGGCCAGCGGGATCGGCCCGTAGCTGAGCGGGCCGCTGACGGCCGTGCCCGGTTCCAGTCCGTCCGTGCAGCGGTCGAACCAGTCGGTCTCGGTGACGAAGCAGTCCACGTCCACGATGCCGAAGGGCCGGTCCAGGTTGCGCAGCAGCAGTTCGAAGATCTCGTGGCTGCCGACCCGTTCCGTCAGGTCGAAGACGGGTGCGCCGCCGGTCATCCGGTCGCGGAGGGCGGTCTCCTCCGCGTCGAGTCCGGAGCAGATGTACACGCAGTTCAGCTTGTCGGGGACGAAGCGCAGGAAGTGGTGGAGGACGTGCAGCAGCCCGGTCGAGAAGAAGCAGAACCAGGGGGGCCGGTCCGCCGGCAGGTCCGCGAGGAGTTCCCGGAACCGCGGGTCGAGTTCGTGCAGGGGTTCTTCGGTCGGTGTCACCGTGGTGGTCCCATTCTCCTTGCCGGGGCGGGTACCGGTACCGGCACACGGGCGGTGCGGCGGGGCGTGCCGCACCGCCCGTCCTCGGACGGCCTCGGACGGATCGGACGGGTGCTCGGACGGGTCAGACGGTGTCCCAGTAGTCGCCGAGCCGGAAGGGCAGCCCGTAGGACACCGACTTCCGGTCGCTGGGCTGGTAGGCGGCCCGCGGCAGGATCCGGAAGTCCATGCTGACCCGGCTGATCTCGGTGTCGTTGACGACGTTCCCGTGCCAGGAGTTGGCCCCGTCGAAGCGGATGACGTCGCCGTACTCGGCGTGCACCGGCTCCTCGTCGATCCACAGGGTGTTGTTGCCGTACGCCCTGGTCAGCGGCACCCAGTAGTTGACCTCGGCGGGGTCGTGCCCGAAGTCGCGGTCGCGGTGCCAGGAGCCGACGGCGACGGAGTTCCGCAGGTGCACCCGGAAGGTGGGGACCCGCTGGAGGTAGACCTCGTCGACGGTGTCGCCGAGCAGCTCCCGGGCCAGGGTGCGGTAGGCGGGCTGGATGATGTCGGCGTTGTCGTAGAAACGCTTGTGGTACGGCGTGCTCTGGTCGGTCTCCCGGGTGGCCAGCCATTCGCTGGCGGCCAGGCCCTCCAGGTCGTCCACGTCCATCACCTCGCGGACGAGGTCGGCGAGGAGCACCTTGCTCACGTCGTACCGAAGCCGTGTGTACTTCGCCATGGGGGCCTCCTCAGACCTGCATGCGGCCGCGCAGCCGGGTGCACTTCCGGTACCAGCCGCCGACCAGTTCGTCGATCACCGGGTCGCCCGTCTCCCCGTCGCTGACCTCGTGGGACCGGCCGGCGGCACGCAGGGCGAGCCTCCGGGCGGCGAGCCGCAGGGGCACCGCGGGGATGGTGAGGCGTTCCAGGTGGTTGCCCAGCCGCTCGACGGGGCTGAGGTCGAAGAACTCGCGCTGCCAGCGGAGTTCGTTGTGCCGCCAGTCCTTCAGTCCGTTGAAGGCGCGGCCGTCGTTGTGGTGCATGACGTCCTGGAGGTCCTGGACCATCACGCGTTTGCCGGCGGCGCGCACCAGCGTGGCGAGGATGACCCCCAGACCCTCGAAGCCGCGGTAGTGGCCTTCGGGGAAGCGGACGTTCTCGATGGTCCAGCGGTTGACGCAGAGGATGACGTCGTCCACGGCGTCGACCTCGTAGCGGTCCGAGCCGTAGTCGTGGACCTTGTCGTAGTCGGTGACCCGGCCGCGCCGGGTCTCCTTCTCGTTCCACCAGGCCAGCGAGACCGTGTCGGAGCCGCCGACCGAGCCGAGCATGCCCACGGAGTCGTCCTCGAACACCGACTGGGCGACGTCGGCCGGGTTCTTCCGCAGCTCGACGTCGTCGTGGAGCATCACCAGCCCGGTGATGTCGGAATTGGCCGCCGCCTGGTCGAACATGGCGTTGTAGGCCGAGAAGAGCGAGCGCTGGTTGCGCATGGTGAACACCGGGCTGCCCGGTGTCCGGACGCGTTCGATGCCGGGCAGGCATGTCCGCTCGAACAGGTTGCCCGGGCCGACGCAGACCCCGTAGCCGATCACGTGTGCCAACCTCCCTTAGCCGTAGTGGAGTCGATCGCCGAGCCTCAGAAGCGGTAGGTCTCCAGGGAGCCGTTGCGCCGGACGTCGAGGCTGGCGCAGTGGAAGCCGCCGCCGAGGGTCCGCGAGTGGGTCAGCTGGAGCGGCAGCACGTTCATCCCGTGCTTCTCCAGCAGGCTGATCAGCGCGGTCTGCCGGCGGTCCACCACGGCCAGGTCGGGGCGTACGACCAGCAGGTTCATCCCGATCCACACCGAGCAGTGCGGCTTGTCGCCGGTGAAGCCGATGTCGACCAGCTCCGGGCAGGTGATGGTCTCCCAGGAGCGCAGGAAGTCCGGCATGTTCTCGTCGTTCACCCGCGAGGGGTTCGTGAGGACCAGCCCGGGGCGCAGCGGCACGATGGTGGAGTCCACATGGGTGGAGGCGTACAGCTTGCGGCAGGGGTGGACGGTGTAGGCGTCTCCGACCGCCGACTGGAGCCAGCGGGCGCCCAGTTCGTTGCCGCTGTCGGAGACCAGGTAGAGCAGGTCGGTGCCGAAGCGCAGGACGTTGGCGGCGTCGAACACCGGCTCCACGTCGGTGAGCCGCTCCCCGGCGGCCGCCGCCGGGTCGTAGGAGGCGTCGGTCAGCCGGGGCTTGGGGGCGGACAGCCAGCGGGAGCCGCTGTCGAAGTACTCCAGCAGGATGTCCTTGTAGGCCAGGGACTCCAGGAAGCGGGCCCGCAGCGCCATCGGGGTCTCGATGATGGTCTCGCCGACGGACAGCAGGCCGTCGCGCGGGCAGTAGTCGTGGAAGCCGTCGGTCTCCCAGTCGGGGGTTTTGATCAGGGCGGAGTTGTCGCGGGGGCCGGGCCGCCGGACCTTGATCCCCAGCTTGGTCAGTTCCTCCGCGAAGACGTGGAGCTCCTCCTCGGTCTCCTTCAGCACGCGGTCCGGGTAGGCCCCCGAGGGGATCTGGTCCTGGCTGCCGTAGTCCCCCGCGTACTCCACGGCGAAGACGCTGCGGTCGGCGCGGGGCACCCGGGCGCCCACCGCCGTCCCGATGATGATCTCCTCCAGCGGGTCCCATTCGTTGTGCACGCTTACAAGGCTCATGGCTCTCCTTAATCGGGCGAAACATGACGAAAACGCGGGGCGGCGGGCAGGACTCGGCCCGGCTCGGCCCGACAGGGCGCGGGTGCGCGTGGGGTGGGAGTGGGGTGGGGGGTGGGTGCGAGTGGGGCGAGGGGCGACATCTGCGGTCCACCGTGGTCGCCTGCTCCCCCGGACTCGACGAAGGCTAGCAGCGCGGTTCCGCTCCGGCATGCGTCCAGCGGCGCGGGCACGGTGCGGAAACGACGCCGGACCGTTCGACTGCGGGCGGTCGGCAGTCGAACGGTCCGGCGGTGGGCGGTGGGGGTCGGGACGGGTCGGTGCGGGACCGGCCGGGATCAGCGGTCGAGCAGGGCGTCCGCCACCGCGGTCTGGGACGGGGCGATCGCGGTCCGGCCGTCCTCGATGTCCCACAGGGTGTTCTGCAGCAGCCTGGCCAGGGTCCAGCCGGCCGCCCGGCCGCGGTCCAGCTCCAGGGCCTCGGTCAGCAGGTCGAAGCGCCGCCGGACCACTCTCAGCGGGTCGCCGGTGGCCTCGACCAGCTCCCAGCCGGTGTCCAGGGCCGGCCACAGGTCGAAGCCCGGGTCGCCGACCAGCGGCTCCGGGTCGATGGCCAGCCACGGCTCGCGCTCGGCGGCGAGCACGTTCCCGTAGTGCAGGTCCCAGTGCAGCATCCGGTCGCCGGGATCGGCCAGCAGCTCGCCGACGGCCGAGGCCCAGTCGCGCAGCCGCTTCCGGTCGGCCGGGTCCGTCAGGGAGTCGACAGCGGAGGGGACTTCCTTCACCATGTCGCTCGCGATGTCGCCGAGGGAGCGCAGCCCGGCGGGTGCCGGGACGGAGTGCAGCCGGGCCAGCAGGCCGGCGAGGACCCGCTGGGCGGAGTCGTCGTCCTCCAGCGACTCCAGGGTGCGCGAACCGTCCAGCCGCTCCAGCAGCATGGTGCTGGACCCGGGGTCGTGGTCGAGCAGCCGCACGATGCCGTTCCCGTTCCAGGCGCGCAGCCCGATCGTGGCGGCGGCGGTCTCCTCGCGGGGCATCTGGAGCTTCAGTGCGGCCCGGGTGCCGTCCGCGCGCAGCACCGGCACCACCACCGAGGCCTCTCCGGAGCCGATGGCGCCGTCTCTCCTCAGCTCCCAGCGGTCGGAACACCGGGCGACGAGGGCGGGCAGCCCGGCGATCCAGGCGCGTCCCTCCTCACCGCCGCTTCTCTCGTACGCCTCGGCCAGGGCGTCCGGGACGTGGATGGGGTCGGATGAACTCATGGGGGGATCCTTACGGTTCTGGTCTGTCGGGGGCCGTGCGCGCGCGGGCTACGTCGCGGACATCGCGCGGGTTACGTCGCGGGTATGGCGCGCAGGCCGTGGGTGCGGGAGGCCGGCGGAGCTGCCCGGCCCAGGCGCACGGCGGCCAGTGACGGCCGTACCGCCGGGTCGCGTACGGGCACGTCACGCACGGGTCCGGCCGACGTCTCCTCGGCCTCGGCCTGCTCCAGCTCCTCCGCCACCCGGTGCCAGATGTCGGCGCAGCCGCGGGCGAGTTCGGCGATGACCTTGACGCAATGGGGTGGCACGTTGCCTAACAAGCGCTCCCAGTCCTGGTTGCGCACGGCCACCACGTTGAGCCAACGTAACAGCGCCCTTCCGTCCTCGGTCAGCCGGACGGAGGGGTCACGGCTGAGATGGCGCAGCACCATGACGTGGGAGGGCCCGATCCCCTCGGCCCGCTCGGCACGGGCCGGCGGCTCCTCGACGGGCCCCTGTTTGGCCTGGTCGCGGTCGCGTTCGGGCAGCGGGCTCTCGCCGCGGGCCAGCCGCTTGCGGACGTCGGAGGCCGTGCTCGGGGACACCCCGGCCTGGGCGGCGATCTGCCGGAGCGAGGCGGAGGGGTTCTCCTGGATCAGCCGGCTCGCCAGCCTCCTGCCCTCGGTGGGGTCCAGCGGCCGGGCCCGTCCGTCCCTGCCGATCCGCACGTTCGACTGCGGAACCCCCACACTCGAACAGGACCGCAGGGTCCCCACCGTCTTCGCCGACAGCCCGGTCGCCAGGCCGATGGCCCGGTCGGACCAGAAGGGGTGGCTGTCGAGGACCCGGGCCGCCGCGGCCTTCCGGTCGTCGAGGGAGAGCGGCAGGCCGTGGGTGACGTTGGACTTCACCGCGAAGACGAAGGCCTCCTTCTCCTCGCCCTCGAAATACCGGACCGCGATCTCGGTGGCCCCGCGCAGTTCGCTGGCCCGCAGCCGGTGCATTCCGTCGATGACGCGCCGCGTCCCGGGCATCACCACGATCGGCGGCAATTCCGCGCCCGAGGCTGCGAGAGTGCGGATGTGCTCGATGTCCTCGCCGGCGCTCCGGGGGGAATCCGAAGGCCGTAGGGATTCGATGGGAACGAGCACCACGTCAGATAATTTCAGTTCCCCCTCGTCGGGCGCGCCCACGCTTCCCACCGGCTGCTCACGGGCTTGCTCGGGACTCTTCCCTGAAATATGCTCCATTACACACCCTTCAATTACGGGTATTCGCGGCAATAAAGAGCGGTCATTTGCACTTCGTATCCTAGCATCCATATAGCGGTGTTCATCCGGGTAAAGCGGACGTCAAATGGCCGAAAAGCAGCCTTAAAATGCAAGGTCAGGAGCCGGGTCTACCGGCCGCCACCAGCGAAGAAGACCCCGGGGAGCGGCCCCAGGCGGCACGCGGCCATCGCCTCGCGCCCCTCGCAACCCATTGCAACCCTTTTCTTTCGGCCACGCACCGGAATCCCGACGCTATCCGTCGATTACTCGGCGCGTCCCCCAACCGGCGCACCCCATCCAAGTGATCACGCCACAGTGGCCGGATCCATCCGCCACGGACGACCACGCGGGGAGAACGACATGAAAGCCCTGGTATTGGCAGGAGGCACCGGAACACGCCTCAGGCCCATCACCCACACATCCGCCAAACAACTGGTACCGGTCGCGAACAAGCCCGTGCTGTTCTACGGCCTGGAAGCGATCGCCGAGGCCGGCATCACCGACGTGGGCATGGTCGTGGGCGACACTTCGGACGAGATTATGGACGCCGTGGGAGACGGCTCCAAATTCGGTCTGAACGTGAGCTACATTCCCCAGGCGAAACCCCTGGGGCTCGCCCACGCCGTCCTGGTGGCCCGGGACTTCCTGGGCGAAGAGGATTTCATCATGTATCTCGGCGACAACTTCGTCGTGGGCGGAGTCGAGGACCTGGTGCGGGAATTCCGGGCGGCCCGCCCGGCCGCCCACCTGCTGCTCACCCGGGTGCCCGACCCGCAGGCGTTCGGCGTGGCCGAGCTCAGCCCCTCGGGGCGGGTGCGCGGCCTGGAGGAGAAGCCCGCCCACCCCAAGAGCGATCTGGCCCTGGTCGGCGTCTACCTCTTCTCCCCCGCGATCCACGAGGCGGTGGCGGCCGTCAAACCCTCCTGGCGCGGGGAACTGGAGATCACCGACGCCGTCCAGTGGCTGATCGACGCCGGCCAGGACGTGCGGTCCACCCAGATCACCGGCTACTGGAAGGACACCGGCAACGTCGCCGACATGCTGGAGGTCAACCGGCTCGTGCTGGAGGGCGTCGAGACCCGCTGCGACGGCCGGGTGGACGAGCACAGCGACCTGATCGGCCGGGTCCGGATCGAGGAGGGCGCCGAGGTCCGCAACTCCCGCGTGGTGGGCCCCGCCGTGATCGGCGCCGGCACCGTCGTCGCCAACTCGTACGTGGGACCGTTCACTTCCATCGCCGAGGACTGCGTGGTCGAGGACAGCGAGGTGGAGTTCTCCATCGTGCTGCGCGGCGCGTCCATCTCCGGGGTGCGGCGGATCGAGGCCTCGCTGATCGGCCGGCACGTCCAGGTGACCTCCGCGCCCCCGGTGCCGTACGCCCACCGGCTGGTGCTCGGCGACCACAGCAGGGCCCAGATCTCCTCCTGACCCGACCGCCCGACCGCCGCCCGAACCGAACCGAACCAAACCCGATCCCGATCCCGATCCCGACCAGAAGCGGAGCCCGTCGCCTTGACCACCCATCTGCTCGTCACCGGCGGGGCCGGTTTCATCGGCTCCCGGTACGTCCGCACCCTGCTCGGTCCCGACGGGCCGCCCGACGTGGTGGTGACCGTCCTGGACGCCCTCACCTACGCCGGCAACCCGGACAACCTGGCGGCCGTGCGCGGACACCCCCGCTACCGCTTCGTGCACGGGGACATCTGCGACGCCGCCCTGGTCGACCGGGTGATGGCCGGCCAGGACCAGGTCGTGCACTTCGCCGCCGAGTCCCACGTCGACCGCTCCCTGCTGGACGCCTCCGTCTTCGTGCGGACCAATGTGCACGGCACCCAGACCCTGCTGGACGCCGCCACCCGGCACGGGATCGGCCGCTTCGTCCAGGTGTCCACCGACGAGGTCTACGGCTCCGTGGAGCAGGGCTCCTGGACCGAGGACGAGCCGCTGCGCCCCAACAGCCCCTACTCCGCCTCCAAGGCCTCGGCCGACCTGCTGGCCCTGGCCCACCACGTCAGCCACGGCCTGGACGTGCGGGTCACCCGCTGCTCCAACAACTACGGCCCGCACCAGTTCCCGGAGAAGCTGATCCCCCGGTTCATCACCCTGCTGATGGACGGGCACCGGGTCCCGCTCTACGGGGACGGGCTGCACGTCCGGGAGTGGCTGCACGTCGACGACCACGTCCGCGGCATCGAGGCGGTCCGCACCCGCGGCCGGGCCGGCCGGGTGTACAACATCGGCGGGGGCGCCACACTGAGCAACAAGGAGTTGGTCGGGCTGCTGCTCGAAGCCTGCGGCGCCGGCTGGGACAGCGTGGAGTACGTCGAGGACCGCAAGGGACACGACCGGCGGTACGCCGTGGACTCCACCCGCATCCGGCGGGAACTGGGCTTCGCCCCGCGGACCGGCCTGGCCGACGGGCTGGCCGCCACCGTCGCCTGGTACCACGCGCACCGTTCCTGGTGGGAACCGCTGATCCCGGTCGGTTCGCTGCCCGACTGAGCGGGGCGCCCCCCTCCCGTCCGCCGCCCGGCCGCCCGGCACGCACCCCTCGGAGACCTACAGCATGTCCCCGTACCCCCGCCCGCGTTGGCTCGTGACCGGTGCGTCCGGCATGCTGGGGCGCGAGCTCACCTCCCTGCTGGTACGCCGGGGGGCCTCCGTCACCGCGCTCGGCCGCCGCGCCCTGGACGTCTCCGACGGCCCGGCCGTACGGTCCGCGCTGGCCCGCCACCGGCCGGCCGTGGTGGTCAACTGCGCGGCGTGGACCGCGGTGGACGCGGCCGAGTCGGATCCGGCCCCGGCCATGGCGGTCAACGCCGACGGGCCGCTCCACCTCGCCGGGGCCTGCCGCGCCCTGGGCGCCGTCCTGCTCCAGCTGTCCACCGACTACGTGTTCGCCGGCACCGGCGCGAGCCCGCACCGGGAGGACGGACCCACCGGTCCGCACACCGTCTACGGGCGCGGCAAGCTGGCCGGGGAGCGGGCCGTGCTGGAGGCGCTGCCGGAGACCGGCTACGTGGTCCGCACGGCCTGGCTGTACGGGGCGGGCGGGCCCAACTTCGTGATGAAGATGATCCGGCTGGAGGCCGAGCGGGACACCGTGGCCGTGGTGGACGACCAGCACGGCCAGCCGACCTGGACCGCGGACCTCGCGGACCGGCTGGCCGTGCTGGGTTCGGCGGCGCTGGCGGGGGCGGCCCCGGCCGGGATCTACCACGCCACCAACACCGGGGCCACCACCTGGTACGCGCTGGCCCGCGAGACCTTCCGGATGCTGGGCGCCGACCCGGACCGGATCCGGCCCACCAGCAGCGCGGCACTGGCCCGGCCCGCCCTGCGGCCCGGGTTCAGCGTGCTGGCCCAGCCCCGCTGGGCGGAGGCGGGGCTGGAGCCGCTGCGGCACTGGGGCGGCGCGCTGGCCGAGGCCTTCCCGGCGCTCCGCGCGGCCGCCGGCCGGCCGGCCCGCTGACCGGCGCCCGCCGACCGCCCCGCGCCCGGCCGTGCCCGGCCCCGCGCCCGACACCCGCACCCGGGCCCGTACTCAGCCCCGGCGGCGTTCCCGCAGGCCCCGGTGGAAGGCCTCGCACTCCTCGTGGCTCGGCAGCAGGCCGCGGCGTTCCAGCTCGGCGATCCCGGGGGCCTTGCTGTCCTTGTCCGAGAGCACCGGCTCGATGTCCTCCGGCCAGACGATGCCGAGGTCCGGGTCGAGCGGGTTCACCCCGTGCTCCCGGCCGGGGGCGTAGCCCTGCGAGGTGAGGTAGACGACCACGGCGTCGTCGGTGAGCGCCATGAAGGAGTGCCCGAGACCGGCCTCGACGTACAGGCTGCGGCACGGGTCGTCGAGCCGGACGGCCTCCCAGGCCCGGTAGGTGGGGGAGCCGGTCCTGATGTCCACCACCACGTCCAGCACGGCACCGCTGACACAGGTGACGTACTTGGCCTGGCCGGGCGGGAGCTGCGCGAAGTGCACCCCGCGGAGCACCCCGCGCCGGGAGACGGAACGGTTCACCTGGAGCACCCCGGGGTCGTAGCCGAGCACCCCGCTGAGCACCCTGGCGCTGTACAGCTCGTGGAACTCGCCCCGGTCGTCGTCGAGCGCGTGGGTCTCGGACAGCCAGGCGCCTTGCACACTGAGCGGACGCACGTGCGCCCCCTTTCTGCTGGGATTCACTGCTGGGCTTCAGAAGCGGTAGGTCTGGAGGGTTCCGGTGCGGCGGACGTCGAGGGCGACCCCGTGGAACCCGCCGCCGAGCATCCGGGAGTGGGTCAGCCGCAGCGGCAGCACGTCCACCCCGTGCCGCTCCAGCACCCGCATCAGCGCCCGCTGCCGCCGGTCGACCACGACCAGCCCCGGCCGGACCACCAGCAGGCTCATCCCGATCCAGCGGGAGCAGTGCGGGACGTCCCCCGCGTAGCCGAGGCCGACCAGCTCCGGGCAGGCGATCCGCCGCCAGCCGTGCAGGACGGCGGGCAGGTTGTCGCCGGTCACCCGGGACGGGTTGACCAGCAGCAGGCCGGGACCCAGCGGGAGCAGGGTGGAGTCGATGTGGGTGGAGGAGTACAGACCGCGGCACGGGTGGACGGTGTAGGCGGAGCCCACGGCGGACTGCAGCCAGCGGGCTCCGAGTTCGTTGCCGCTGTCGGAGACCAGGTACAGCAGGTCGGTGCCCAGCCTCAGCACGTTGGCCGCGTCGAACACCGGCTCCCGGCCGCCGAGCCGGCCGCCGGGCGGCGCGGACGGGTCGTACATCGTCTCGTCCAGCCGGGGCTTGGGGGCGGAGATCCAGCGGCTGCCGCTGGCGAGGTACTCCACCAGCAGGTCCTTGTAGGCCAGGGACTCCAGGAAGCGGGCGCGCAGCGCCATCGGGGTCTCGATGACCGTGTCGCCGACGGTGAGCAGGCCGTCCCGGGGGCAGTAGTCGTGGTAGCCCTCGCTCTCCCAGTCGGGGGTGCGGACCGGGGCGGCGCTGTCCCGGGCGGCGGGGCGCCGGACGGTCACCCCGAGTCCGCGCAACTCCTCGCAGAGCTCTTCGAGTTCCTCCTCGGTCTCCTTGAGAGCCCGGTCCGGGTAGGGGCCGGTGGGGACCTCCCGCCAGCGGTCGGGGCCGGCGTATTCGGCGTACTCGACGGCGAGCAGGGACCGGTCGGCGGCCGGGACCCGGGCGCCGAGGGCGGTGCCGACGACCACCTCCTCCAGCGGGTCCCATTCGGTGTGGACGCCGACCAGGCTCACGTCCGGGACCCCGGCCCGGGTCCGGTCCCGGTGCCCGGCCCGGGTTCCGGGAGGTAGCGCAGCAGCCGGCCCCACATGGCGTCGTCGTCGGCGTCCCCGGCGTGGGGTCCGGTGAACCGGGTGGCGTACTCGGCTATCTCGGCCAGCTGCCAGCGGAGTTCGTAGAAGCGGAGGAACCCGGGGCGGCCCTCGGGGGCGGTGCCGAACACCCGGCTGAGGGGTGCCCAGTCGCGTTCCGGCGGGGCCCACATCGCTCCGCCCCAGTCGATGATGTCCACCCCGGAGCCGAACAGGACGTTGGCCAGGCTGGGATCCCCGTGGGTGAGCGCGGGGCGCTCGCCGCGCCAGTGGGCGGCGCACTCCCCGGCGACCCGGGCGGCCTCCTCGCGCAGCGCGTCCAGGCCGGGCCGGCAGTCGCGCACCCGTTCGGCCAGCCGGCGGCCGTAGGGCCCGCACTCCTCGGCGCCGCCGTCCAGCGCGGTCCGCAGCGCCTTGTCGAGGTCGTTGCCGAAGGGGAACCGGAAGTCCTCGGTGGGCACGTCCACCGGCCGGGAGGCCGGCGGCTCGAAGGCGTGCACCTCGCGCAACCGGCTGATGAGCAGGTCGAGTTGGTCGGGGGTGGGGGAGGTGGGGGGTGCGGTGGCGCGCTCCAGGTAGGGGAAGGCGACGACCGGGAGTCCGGCGATCCGGTGGACCACCCCGCCGTTCCGTCCGGCGAGCGGGGCGAGGACGTAGTCCTTCCCGCTCTCGCGCAGCAGCAGGGACACTTCGTACGCTCCGGGGAAGTGGCCCTCCAGATCGCGCCGGACGCTGATCCACAGCGGCCCGCAGCGGTACGACCAACTGTCCTCGCCGAGCGGGAAGAACTCCGGATCCGGTAATTCCCGGTCGCTCGGAAAATGATCACGGAAGTTTTCCTCAATGAGCCGGAGGATGCTCCGGCGTTCCACGAGCTTGTTTTCCAAGAGCATGCCAAAGCCTAACACCGGTGCCCGGAATGCCAATTGGACGTCCGACGGCGTACGGTGCGGCCATGACGGATGACAGCGATGTACGCCTCGCGCACCGGCTCACGGAAATAGCCGATGAATTGTCGATGGAATTCTTCGGGCGCGAACCGGCCACCCGCCGCAAGGACGACGGCAGCCCGGTCAGCGAGGCCGATCTCGCGGTGGAACGGGCCCTGCTGGCCGTACTGGCGGCGGAGCGCCCGGGGGACGCGGTCCTGACGGAGGAGAGCGGTGCGCTCGACGGCGGCACCGCCACCTCCGACGGCACCGGGCCCCGCCGCCGCTGGATCCTGGACCCCATCGACGGCACGATCCCCTTCCTGGCCGGGGAACGCGGCTGGGGCACCCATGTGGCCCTGGAGGTCGACGGCGAGCTCAGCACCGCCGTGCTCAGCCGCCCCACCGAACGGAGCCTGTGGTGGGCGGTCCGCGGCTGGGGCGCCTTCGCCTCCGTGCGGGGCGAGCCGCTGTCGGCGGCCCGCCGGCTGCGCGTCCCGCGGGCGGAGGTGCCCCTGGCGCGGGCCCGGGTGGGCGGGTTCCTGATGCCGGACTCCCCCGCCGAGCCGGTGCTCGGCCGGACGCACCGGGTGGAGTCCTCGGTCTGCCTGGTCGCGGACCTGCTGGAGGGCCGGGTGGAGGCGGTGGTCGACGAGGGCGGCCACGTCTGGGACCGGGCGCCGGCCGCCCTGCTGGTCCGGGAGGCCGGCGGCAGCGTCGACGACCTGCTCGGCCGGAGCCGGCTGGACGCCCGCTGGCTGGTCTACGCGGCCCCGGACCTGGCCACCCCCCTGGCCCGCCTCCTCCGCGAGGCGGGCGTCCCGGAGGAGCCGGCCCGGCCCCCCGGCAGCTAGGCCCGGCAGCTAGGCCTTGACCGCGCGGCGGAACCCGTCCGCCGCGCGCTCGATCTCGGCGGGCGAGGAGTCCGGATGGACCCCGTAGCCCGGGCCGAGGTAGTCGTCGGACACCCCGGTGGCCAGCGCGATCGAGCGGCCGAGGACGCTGTCGGTACGGGGCAGCGCCCCGGGTTCGAAGGCGCCCGCGGGCCCGCCCGCGATACCGCCCGGGGCCCGGCCCGGGGCCCGGGACGGAACCACCGCGTGGTCCCCGCGGCCGTAGGCGGTCAGCGCCGGGAGCCCCCCGTAGTAGTGCGTGGGCGAGTCGAGGAGCACCCGGGTGCCGAGCCGTCCGGCCACCTCCCGGGCGTGCCCGGGGTCCTCGAAGACGTACACGGCGACCGTGCCGCACTCCCCCTCGGGATCGTGCAGGGTCCGGCGGCTCACCCCGGGCAGGTCGCCGATCGCCTCCACCAGCCGGCGTTTGACCGAGCGGACCCGGCCGAGGATCAGGTCCAGTTTGCCGAGCTGGGCGAGCGCCACGGCCGCGTTCAGCTCGCCGAGCCCCAGGTTCATGCCGAGCAGCGCGTCGCCCTCGCCGCGGTCCCGGCGGTAGGGGAACCAGCCCTGGTCGTGGAAGGAGTAGGCGCGCTGGAAGACCAGCGGGTCCCCGGTGAGCACGAACCCGCCCTCCAGGGCGGTGAGCACCTTGTAGTGGTTGAGGGAGAACGTCCCGGCGTCGCCCAGGGTGCCCAGCGGGCGGCCGAGGTGGCTGCCGCCGGCGCTCTGCGCGCAGTCCTCCAGCAGCAGCAGCCCGTGCTCGTCGGCCAGCGCCCGCAGCGCGGTCATGTCGGCGGGGGCGCCCAGCATGTGCACCGGCATGACCGCCCGGGTGCGGGAGGTGATCCTGGCCCGGACGTCGGCCACGTCCAGGGTGAGGGACTCGTCGACCTCGGCAAGCACCACGTCGGCCCCGCAGTGCAGGACCGCCGCGATGGAGGCGACGAACATGTAGCCGGGCACGATCACCTCGTCGCCCGGTCCGATGCCGAGCCCCACCAGGGCGGCGATCAGCGCCGAGGTGCCGCTGTTGACGCCCAGGCAGTGGGCGGCGCCGAAGCGTTCGGCGGCGGCCCGCTCGAACCGGCGCACCCATTCCCCCTCACCGGGGTCGCCGAACGTCTCCCGGGCCGCGTACCAGTGGTCGAGCACGGCCATCACGTTGGCGCGCTCCTCGTCGCCGAAGAAGCGGTATCCAGGACCCGGCACGGTGGTTCCTCCAAGGGTGGTCGGTGGGCCCGAGAGGGCCGGGGGCGCTCGGCGCGGGTCAGGCTCCGGGGAGCAGACCGGCCAGCCGGCGGGACAGCGCGATGGTGGTCAGGGAGGGATTGGCGGCGCCCAGCCGGGGGAAGACGGCCGGGCCCGCGGCGTACAGGCCGGGCAGGTCGGTGAAGGCGTGCCCGGTGTCCAGCAGCCGGCCCAGCGGCAGGCTGCCGCCCTCGTGGTCCTCGGTGCCGAGCAGGCTGGACCAGGTGCCGGGCCGGCCGGCGGACTGCCGGCGGGTCCGCTCGGGCAGCACCCGCGTGTTGTCCCGGTCGGTGTCGCCGAAGGCGGTGAACTCCAGCGGGGCCGCGGCCACCCCCAGCTCACCGGCCGCCGCCGCCCAGAACTCGCCGAGCAGCTCCCGCTGTCCGGCGATCATCTTGTGGTCCTCGGGCAGCAGCGCGGTCCGGACCCGGGCCCGCCGCTCGGGATCCCCGGCCGGCGGGCACTCCACCACGCTGTCCTCGTTGGGCAGTTGCTCCCCGGTGACCCGTACGTCCAGCAGGGCCAGGCCCTCCCCCTCGGCGTGCACGTCCATCCGCAGATAGGAGCGGAGCACCGGGTCGGCCGGCAGGTGGTAGGAACCGGGCGGCGGCAGCCGGTCCGCCGGCAGCCGCACCACGAAGCCCTGCACGATGTGGTCGGCGAGCCCGCCGAGCCGTCCGCCGGGCAGGGCCCCCGCCTCGCCGAGGGCGCGGGCGGCCAGCCGGGTGCTCTCCACGGTCCCCGCGCACAGCACGACCCGGTCGGCGGCGACGGTGGCCACCGAGCCGTCGGCGGAACGCACCCGGACCCCGCGGGCCCGGCCCTCGCGCACGTCCACGGCGAGCACCTCGGTCCCGCAGCGGACCCGGACCCCGGGCGGCGGGGCGGTGGATCCGTCGGGCCGCCGCCAGGCGTCCAGCGCGGTGTACGCCTCCCAGCGGTCGGTGCCGGGCAGCCGCCGGCAGGCCCGGGGCAGCGGGCGGAACTCCCGGCCGCCGAACGGCGTCCGGTCGGGCTGTGCCGGGTCCCACAGGCTGCCGCCGCTCCATGCGGTGAGCTGCGCGGTGACCCGGTCGTACCAGGAGGGCCCGCCGCCGCTGCCGGCGGTCAGCTCCGCGACGATGGCGGCGGGCCAGTCGGGCGCCCGCAGCGCCCAGTCCTCCAGCGGGAGCACCACCCCGTGCCAGTAGAGGGAGCGGCCGCCCAGCCGGCGGCGCAGCCCGGATATGCCGGTGTAGTGCGGGGGGTGCGCGGACCGCCACGGCCGGTGGAAGTGCGGGTCCCGCTCCGGCGCGAAGACGATCTCCGTCGCGGTGGCCTGGGGGTGGGCCAGATGGATGTGGGCCAGGTCCTCGCCGGGGCCCTCCTCCAGCAGCAGGACGTCCTCGGCGCCCCGGTCGGCGAGCGCGGCGGCGAGTTCCACGCCCGCGAGCCCGCCACCGGCGATCACGGTGCCCGCGTGCCGGGGCAGCGGGGACGGGCGGGACGGACGGGGCCCGTCGGCGTGCGCTTGGGGACTTCCGGACATCACTGACTCCCTCGCCCAGTCGGCCGGTTCGCCGCAGCGTACCCAGCCGTTCGACTGGGTGAGTTCCTCGGTCGAACACCTCCGGGTGCTGTGGCGTACGGCTGGCGGGAGTGCGTAAATTCCGGTCTCATCCGCCGCGTTCTCGAAATCGAGGGAAATCATGGGTAATGCACTTGCGATCTCCGGTGGCCCCCGCCTGTCCGACCGTGAATGGCCACGCTGGCCACAACCGGGTGAGCGTGCGCTGAAAAGCCTCGAAGACGTCCTGACGAGCGGCCGCTGGACCATCAGCTGCGCCTATCAGGGCCGGGATTCGTACGAGCGTCAATTCGCCTCCGCATTCGCGGACTACTGCGGTTCGCCGCTGTGCGTGCCGATATCCACGGGAACCGCCTCGCTGGCCATCGCGCTGGAGGCCTGCGGGGTCGGCGCCGGCGACGAGGTGATCGTCCCCGGGCTCAGCTGGGTGGCCTCCGCCTCGGCCGTGCTCGGGGTCAACGCCGTGCCCGTGCTGGTGGACGTCGACCCGGACACGTACTGCCTGGACCCGGCGGCCGTGGAGGCCGCGATCGGCGACCGGACCCGGGCGATCACGCTGGTGCACGCCTACTCGGCGGTCGCGGACCTGGACGCGCTGCTGGAGATCGCCCGGCGGCACGGACTCCCGCTGATCGAGGACTGCGCGCACGCCCACGGCGCCGCCTACCGCGACCGCCCGGTGGGCACCCACGGCACCGCCGGGGTGTTCAGCATGCAGGGCAGCAAGCTGCTGACCTGCGGCGAGGGCGGTGCGCTGATCACCGGGGACACGGAGATCGCGATCCGCGCCGAGCACCTGCGCGCGGACGGCCGGGTGGTCCGCCGGGACCCGGTGGCCGTGGGCGAGATGGAACTGGAGGAGACCGGCCGGCTGATGGGCAGCAACAACTGCCTCTCGGAGTTCCACGCGGCCGTGCTGCTCGACCAGTTGGAACTGCTCGACGAGCAGAACGCCCGCCGGGTCCGGGCCGCCGACCACCTCACCGACCGGCTCGCCGGCCTCGGCATGACCGCCCAGGCGACCTCGCCGGGGACCACCGCCCGCGCCTACTACCGCTACATGGTGCGGCTCCCCGACGAGGTGCTGGCGGTGGCCCCGGTGGACCGGATCGCCCACGCCCTCACCGCCGAACTGGGCTTCCCGGTGTCCCAGACCCACCGGCCGCTCAACGACAACCCGCTGAACCGTCCCGCCTCCCGCCGCCGGTTCGCCACCGACCCCGGCTATCTGGAGCGGGTGGACCCCTCCCGGTTCGACCTCCCGGTCGCCAAGAGCGTCCACGACAGCGTGGTGAGCTTCGGCCACGAGGTGCTGCTGGCCCCGCTCGACGCGATCGAGGACATCGCCCTGGCGTTCCGGAAGGTCCTGGACCACCTCCGGGAGGTCCCCCGCTGAGCGGGGGTCACCTCAGGTACGGCAGCGCGTAGCCGCGCAGGGTCGTGCCGAGCCGGTCCGCGAGGACCTCCGGGGTCGACACGTGCAGGGTGGGCATCCCCAGCGCCGCCCCCACCCGCAGCACCGGCACACGGTCGTCGATGAGCAGGGTCTCGGCGGCCGTAGCACGGCATCCGCGCAGGGCCTCGGTGAAGAACGACAGCGCCGGCTTCACCCGGCCGGTGCGCCAGGAGGAGCACAGGGTGTCGAAGAGCCCGAAGTGCCCGTGCTCCCGGTCCTTGATCCGGTCCCAGTGCTCCGCCTCGTTGTTGGTGAGGACCACCGAGAGCTCCGGCCGCCGCTCCCGCAGTTCGCGCAGCACCCGGAAACTGTCCCCGTAGGCGCGCACACTGTCCAGATAGGCGCGGTCCAGCCAGGCCGCCTCCCGCGGACCCGGGTCGGCGGGGGCCCCTCCGTCCGCCGCGAGCCCGGCGAGCACCCGGTGCACATGGCTCTCCCCGCTCTCGTACACGGGCGCCGACTCCTCGACCCGGCGGGCGAACTCCGCGCGGTCCACCCCGTAGCGGTCGGCGACCCGGTCGAGGAAGTCCGTCTCCTCGTTGATGTTGTTGTAGAGCACCCCGCCGGCGTCCACGAACAGGGTCCGGATCACGGCGAACCCCCCGCCAGCAGGGGCGCGTAGCAGCCGCCGTCGGTGCGCGCCAGGGCGGCGAGCATCCGGTGGGACTCCCAGTCCCGGTACGCCTCCCGGCCCGGCTTGGCCAGCTCGCGCTCCAGGCCCCAGGTCTCCAGCAGGACGGAGTGCCCGATCAGCAGGTCGATCTCGGCGTCGGTGCGCAGGTGGGGGCGGGCCAGTTCACCCACCGCCTCCCTCAGCAGCTCCCGGTCCGCCGTCTCCGCCGCCGTCCGCTCCGGGCGGCCGGGGGTGCGGTCGCCGGGCGCGTAGGCCGTCTTGACCAGCTCGTTGACGTCCAGCTGCACCGGTGCGAGGACGGCGAACTCGAAGTCCAGCAGGGACACCACGTCGGTGCCGTCCCAGAGGGCGTTGACCGGGGAGAGGTCCCCGTGGTTGAGGACCCGGGGGGCGCCGGGCAGGGCCGCCCAGTGGCGGTCGAGGGCGGCGCCGAGCCGGGCGTGCTCGGGGCCGGTGAGGACCCCCGCGGCGTACAGCCGGCGCAGGCCGGCCGCGCCCTCGTCCGGGTCCTGCGGGTAGAAGGGGTTGCGGGGGCGGACCACGTTCTCCACGGCGGCCGGGTCGGTGCCGTGCGCGGCGCGGGCCCGGGCCCACAGCCGGCGGATCGCGGCCACCCGCCGGGCGCCGTCCAGGCCGGGCCAGGCCCGGTCCAGGCTGCCGGCCGGGATCTCGCGGGTGACCACCCATTCGTAGCCGTCGGTCTCGCCGGTGTCGAGCACCGTCGGGTAGCCCACCTCGGGGGGCAGCAGCCGGGCCAGCCGGGTCTCCCGCACCAGGTCCTGGGCGGCGGCGGAGCCCGCGACGCGGACGGCGATGCCGCCGCCCAGCCAGGTGGCGTTGGTCCAGCCCGCCGCCCGGCGGGCGGTGCCGAAGGGCACGCCGTGCTGCCGGAAGACCCCGGCGGCCACGGCGGCGGTCCGCGCGGCGTGGGCCGCGCGGTCCGCTCCGGTCGTGGTGCCGGTCATCCGTGGGCCATCAGCCGCAGTGAGACGACCAGCCGCAGCGGGTCGGGTCCGCCGGGCAGCCGGAGCAGCGGCGGCACCTCGTGCCACATCCGCGGGCCGAGCAGCCGGGCGTCGCCGTCGCGGTCGTAGAGCGGTTCCAGATAGCCCTGGCGGAGGATCCGCATGGAGCCCACGGTGTCGTAGCAGAGCGGGAACTGGAGGTTGAACCGGTCGAGGTCGGTGTCCTCCTCGGCGCCGTGCGGGCCGATGTAGTCGCCCTCCCGGTAGGCCAGCAGGAACACCCGCTCGTAGTGGAGCTTGCGGCCGGTGATCTCCTCGACCACGGGCAGCAGTTGGGAGGCCGCGTGCTCGGCCCAGTCGAGCAGGCCGTGCTCGCGGAAGACGGTGGTGACGCGTTCGGTGTGCTCGGGGGAGTCGGACTTGGCGTCGATGCGCAGCATGCGGAAGCCGTAGCCGAGCGAGCCGCCGTCGGAGGCGTGCTCCTGTGCGTCGAGCACCGGCTCGGCGCTGAGCTGGTGGTACGCGGACAGGGCCGCGGCCCGGAGCGCGGTCACGTCGACCACCTGCGGTAACTGGGCGCACCGGTGGGCGGAGTAGTGGTCGCGGAGCCCGGCGGTGCCGAGGTCGGCGGCGGAGGTGCGGAACCGGTCGGTGGTGAGCTTGGGGAGGACGGAGTCGGTTGCCACGGGAACCCCTCTTTCACGGATGGGTGGGCACGGTGGGTTTCGCGGGACGGCGCGTGCGGGGCCGGGGGTCAGGCGGTGCCGAGCACCATGAGCCGGCGGCTGCTGACGGTGAAGGTGCCGCCGGTCTCGTCCATGACCCGCGCGTGGGAGAACCCGGCGGTCCGGAACCACTCCAGGATCTCGGGCGCGGTGAACATGCGGACGCTGTAGCGGGCCCGCTCCACCTTGTCGTCCCGGATGGTGATCTTCTCGGCGTAGTAGCGGCTGGCCTCGGCGTCCAGTTCCTGGATGTCCACGGCCATGTCCGCTCCGCGGCGCAGGATGTCGACGTGCATCTCGTGGTTGGCCAGCACGCTGGGAATGTGCCGGTACGGGGAATGCATATCGAGCAGGAACCGGCCGCCGGGACGCAGTGCGCGGCGATATCGCCGCAGGATGTCCCGGTCGGTTTCGTCGTCGAAGTATCCGAAGGAACTGTACCAGGAGACGGCGGCGTCGAACTCTGCGGAAAAAGACATCTCCCGCAGGTCGACATGGCGGTAATCCACCTTGACGCCTTTTTCCTCGGCTTCTCGGCGGGCCATCGAAAGGAATCGCTCGTCACGGTCGATGCCCACGACCCGATAGCCCTGACCAGCCAGTACGTTGGCATGGCGGCCGTGCCCGCAGGGCGCGTCCAGCAGGTCCGTCCCCGGTTCGAATCCACCGAGTTCGACCATGCGCGCCACTTCCTTCCCACTCAGTTCCGGAGTGAGGTCGGGAAGGTCGAAATAGTCGTAGTCGTCGCCGAAAAGTGCGTCCCAATCCACATGCGGCTGCTTCGGTTTCATAATGCCCAGGCTAGGACCGGGGCCGTGTCGGCCGCAATATGTCCATTCGCCGTCCGGACGCTTTTCGCTATTCGCCCTGCCAGGCCCGCCACAATGCGGCGTAGACGCCGTCCGCAGCGAGGAGTTCCTTGTGGCTGCCCAGTTCGGTGATCCGGCCCGACTCGACCACGGCGATGCGGTCGGCGTCCTCGGCGGTGTGCAGCCGGTGCGCGATGGCGATGACGGTGCGGTCCCCGAGCACGGCGGCCATCACCCGCTCGGTGGTGCGGGCCGTGGCCGGGTCCAGCAGCGCGGTGGCCTCGTCGAGCACCAGGGTGTGCGGGTTGGCGAGCACCAGCCGGGCCAGGGCGATCTGCTGGGCCTGCGCGGCGGTGAGCTCGTGGCCGGTGGATCCCACCGGGGTGTCCAGGCCCTCCGGCAGTGCCGCGGCCCAGCCGGCCGCGCCGACCACCTCCAGGGCCCGGACCGCCTCGGCGGTGTCGGCGTCCGGCCGGGCCAGGGTGAGGTTCTCCCGGAGGGTGCCGCGGAAGATGTGGTGCTCCTGGGTGACCAGGGCGATGCGGCCGCGCAGTTCGTCGGTGCCCAGCTCGACCAGCGGCACCCCGCCGACCCGTACGGTGCCGGAGCCCGGGTGGTAGATCCCGGCGAGCAGCTTGCCCAGGGTGGACTTCCCGGAGCCCGACGGGCCGACCACGGCGAGCCGTTCGCCCGGTGCCAGGTCCAGGTCGATGCCGTGCAGGACGTCCAGCCCGGGCTCGTAGGAGTAGGTGACCGCCCGGGCGGTGAGCTCCTGGCCGGCCGGCCGGGCCCCGGTGGGCTCCCGGTCGGCGGGCAGCTTGCTCACACCGAGCACCCGGGCCAGCGAGGCCGAGCCGATCTGGAGCTCGTCGGTCCAGCTCAGGATGTCGTCCAGCGGGAAGATCAGCTGGCGCACGTAGAGGGTGGAGGCGACGACCTGCCCCAGCGACGCCAGGTCGTGGGTGTAGAGGTAGCCGCCGATGGCCAGGGTGGCCACCAGCGGTACGGCGTAGCTGAGTTCCACCGTCAGGTACCAGGAGCTGCGCAGCCACATGGCGTGGTGCTCCGCCCGGTAGGCCTCCGCGAGATCCCGGTCGAGCGCCTTGCGGCGCCACTGCTGGAGGCCGAAGGCCTCGGCCGTACGGGCCCCCGGCACCGTCTCGGCGAGGCTGTCGCCCAGCGCCACGTAACTGGCCCCCCGCCTGCGGTAGGCGGCACCGGAGCGGCGCAGGTACCAGCGGGTCCCCAGCCACAGCAGCGGGACCACGAGCAGGCTGGGCAGGGCGGTGAGCGGTCCGACGAGGATCAGCGCGCCGAAGGTGAACACGCAGGTCAGTGTGGCGATCAGGGTTTCCGGGGCGGCATAGCGGACGGTGTTGGTGAGGGCGTCGGTGTCCCGTGAGGCGCGGGTGAGCAGATCGCCGGGGTCGGCGTCCTCCACGGTGGACAGCGGCAGCGCCACCACCCGGTCGACGAAGTCCTCCCGGACCTCCGCCGTGATCTTCTCGCCGAACCGGCAGGACCGCTGGACGGCCCAGTAGGTCAGCGCGGCCTGGGAGACCAGGGACACCAGCAGGCCGAGACCGATCAGGTCCACGGTGGCGGTGGTGTTGCCGTCGGCCACCCCGTCGATCAGCCGCCCGATCAGCCAGGGGGCGATCAGCGCGCACACCGCGGCCAGTCCGTGCAGGGTCAGCATCCAGCCGAGGTCGGCGCGGTGCCGACGGGCCAGGGCGCGCGCGTGCCGGCGCACTTCGCCCGCGTCGGCGACGGGCAGGGTGGTCCGGCTCATGCCACGGGCCCTTCGCCGAGGAGACCGGGGGCGGTGGCGGTGGCGGGTGCACCGGCCGATGCGCCGGCCGGTCCGGAGATCACGGCGGCCTCCCCTGGCGCCCCCGTCTCCCCCGTCTCCCGCATCTCCCCCGTCTCCCGCTGGATGACCAGCCGGTACCGCGCGCTGCTGCCCAGCAGCTCCCGGTGGCTGCCGGTGGCCGCGATCCGCCCGTCGGCGAGGAACGCGACCCGTTCGGCGTGGTCGAGGAGCAGCGGGCTGGCGCTGACCAGCACGGTGGTGCGGCCCTCCCGGGCGGCCCGCAGCCGGCGGCCGATCCGGGCCTCGGTGTGCGCGTCCACGGCGGAGGTCGGATCCACCACGATCAGCACGTCGGGATCGGCGAGCACCGCCCGGGCCAGCATCAGCCGCTGCCGCTGACCGCCCGAGAAACGCCCTCCGTCGGCCGTGATCTCGGTGTCCAGGCCATCCGGCAGCACCTCGACGATGTCCTCCGCGGCGGCCACCCGCAGCGCGGCCCGCACCTGCTCGTCGGAGGCCCGGCCGTGCGGGTCCAGGCTGTCCCGCAGCGGGCCGCGGAAGAGCCGGTAGCGGCTGTCGACCACCAGGATGCGCTCGCGCAGCTGCCCGGTGTGCAGCTCGGCGAGCGGCAGCCCGGCGTAGCGGACGGGCCCCTCGGTGTAGCCGGCCAGCCGGTCGGCCAGGTGCACGCCCTCCGCCGAGGGCGCGACCACCGCGAGGAACGAGCCGGGGGCGACCGCCAGCCCGCTGGTCTCGTCCACCAGTTCCTGCCCCTCGGCGGGCACCGGCCGCCGCCCGTCCGCCCCGTCGGCGGACCCGCCCGGCCCGCCCGGCCCGCCCGGCCCGCCCGTGCCGTCCGGCCCGGCCGGCAGCGCCAGCACCGCGACCACCCGGCGGGCGGCCACATGGGCCCGGGCGAACCGGTCGGCGGTGTCGGTGCAGATGGCGATGGGTTCGATCAGGAACGCGGCGTACGCGTAGAAGGCCACCAGCTCCCCGGCGCTCACCGTGCCGTTCAGCGCGGCCCGGGCACCGATCCAGGTGACGGCGGCGACCAGCAGACCGGGCAGCAGCACCTGCACCGCGCGGATCAGCGCCTCCGCTCCCGCCACCTCCACACCGGCCGCGCGCACCCGCTGGGAGCGCTCGCGGTAGGAGCGGGCGAAGGAGGTCTCCCCGCCGACCCCGCGCAGCACCCGCAGCCCCACCACCACATCGGTGAGCCGGGAGGTCAGATCGCCCTGGAGCTCCCGGTAGGCGCTCTGTCTGCGGTGCAGCGGGCGCAGGGTGTAGCCCATCACCAGGATGATCAGGGGCAGGACCACGATCAGCATGAGGCCCAGGGACGGGGACTGGTCGAGCAGCACGAAGGCGACCAGCAGCATGGACACCAGCGCCCCGAAGGCCCGGCCGAAGATGTCGAAGGCGTTGCCGATGGTGGTCATGTCCGAGGTGCCGACGCTGACGAGCTCCCCGTCGTCCACCCGCCGCTCCAGCCCGGCACCGAGCCGGCCCGCGTGCCCCACCACCAGCTGCACCGTACGGAAGCCCGCGGCCAGCGCGTTGTGCATGCTCAGCCGGCGGCGGACCGTACCGGACACCGCCTGCACCACGCCCAGGGCCAGCAGTACGGCGGACCACCGGAGCACCGCCCCCATGTCCCCGGGGACCAGTCCCCCGTCGATGGCCTCGCGGACCACCACCGGTACGAGCGCCTGCGAGCCGAGCCAGAGCACACCCAGCAGGGCGGCCGCGGCCAGCGGCCAGGCGATGCGGCCCGCGAGCCACAGCAGGTACCGGGAGGGGGAACGGAACTCGGGATTTCCTGCATCTGCGACGGGGAGCGGGCGCATTGCGCGAACGTATCGCGATCTCCGGACGGTCGGTCAACCCGGCCGGCCGGTGCGCGCGGACGCCCGGTCGACCACGGCGTTCCCCGTTCGACTGCTGACGGTCGGCAGTCGAAGGCCCCCGGGACCGCCCGGGACGATGTTGCCCCTTCTCCGGTCACCGACCTAGCCTCGCGCTTCCATGAGACGCTTCGACGGGTATCGGAGATTCGCCATGCAGATTCGTCCCACCGTTCGGGCGGGCAGCCGATGATGATCGTCGACACCGCGCTGCGCCGGCGCGCGGAAGAGGGCCGGCCGATACGCGTAGGCATGGTGGGCTCCGGGTACATGGGGCGGGGTCTGGTGCGGCACATCTCCACCTCGGTCCCCGGAATGCGGGTGGCCGCCATCTCCAACCGCAATCCGGCCAACGCCGAACTCGCCTATACCGCGGCCGGACTGGCCCCGCTGCGGGCCGACACCGCACAGGCGATCTCGGCGGCGGTGGCCCGGGGCCGGCCGGTCGTCACCGAGGACCCGTTCGCCCTGATCGACGCGGAGGGCATCGACTGCCTGGTGGACGTCACCGGTGCGGTGGAGTTCGGCGCCCGGATCACCGTCGCCGCCATCGAACGGGGCCTGCCGGTGGTGACCATGAACGCCGAACTCGACTGCACCGTAGGCCCGTTGCTGGCCCACCGGGCCCGCTCCGCCGGAGTGGTCCTGACCGGCGCGGACGGCGACCAGCCCGCCGTCCAGGCCAACCTCCTCCGCTTCGTCCGGAGCCTCGGCGTGACCCCGCTGGTGGCCGGGAACGTCAAGGGCTTCCAGGACGAGTACCGCACCCCCACCACCCAGCAGCCGTTCGCCGACCGCTGGGGCCAGAACGTCCATATGATCACCAGCTTCACCGACGGCACCAAGGTCTCCTTCGAGCAGGCCATCGTCGCCAACGCCTTCGGCTTCACCGTCCCCCGCCGCGGCATGTACGGCCGCGACCACAGCGGCCACATCGACGAGCTCACCCAGATGTACGACGTGGACGAACTCCGCGCCTCCGGCGGCATCGTGGACTACGTGGTCGGCGCCAAACCCGCCCCCGGCGTCTACGTCCTGGGCACCCACGACGACCCCGCCCAGCACGCCTACCTGGAGCTCTACAAACTCGGCCGCGGCCCCCTGTACAGCTTCTATACCCCCTACCACCTGTGCCACTTCGAGGTGCCGAACACCGTGGTGCGCGCGGTGGACTTCGGCGACGCCGCCCTCACCCCACCGGCCGGCCCCCATGTGGACGTGGTCGCCAAGGCCAAACGCGACCTCCCCGCCGGCACCGTCCTGGACGGCATCGGCGGCTACGACACCTTCGGCGTGGCCGAGTCCCACGCCGCCACCCGAGCCGAGGACCTGCTCCCGATGGGCATCTCCGAGGGCTGCGTCCTGCTCCGCCCGCTCCCCAAGGACTCCGTGATCGGCTACGCCGACGTCGCCCTGCCCCCCGGCCGCCTGGTCGACACCCTCCGCGCCGAACAGAACAAACTCTTCCCCGCCTAACCGCCCACCCACCCCCGGACAAGCAAAAGCCCCAGGTCACGGCGAGTGAGTCCTGGGGCTTCCACAGAGCCGCCTTCGGGATTCGAACCCGAGACCTACGCATTACGAGTGCGTTGCTCTGGCCAACTGAGCTAAGGCGGCAAGCCGCGCAGACAGTCCTCCCGCAGGGGAGGGCTCTCATGAGCAGCGGCGCTAAGTCTACAGGGTCGGCCGGAGTGCCCCGGACCGGAGGGGACGGTCCGGGCTGGTCAGCAGGTGGTGCCGTTCTTCGGTGCGGTGCCTTCCAGGAGGTAGCGGTTGATCGCGGTGTCGATGCAGTCGCTGCCGCGGCCGTACGCCGTGTGGCCGTCGCCGTCGTAGGTGAGGAGGACCCCGGAGTCGAGCTGGGAGGCCATGGCCTCGGCCCACTTGTACGGGGTGGCCGGGTCGCGGGTGGTGCCGACCACCAGGATCGGGGCGGCGCCCTTGGCGTGCAGGGGGCGGGCGGTGCCGGTGGCCTTGGCGGGCCAGTAGGTGCAGTTCAGGGCGGCCCAGGCGAAGCCCTTGCCGAAGACCGGGGAGGCCTTCTCGAAGGAGGGGACGGCTGCCTCGGCGGCGGCCGGGCCGTTGAAGGCGGAGGGCTGGTCGAGGCAGTTGACGGCCGCGTTGGCGGGCATCAGGTTGGCGTACTTGCCGTCCGGGTCCCGCTCGTAGTAGCTGTCGGCCAGGGCCAGCAGGCCGGCCCCGTCGCCGTCCATGGCCTGGGTGATGGCCTCGCGCAGCTGCGGCCAGGCGCTCTCGTCGTACAGGGCCGTGATCACCCCGGTGGTGGCCAGGGCCTCGCCCAGCGGGCGGGCGGCCTCGCCGGTGGGCACCGGCTGGGCGTCGAGCTTGGCGAAGAAGTCCTTCAGCCGTCGGCCGACCTCCTCCGGGGTGCCCTGGCCGAGCGGGCAGTCGGGCTGCTTGGCGCAGTCCTGGGCGAAGGAGCGGAAGGCCGTCTCGAATCCGGCGGTCTGGTCCCGGTTGAGGTCCACGGCGGTGCGCGCCGGGTCCAGGGCGCCGTCCAGGACCAGCCGGCCGACCCGGTCGGGGAAGAGGTCGGCGTAGGTGGCGCCGAGGAAGGTGCCGTAGGAGGCGCCCACGTAGTTCAGCTTCTCGTCGCCGAGGATCTGGCGCAGCAGGTCCATGTCGCGGGCGGCCTCCACGGTGGAGACGTGCGGCAGCACCCGGCGGGATCGTTCCTGGCAGGCGCCGGCGAACTCCTTGAACGCGGCGACGAGGCGGTCCTGTTCGGCCTTGTCGTCGGGGGTCTGGTCGACCTGGGTGTAGGCGTCCATGCGCGGTCCGGTGAGGCATTCCACGGGGGCGCTGCGGGCCACTCCGCGCGGGTCGAAGGACACCATGTCGTACTGGGCGCGGACCGGGGCGGGGTACCCGATGCCCGCGTACGCCTGGAGGTATCCGATGCCGGAGCCGCCGGGTCCGCCGGGGTTGACCAGCAGGGAGCCGAGTCGTTTGCCGGGGCCGGTGGCCTTCTTGCGGGCCACCGCGATGTCGATGTCCTGGCCGGATCCGGGGTCGGCGTAGTCCAGCGGGGCCTTCATGGTGGCGCACTGGAACCCGGGCACACCGCAGTCCCGCCACTTGAGCTTCTGCTCGTAGTACGGGCGGAGCGCGGCGGCCGCGGCCGCGCTGCCGGAGGGGCTGGCGGGGCGGGCGGTGCCGGGGCCGCCGGAGGACGCCGAGGCCTTGGGGGCGGGCCCACCGGTGGTGCAGCCGGAGATCAGCAGCCCGGCGGCCGCCATCACGGTCCCGGTGGTGCGCAGCAGACGACTGGTGTCCATTCCCGGAGCCTACGTCCTGCCGGGCCGGCGGGCCCGATCATGGCCGGTCGGTGGCCCGGCCGGCCGGTGCTCGCCACCCGCTCGGCGCGGCCGACCGCCCGTACGGGTGAGCCGTCAACCGGCCGTGTACGGGACGGCCGAGCCGCGGCGGGCCGGAGCCCCGGCCGGACGGAGCTGCCGGACGGAGCTGCCGGGCGGGGTCAGCCGGCCCGCAGGGCCATGGTCATGGCCTCCACCGCGAGCAGCGGGGCCACGTTCCGGTCGAGGGCGTTCCGGCAGGCGATGATCGCCTCGATACGGCGCAGGGTCCGCTCGGGGCCGCCGGAGCGGGCGATCCGGTCCAGGTCGGGCCGTATCTCCTCGTTGGCGAGGGCCACCGAGGTGCCGAGCTGGAGGGCGAGCACGTCCCGGTAGAAGCCGGTGAGGTCGGTGAGGGCGAGGTCGAGGCTGTCGCGCTGGGTGCGGGTGCGGCGGCGCTTCTGCCGGTCCTCCAGTTCCTTCATGACCCCGGCGGTGCCGCGCGGCATCCGGCCGCCCGTACCGGCGCCGGCGCCGAGCGCGGCCCGGAGGTCCTCGGTCTCCTTGACGTCGACCTCCTCCGCGACCTGTTTGGCGTCCTCAGCGGCGGTGTCGACGAGTTCCTGGGCGGCCTTCAGGCAGGCGCCCACGTCGTCCACCCGCAGCGGCAGCCGGAGCACGGCGGCCCGCCGGGAGCGGGCCCGCTCGTCGGTGGCCAGCCGGCGGGCCCGGCCGATGTGGCCCTGGGTGGCGCGGGCGGCCGCGGCGGCGGTGGCCGGGTCGATGCCGTCCCGGCGGACCAGCACCTCGGCGACCGCCTCCACCGGCGGGGTGCGCAGGGTGAGGTGGCGGCAGCGGGAGCGGATGGTGGGCAGCACGTCCTCCAGGGAGGGCGCGCAAAGCAGCCACACGGTGCGCGGGGCGGGCTCCTCGACGGCCTTCAGCAGGACGTTCCCGGCGCCTTCGGTGAGCCGGTCGGCGTCCTCCAGGACGATCACCTGCCAGCGGCCCACGGCCGGTGAGAGCTGGGCCCGGCGGACCAGTTCCCGGGTCTCCTTCACACCGATGGAGAGCAGGTCGGTGCGGACGATCTCCACGTCCGCGTGGGTGCCGACCAGGGTGGTGTGGCAGCCCTCGCAGAACCCACAGCCCGGGGCGCCGCCGAGGGCTCGGTCGGGGCTGGTGCACTGGAGGGCGGCGGCGAAGGCGCGGGCGGCGGTGGCCCGGCCGGAGCCGGGGGGCCCGGTGAACAGCCAGGCGTGGGTCATCCGGGAGCCGGTGAGCGGCGGGCTCTCACCGGCGCCGATGGCGGTGACCAGCGCGTCGGCGTCCCGCGCGGCGGCGGCCAGCTGCGTCTGGACGCGGTCCTGCCCCACCACGTCGTCCCACACCGTCATCCCGCCGCCACCTCCCGGTCGTACCCGTCGCCGTGCCTGTCCGCCGCCACCCGCCGTGCCTGTCCGCCGGGCCCGGGTCCGTCCGGTCCATTGTGGCGCCTGGCGCCGACAACGGGTGCCGGCACCCTCGCGCGCGGGCCGCGGCGGGTCAGCGCCGGCGGCGCGGGTCGCCGTCCTGTTCGTCCTCGTCCCGGCGCGGGCCGAGGAGTTCGTCCGCGAGGGTCGGGAGGTCGTCGAGCGGGGTCTCCTCCGCCCAGTCGGAACGGCGCCGCGGCGCCCGTCCCCCAGTCCCGGTCCCGGTCCCGGATCCGGTCCCCCGGGCTGCCGGGTTGCCGTCGGCGTCGAGCACCGGCAGCTCCCGGGTGGCGTCCTCGCCCCGCCCGGAGGACGCGGAGGACGCAGAAGACGCCGAGCGCGCGGAGGACGCAGCGGGCCCGGAGTCCCGGAAGATCCCCGGCGGCACCCGGTCGGTGGGCCGCTCCCCCGGACGGACCGGAGGCAGTACGGAGGTCTCCGCGGCCGGGTCGGTCCCCCGTACGGGAGGCAGCACGGCCGTCTCCTCCGCCGCACCGGCCGGACGCACCGGCGGCAGCACGGCGGTCTCGTCCGCCGCCGCCGCACCGGCCGGGCGGACCGGCGGCAGTACGGAGGTCTCGGCCGCCGGGTCGGACCCGGGGACGACCTTGGGGACGGGCACGGTCTCGGTGACGTCGTCCGGCTTGAGCAGCCGCCGGTCGGACCCGGTGGCGACCATCGGGGTCTCCACCGTCACGTCCTCCTCGCCCTGCGGAACCCGCGGACGCCCGCCCGCCGGGGCGGCAGCGGCGGCCTGAGCCGAGGCGGCCTGAGCGGCGGCGGCCTGTGCCGCCGCGGCCTGAGCTGCGGCCGCGGCCGCGGCGGCCGCCTGAGCGGCCGCCAGCCGGCGCGCCTCCTCCGCCTTCAGCAGGGCCTCTTCGGCCCGCCGCTGCTTCTCCCGCCGCTTCTCCTCGGCCTCGGCCCGCACCCGGGCCTCCTCCTCGGCCGCCAGCCGCTGGCGTTCCTGCTCGGCCCGGCGGGCCTTCTCCTCCGCCTCGGCGCGCAGCCGTTCGGCCTCCAGCCGGGCCCGTTCGGCCTCGGCGGCCAGCCGCTCCTCCTCCGCCTTGCGGGCGGCCTCGGCCTCCGCGCGGGCGCGTTCGGCGGCCTCGGCGGCGAGCCGCTCCTCCTCGGCCTTCCGCTTGGCCTCGGCCTCGGCCGCGATCCGGGCCGCTTCTTCCTCGGCCTTCCGCCGGGCCTCTTCCTCGGCCTTCCGCTTGGCTTCCGCTTCGGCCTGCCGTCGGGCTTCCTCGCGGGCCTGGATCTCGGCCTCGGACAGGGGCAGTATCCGGTCCAGCCGGTGCCGGACCACCGTGGTGACGGATTCCGGTTCCTGTCCGGCGTCGACCACCAGATAGCGCCCGGGGTCGGCGGCGGCCAGGGTCAGGAATCCGGCGCGGACCCGCTGGTGGAACTCCACCGGCTCCGATTCCAGCCGGTCGGGTGCCTCGGTGAACCGCTCGCGGGCGGCCTCCGGGGACACGTCCAGCAGCACGGTCAGGTTCGGCACCAGCCCGTCGGTGGCCCAGCGGGAGATGCGGGCGATCTCGGTCGGCGACAGGTCGCGGCCGGCGCCCTGGTAGGCCACCGAGGAGTCGATGTAGCGGTCGGAGATGACCACCGCGCCGCGTTCCAGGGCGGGCCGGACCACGGTGTCCACGTGCTCGGCACGGTCCGCCGCGTAGAGCAGGGCCTCGGCGCGGTTCGACAGGCCGGCCGAGGACACGTCGAGGAGGATCGAGCGCAGCCGCTTGCCGACCGGGGTGGCGCCGGGCTCGCGGGTCACCACGACCTCGTGTCCCTTGCCCCGTATCCAGTCGGCGAGTGCCTGCACCTGGGTGGACTTGCCGGCTCCGTCGCCGCCTTCCAGGGCGATGAAGAAGCCGGTGCCGGACAGGGCCGGGCCGGGCTCGCCGCCGCGCAGCGCTTCCTTCAGGTCGCGGCGCAGCGGGACCCCGCCGCGGTCGTCGGCGCGGGCCAGCACGGTCACCGCGACCGGCAGCAGCAGGGCGCCGACCAGCATCAGGGTGAAGGCTGCGCCGCCGTGCGCGAAGACGACCTCGGAGCCGCCGAGGCGGTGCGGGCCGATCAGGGCGGCGAGCGCGGGCGCGACGACCGCGCCGACCGCCACGGCGACGCGGACCACGGCCTGGAGGTGTTCGGTGACCCGGTCCCGGCGGAACTCCTCGGTCTCCTGGTCGATCAGGGTGTGTCCGGCGTTGGCGGCGACCCCGGCGGCGACTCCGGCCAGCACGGCCAGGAACAGCACGGTGGCCAGGTCCGGGACCAGGCCCATCAGCAGCAGGGCCAGGCCGGTGGTCGCTATGGCCAGGGCCAGCAGCCGGCGGCGGGAGAGGCCGGGCAGCACCTTGCCGGCCTGGCCGGCCCGGATGCCGGCGGCGGTGCCCGCGCTGAGCGCGAGGACCAGCAGGGCGAAGCCGGCCGGGCCGCCGCCCAGGTCGAAGGCGTGCAGCGCCGAGACGGCCACCGCGCAGGCGATGGCCCCGGCGACGGCCGCGCAGGCCAGCACCAGCAGCGGGATCGCGCCGGTGCGGCCCTTCTCCGGACGGTCGCCGTCCTTGGGGGCCCGCAGCCCCTCCAGCGGGGAACGCGGGCGGGGCGTCTTCGCGTCGGGCAGCACCAGCGGCAGCAGCAGCGAGACGGAGGCGGCGAACAGTCCGGCCGCCACGTAGGAGCCGAAGGCGGCCCGGTTCTCCGCGAACCAGTCCACGCCCAGGCCGAGGGCCTCCCCGATCAGGGTGGCGGTGAGCAGTACGGCGGCGGCCGCGGGCAGCGCGCCGAACGAGGTGCGCAGGGACAGCCGGCGCAGCGCGTCGAGGTGGTCGGGCAGCGGCCGTACGGTCGCCCCCTCGGGCGGCGGCTCGGGCAGCAGGGCGGGGGCGGCGGACTCCTTGGCGAGGATCCACAGCCGTTCCGCGATGCCGGCCAGGAAGACCGTGGCGAGCAGCGCGATCAGGGCGTGTTCGGGGATCCAGTCGATCCAGAGCGGGGCGACCACGAACAGGGCGAGCCGGAAGCCGTCCGCGCCGATCATGGTCCAGCGGCGGTCCAGCCGGCCGCCGTGCTCCCGTGGTGCGAGCAGCCCGGCCAGCGGGCCCAGCAGCACGGCGCCGAAGAGCAGGGTGGCGAGGATGCGGACGGCGAAGACGGCGGTGACGGCGAGGGCCGCGCCCCGGTAGCCGCCGCCGAAGGCGGCCTGGCCGACGGCCGCCTGGAGGGCGAGCAGGACCAGGACCAGCAGGGCGAGGGCATCGCCGATCCCGCTGACCAGCTGGGCGCTCCACAGCCGTCGGAGCCGGGGCGTGCGCAACAGGGCGCGCACCGCCCGTTCGCGGGAGTCCGCGGCCAGGGCTTCGTCGTAGGTGGGGTTCACGGGGTCCTTCCCGGACGGCACGACCGTCGGCTGCTCGGCTCGCGTCATCCGCCCAGCCTATCCGCTGCACCCGCCCCGCCGGGGGTCGAGGACCGGGCCGGAAAGCGCGGACGCCGCGCCGGACCGCCGAAAGGCGTCCGGCGCGGCGTGGTGCGCGCGGGTTCGTCGCGGGCCGTCCGGCCCGGACGGCTACTCCTCGACGGCGGCCGCGGCGGCCGTCTTCTTGGCTGCGGCGGTGGTCTTCTTGGCCGCCGTGGCCGTGGTCTTCTTCGCGGCCGTCTTCTTGGCCGCCGTGGCGGTCGTCTTCTTCGCCGCCGTCTTCTTGGCGGCCGTGGCGGTGGCCTTCTTGGCGGGCGCCTTCTTGGCCGGGGCCTTCTTCGCCGGGGCCTTCTTGGCGGTCTTCTTCGCCGGTCCCTTCGCCCGCTTCTCGGCGAGCAGCTCGTAGCCACGCTCGGGGGTGATGGTCTCGACGTCGTCGTCCCGGCGCAGGGTCGCGTTGGTCTCGCCGTCGGTGACGTACGGGCCGAACCGGCCGTCCTTGACGACCACCGGGCGCTCGCTGACCGGGTCGGTGCCCAGTTCCTTCAGCGGCGGCTTGGCGGCCGCCCGGCCGCGCTGCTTGGGCTGGGCGTAGATGGCGAGGGCCTCGTCCAGGGTGATCGAGAACAGCTGGTCCTCGGTCTCCAGGGACCGCGAGTCCGTGCCCTTCTTCAGGTACGGGCCGTAGCGGCCGTTCTGGGCGGTGATCTCCACGCCCTCCGCGTCCGCGCCGACGACCCGGGGCAGGGACATCAGCTTGAGCGCGTCGGCGAGGGTGACGGTGTCCAGGGACATCGACTGGAACAGCGAGGCGGTCCGCGGCTTCACCGCGTTCTTGCCGGTCTTCGGGGTGCCCTCGGGCAGGATCTCGGTCACGTACGGCCCGTAGCGGCCGTCCTTGGCGACGATCTGGTTGCCGCTGACCGGGTCCGCGCCGAGCGCGAACTCGCCGCTGGGCTTGGCGAAGAGCTCCTCCGCGTACTCCACGGTCAGCTCGTCCGGGGCGAGGTCCTCGGGGACGTCGGCCCGCTGGTGGCCCTCCGCGTCCTTCTCGCCGCGCTCGACGTACGGACCGTAGCGGCCGACCCGGAGCACCACTCCGTCGCCGACCGGGAAGGAGGAGATCTCCCGGGCGTCGATGGCGCCGAGGTCGGTGACCAGTTCCTTCAGGCCGCCGAGGTGGTCGCCGTCGCCGTTGCCGGCGGCGGAGGCGTCCTTGACGGCCGCGGCCGCCTCGCCGCCGAAGTAGAAGCGCTTCAGCCACGGCACGGACTGGGCCTCGCCGCGGGCGATGCGGTCGAGGTCGTCCTCCATCTTGGCGGTGAAGTCGTAGTCGACCAGCCGGCCGAAGTGCTTCTCCAGCAGGTTGACCACGGCGAAGGACAGGAAGGAGGGCACCAGGGCGGTGCCCTTCTTGAAGACGTAGCCGCGGTCCAGGATGGTGCCGATGATCGAGGCGTAGGTGGACGGGCGGCCGATCTCGCGCTCTTCCAGCTCCTTGACCAGCGAGGCCTCGGTGTAGCGGGCCGGCGGCTTGGTGGAGTGGCCGTCCGCCGTGATCTCCTCGGCGGTCAGCGCGTCGCCCTCGGCGACCTGCGGCAGGCGCCGCTCGCGGTCGTCGAGCTCGGCGTTCGGGTCGTCGGCGCCCTCCACGTAGGCCTTCATGAACCCGTGGAAGGTGATCGTCTTGCCGGAGGCGCTGAACTCGGCGTCCCGGCCGTCGGAGGCCCGGCCGCCGATCTTCACGGTGACCGAGTTGCCGGTGGCGTCCTTCATCTGGGAGGCGACGGTCCGCTTCCAGATCAGCTCGTAGAGCCGGAACTGGTCGCCGGTCAGTCCGGTCTCGGCCGGGGTGCGGAAACGATCACCCGAGGGGCGGATCGCCTCGTGCGCCTCCTGGGCGTTCTTGACCTTGCCCGCGTAGACCCGGGGCTGCGGCGGCAGGTAGTCCGCCCCGTACAGCTGGGTGACCTGGGCCCGGGCCGCCGTCACGGCGGTCTCCGAGAGGGTGGTGGAGTCGGTGCGCATGTAGGTGATGAAGCCGTTCTCGTACAGCTTCTGGGCCACCTGCATGGTCGCCTTCGCACCGAAGCCCAGCTTGCGCGAGGCCTCCTGCTGGAGCGTGGTGGTGCGGAACGGGGCGTACGGGGACCGCCGGTACGGCTTGGACTCGACCGAGCGGACCGCGAAGGAGGTCTCGGCGAGCGCGGCGGCCAGGGCGCGGGCGTTCGCCTCGTCCAGGTGCAGCACCTCGCTCTTGAGCTGCCCGGTGGAACCGAAGTCGCGGCCCTGGGCGACCCGCTTGCCGTCGACCGTGTTGAGCCGGGCGACCAGCGAGGACGGGTCGGAGGCGTCGCCGGCGCGGCCGGTGGCGAAGGTGCCGGTCAGGTCCCAGTACTCGGCGGAGCGGAAGGCGATGCGCTCGCGCTCGCGCTCGACGACGAGCCGGGTGGCGACGGACTGGACGCGGCCGGCCGACAGCCGGGGCATGACCTTCTTCCACAGGACCGGCGAGACCTCGTAGCCGTAGAGGCGGTCGAGGATGCGGCGGGTCTCCTGGGCGTCGACCATGCGCTGGTTGAGCTCGCGCGGGTTGGCCACCGCGTCCCGGATGGCGTCCTTGGTGATCTCGTGGAAGACCATCCGGTGGACCGGGACCTTGGGCTTGAGGACTTCCTGCAGGTGCCACGCGATGGCTTCGCCCTCGCGGTCCTCATCGGTGGCGAGGAAGAGTTCGTCGGACTCGGCCAGCAGCTCCTTGAGCTTCCTGACCTGGGCCTTCTTGTCCGCGTTGACGACGTAGATGGGCTGGAAGTCGTGCTCGACGTCCACGCCGAGCCGGCGCACCTCACCCGTGTACTTCTCGGGCACTTCCGCCGCGCCGTTGGGGAGGTCGCGGATGTGCCCGACGCTCGCCTCGACGACGTATCCGGGGCCGAGGTAGCCCTTGATCGTCTTCGCCTTGGCAGGGGACTCGACGATGACGAGTCGGCGGCCGCCCTTTGCGGTCTCGCTAGTCGGGGACAACTTGGTCTTCTCTCCGGTCGGCACTCGGTCGCAGTACGGCGACGCTGCGGAGTGTGACGGTACAACCCGCCCCCGTGTCAAACGGCACAAGCCCGCAACGGCCACTCGAACGGTAACCCGACTAGTGCCATTCGTGCCGCCCGGATGCCGCGCACGGCACGTCCCGGTGGCCGGCCCGGACCGTCCGCGGGCCGTCCGGCAGGGCCCGCGGGGCCGCCCGCTCCGTCCTCGGCCGGGTCTGCGGGAGGGCCCCGGCGGAATCCGTCAGAGCCGGCCGAGACACCAGGCGCCGAGGGCCAGCGAGAGCAGTGCCGACAGCAGTGCCAGCGGGAGCGCGACCCCGGGGCGCACGCCTTCGACGACGGGCGCGCGATGCAGTGCGCGCGCCCCCGTCCATGTCAACAGAGCGGCTCCGAACAGCAGGAACACCGTGGCCGCGAAGATCGCCGGAACGCCGTCCATGCCGCACCCCTTCCCCGGAGCCGCTCCCGGAATCCCCCCGGATCCCGTCTGCGGGCGAGCCTGGCAGCCGTTCGGGTACGGCGGGCGAATCCCCGGTGAACTCAGCGTTCCGGAGTGCCCCCGAGGGCGGCCGGCACCAGGAATCCCTGCTCCACGAGCAGCCGGATCGCCTCCGGGGTGCGGTCCCGCAGCAGCACCGGGTCCTCCTGCACCAGGTGGGCGATCGCGTCCAGGATCCGGCCGGCGCTGAGTGAGCCGTCGCACACTCCGGCGAAGCCCGCGCCGACCGTGTCCACCTTGGTGGCCCGCCGCATCCCGCGGTTCTGCCGCAGCACCACGTGCTCCGGGTCCTCCGCGCCGGGCGCCCCGACCTGCTCCTGCACCACTTCGGCGGTCAGCAGGAAGTAGCCCTCCAGCAGGGCGGCGTCATCGTGCTCGCGCAGATAGTCCTGGCGGGCGAAATGGGCGCGTACGGTCTCGCCGAGCGGCTGCTCCACCGGGTGCGGCCACTCCTCGACCACGATCGAGGGCTCGGCCGCGTCGCTGCGCCGCAGGGCGATCCAGCCGAAGCCGACGGCCTTGGTCCCGCGGGCCTCGAACTCGTCCAGCCAGTCCTCGTAGTGCTGCCGGTACGCCGCCGGGTCCGCCCGGTGGTCGCCGGCGTCCCGCAGCCAGAGCTCGGCGTACTGGGTGACGTCCTGCACCTCGCGCTGCACGATCCAGGCGTCGCAGCCGCGCGGCACCCAGGACCGCAGCCGGTCCCGCCAGTCCTCGCCCTCGACGTGCTGCCAGTTGGCCAGGAACTGCGCGTAGCCGCCGGGGTTGAGGTGGTCGCCGGACTGCTGGACCAGGGTGCGGCAGAGGTCGTCGCCGCCCATTCCGCCGTCCCGGTAGGTCAACCGGGCGTTCGGGGAGATCACGAACGGCGGGTTGGAGACGATCAGGTCGTACCGGGCGTCGCCGACCGGCTCGAACAGCGAGCCGGCCAGGAGCTCGGCCTCGGGGGCGCCCGACAGGGCCAGGGTGAGCCGGGTGAACTCCAGGGCCCGCGGGTTGACGTCGGTGGCGGTGACCCGGGTGGCGTGCCGGGACGCGTGCAGGGCCTGGATGCCGGATCCGGTGCCGAGGTCCAGGGCCGTGCCGACCGGGGTGCGGACGGTGATCCCGGCCAGGGTGGTGGACGCGCCGCCCACACCGAGCACCACGGCCTCCTCCTGGCTGCCGATGCCGCCGGCCCCGCCGACGGCGCAGCCCAGGTCGGAGACGATGAACCAGTCCTCGCCGTCGTCCCCGCCGTACGGCCGCACGTCGACGGTGGCGTGCACCTCGTCGCCCTCGCGGCGCAGCCAGCCGTCGGCCAGCGCCTCCTCCACCGGCAGGGCGGCGGCCGCGTGCACGTACGGCACCGGCTGCTGCAGCAGGAACAGCCGCACCAGGCTCGGCAGCGGGCCGTCGCCGCGGGTGGCCCGCAGCGCGGGCACGGTCTCGCTGCGGGCGAGGGCGGCGTACGCCGGCGCGCCGAGCAGGTCCAGGAGTCCGTCGGCGGTGAAGCCGGCGGCGAGCAGGGCGGCACGCAGGGCGGCCGCGCGGTCGGGGGAGGGAAGGCTGCGGGTACTCACCCGCCCATTGTGTCGGCTGCCGCCGCCCTCCGGTGCGACCGCCCGGGCACGGGCCCGGACGCGGCGGGGCGGGGCCCGAGGCGGCGGAGCGGGGCCGGACACGGCGGAGCGGCCGGGATCCGGTGGGACCCCGGCCGCTCCGGGTTCTGCCGTCGTCCGGTTTCGCCGGTCAGCTCTGCGCGGGCGAGGGCGTGGTGATCTGGCAGGCCGGCTGCTCGGCCATCGGCTTGTCGAGGCCTCCGGCCTTCAGCGTCTCCTTGGCCGCCTTCTCCTCGTCGGCGACCTTGTCCAGGCCGGTCGACAGGTCCTGGAGACCGGTGGCGAACTTCGCCTGGTCCTGGGCGTCGAGCGAATCGATCTTCGTCTTGAGTTCGGCGTAACCCTGGGAGGTGGTGTCGAACCCCTTGGCGGCCGCCTCGACGGTCTCCTTGCCGTTCTCCACCGGGGCCTCCCCGGCTCCGCGCAGCGCGGCACTGATCGACTTGAAGGCGTCGGACATGGTCTGGAAGGCCGCGGAATCGGTCTTCTGGACCTCCTCGGCCTTGCTGCTCTCGGTGGCCACCCGCTTGATTTCGAGCTTGGCGTCCTCGATCTTCTTGTACTGGGGCTGCCACTGGTCGCAGACCTTCTTGGCCCAGTCGCTGGCCTTCTTGTCACTGTCGTCGCCGCAGCCGGACAGCACGAGCATCAGCACCGCACCGCCGGAGACCGCGGCCGCAAGCTTCTTGTTCACCGGATTGGTCCCTTCCAAGGCTCTCGGCCCGGAACATACACGGCCGCCATCCAGCCGCGCACAAAGGCGGACGGACGGCGCGTCAGTCCGCGCCGCCGGTCCGCCTTTCGGGCCTACGCCCGTTCGGGTTCCGGCACCTGCCGGGGTGTCAGGACACCACCGCGGGATCGGCGGGGTCGGCCGTCCGCCGGAGGGCCGGGTCGTCGGCCCCGTCGCCGCCGGCGATGCCGCGCCGCTTGGACACGTAGACCGCGCCGATGATGATCCCGATGGCGAGGACCGCGATGACGGCGCGGACCGGGGCGCTGGCGTCGTCCCCGTAGCTGAACTGGACCACGGCGGGGGCGATCAGCAGGGCCACCAGGTTCATCACCTTGAGCAGCGGGTTGATGGCCGGGCCGGCGGTGTCCTTGAAGGGGTCGCCGACGGTGTCGCCGATCACGGTCGCGGCGTGCGCCTCGCTGCCCTTGCCGCCGTGGTGGCCGTCCTCCACCATCTTCTTCGCGTTGTCCCAGGCCCCGCCGGAGTTGGCGAGGAAGACGGCCATCAGGGTGCCGCAGGCGATGGATCCGGCGAGGAAGGAGCCGAGCGCGCCGACTCCCAGCGAGAAGCCCACGGCAATGGGGGTGAGCACGGCGAGCAGGCCGGGGGTGGCGAGCTCGCGGAGCGCGTCCCTGGTGCAGATGTCGACGACGCGGCCGTACTCGGGCTTCTCCGAGTAGTCCATGATCCCGGGGTGCTCGCGGAACTGCCGGCGGACCTCGTAGACCACCGAGCCGGCCGAGCGGGAGACGGCGTTGATGGCCAGTCCGGAGAACAGGAACACCACGGCGGCGCCGAGGATCAGCCCGACGAGGTTGTTGGGCTGGGCGATGTCCAGGCTGAGGTTCATCTCCCCGGCCTTGGCCCCGACGTCCTTGACGGCGGCCGCGATGGCGTCGCTGTACGAGCCGAAGAGCGCGGCCGCGGCCAGCACGGCGGTGGCGATGGCGATGCCCTTGGTGATGGCCTTGGTGGTGTTGCCCACCGCGTCGAGGTCGGTGAGGACCTGGGCGCCGGCGCCCTCGACGTCGCCGGACATCTCGGCGATGCCCTGGGCGTTGTCGGAGACCGGGCCGAAGGTGTCCATGGCGACGATGACGCCGACGGTGGTGAGCAGGCCGGTGCCGGCCAGGGCGACGGCGAACAGGGCGAGCAGGATGGAGGTGCCGCCGAGCAGGAAGGCCCCGTAGACGCCGAGTCCGATGAGGAGCGCGGTGTAGACGGCGGATTCCAGGCCGATGGAGATACCGGCCAGGATGACGGTGGCGGGGCCGGTGAGCGAGGACTTCCCGATGTCGCGGACGGGGCGCCGGGTGGTCTCGGTGAAGTAGCCGGTGAGCTGCTGGATGAGGGCCGCGAGGACGATGCCGATGGCGACGGCGACGAGCGCGAGGACCCGGGGGTCGCCGGAGTGGTTGGTGATGGCGGCGCTCTCGACGCCGGCGAGCTCCTTGTAGCTGGCCGGGAGGTAGGCGTAGACGGCGACGGCCACCAGCACCAGGGAGATCACCGCGGAGATGAAGAACCCGCGGTTGATGGCGGTCATGCCGTTGCGGTCGGTGCGGCGGGGGGAGACGGCGAAGATGCCGATCATCGCGGTGACCACGCCGATGGCGGGGACGATCAGGGGGAAGGCGAGGCCGAGGTCGCCGAAGGCGGCCTTGCCGAGGATCAGGGCGGCCACCAGGGTGACGGCGTAGGACTCGAAGAGGTCCGCGGCCATGCCCGCGCAGTCTCCGACGTTGTCGCCCACATTGTCGGCGATGGTCGCGGCATTGCGCGGATCGTCCTCCGGAATGCCCTGTTCGACCTTGCCGACCAGGTCGGCGCCGACGTCGGCGGCCTTGGTGAAGATCCCGCCGCCGACCCTCATGAACATGGCGATCAGGGCGGCTCCGAGACCGAACCCCTCCAGGACCTTGGGGGCGTCGGCCGCGTAGACCAGCACCACGCAGGAGGCGCCGAGCAGGCCCAGGCCGACGGTGAACATGCCGACCACGCCGCCGGTGCGGAAGGCGATCCGCATGGCCTTGTGGGAGACGTCGGTGAGGTCCTTGGCGGGTTCGCCCTCGGCCGGGGTGGCCTCCCGGGCTGCGGCGGCGACCCGGACGTTGGCGCGTACCGCCAGCCGCATGCCGATGTATCCGGTGGCGGCCGAGAACAGCGCGCCGACCAGGAAGAATGCCGAACGCCCGGCCCGTTGCGACCAGTTGTCGGCGGGCAGCAGGAAGAGCAGGAAGAAGACCACGACGGCGAAGATGCCGAGGGTGCGGAGCTGCCGTCCCAGATAGGCGTTGGCGCCTTCCTGGACGGCCGCCGCGATCTCCTTCATGCGGTCGGTGCCCTCGTCGGCGGCCAGCACCTGGCGGACCAGGATCTGGGCGACGACGAGTGCGGCCAGTGCGACGGCCGCGATGACGATCACGATCAGCCGATTTTCATCGGTCAGGACCGCGGATGCAGTGGGGGTGAAGAGCCCCGTCATACGTCCTCCTTGACGTGATGAGCTCAAGATGTGGACGGATTGTAGGGAGCCCGACCCGATCAAAACAGTGCGCGGGAAACGGAATTGGCCGTCGGATGGCCTTCACCAAAAGATCGCGTCACGCTAATGCGCTCGAAAGTGGTAATGGGGCAAAAGCATTGACGCGCGGTCATGGATCTCCGGGGCAACCGGAAAAAACGATGAAGGCCCTGCTCAGCAGGGCCTTCATCGTTTATGAATAAGAATGATCTACGGGAGTTCGGAGGCTCCGGCGGTGGGCCAGCTCATCCGGATGACTCCGCCCGAATCACCTCGGGTCACCTCGACGTCGTCGACCAGTCCGCGGATCACCGCGAGACCCATCTCGTCCTCGCCCTCGGTGTCCGGGTCGACCGCCGCACCACCGGCGGAGGACCCGCCGGCCGGGGTCGGGACATCGTCGCCGACCTCGATGGAGAACACCTTCTCCTCCTCGGTGAGCAGCACCCTGACGGGCTCGGCCACCCCGCTGCCCCGGTGCAGCCCGACGGCGCGGGAGCAGGCTTCGCCCACGGCGAGGCGCACCTCGTCCAGAACCGCCTCCTCCACCCCGGCCCGGCGGGCCACCGCGGCCGCGACGAGTCGGGCCGTCCGGACATGCTCGGGCTGGGCGCTGAAGCGGAGTTCAACGGTCGCCATGTACTCCCCCTCGGACTACGGGCGTGCTGACAGGGGCCCGGGCCCTCACGGCCCGGCGCCCCCGCTACTGCGTCGGGAGCCGTCAGTCGGTGGCGGCGACGGCCTCGTCCACCGAGGTGTGGATCGGGAAGACCTTGGTCAGGCCCGTGATCCGGAAAATCTTCAGGATGCGCTCCTGGTTGCACACCAGACGCAGCGAGCCCTCGTGCGCACGGACGCGCTTGAGGCCTCCCACGAGCACACCGAGGCCGGTGGAGTCGAGGAAGTCCACTCGCTCCATGTCGACAACCAGGTGGTAGCTGCCGTCGTTCACCAACTCGACCAACTGCTCGCGCAGCTTGGGCGCGGTATACACATCAATCTCGCCACCCACCTCGACGACTGTGCGGTCGCCGACAGTGCGAGTCGACAGGGACAGGTCCACGGATCCTCCAGCACCTTGCTATCGAGCGGCGCCCCCCAGGGGCCTCCCCACCCGAAGGTAGTGGAGGGATTGGCTGCCGCAATGGCATTCAATCACTTACCGGCAGGCGCGCACGACGCCTTGGGTCCATTCTCCCCGACCGCGGTGACACACTCGGAGGCAATGGCCAGTACTCACCGCCCCGGTCGGCCCACGGCCGCGACGGACCCACGACCAGCCCCCGGTACGGTTCTGAACCGGCTCTCAGGGGGGCAGAGCCGGGCTGCGCGCATCACCCATACGGAGCATCTGCCCCCTCGGGAGGGCCGTCATGCCCTCTGGCCCGACCGCATCCGAACGGATGTCGTAGCCGCGATCCAGGCCTCCGGCATCGAACATCCGTGGGAACACCAGGCCGCCGCGGCCGAGCACGCCCTGGACGGGACCTCGGTGGTGGTGGCCACCGGCACCGCCTCCGGCAAGTCGCTGGCCTATCTCGCCCCGGTCCTGTCCGCCCTCGCGGAGGGCGCCGAAGCCCCGAACGGCCGCGGGGCGACCGCCCTGTACCTGGCCCCGACCAAGGCCCTCGCCGCCGACCAGCGCCGCGCCGTACGGGCCCTGGCCGCCCCCCTGGGCCATGCCGTGCGGCCCGCCGTCTACGACGGGGACACCCCCGTCGAGGAACGCGAGTGGGTCCGCCAGTACGCCAACTACGTGCTCACCAACCCCGACATGCTGCACACCGGGATCCTCCCGGCCCATCCCCGCTGGTCCTCCTTCCTGCGCGCCCTGCGCTACGTGGTGATCGACGAGTGCCACACCTACCGGGGCGTCTTCGGCTCGCACGTCGCCCAGGTCCTGCGCCGGCTGCGCCGGCTCTGCGCCCGCTACGGCTCGGATCCGGTGTTCCTGCTGGCCTCGGCCACCGCCGGCGACCCGGCGGCCGCCGCCGGCCGGCTGACCGGCCTGCCGGTCACCGAGGTGGTCGACGACGCCTCCCCGCGCGGGGAGGTGGTCTTCGCCCTGTGGGAGCCGCCGCTCACCGAGCTCGCCGGCGAGCGGGGCGCCCCGGTGCGGCGCACGGCCACCGCCGAGACCGCCGACCTGCTGACCGACCTGGTCGTCCAGGGGGTCCGCACGGTGGCCTTCGTCCGCTCCCGGCGCGGCGCCGAACTGATCGCCCTGATCGCCCAGGACCGGCTGGCCTCGGTGGACCGCTCGCTGCCCGGCCGGGTGGCCGCCTACCGGGGCGGCTACCTGCCCGAGGAGCGGCGGGCCCTGGAGCAGGCCCTGCACTCCGGCGACCTGCTCGGCCTGGCCGCCACCACGGCCCTGGAGCTGGGCGTGGACGTCTCCGGCCTGGACGCCGTCCTGATCGCCGGCTACCCGGGCACCCGGGCCTCCCTGTGGCAGCAGGCCGGCCGGGCCGGACGGTCCGGCCAGGGCGCCCTGGCCGTGCTGATCGCCCGGGACGACCCGCTGGACACCTACCTGGTGCACCACCCGGAGGCGGTGTTCCAGCGGCCCGTGGAGGCCACCGTCCTGGACCCGGACAACCCGTACGTACTCGCCCCGCACCTCTGCGCGGCGGCCGCCGAGCTGCCCCTGACCGAGGCCGACCTGGCCCTCTTCGGCCCGGCCGCCCCCGGGCTGCTGCCCCAGCTGGAAGCCGCCGGACTGCTGCGCCGCCGCACCGGCGGCTGGCACTGGACCCGCCGGGAGCGGGCCGCCGACCTGGCCGACATCCGGGGCGGCGGCGGCCGACCGGTGCAGATCGTCGAATCGGGCACCGGCAGGCTGCTGGGCACCGTGGACGAGTCCGCCTCCCACACCGCCGTCCACGAGGGCGCGGTCCACCTGCACCAGGGCCGCAGCTATCTGGTGCGCCGGCTGGACCTGGAGGACTCGGTGGCCCTGGTGGAGGAGGCCGACCCGCCCTTCTCCACCACCGCCCGGGACACCACCTCCATCGCGGTACTGGACACCGAGGCCGAGATCCCCTGGGGCGCGGCCCGGCTCTGCTACGGCTCGGTGGAAGTCACCAACCAGGTCGTCTCCTATCTCCGGCGCAAACTGATCACCGGCGAGGTCCTCGGCGAGGCCAAACTGGACCTGCCGCCCCGCGTCCTGCGCACCCGGGCCGTGTGGTGGACGGTCACCGAGGACCAGCTGGACGAGGCCCGGATCAACCCGGAGATCCTCGGCGGCGCCCTGCACGCCGCCGAGCACGCCTCGATCGGCCTGCTCCCGCTGTTCGCCACCTGCGACCGCTGGGACATCGGCGGGGTCTCCGTGCCGCTGCACCCGGACACCCTGCTGCCCACCGTGTTCGTCTACGACGGGCACCCGGGCGGCGCCGGATTCGCCGAGCGGGCCTTCCACACGGCCCGCCAGTGGCTGACCGCGACCCGGGACGCGATCGCCGCCTGCGAGTGCGAGGCCGGCTGCCCGTCCTGCATCCAGTCCCCCAAGTGCGGCAACGGCAACGACCCCCTCCACAAACGCGGCGCCGTCCGCCTCCTCAGCCGCCTCCTCTCCGAAGCCCCCCAGAACCACCCCCAGGAGTAGCCACCCCCGGGACTAGCCACCCCCGACCGCCCGGCCGCCCCTCGGGCTCCGCAGACCTGGGGGCTCCCGGGATTCCCCGGGCGCCGGGGGTTCCGGCGGCGCCAGCGAGCCCGGAAGGGCCAGGGGCTCCGAGGGCGCCCGGGAGTCCGGCGGTGCCGGGGACTCCGGTGGTGCCCGGGAATCCGGCGGTGCCGGGGGTGTCGGAGGGTCCTGGGGTGGGCCGGCGCGGGCTTGGGATGGTGGGTCGAAGGGGCCCGCTGCGACTCTGACGGTGATCTCCGCGACCTCTCCCGCCACCACGCAGCCGGTCACCCTGGCGCCCTGCTCCTGGGCCACCCGGCCCGCCGCCGCGCACGCCGGGCCGGGCCCGTGGGCCCAGGCGGCGGCCGCCGCGAGCGCGGCCAGGTCCGCCGCGGCCGCGGCCCGGTGCCGGGCCACCACGGCCTGCCCGAGCAGCAGGACCCCGCCGAAGACGGCCGCCAGCACCGTGCACACCAGCGTCGCCCAGACGGTCGCCGAGCCCCGGTCCCGGCTCATGGCGGCGCTCCGACGCTGTCCTCGGCCAGCGCCACCGCCCGGGCCCCCAGCCGGACCGGCAGCCGGTCCGGCCCGGGAGCCGGAGCCGCCACCCGCACCACCCAGAGGTCCCCCGCGCGCTCCACCGCCACCTCGGCGCCCTCCGGGGCGGCGGCCCGGGCCGCCGCCTCCGCCTCGGCGACCGGTTCCGACCTGGCCGCTGCCCTGGCGCCGGCCCTGGCCGCGTCCACACAGCGGATCTGCGCGGCCGCCGCCATCAGCGCCCACACCAGCAGGGCCGCGAAAAGGACCAGGGCCGGAATCACCATGGCCGCCTCCGCCGTGACGAATCCGCGGTCGGCTGCCCTCCTTCGCTCAGAAGGGCACATCGAGCGCCTTTCCGATCGTCGACTGAAGGGCGCCGGAGACCACTTCACTGGTCACGACCTTGTACAGAACGGCCGCGAACGCGCAGGCGGCGATCGTCCCCATCGCATATTCCGATGTCGACATCCCGGCGTCCCCGGAGCGGCCGGCGAACGCGTCCCGAAGACGAATCCAGATGATCCTCATGACAACCTCCTGTGATTTTCTGTTCTTGATGTGATTTCAGTTACCGGAGAGCAGTCCGGAGGCCATTCCGATCACCACCGGTGCCACTCCCACGACCAGAAAAGCGGGCAGGAAACAAAGGCCGACCGGAGCGGTCACCCATACCGCCGCCCGCTGCGCGCCCGCCGTGGCCCGCCGGGCCCGCTTCTCCCGCAGGACGGTCGCGAGCCGGGAGACCGGTTCGGCGGCCGGGGCCCCGGTGCGGGCGGCCCGGGCCAGGCAGTCGGCCAGTGCTCCTGCCCCGGGGACCTCGGCCAACCGGCCCCAGCTGTAGCCCGGTTCGCCGCCCAGCCGGAGTTCCGCCCCGGCCAGCGCGAGCCGGTCCCCCACCGGCCCGCCGAGGGACTCGCCCACCACTTCGGCGGCTTCCACCGGCCCGGCACCGGCCGCGAGGCAGGCGGCCAGCAGATCAGCGGCCAGGGGCAGTTGCCGCTCGGCCTCCCGGGGGCCCGCCCGGGCGTCCCGCTCGGCCCGCCACCGCCGCCACCGCCGCCACCGGTCGGGGCGCCATCGCGGCCACCCCGCTCCCCGGCCCCCGTCGGAGCCCGGTCTCCGGGCCTCGCCCGGGACCGCCCCCGGCGGGAACATCAGCGTCGCCCTGCGCCGGACCGTCCGCCGCCGGACCGGTCCGGCACGCCGCCCCGAGCACCACAGCCATCCCGGCCACATCAGCACGACCAGCCCGATCAGGCCGATCAGCCACAGCAGCCCCATCGGCACCGGGGCCACCGACAGCATGGACGGTGACGGAACCGCTGTCCCCAGCCTGTGGATGACGGATCCGTGCATCACATGCCTCCCATGCGGACGATCCGTCGGCACCAGAGCAGCCCCAGCCCCTCCAGAACCGCCCCCACCACCAGGCACACCGCTCCCATCGGGGTGTGCAGCAGGATCCGCAGCGGATCCGCGCCCAGCCCGGTGCCGATCAGCAGGCCCACCAGCGGCAGCAGCGCCAGCACCACGGCCGTGGACCGCGCCCCCGCCAGCTGGGCCCGCAGCGATTCCTCCCGGTCCCGCTCGGCCCGCAGGGCCTTCTCCAGCCGCTCCAGTCCCGCCGTTAGCCCGGCGCCCCCGTCCACCGAGACCCGCCAGCAGGCCGCCAGCCCGGCCAGCCCTTCGGCGCCCGGCTCGCGGGCCGACTCCCGCAGGGCACCCGGCACATCCCCGCCGAAAGCCGCCGCGGCCAGCACCGCGGTCTCCTCCGCCCCGATCCCGCCCATCCCGCCCATCCGGCGGATCGCGGCCGTCAGCGCCTGGCCGGGCTGGGCCCCGGCCCGCAGCTCCGCCACGGTCGCCCCGCACAGGTCGACCACCCCGGCCGCCCGAGCCGTCCGGTCCCGCTCCCGGGACCGGGCGCGTAACCGGGAGCGCACCACCGGCACCGCCGCGATCCCCAGCAGCACCGGCAGCACCGAGCCGCCCAGCAGGCCCACCAGGGCCCCGGCCCCCAGGCAGGCCCAGTCCGGCCACCGGCCGGACCGCACCCGGACCGGCACCACCAGCCGCTCCCACCAGGGCCGTTGCCCGGATCCGCCGGGGGCCGCCCCGGCCACCATGAGCCGGGCCCGCCCGCTCGGCCCGCCCGCTCCTGCCAGCAGCCAGACCGCCGCCCCGGCGCAGAGCACCGCCATCCCCGAAGCCGCGCCCGGGCCCGGCGGACTCACGGCGCACCGCCCAGCAGCGGGCCGAGCCGCTCCCAACCGCGCTCGCGCACGAATCCCCGGGCGCCCCAGCGCAGTGCGGGCACGGTGACCACCAGCCCGGCCGGGTCCCGCTCCAGTACGTGCACCTCGGCCACCCGGCGCTGTCCGCCGCGCTCCCTGACCAGATGGACCACCAGATCGAGGGCGGCGGCCAACTGGCTGTGCAGCGCGGCCCGGTCGAGCCCGGCGGCACTGCCCAGGGCCTCCAGACGGGCGGGGACATGGGCGGCGGCGTTCGCGTGGACGGTGCCGCAGCCACCTTCGTGCCCGGTGTTGAGCGCGGCCAGCAGATCCGCCACCTCGGCCCCGCGCACCTCCCCCACCACCAGTCGGTCCGGCCGCATCCGCAGGGCCTGCCGGACCAGGTCCGCGAGGGTGACCTGGCCGGCCCCTTCCTGGTTGGCCGGGCGGCTCTCCAGCCGCACCACATGCGGATGGTCCGGGCGCAGTTCGGCGGAGTCCTCGGCCAGCACGATCCGTTCGCCCGCGCCGACCAGTCCCAGCAGCGAGCTCAGCAGGGTCGTCTTTCCGGTGCCGGTGCCTCCGGAGACCAGGAAGGAGAGTCTGGCCTCGACCATGGCGGCGAGCAGCCGTCGGCCACCGGGCGGCAGGGTGCCCGCCAGGGTCAGCTCCTCCAGGGTGAAGGCCCGCGGCCGGACCACCCGCAGGGAGAGGCAGGCCGAGCCGACCGCCACCGGTGGCAGCACCGCGTGCAGCCGGGTGCCGTCGGGCATCCGGGCGTCCACCCAGGGCCGCGCGTCGTCCAGCCGCCGGCCGGCCACGGCGGCGAGCCGCTGGGCGAGCCGGCGCACCGCCTCCGCGTCGGCGAAGGTCACCCCGGTGAGCTCCAGGCCGCCGCCGCGGTCCACCCAGACCCGGTCGGGGGCCGCGACCAGGACATCGGTGACGGCCGGATCGGCGAGCAGTGGTTCCAGGGGGCCGGCGCCGACCAGCTCCGAGCGCAACTCGGCCGCCGTACCCAGCACTTCGGTGTCCCCGAGGAGTCGGCCCTGGGCCCGGAGGGCGGCCGCGACCCGGGCCGGGGTGGGTTCGGCCCCGCTTTCGGCGAGGCGGGCGCGGACCGCGTCCAGCAGTCCGGCGCTCATGACGGCACCGCCGGCCCGGGCGCCAGCGCCCGCCGCCAGAACCCGTCGCAGAAGCGGGCCAGCGGGCCCCAGACGAAGGTGCCAGGCGGCTCTCCCCTGGCCAGCCATTCGGACACGCCGAGCTCCACCGGCATCTCCCCGGCCAGCGGCAGCCGCAGCAGTCCCGCCACCTCGTCCGGGTCGAGCTCGCCGGCCAGTCGGGCCCGCACCACCACCCGGACGTCCCGGGCCAGCCCCTGTAGGGCGTCGGCGACCCGGCCGGCCGCGGCCACCGACCGGAGTTCCACCGGGATCACCAGCAGCACCAGGTCCAGTTGGGCCAGCGCCTCGGCCGCCACCTCGTCGACCCGCCGGGGCAGATCGACCACCACCACCCCGCCGCGCCGTCGGGCGGCGGCCAGCACCGAGCGCATGGCCGCCGGGGGAACCAGCACCCGCTTGCCGCGGTCCCAGCTGAGCAGCCGGAGCGCGTGCAGCTCCGGCAGGGACTCCTCCAGGGCGCCGGCGGCCACCCGGCCGCGCGAGGCGGCGAAGTCCGGCCAGCGCAGCCCCTCCGCCCCCTCGCCGCCGAGCAGCACATCGAGACCGCCGCCGAACGGGTCCCCGTCGATCAGCATGGTCCGCTCCCCGGAGCGGGCGGCGGAGACCGCCAGGGCGCAGGCGAGGGTGGACGCGCCGGCCCCGCCGCTGCCCCCGATCACCCCGACGGCGAGGGCGGGCCGGCCGGCCCCTTCGGCCACATCGGCGATCCGGTCCACCAGCCAGTTCTCGGAGTACGGCAGCCGGATGACCTGCTCTGCGCCGATCTCCACCGCGCACTGCCACACCTGGGGATCGTCGGTGCCGCTGCCCTCGCCCCGGCCGACGAGGAACACTCCGCCGCGCCGGGGCGCGCCGCGCAGCCGGCCGCCCGCGTCCTCGCCGACCAGGACCAGCGGGGCGTCCACCCAGCCCGCGCCGCCCGGCGGCCCGGCCCCACCGGCCCCGCCCGCCCCACTGGTCCCACCGCTCCCTTGCGGCCCGCTTTGCTCTGGCACCGCATGGTGCACATGGGGTTCGGCGCCCGCGGCCGCGCACAGCCGCAGCAGATCGTCCAGCAGCACCGGGTCCTCAGTGATGATCAGTGGCCTGCCGGCACCGGGCACCGGCCACTCGGACACTTCGCGGGAGATGTTTCGCGCCACGATCTCCACCCCCTTCTCACGGCAAATCCGTTGACCGCGGACTTCGCGGTCGGAATCACCGTGACGCCATCCCCGAAATCAAGTGGATCTTGCTCCACAACTGTGGATAGCGAACACCCTGTGAATAACTCGATCACCCCTGGAGGTGAGTTCCAGAACGTCCGGGAACCACTACACAGAGTGACGAGTTCTGGGGAGAGGAAGGCCCGCACGACGCGAGCCACACACAGGAGGAGGGCCGGAAGATGAGGATCCAGAGCCGTCGATCGGGACACGAACCGCGTCCGGACATGCGACGACCCCCGCCGGGGGGGAGAGCGGGGGTCGTCCCCACGGCCGACTCGGGGGGGGGAGGAGTCGGACCGGGTTAGCACGGTCGCGAACGATCCGTGACTTCCATGGTGTACCCGAGAGCCTTCTCAGGCAAACCCACGCGCCACACCTTACGCCGAATGGTGGGCACATATGCTCGGTGCGTGGATAACCAGTCCTTGTCGCACTCCTCGCCCCGTACCGCCGCCTTCTTCGACCTGGACAAGACGGTCATTGCGAAGTCGAGCACACTGACGTTCAGCAAGTCCTTCTACCAGGGCGGGCTGATCAACCGGCGGGCGGTCCTGCGCACCGCCTACACCCAGTTCATCTTCCTGGCCGGCGGCGCCGACCACGACCAGATGGAGCGGATGAGGGAGTACCTCTCCGCCCTCTGCAAGGGCTGGAACGTCCAGCAGGTCCGGGAGATCGTCGCCGAAGCCCTGCACGACCTCATCGACCCGATCATCTACGACGAGGCGGCCTCCCTGATCGAGGCCCATCACACGGCCGGCCGCGACGTGGTCATCGTGTCCACCTCGGGCGCCGAGGTGGTCGAGCCGATCGGCGAGATGCTCGGTGCCGACCGGGTCGTCGCCACCCGCATGGTGGTGGGCGAGGACGGCTGCTTCACCGGCGAGATCGACTACTACGCCTACGGCCCCACCAAGGCGGAGGCGGTGCGCGAGCTCGCCGAGTCCGAGGGCTACGACCTGTCGCGCTGCTACGCCTACAGCGACTCGATCACCGATGTGCCGATGCTGGAGGCGGTGGGCCATCCGCACGCGGTGAACCCGGACCGGGCGCTGCGCCGCGAGGCGCTGGCCCGGGACTGGCCGGTGCTGGTGTTCAGCCGCCCGGTCCGGCTCAAGCAGCGGCTGCCCGGGCTGTCCATGCCGGCCCGTCCCGCGCTGGTCGCGGCGGCGGCCGTCGGGGCGGCCGCGATCACCGCCGGGCTGGTCTGGTACGCGAGCCAGCGGCGCCGCGCCGTCTGACCTGCCGGTCCTGCCCGCCCGGCGGACCCACCCGGCCCGCCTGCCCGGCTTGCCCGGCCCGCCTGAACCGCCTGACCTGCGGGAACCGGATTCATCCGATTCGCCACCTGATCATCCCGAAAGTAAAGAACCGAGCGGAAATAGAGCGAGGGGTTCCGCTTCCTCCGGGTTAGAGGTACAAAGGATTCACGGCCCGCGAGACCAAAGGACATCCGAGAGGATCATCTTTAGAACGCAGCAAGGCCCCACGGACCGAAGCACGAACGCCGAGCACCCACGCGACGTCGACCCGTCGATTACGGGCCAGCCGCACCAGGGACCGGGCAGAGTTCCCGACCTGATGGGCAACTATCGAGGACGCTTGGTAACTGGGCGCGAGTGCCAGCGGCGACACCATGAGTACGACGGTGTCGCCGCAACCCGTTTCCGGGGCCGCGCCGGCCGAACCACCGCCGACCGGAACCGCCCCGGTCAGGCCGCGCCGCGCTGCAGCGCCTCGCAGACCGCCGTGGACTCCCGGGCCCCGAGCTCGATCGCCCGCCCGCAGTGCGCGATCCAGGCCGCCATTCCCTCCGGCGTCCCCGAGACATAACCCTCCAGCGCGGCGACATAGGCCGCCCGGCCCTCCTCGGCGTGCCCCACCTCGGCCGGACACACCGCCTTGGGGTCCAGCCCGCTGTTGATCAGCACGATCCGCTCGGCGGTCCGCGCCACCACCCCGTTGTACGAACCGAACGGCCGCAGCGCCACCAGTTCCCCGTGCACCACCGCGGCGGTGACCAGCGCAGGAGCGGACCCGCCCGCGATGATCAGCCGGGACAGCCCGTCCAGCCGGCCCGCCACCTCCGCGGCCCCCGGCAGCGGAAGCTCCACCAGCGGCTCGTCCACCGGCTCCCCGGCCAGCCGGGGCCGGCCCACCACATCGCCCGCGACGGCGGAACCCGCGGCGACCAGGTGCAGCCGCGCCAGCACCCGCAGCGGGGACTGCCGCCAGATGCTCAGCAGCTGACCGGCCTCCGCCGTGGTGCGCAGCGCCCCGCCCACGGTCCGGGCCTCGGACTCCGAACCGAAGTCGGTGCGTCGCCGCACCTCCTCCAGGGCCCAGTCGGCCCCGGACAGCGCCGCGCTGCCGCGCGCCCCGCGCAGGGCCGCCTCGGCGGCGATCTCGGCGCTGCGGCGGCGCATCACCCGGTGTCCGTAGACCCGGTCCACGGCCTTGCGCACGGAATCCACGGACTCGGCCACGCCCGGCAGGCCCGCGAGGGCGGCGAGCGGATCGGCTGACGTACTCATAAGCAGGGAGCCTACGCACTGCCGCCCCATAGCACCGACCCCACCTTCGAGTGGTCTTCTTCACTCACCTTGACCACGCAAAGCCACCGTGGCACTACGCTAGGTGAACATGAAGATCGCTTTCGTGGGGAAGGGCGGCAGCGGCAAGACCACGCTGTCCTCGCTCTTCATCCGTCACCTTGCCGCCAACGAGGCCCCGGTGGTCGCGGTGGACGCCGACATCAACCAGCACCTCGGGACCGCCCTCGGGCTGACCGAGGAGGAGGCCGCCGCGCTGCCCGCGATGGGCGCCCAGCTCCCGCTGATCAAGGACTACCTGCGGGGGTCCAACCCGCGGATCGCCTCCGCCGAGTCGATGATCAAGACCACCCCGCCCGGGGCCGGCTCCCGGCTGCTGGGGGTCCGCGAGGACAACCCGGTCTACCGGGCCTGTGCCCGCGAGCTGGTCCTCGACGGCGAGCCGGTCCGGCTGATGGCCACCGGCCCGTTCACCGAGTCCGACCTCGGGGTGGCCTGCTACCACTCCAAGGTCGGGGCCGTGGAGCTCTGCCTGAACCACCTGGTCGACGGCCCGGACGAGTACGTGGTCGTCGACATGACGGCCGGTTCGGACTCCTTCGCCTCCGGGATGTTCACCCGGTTCGACATGACCTTCCTGGTCGCCGAGCCGACCCTCAAGGGGATCTCCGTCTACCGCCAGTACAAGGAGTACGCGCGGGACTTCGGGGTGGCGCTGAAGGTGGTCGGCAACAAGGTGCAGGGCCCGGAGGACATCGAGTTCCTGCGCGCCGAGGCGGGCGAGGACCTGCTGGTGACCGTCGGGCACTCGGACTGGGTGCGGTCGATGGAGAAGGGCCGCCCGCCGCGCTTCGAGCTGCTGGAGGCGGACAACCGGATGGCCCTGCAGGCCCTCCAGGACGCGGCCGAGGACTCCTACGCGCTCCGGGACTGGGCCCGCTACACCGAGCAGATGGTCCACTTCCACCTGCGGAACGCCGAGAGCTGGGGCAACGCGAAGACCGGGGCCGACCTGTCGGCGCAGGTCGACCCCGGATTCGTCCTTGGCGCTACTCCGCTTCCCGCTCCTCAGCCGGCGTGACCGCCGCGGGCGCCGAGGGGGCCGGGGACGGCGCCGGGCCGGAGGCCAGGAACTTGGCCCAGCCCTCCTTCGGCGCCTGGCCCACGTCCAGCGTGCGCATCCACTCGATGTGCCGGGGGTCCTGGGCGTCCAGCCAGTCGGCGAGCTCCCGGAACGGCACGCAGCGGACGTCCTTCCGGTTGCAGACGGTCTCGATGGTCTCCTCGATGGCACGCATGTAGGTGCCGCCGTTCCAGGACTCGAAGTGGTTGCCGATGATCAGCGGCGCGCGGTTGCCGCTGTAGGCCCGCTCGAAGGCCTGGAGCAGGCCGTCGCGCATCTGGTTGCCCCAGTAGGTGTGCTGGGAGGGGTCGCCCTGGGAGGTGGTCCCGGACTGGTTGACCATGAAGTTGTAGTCCATGCTCAGCGTCTCGAAGGCCCGGCCCGGGATCGGGACCAGCTGGAGCGGGATGTCCCACAACCCGTCCGTCTTCTTGGGCCACTGCTGCTTGCTGATGCCGCTGGAGTCGTAGCGGAAGCCCATGTCCTTGGCCGCGAGCATGAAGTTCTTCTGGCCTTCGAGGCAGGGGGTGCGGGCGCCGATCAGTTCCTTGTCGTAGTCGAAGGGGAGGGCCTTCTCCCCCTTCAGTCCCGCGTTGGTCTTCCAGTTCTTGACGAAGGACTTCGCCTGTTCGATCTCGCTCTTCCACTCCTCCACCGACCAGGTCCCGACCCCACCGTCGGGTCCGCAGAAGTGGCCGTTGAAGTGGGTGCCGATCTCGTTGCCCTCCTGCCAGGCCTCGCGGACCTGGGTGGCGGTGTCCTTGATGCCCTGGAGGTCGCCGAAGCCGATGTCGGAGCGGCCGGAGGCGTGCTGGGGAGCGGTGTAGAGCGAACGCTTCTCCTCCGGGAGCATGTAGACCCCGCTGAGGAAGTAGGTCATCCGGGCGTTGTTCTCCCGGCCCACCTTGCGGAAGTGCGAGAACAGCTTCTGGCTGTCCTCGCCGGCGCCGTCCCAGGAGAACACCACGAACTGCGGGGGCGTCTCCCCCGGGGCCAGCTTGGCCGGGGTCCCGGCGTGGGGCTGGGCGCCGGTGTAGGAGGTGGAGCCGTCCCCGATCAGCCGGAGCACGCTGCCCGGGGCCGGTACGGCGGGTGCCGCGGGCCCCTTCTTCGCGCCGGGCCCGCCGGCCGGCACCGGGCCGCCCGGTGCGGGGGCGCTGCAGCCGGCCAGCCCCAGCGCCAGGGCCGTGGCGACGACCAGGCCGCCGGCGATCTTCTTCGTGACGGCCATGTTCCGACCACCTCTGCCTCGGGGTTCCCGTGCGGGACTTCCGGGGCGCAACGTCCCATGCGGTCTTCTTTTAGGAAGGTGTGACAAGCCGTAATAAATGCCTATTCACTCAAGAGAGGGACTAAGTAGCCCATTTGACCGTTATGTCAAACATTCTTCTTTACTCTCCATTACCATCCATTTACTGAGTGTTGAGATTCCCGCCGCTTCACCCTCCCCTGCCCCGAGGAGACGGGACCTGTGAGCAACCCCCGCACCGCCGATCTCTCCGCGTCCATCGCCGTATTCCTGATCGCCCTCCCCCTGTCCCTCGGCATCGCCCTGGCCACCGGCGCCCCGCTCCAGGCGGGTCTGGTGGCCGCGGCGGTCGGCGGGATCGTGGCCGCGCGGCTGGGCGGCGCCCCGCTCCAGGTGAGCGGCCCCGCCGCCGGACTCACCGTCGTCACCGCCGAACTGATCCAGCGTTACGGCTGGCGCACCACCTGCGCCATCACCGTGCTCGCCGGCGTCTGCCAGCTGGGTCTCGCCCTGCTGCGCACGGCCCGGTCGGCGCTGATGGTCAGCCCCGCCATCGTCCACGGCATGCTGGCCGGCATCGGTGTGACCATCGCGCTCGCCCAGCTGCACATCGTGCTCGGCGGCAGCCCGCAGAGCTCGGCCGTGGACAACGTCCTCGGACTGCCCGCCCAGTTGGCGAATCCGCATCCGGCCGCCCTCGGGGTCAGCGCGCTGACCCTGCTGGTGCTGCTGTCCTGGCCGCGGCTGCCCGGACGGGCCGGCCGGGCCCTGCGGAAGATCCCCGCGGCCCTGGCCGCGGTGGCCACCGCCACCGCCGGCGCCGCCCTGGCCGGACTCACCCTGCCCCGGGTGGACCTGCCGTCCTGGAGCAGCCACGCACTGCCCGAGATGCCCGAGGGCCCGGTGCTGGGCCTGATCGCCGCGGTCCTGACGATCACCCTGGTCGGCAGTGTGGAGTCGCTGCTGTCCGCGGTCGCCCTCGACAAGCTGATCGCGAGCGAGCGGGACACCGCGAGCCGCCCGCCGCGAGCCGACCTCGACCGCGAACTGCGCGGGCAGGGCGCGGCCAACATCGTCTCCGGCGCCCTCGGCGGACTGCCCGTCACCGGTGTGGCCGTGCGCAGCGTGGCGAACGTCAAGTCGGGGGCGGCCACCCGCCGGTCCTCGATCCTGCACGGCGTCTGGGTGATGCTCGCGGCGGCGCTGCTGGTGCCGGTGCTCGATCTGATCCCGCTGGCCGCGCTGGCCGCGCTGGTGATGGCGGTCGGGGTGCAGATGGTGAACATCACCCATCTGCGGAGCGTCACCCGGCACCGGGAGATCGTGGTCTATCTGACCACCATCGTGGCCGTGGTGCTCGGCGGGGTGCTCGAAGGGGTCGCGATCGGGATCGCCGTGGCGGTGGCCGTGGCCCTGCACCGGCTGGCCCGGACCCGGATCACCCTGGAGGAACAGGACGGGGTCCACAAGGTCTGCGCGCGCGGGCAGTTGACCTTCCTTGCGGTGCCGCGGCTGAGCCGGGTGCTCGGCCAGATCCCGCATCACGGGCACGCCGTGGTCGAGTTGGACGGCTCCTTCATGGACCACGCCGCCTACGAGACCCTGCACGACTGGCAGGACTCCCACCGGGCACACGGCGGTTCGGTGGAGGTCACCGGTCGCTCCGGGGCCCGGATCGGCGAGCAGCAGGGCGAGGGCGGACGCGGCGCGCACCAGTGCTGCCGCCCCTGGACCCCCTGGCAGAACCACTGCGACCAGCGGCCCGAGGAGCCGGCCGAGCCGCCCCGCGACGCCCGTGGCCGGCTGGCCAGCGGTATCAGCGCCTTCCAGCGCGACACCGCCCCGCATGTCCGGGACGAGCTGGCCCGGCTGGCCCGGGAGGGTCAGCGGCCCTCCCAGCTGTTCCTGACCTGCGCCGACTCCCGGCTGGTCACCAGCATGATCACTTCCAGTGGTCCGGGGGACCTGTTCACCGTCCGCAACGTCGGCAACCTGGTGCCGCTGCCCGGGGCCGAGTCCGGGGACGATTCGGTCGCCGCCGCCATCGAGTACGCGGTGGACGTGCTGGAGGTGGACAGCATCACGGTCTGCGGCCACTCCGGCTGCGGGGCGATGCAGGCCCTCCTCAACTCGGCGCCCGGCGAGCCGGGGACACCGATGACCCCGCTGCGCCGCTGGCTGCGGCACGGGCAGCCCAGCCTGGCCCGGATGGTCAGCCGGCACCACGCCTGGGCGCGGATCTCCGGGCGGCTGCCGGCCGACGCGGTGGAGCAGCTGTGCCTGACCAACGTGGTGCAGCAGCTGGAGCACCTCAAGGCGCACGAGTCGGTGGCCCGCCGGCTCGCCGAGGGCACCCTGGAGCTGCACGGGATGTACTTCCACGTGGGCGAGGCGCAGGCCTATCTGCTCTCCGAGGGGATGGACTTCTTCGACTGCCGGGTCTTCGACAGCGTGGTTCCGGCCGATCGGAGCCCGTCGGCGGCACCGGCGCCCGCCTGAACCGATACGCTCCGGTATCCGTGCCATCGGATGGCCCCCTCCCGCACTCGGCTGCGGGAGGGGGCCATCCGTTTCTGCGGACCCACCCCTAAAAGGTCTAAACCAATTTCCGGTTACCCCTTGTCACCCGGGCATCCGCCTGATGAGCTATGCCCGGGACACAACGGACACCCTGGGAAAGGGAGATGTCGTGAGCAACGAAAGCCTGGCCAACCTGCTCAAGGAGGAGCGGCGATTCGCGCCGCCCGCCGCGCTGGCCGCCGCCGCGAACGTCACGGCGCAGGCGTACGAGCAGGCGGACAGCGACCGGCTGGGCTTCTGGGCCGACCAGGCCCGGCGGCTGCACTGGGCCACCGAGCCGACCGAGACGCTCGACTGGACCAACCCGCCCTTCGCGAAGTGGTTCGCGGACGGCAAGCTGAACGTCGCCTACAACTGCGTGGACCGCCATGTGGAGGCCGGACACGGCGACCGCGTCGCCATCCACTTCGAGGGCGAGCCCGGCGACAGCCGGACGATCACCTACGCCCAGCTCAAGGACGAGGTGTCGCGGGCCGCGAACGCCCTCACCGAGCTCGGCGTGCAGGCCGGCGACCGGGTCGCCGTCTACCTGCCGATGATCCCCGAGGCCGTCGTCGCCATGCTGGCGTGCGCCCGGGTCGGCGCGGCCCACTCGGTGGTCTTCGGCGGCTTCTCCGCCGACGCCGTCGCCTCCCGCATCCAGGACGCCGACGCCAAGCTGGTCATCACCGCCGACGGCGGCTACCGGCGCGGCAAGCCCAGCGCCCTCAAGCCGGCCATCGACGAGGCCGTCGCCAAGTGTCCGCAGGTCAAGAACGTCCTGGTGGTCCAGCGCACCGGCCAGGACACCGCCTTCACCGAGGGCCGCGACGTCTGGTGGCACGAGCTGGTCGGACGCCAGTCCACCGAGCACACCCCGCAGGCCTTCGACGCCGAGCACCCGCTGTTCATCCTCTACACCTCGGGGACCACGGGTAAGCCCAAGGGCATCCTGCACACCTCCGGCGGCTACCTCACCCAGGCGGCCTACACCCACCACGCGGTCTTCGACCTCAAGCCGGAGACCGACGTCTACTGGTGCACGGCCGACATCGGCTGGGTCACCGGGCACTCCTACATCGTCTACGGGCCGCTCGCCAACGGCGCCACCCAGGTCATGTACGAGGGCACCCCGGACACCCCGCACCAGGGCCGGTTCTGGGAGGTCGTCCAGAAGTACGGGGTCACCATCCTGTACACCGCGCCGACGGCCATCCGGACGTTCATGAAGTGGGGCGACGACATCCCCGCGAAGTTCGACCTGTCCTCGCTGCGGGTCCTCGGGTCGGTCGGCGAGCCGATCAACCCCGAGGCCTGGGTCTGGTACCGCAAGCACATCGGCGGCGACCGCTGCCCGATCGTGGACACCTGGTGGCAGACCGAGACCGGCGCGATGATGATCTCCCCGCTGCCGGGGGTGACCGAGACCAAGCCGGGCTCCGCCCAGCGCGCCCTGCCGGGCATCTCCGCCACCGTGGTGGACGACGAGGCGAACGAGGTCCCGAACGGCGGTGGCGGCTACCTGGTCCTGACCGAGCCGTGGCCCTCCATGCTGCGCACCATCTGGGGCGACGACCAGCGGTTCGTCGACACCTACTGGTCCCGTTTCGAGGGCAAGTACTTCGCCGGCGACGGCGCCAAGAAGGACGAGGACGGGGACATCTGGCTGCTGGGCCGGGTGGACGACGTCATGCTGGTGTCGGGCCACAACATCTCGACCACCGAGGTCGAGTCCGCCCTGGTCTCGCACCCCGCGGTCGCCGAGGCGGCGGTGGTCGGCGCCGCCGACGAGACCACCGGCCAGGCCATCGTCGCCTTCGTCATCCTGCGCGGCACCGCCTCGGAGGACGACTCGCTGGTCGCGGAGCTGCGCAACCACGTGGGCGCCACCCTGGGCCCGATCGCCAAGCCCAAGCGGGTCCTGCCGGTGGCGGAACTGCCGAAGACCCGCTCCGGCAAGATCATGCGCCGGCTGCTGCGCGATGTGGCGGAGAACCGGGCGGTCGGTGACGTCACCACGCTGGCCGACTCCTCGGTCATGGACCTGATCCAGACGAAGCTGCCGAGCGCTTCCAGCGAGGACTGACCGGCCCCGCCGGAGGCGGGGCGGAGACGAGGGGGACATCCGGGCGGGCGCGCCGGATGTCCCTTTCGCGCATAAAGTGTGATCACCGCACCAAGCGGCGCCCCCTCGTGGCCCACCCTGTAGCGTAGGGAAAACGTCAAGAACCACAGGTGCGCCGGGAAGTCTGGTCGGCAAGATCGTTTGTCGTACCCGCCGACCGACCCGGAGGTGCCCGCCGTGGCCACGCCCAGCCCCACCGACCCCCAGAGCCGCAAGCTCCTCGGACGCCTCTCGCTCCCCGAGCGTCGGTTCGTGGCCAACGCCCTGCGCACCGAGACCGTCGGCGGCGTCCTGCTGCTGATCGCCGCCATCGCCGCCGTGGTCTGGGCGAACGTCCCCGCCATCAGCGACAGCTACCGCTCCGTCATCGGCTTCCACATCGGCCCCTCCGCCCTGGGCCTGGACCTCTCGCTCCAGCACTGGGCCGCCGACGGACTGCTGGCGATCTTCTTCTTCGTGGCCGGTATCGAGCTCAAGCGCGAGCTGGTGGCCGGGGACCTCAAGGACCCCAAGGCGGCCGCCCTCCCGGTGATCGCCGCGCTCTGCGGCATGGCCGTCCCCGCCCTGGTCTACGCGGTCGTCAACCTCACCGGCGGCGGCTCCATGGACGGCTGGGCCGTGCCCACCGCCACCGACATCGCCTTCGCCCTCGCCGTGCTCGCGGTCATCGGCACCTCGCTGCCCTCCGCCCTGCGCGCCTTCCTGCTCACCCTGGCCGTGGTGGACGACCTATTCGCCATCATGATCATCGCGGTGTTCTTCACCAGCGAGATCGACTTCGCCGCCCTCGGCGGCGCCCTCGTCGGCCTCGCCCTGTTCTGGTTCCTGCTCCGCCGGGGGGTCCGCGGCTGGTACGTCTACGTCCCGCTGGCCCTGGTCGTCTGGGGCCTGATGTACAACAGCGGGGTGCACGCCACCATCGCCGGCGTGGCCATGGGCCTGATGCTCCGCTGCACCCGCCGGGAGGGCGAGGAGCACTCCCCGGGCGAGCACATCGAGCACCTGGTCCGGCCCGTGTCCGCCGGACTCGCCGTCCCGCTGTTCGCCCTGTTCTCGGCCGGGGTCTCGCTCTCCGACAAGGCGGTCGCCGAGGTCTTCACCCGCCCCGAGACCCTCGGTGTGGTCCTCGGTCTGGTCCTCGGCAAGACCCTCGGCATCTTCGGCGGCACCTGGCTGGCCGCCCGCTTCACCAAGGCCGAGCTGAACGAGGACCTGGCCTGGCCGGACGTGTTCGCGGTGGCCTCGCTGGCCGGCATCGGCTTCACCGTCTCCCTGCTGATCGGCGAACTCGCCTTCGCCGAGGATCCGGCCCTCACCAGCGAGATCAAGGCGGCCGTGCTCATCGGCTCGCTGATCGCCGCCCTGGTCGCCTGCGTCCTGCTCAAGCTCCGGGACCGCAAGTACCGCGCGCTGACCAGCGCCGAGGAGCGCGACGAGGACGGGGACGGCATCCCGGACATCTACGAGGAGCACAACCCGGAGTACCACCTCCGGATGGCCGCCATCCACGAGGCGAAGGCCGCCGAGCACCGGCGCAGGGCCGAAGCGGCCGCCCGGCCGAGCACTGGTTCAGGCACCGGTTCGGGCATCGGCTCCGGCACCGGGTCCGGCACCGGCCCCGCGCGTCCGGCATCATCTGACTGACGCACAGGACAGGACGACAGAGGGAGAGCGCGATGAGCAACGAGGACCAGGGGCTGCAAGGAGCCGAGCGCACACTCGGCCAGCTGGTCTCCTCGGCCACCGCCGAGATGTCCGCCCTGGTGCACGACGAGATCGCCCTCGCCAAGGCGGAGATCCGCCAGGACGTGCGCCGGGTCGGCATCGGCGGCACCGCCCTCGGCGTCGCCGGGGTGCTGGCGCTGTTCTCCCTGCCGGTGCTGAGCTTCGCCGCCGCCTACGGCATCCACAACCTGGGGCTGGGCCTGGCCTGGTCCTTCCTCATCGTGGGCGTGGCCTTCCTGCTCCTCGCCACCCTGCTGGGGCTGCTGGCGGTCGCCAAGTTCAAGAAGGTCAAGCCGCCGGAGAAGAGCATCGCCTCCGTCAAGCGGACCGCGGCCGTGGTGGGAACCGTGAAGCCGCACCCGAGGCCGGTCAGTGACAAGGCCGTGGGTGTGGCACGCTCGTCGTCATGACAGCGACCGCCCCGGACCCCAGCAGCCCGCCGACCGCCTCGTCGGCCGTACGGATCGCGATCCCCGGCGGGCGCCAGGTCATCCACCGGGACGTGGCCGCCAACGGCGCCCGGTTCCATGTCGCCGAACTGGGCGACGGACCGCTGGTGCTGCTGCTGCACGGCTTCCCGCAGTTCTGGTGGACCTGGCGGCACCAGCTGACCGCCCTCGCGGACGCCGGGTTCCGCGCGGTGGCCATGGACCTGCGCGGGGTCGGCGGCAGCGACCGCACCCCCCGCGGCTACGACCCGGCCAACCTGGCCCTGGACATCACCGGGGTCGTACGGTCCCTCGGCGAGCCGGACGCCGCGCTCGTCGGCCACGACCTGGGCGGCTACCTGGCCTGGACCGCGGCCGTGATGCGGCCCAAGCTGGTCCGCCGGCTGGTGGTCTCCTCCATGCCCCATCCGCGCCGCTGGCGCTCGGCCATGCTCTCGGACCCGGCGCAGAGCAGGGCCGGCTCCCATGTGTGGGGGTTCCAGCGGCCCTGGATCCCGGAGCGCCAACTGCAGGCGGACGGCGGCGCGCTGGCCGGCGAGCTGATCCGGGACTGGTCCGGCCCCCGGCAGCCCGTGGAGGAGGACCTGGAGGTCTACCGGAGGGCCATCTGCATCCCCTCCACCGCGCACTGCTCGATCGAGCCCTACCGGTGGATGGTCCGCTCGCTGGCCCGGCCGGACGGCATCCAGTTCAACCGGCGGATGAAGCGCCCGGTGCGGGTGCCCACCCTCCATCTGCACGGCTCGCTGGACCCGGTGATGCGCACCCGGAGCTCCGCCGGCTCCGGGGAGTACGTCGAAGCCCCTTACCGCTGGCGGCTGTTCGACGGCCTCGGGCACTTCCCGCACGAGGAGGACCCGGAGGCCTTCTCCACCGAGCTGGTGAACTGGCTGAAGGACCCCGAACCCGACCGCTGACGGTCCGGCAGAACCCCGCCCGACGGCTCGCACACGCGCACGAGGATCGATCAATTGCCCGGCGCATAGGCCAATTGGCCCTCCGGAACGCGGTTACCGACCTTGGGGCCCGGGCAGAGGTCGAAGTATGGGCTGGACGCACGACTACGGTGAATCCGCACGCGAAACCCGCTCGGCCACGACGCCGGGCACCCGCGACAGGGCGGTCCGACGGGGGCACGACCCCCGTCTCGGGATCCCCCTCATCCTGCGCCGCCGGGCCCGCTGGGTCTCGGCCCGCATCCGGCATCAGCGCACATGACCCCAGGGGCGCACCCGGTACGCCCGGCGTGCGCGCTCCGTCCCGGGCCCGGGGTCCGGCGGCGGGGGATCCGGCGAGCAGCCCCGAACACGGTCCGGCGAAGAGCCGGCGGAGGCCGGCCGGTCAGAGGGCGCAGCCCTGGCTGTCCACCCGCTGACGGGCCGTCGAGCCGATCCGGATGTCGTCCCGGATCTCGTCGACCGTGAGGGCGTAGCCGGTGTCCGGGTCGTCGAGCGACTTGGCGAACACCACTCCGTACACCTTGCCCTCGGGGGTGAGCAGCGGTCCGCCGGAGTTGCCCTGACGGACCGTCGCGTACAGCGAGTAGACGTCGCGGCGCACGGTGCCCCGGTGGTAGATGTCCGGTCCGTTGGCGTTGATCCGGCCGCGGACCCGGGCGGCCCGGACGTCGTAGGCGCCGTTCTCCGGGAAGCCGGCCACGATCGCGTCGCTGCCACCGGTGGCGTCCTCCTCGGTGAACTCCAGCGGTTCGGCCTTCAGTCGGGGCACGTCCAGGACGGCGATGTCGCGCTCCCAGTCGTAGAGCACCACCCGGCCGTCGTAGAGCCGGCCCTCGCCGCCGACCTGGACGGTCGGTTCGCCGACCCCGCCGACCACATGGGCGTTGGTCATGACCTTGCCGGGGGCGAAGACGAAGCCGGTGCCTTCGAGGACCTTGCTGCAACCGGGGGCGGTGCCGACCACCTTGACGATGGAGCGTTTGGCGCGCTCGGCCACCCGGCTGTTGGCCAGGGCCGGATCGGGCGGCCGGACCTCGGTGATGGGCTCGTTGGAGAACGGGCTGAACACCTGGGGGAAGCCGTTGCGGGCCAGGGTGGAGCTGAAGTCCGAGAACCAGGTGTCGGCCTGGTTCGGCAGGATCCGGGAGACCCCCAGCAGCACCTTGGAGTTGCGGACCTCCTTGCCGAGGGTGGGCAGCGAGGTCCCGGCCAGGGCGGAACCGATCAGCCACGCCACCAACAGCATGGCCACCACGTTCACCAGGGCGCCGCCGGTGGCGTCCACCACCCGGGCCGGTGACCAGGTGATGTGGCGTCGGACCCGGTTGCCCAGATGGGTGGTGAGGGCCTGGCCCACCGAGGCGCAGACGATGATCACGACCACGGCGGCGATCACCACGGGGGTGGACACCTGGTTCCCGTTGTCGGTCACCTTGTCCCAGACCAGCGGGAGCAGGGACACGGCGACGAGGCCACCGCCGAGGAAGCCGATCACCGACAGGATGCCGACGACGAACCCCTGGCGGTAGCCGACGATCGCGAACCACACGGCGGCGACCAGCAACAGGATGTCCAGCACGTTCACGTGGGCCACCGTCTCATGCGCGCCAGTCCAACGGGACCTCACGTGATCGGTCCCACGGCAGTTCCCACCCGGCGAAGTGCAGCAGCCGGTCGATCACCCCGGCGGTGAAACCCCAGACCAGGGCGGATGCCACGGTGAAGGCCGGTCCCTGGTGGCCGCCCGGATGGACCACGGTGACCCGGTGCGCCGGGTCCGTGAGGTCCGCCACGGGCACGGTGAACACGCGGGCGGTCTCGGCCGGGTCCACGGCGCCGACCGGGCTGGGGGTGTGCCACCAGCCCAGCACCGGGGTCACCACGAACTCGCTGACCGGGATGTAGAGGCTGGGCAGCACCCCGAAGAGCTGGACCCCGGCCGGGTCCAGGCCGGTCTCCTCCTCCGCCTCGCGCAGGGCGGCCCGCAGCGGGCCGGTGGTGGCCGGGTCCCCGTCCTCGGGGTCGAGGGCACCGCCGGGGAAGGAGGGCTGGCCGGCGTGCGAGCGGAGGGTGCCGGCACGTTCCATCAGCAGCAGCTCGGGCCGGCCGTCGGCGCCCTCGCCGAAGAGGATCAGTACGGCGGACTGCCGGCCGCGGCCGTCGGCCGGGGGCAGGAACCGGCTGAGCTCCCGGGGGCGCACGGTCCGGGCGGCCCGCTCCACGGGCTCCAGCCAGCCGGGCAGCCCCTGGGCACTGACGCGCACCGGCGCCGGTACCGGCCCGGGGCCCGGCACCGGGTCCGGCCGGGGCGTCGCGTGGGGCTCGCCGGCCCCCGTCCCGTAGGGCTCGCCCGCCGCCGTCCCGTACGTCCCGCCCGTGCCCGTCTCGGCGGTCAGACCGCTCCGCTCGGCTCCTGTCATGCGCACCCCGTTCGTACCGCCGTGCCGCTCGTACCGCCCGTACCCGCAGCAACGCGGGCCGGGGCCCATTTCGTTCCGGCGGGCCCCGGCCCGCGCGTGTCTCAGTCGGCGGCCGCGCCCAGCGGGGCGGCCGGCCGGCCCGGGTAGTCGGCGGGCGGGCTCAGCCGCTGGCCCGGGTGTCCGCCCATCTCGTACTTGAGGAGCTTCTTCGCCTTCTCCGGGTCGGTCTCGCCCTCGCCGTAGGCCGGGCACAGCGGGGCGATCGGGCAGGCCCCGCAGGCGGGTTTGCGGGAGTGGCAGATCCGGCGGCCGTGGAAGACCACCCGGTGGGAGAGCATGGTCCACTCGCTCTTGGGGAAGATCGCGCAGATCTCCGCCTCGACCTTCTCCGGGTCCTCCTGCTCGGTCCACTTCCACCGCCGGACCAACCGCCCGAAGTGGGTGTCCACGGTGATCCCGGGGACCCCGAAGGCGTTGCCCAACACCACGTTGGCGGTCTTGCGGCCCACCCCGGGCAGCGTGACCAGGTCCTCCAGCCGTCCCGGCACCTCGCCGTCGAACCGGTCCCGGAGCGCCGCCGACAGCCCCAGCAGGGACTTCGCCTTCATCCGGAAGAACCCGGTCGGCCGGATCAGTTCCTCCAGCTCCTCCGGAACGGCCGCCGCCATGTCCTCGGGGGTCGGGTACTTCGCGAACAGCGCGGGGGTGGTCTGGTTCACCCTCAGGTCGGTGGTCTGCGCCGACAGCACGGTCGCGACCAGCAGTTCGAAGGAGTTCCGGAAGTCGAGCTCCGGATGGGCATAGGGATAGATCTCGGCCAGTTCACGGTTGATCTTCCGGGCGCGCCGCACCATCGCCAGATGGGTCTCGGGCTTCGGCGCCGCCTTGCGGCCCTTGCTGTCTGCCATGACCGAAGGCTACGCCGCGTGATCGCGGCCGCGCCGTGCCACCGGGCGAATTCGCCTGGCGTGAGGGGCCTCGATCCCGCCCGCCCCGCCTGCCACCGAGGCCGAGGTCGTCCAGGAGCCACCCCCGCCGGCTGACGCCCGGTCACCCGCTTGGGCTTTCGCACAGCCCTCTTGGCCGAATCTTTACCTCGGGAGCCGCTTCGGGGGGCACCAACCCCCTGTTCGCCCACAGCTGAATCACCGAGGATGGTCACTCCCGCAAACCCCTTGGCCTGTGGTCCCACAGGCCTCTTGGACACTCCATCGGCCCACGCGCGGGCCATGACACCCGGCCGGACCTCCGGTAACACCGCACAGCACACTCGCGCGTCCGGCATCCTTGTGATTGATCGCACTGTTTGTAGCGTCCGGCAAAATAGGGGAGCACGGTCCCCAGAGCCGGTCGACATAGGAGAGAGACTCGTGGACGACGTTCTGCGGCGCGCCCCGCTCTTCGCGGCGCTCGATGACGAGCAGGCCGCGGAGCTCCGCGCCTCCATGGGCGAGGTGACCCTCGCACGCGGTGACGCCCTGTTCCACGAGGGCGACCCCGGCGACCGGCTCTACGTGGTGACCGAGGGCAAGGTGAAGCTGCACCGCACCTCCCCCGACGGCCGCGAGAACATGCTGGCCGTCCTCGGCCCCGGTGAGCTGATCGGCGAGCTGTCGCTCTTCGACCCGGGCCCGCGCACCGCCACCGCCACCGCGCTGACCGAGGTCAAGCTCCTCGGCCTGGGCCACGGCGACCTCCAGCCCTGGCTCAACGCCCGGCCCGAGGTGGCCACCGCCCTGCTGCGCGCCGTCGCGCGCCGGCTGCGCAAGACCAACGACCAGATGTCCGACCTGGTCTTCTCCGATGTGCCGGGCCGGGTGGCCCGCGCCCTCCTGGACCTGTCCCGCCGCTTCGGCGTGCAGTCCGAGGAAGGCATCCACGTCGTCCACGACCTGACCCAGGAAGAGCTGGCGCAGCTCGTCGGCGCCTCCCGCGAGACGGTGAACAAGGCCCTGGCCGACTTCGCCGGTCGCGGCTGGCTCCGGCTGGAGGCCCGCGCCGTGATCCTGCTGGACGTGGAGCGGCTGGCGAAGCGCTCGCGCTGACGCCGGCCCGCGCCGAGGCGCGGAACAGCGGAGAAGGGGCCCCGCCGGAACGGCGGGGCCCCTTCCGCGTACCCGGGACCCGCACGCACCCCCGCACTCCCCCTGCCCCGGCCCCCTGCCCCGGCACCGGCCCCCTGCACCGGCCCGACACGCCCGCGACACGCCCGGCCCGCTCCGCCACGCGGGCCGGATTTCCGGCGGCTCCGGCGCCGGTGCCCGGGCGGGCCGGCCGCACCCGGGCACAGTGGACCGCATGGAGCACCGAGGACTGGACGGACAGGGGTTCATCGAGCGCGAGGGCGACCTGGGCCGGGTGCCCGCCGGGTTCCGGCCGCCGGTCGCCGCGGCCCGCACCCGGATCGCCGAGGCGTACGGCCGCCGACTGCACAGCGCCTACCTCTACGGATCCGTGCCGCGCGGCACCGCCCGGCCCGGCCGCTCCGACCTGAACCTGCTGCTCGCCCTGCGGCAGCAGCCGGACCAGCGGGACCGGGACATCGCCGAGGTCCTCTCCCGGGGCCTCGACCAGGACTTCGAGGTCATCGACGGAGCCGAACTGCTGCTGCGCTCCCGGGAGAGCCTGCTGAGCGAGCAGGAACGTTACGACACGGGCTGGTTCCTGGCCTGCCTGTGCACCCCGCTGCTCGGCCCCGACCTCGCCGAGCACCTCCCCCGCTACCGGCCGGACGCCCTGCTGGCCCGGGAGAGCAACGGGGACCTCGCCGCTGTGCTGCCCGTCTGGCGGGCCCGGGCCGAGGCCGCCCGCACCGACGCCGAGCGGCGCCGGCTGGTCCGGCGGTGCGCCCGCCGGCTGGTCCGTACCGGCTTCACCCTGGTGATGCCCCGCTGGGGCGGCTGGACCAGCGACCCGGTGGAGTCCGCCGAGGTCTTCGGCCGCTACCACCCGGAGCGGGCCGCCCAGATGCGGGCCGCGGCGGCCCAGGCCCTGGACCCCGTCGGGGACCCGGCGGTCCTGCGGGGCTACGTCGAGGACCTCGGCCCCTGGCTCGCGGACGAGCACAGCGCCCGCTACGGCACCAGGAGCCCCCGCGACACCCCGGAGACGGCCGGTCCCACGGTCTGAGCGGTCTAGTCGGGGCGCCCCGGGATCAGCCCGTGCTCGCGCAGGTACTCCAGCTGGGCCCGGACGGACCATTCGGCGGCCGGCCACAGCGAGCGGTCCACGTCCGCGTACACCCGGGCGACCACGGCCGCGGCGGTGGTGAGCCCGTTCTCCACGGCCGTCTCCACCTGGGCCAGCCGGTGCGCCCGGTGCGCGAGGTAGTACTCCACCGCCCCCTGCGCGTCCTGGAGGACCGGGCCGTGCCCCGGCAGCACCGTGTGCACCCCGTCGTCCACGGTCAGCGAGCGCAGCCGGCGCAGCGAGTCCAGATAGTCGCCCAGCCGGCCGTCGGGGTGGGCGACCACGGTGGTGCCCCGGCCCAGGATGGTGTCCCCGGTCAGCACCGCCCGGTCGGCGGGCAGATGGAAGCAGAGCGAGTCGGAGGTGTGGCCGGGGGTGGCGACCACCCTCAGTTCCAGTCCGCCCACCCGGACGGCCTGTCCGGCGGCCAGTCCCTCGTCACCGAGCCGCAGCGCCGGGTCCAGGGCCCGGACCTTGGTGCCGGTGAGTTCCGCGAAGCGGCCGGCGCCCTCCGCGTGGTCCGGGTGGCCGTGGGTGAGCAGGGTCAGCGCGATCCGCTTGCCGGCCGCCTCCGCGGCGGCCACGACCGCGCGCAGGTGCCCTTCGTCCAGCGGTCCGGGGTCGATGACCACGGCGAGCTCGGAGTCCGGTTCGGAGACCAGCCAGGTGTTGGTGCCGTCGAGGGTCATCGCCGAGGCGTTGGGCGCCAGCACGTTGACCGCGCGCGCGGTGGCCGGCCCGGACTCGACGACTCCGCGGGGCTGGCCGGGCAGGGCGGCGGCATCGGTCACCGGGGCTCACCGTCCGTCCGGACCCGCTTGGTGAACTCCTCGTGGCCGGGCCAGCTGAGGACCAGCTCGCCGTTCTCGAACGCGGCGCGGGCCAGCACCGGGGCCAGGTCCTGTCCGGGGGCGGCGGCCAGGGCGGCGGCGGCCGTGGCGTACGGCTGGAGGGAGCGCAGGGTGGAGATGGTGGGCGGCATCATCAGCAGCTCGCCCTTGTCGTAGCCGGCGGCCGCGTCCCCGGGCCGGGTCCACACGGTCCGGTCGGCCTCGGTGGAGGCGTTGCGGGTGCGCTGGCCCTCGGGGAGCACGGCGACGAAGAACCAGGTGTCGTAGCGGCGCGGTTCGAACTCGGGGGTGATCCAGCGGGCCCAGGCGCCGAGCAGGTCGGAGCGGAGCAGCAGGCCGCGCCGGTCGAGGAACTCGGCGAAGGACAGCTCCCGGGCGACCAGCGCCTGCCGGTCGGCCTCCCAGTCGTCCCCGGTGAGGTCGGGGATCAGGGTGCCGTCGGCGGGGCCGGCGAGCAGCACCCCGGCCTCCTCGAAGGTCTCCCGGACGGCTCCGCAGACGATGGCCTGGGCGGTGGCCGGGTCGGTGCCCAGCCGGTCGGCCCAGTCCTGGAGGGAGGGTCCGGCCCAGCCGATCCGGTGGTCCTCGTCGCGCGGGTCGACTCCGCCGCCGGGGTAGGCGTACGCCCCTCCGGCGAAGGCCATGGAGCTGCGGCGGCGCAGCATGTGGACGGCGGGGCCGTCGGGGGTGTCGCGGAGCAGCATCACGGTGGCGGCGCGTCTGGGGGCCACCGGGGTGAGCGAGCCGTCCGCGAGGGCGCGGATCCGGTCGGGCCACTCGGGCGGGTACCACTGGCCTCCGGCGGGCCGGCCGGGCGGCTGGGCGGAGGGACCGTGCTGACCATTGGACATGGCGGGATGCTACGGCCATCCGGCCCGATGTTCGAGGGCCGGCCGCGGGCCGCGGTACGGGCCCGCGGCCGGGCGGTGCGCGAACGCCGAGGCGCCCGGCACCTCCGGTGCGGGCCTGCCGCACGGGGGAGGTTCGGGCGCCTCGGAAAAACCGGGGGTACGAGGTGGGACGAGGGAGAACGAGGGGGGACGGCCGTCAGCCGGAGACCTCGACCTGGAACTCCACCTCGACCGGGGCGTCCAGCGGGAGGACGGCCACGCCGACCGCGCTGCGGGCGTGCACGCCCTTCTCGCCGAGGACCTCGCCGAGCAGCTCGCTCGCCCCGTTCAGGACGCCCGGCTGACCGGTGAAGTCGGGGGCCGAGGCGACGAAGCCGACGACCTTGACGATCCGCACGATCCTGTCGAGGTCACCGACCACGGACTTGACGGCGGCCAGGCCGTTCAGCGCGCAGACCGCGGCCAGTTCCTTGGCCTGCTCCGCGGAGACCTCGGCGCCGACCTTGCCGGTGACCGGCAGGGAGCCCTTCACCATCGGGAGCTGGCCCGCGGTGTAGACGTAGTTCCCGGAGCGCACGGCCGGCTGGTAGGCGGCCAGCGGCGGGACGACCTCGGGCAGGGTCAGCCCGAGCTCGGCGAGCTTCGCCTCGACCGCGCTCATGCCTTCTCCCGCTTGAGGTAGGCCACGAGCTGCTCGGGGTTGTTCGGGCCGGGCACGACCTGGACGAGCTCCCAGCCGTCCTCGCCCCAGGTGTCCAGGATCTGCTTGGTGGCGTGGACCAGCAGGGGAACGGTCGCGTATTCGAACTTCTTGGTCATGGGGCCGAGCGTAGTGCCTGTGGCCGGTGCCGCCCGCCCGCCCGAACATCGGCGGGGGGAAGGAATTAGGCTCGTGGGCTGTGAGCAGGCTCCAGGTGGTCAGCGGCAAGGGCGGAACCGGGAAGACCACGGTCGCCGCGGCACTCGCGCTGGCCCTCGCGCGCGAGGGCAGGCGGACACTTCTGGTGGAGGTGGAGGGCAGGCAGGGCATCGCGCAGCTCTTCGGGGCGGAGGCGCTCCCGTACGAGGAGCGGAAGATCGCCGTGGTTCCGGGCGGCGGGGAGGTCCACGCGCTGGCCATCGACGCCGAGCGGGCGCTGCTGGACTACCTCCAGATGTTCTACAAGCTGGGCTCCGCCGGGCGGGCCCTGAAGAAGCTCGGGGCGATCGACTTCGCCACCACGATCGCGCCGGGGCTGCGGGACGTCCTGCTGACCGGCAAGGCCTGCGAGGCGGTGCGCCGGAAGGACAAGGCGGGCCGGTTCGTCTACGACCACGTGGTGATGGACGCGCCGCCGACCGGCCGGATCACCCGGTTCCTGAACGTCAACGACGAGGTGGCGGGGCTGGCCCGGTTCGGGCCGATCCACAACCAGGCGCAGGCGGTGATGGGGGTGCTGAAGTCCCCGGAGACCGCGGTGCACCTGGTGACGCTGCTGGAGGAGATGCCGGTGCAGGAGACCGTGGACGGGATGGCGGAGCTGCGGGAGGCCGGGCTCCCGCTGGGCCGGGTGGTGGTCAACATGGTCCGGCCGCACCATCTGGACGGCGGTGCGCTGCGGGCCGCGTCCGGGGAGCGGCGGGCCGCGGTGGCGGCGGCGCTGGCCCGGGCGGGGCTGACCGGCTCCCGGCACGGTGGGCCGGCCGAGCGTCTGGTGGGTCCGCTGCTGGAGCAGGCGGCGGAGCACGCCGAGCGGGTGGAGCTGGAGCGCGCGCAGCGCGGCGTGCTGGCCGGGCTGGACGTGGCGGCGTACGAACTGCCCCTGCTGGGGCGGGGCATGGACCTGGCCGGGCTGTACGAGCTGGCGACCGAGCTGCGCAAGCAGGTGGGGGAGGAATGATGGCCGAGGTCGTGACGGCGGCGGCGGACATGGACACCCCGCCGGTGCTGGCGGTGGACGCGCTGCTGGACGATCCGAAGACCCGGATCGTGGTGTGCTGCGGGGCGGGCGGGGTGGGGAAGACCACCACGGCCGCGGCGCTGGGGGTGCGGGCGGCGGAGCGCGGGCGGCGGGTGGTGGTGCTGACCATCGATCCGGCGCGGCGGCTGGCCCAGTCGATGGGGATCGACTCGCTGGACAACACCCCCCGGCGGGTGGCCGGGGTGGGCGGCGGGGACGCCGGGGGCGAGCTGCACGCCATGATGCTGGACATGAAGCGGACCTTCGACGAGATCGTCGAGGCGCACGCGGACGCGGAGCGGGCCCGGGCGATCCTGGACAACCCCTTCTACCAGTCCCTGTCGGCCGGTTTCGCCGGCACGCAGGAGTACATGGCGATGGAGAAGCTGGGGCAGCTGCGGGCCCGGGACGACTGGGACCTGATCGTCGTGGACACCCCGCCGAGCCGGTCCGCGCTGGACTTCCTGGACGCGCCGAAGCGGCTGGGGTCCTTCCTGGACGGGAAGTTCATCCGGGTGCTGATGGCCCCGGCGAAGGTGGGCGGCCGGGCCGGGATGAAGTTCCTGAACGTCGGCATGTCGCTGATGACGGGGACGCTCAGCAAGCTGATGGGCGCTTCGCTGCTGAAGGACGTGCAGACCTTCGTGGCGGCGATGGACACCATGTTCGGCGGGTTCCGGACCCGCGCGGACGCCACGTACCGGCTGTTGCAGGCTCCCGGCACGGCCTTCCTGGTGGTGGCGGCGCCGGAGCCGGACGCGGTGCGCGAGGCGGCGTACTTCGTGGAACGGCTGGCCGCGGAGCGGATGCCGCTGGCGGGCCTGGTGCTGAACCGGGTGCACGGCAGCGGTGCCGCGGGGCTGTCCGCGGAGCGGGCCCTGACCGCCGCGGAGAATCTTGAAGAAGGCGGCATTGTCGATCAGGAGTCCGGGAAAGCTGGAGATCGTGGCTCGGACGCGGACACTCCCCCTGACGCGGACGGGCCCACGGTGGACGAGCTGACCGCGGGACTTCTGCGTCTGCACGCCGAGCGGATGCAGGTGATCGCGCGCGAGCGGCGCACGCGGGACCGCTTCACCTCGCTGCATCCCGAAGTGGCGGTGGCCGAGGTGGCCGCCCTGCCCGGCGATGTGCACGACCTCGCCGGGCTGCGGGCCATCGGTGAACGACTCGCGGCTGCCGGATCACGGCCGGCCGAGGGTCGGTAATCGGTAGGCGTACGTCCGCGGCTATCCGGCCGCGGCGTAGGTTTCGTACGCGATGTCCACGTCAGCGTCGACATCCACGGTGAGGATGCCGGTGCTGCGCTCGTATTCCGTGCGCGCGGTTTCGAGCAGCCGTCGCCAGGAGGTGACGGTGGGACGCCTGCGCAGCAGCGCACGCCGTTCCCGCTCGGTCATTCCGCCCCACACGCCGAACTCGACGCGGTTGTCGAGTGCGTCGGCCAGGCATTCGGTCCGCACCGGACATCCGGTGCACACCGCCTTGGCCCTGTTCTGTGCTGCTCCTTGAACGAACAGTTCATCCGGATCGGTAGTGCGGCAGGCTGCCTGCGCACTCCAGTCGGTAACCCAGCCCATGCCGGCGCCGTCCTCTCCCGAATCGAGGCTCCCCCACGGCGGTAGCGGCATATTCACCGCTGCCAGTTGAGGACGTTACGGAAGGTCGACAGAGTGCAACACCCCCGACGGGCCCAATCTTGAATGGTCCGAACGGACTATGGGTAAGCGGCAGATCACCCGACGGAGTGATCGAGCGACATGCCCGACCTATCCGGCAATTCGGGTGGAATCCCCGGGGGGCCAACAGAGGGAGGCGCGAGATTCGGACATCAGTCCACCCCATTCGGGAAGGGTGAAAATCAAGCCGAGGGGTTGATACGGCACCACACTGCTGTGACAGTTGAGAGCAGCTTAGGCCAAGGCATTCGTGTGTGTCCGGCGAATGAGAACGTAGGCTGCCCCCATGGCAAAGAAGCGCTCGGGCGGAGGGCTCTCGGGGAGTCAGCAGGCCGCCAAGTTCCTCGGTGTGTCCGTTCTGTCCGGAGTTGTACTGGCCGGCATCGCGATCCCGGGTGCCGGCGCCCTCGGTCTGGCGGCGAAGGGCACGGTCGAGGGGTTCGACGAGATCCCGGCCAATCTCAAGACCCCGCCGCTGAGTCAGCGCACCACGATCCTGGACTCCGAGGGTGGCGTGATCGCCTCCGTCTACTCGCGCGACCGGCAGGTGGTCCCGATCACCGCCATCTCCCCGTACATGCAGAAGGCCATCGTCGCCATCGAGGACTCCCGGTTCTACGAGCACGGCGCGATCGACCTCAAGGGCATCCTGCGCGCGGTCAACCGCAACGCGCAGGAGGGCGGCGCGGCCCAGGGCGCGTCCACCCTCACCCAGCAGTACGTGAAGAACGTCTTCGTGGAAGAGGCCGGCGACGACCCCGGCAAGGTCCGCGAGGCCCAGCAGAAGAGCCTGGGCCGCAAGATCCGCGAGCTGAAGTACTCGATCCAGGTCGAGGAGGAGCTCGGCAAGAACAAGATCCTTGAGAACTACCTCAACATCACCTACTTCGGCCAGCAGGCGTACGGCATCGAGTCCGCGGCCCGCCGCTACTTCAGCAAGCCCGCCAAGGACCTGTCCCTGGAGCAGGCGGCCCTGCTGGCCGGCCTGGTGCAGTCGCCCAGCCGGTACGACCCGGTGAACGACTCCACCGAGGCCATGAACCGCCGGAACGTGGTCCTCCAGCGGATGGCCGACGTCAAGGACATCTCCCAGGCGCAGGCCGACGCGGCGAAGGCCAAGCCGGTCAAGCTGAAGGTCACCAAGCCGCGCAACGGCTGCATCACCGCGGTCAAGGGCGCCGGCTTCTTCTGCGACTACGTCCGCGCGACCTTCCTCTCCGACCCGGTCTTCGGCAACACCCGCGAGGAGCGCGCCAAGATCTGGAACCAGGGCGGTCTGACCGTCCGCACCACCCTGGACCCGCAGTCCCAGGACTCGGTGAACGAGTCGATCAAGGACCATGTCGACCAGGACGACAAGGTGGCCACCGCCGTCACCCTGGTCCAGCCGGGCACCGGCAAGGTGATGGCCATGGGCCAGTCGAAGCCCTACGGCTTCGGCAAGAACGAGACCCAGATCAACTTCTCCGTGGACAAGCGGATGGGCGGCTCCAACTTCGGCTTCCCCACCGGCTCCACCTTCAAGCCGTTCGTGGCCGCGGCCGCCATCGAGCGCGGGCTCCCGCCGACCAAGACGTACGCCTCGCCGTACGAGATGGAGTACCCGAGCCCGGTCCAGACCTGCAGCGACAAGATGTGGGTCAACAACTCCGGCGACACGGTGGAGAACGAGAAGGAGTCCGAGGTCGGCCCGTACGCCATGCGGGAGGCCATGGCGATGTCGGTCAACACCTACTTCGTCGAGATGATCAGCGACATGGGCCTCTGCCCGCTCGCCGAGATGACCACCAAGCTCGGCGTGATCCCGGCCGACGGCACCAAGCTGAAGCAGGTCCCGGCCATCTCCCTGGGCACCGAGGGCATGTCCCCGCTGACCATGGCCAACGCCTACGCGGCCTTCGCCAACCGCGGCACCTACTGCACCCCGATCGCCATCGAGTCGATCACCGACTCGCACAACAAGGCGCTGGCGGTGCCGAAGAGCAAGTGCCAGCGGGTGATGTCGGAGAACACCGCCGACACCATCAACACCCTGCTGCTCGGCGTGGTCGACTCCGGCACCGGTCGGCAGTCGGGCCTGACCGACCGGCAGAGCGCGGGCAAGACCGGTACCACCGACGAGCGCTACAACGCCTGGTTCGTCGGCTACACCCCGAACATGTCCGGGGCCACCTGGGTCGGGTCCGGCGGCTCCCGGCAGGTCTCGATGGAGAACATCACCATCGGCGGCGAGTACTACGACAAGGTCTTCGGCGGCGGTCTGCCCGGCCCGATCTGGAAGCAGGCCGTGGGCGGCGCGCTGTCCGGCCGCGAGGTGAAGAACTTCGTCACCGTGCACGTACCGGAGTCCACCCCGCCGGCTCCCGGCGGCCGCGGCAAGCCGAACCGTCCGGGCAAGCCGAACGACAACAACAAGCCGGGTGACAACCGGCCCGGCGGCACCACCGACGGCGGCGGGAACGGCGGCAACGGCGGCGGCGGCCGACCGGGTGGCGGCGGCAACGGCGGCGGGAACAACGGGGGCAACGGCGGGGGCGGCAACGGCGGCGGCCAGATCGACCCGTTCCCCGGCATCACCCTGGACCCGGGGGTCATCGGCGGCGGCCGCTGACCCACCCGGACCGAACACAGCAGAAGAGAGGAGGGGCCCCGGCCGGTCGGCCGGGGCCCCTCCTCCGCTGTCCGTCCGGGGTCAGGCCAGGAGCTGCTTGACGACGGCGGCGACCCGCCCGCCCTCGGCCAGCCCGGCCACCTTCGGGTTCACGATCTTCATCACGGCGCCCATGGCCCGCGGCCCCTCGGCACCCGCCGCCCGGGCCTCCTCGACGGCCTGGCCCACGATCTCCCGCAGCTCCTCGTCGGTCAGCTGCTTCGGCAGGTACTCGTCCAGCACCCTGCCCTCGGCGATCTCCCGCTCCGACTGCTCGGCCCGACCGCCCTGCGCGAAGGCCTCCGCGGCCTCCCGGCGCTTCTTCGCCTCCTTGGCGATCACCTGGAGCACCTCCGCGTCGGAGAGCTCACGGGCGGTCTTGCCCGCGACCTCCTCCTTGGTGATCGCGGAGAGGGTCAGCCGGAGGGTGGACGAGCGCAGCTCGTCACGCGTCTTGATGGCGGTGGTGAGGTCGTCCTGCAGCTTGGCCTTGAGCGTGGTCATGCTTCGAGTCTGCCAGGTGGCCCCCCGATGGCGCCCACTCGTTTTCCGGTTCCCCGCCGTCTGCGACGATGTGTCCATGCGCGCGCGTTACGGAGTACCCCTGAAAATCGCCGCCGGCATCGCCGCGGCCGGGGCTGCCGGAGTGGCCTATGCCGCCGGTTTCGAGGCCCGGTCGTTCCGACTGCGCCGGGTGACCGTACCGGTCCTCCCGCCCGGGATGCGCCCGCTGCGGGTCCTGCAGGTCTCGGACATCCACATGGTGAGCGGCCAGCACAAGAAGCGGGCCTGGCTCCAGTCCCTGGCCGGCCTGCGCCCCGACTTCGTGGTCAACACCGGCGACAACCTGTCGGACACCGAGGGCATCCCCGAGCTGCTGGACTCCCTCGGCCCGCTGATGGAGTTCCCCGGGGTGTACGTCTTCGGGTCGAACGACTACTACGGCCCCCGGCTCCGCAACCCCGGCCGCTACCTCCTGGAGAAGGCACAGGGCCGGCACGGGCTGAACGGCAACAAGCCGGTGGTCGGCGCCGTCCACAACCGGTGGGAGGAGATCCGGGACGCCTTCGACTCCGCCGGCTGGCTGAACCTCACCAACACCCGGGCCCGCCTCAAGCTCCACGACCTCGACCTCGCCTTCACCGGCCTGGACGACCCGCACATCAAGCGCGACCGCTACGAACAGGTCGCCGGCGGCCCCGACCAGGCCGCCGACTTCACGATGGCCGTGGTCCACGCCCCGTACCTGCGGACCCTGGAGTCCTTCACCGCGGACGGCTACCCGCTGATCCTCGCCGGGCACACCCACGGCGGCCAGCTGTGCGTCCCCTTCTACGGCGCCCTGGTCACCAACTGCGACCTGGACACCGACCGGGTCAAGGGCCTCTCCACCCACGAGACCGGCGGCCACCGCTCCTACCTGCACGTCTCGGCCGGCTGCGGCACCAACCGCTACACCCCGGTCCGCTTCGCCTGCCCCCCCGAAGCCACCCTGCTGACCCTGACCCCCCGCCCCCACTGACCCGGCCCCACCCCCCGGCGAGCCCCGCGAAAACCGGATTTCGTCTCCGGCCGCCGGTCCGCTAAAGTAATCGATGTCGCCAGGGCAGCACAGCCGCCAGGGCAACAATCGGGGTGTAGCGCAGCTTGGCAGCGCGCTTCGTTCGGGACGAAGAGGTCGTGGGTTCAAATCCCGCCACCCCGACAGAGTAAGACCAGGTCAGCCACCTACTCATCGAGTAGGTGGCTGACCTGTTTTGGGCTGCGCCTTCAGCTCGCCGGGGGGCGGCTGATCGGGGGGTGTGTACCCGCGGGGCCGGAGGAGCCGACCGGCGGCGACGGGGTGGGTGGGGAGGTCTCCTCTTGTGAAGAGCTGTTGATTGGCTCCATCCCGGTTGTCCTTGATGTCGGGGGATCCGGATCGCCAGCAAGTTCCTGGGGGCTGGCTAGGATCCACGCGGGATTTCCGCACATCGTAGGAGTGGAATATGCGTGGAGTTCGTGCCGTGGCGGCTTCTTTCGTTTTTCTTGCCGGTGCGGTGTGCTTTTCTCCGGCCGCCGCGGCGGACGATTACAGGACCGGGCCGAATACCGTGGTGTTCAACAACGGTGACGGGAACGTGACGGCCGTCGGGGACGGCAACAGTGCGGCCGGCCGGGACAGCCTGGTGGGCAGCGGGCACGTGGCCGGGGCCGGCCACACCTTGGCGCCGGTCCTCGGGAGCCGGGTGCTGGACTCCATCTCGGTGTCCGGTGCGACCACCGAGCAGATCACCGTTCAGGTCACGTGCAACACCACTGACCGGAACGGAAACCCGCAGTACGTCATCGATATTCAGGTAGACGCACCCGCGTACTCGACTACCACGGGGAACTACGATTTCTATCGGCCCTGTACGGGGTCAGCCCAGCAATTCACGATGGACTGGCGGACCTCTGTTCCGGCAGGGCCTGCGACTGTTTATCCTGGCGTCGATCTCACGGGCGGCGGTGCGGTTTCCGGGGCTGATGGGCCCACGCCCGTGGTCGTCACTCAGGCGCCGTAGGTGGCGTGAGCGGTGTGGTTCGGGGTCCACCGGGTGGTGGACCCCGGGTTACGTCGGGTGAGGGTGTTGGTGGGGGTGGGCTCGGGAACAGCATGGTCGGCATGACGAGACTCGTGGTGCGGACGGCGCGTTGGAGTGCGGAGCGGCCCTGGCGGGCCATGGTCGGGTGGCTGGTGTTCGTGGCGCTCTGTCTGGGGGGTGCCGTCGCGGTCGGGGGGAATCCGGCGACCACCGAGGACTTCCGGATCGGGGAGGCCGGGCGGGCCGAGGCCATGGCGGCCGACGGGGGGCTTCAGCAGCGGCCGGTGGAGCGGGTGTTGATCCGGGCGGCGGACGGGGGCCGGGCGCTGGACGGGGTCGCCGCGGGGGCGGCCGCGGAGGATGCCGTCCGGCGGATGCGGGCGCTGCCCGAGGTGTTGTCGGTGGGCGGGCCCGTGCGGGCCGCGGACGGGTCGGCGGTCCGGGTGGACGTGACCATGCGGGGGCCCGAGCTGGAGGGCAAGAAGCATGTGGATCCGCTGCTCGCCCAGACCGTCGCGGTGCGGGCGGCGCATCCGGGGGTGCGGGTGGAGCAGGTGGGCGGTGCCTCGATCGGCAAGGGGGTCGACAAGCTGCGCGGGGACGATCTCGCCCGGACCGAGATGATCGCCCTGCCGGTCACCCTGGTCACCCTGCTGCTGGTGTTCGGGTCCATCGCGATGGCGGTGGTGCCGCTGGTGCTGGCGCTGTCCTCGATCGTGGCCGCCGTCGGACTGTCCATGCTCGCCTCGCACGTCTTCCCCGACGCGGGGGTCGGGACGAACATCATCCTGCTGATCGGGCTGGCCGTCGGGGTCGACTACACGCTCTTCTATCTGAAGCGGGACCGTGAGGAGCGGGCGCGGACGGGCGGCCGGCTCGGGTCGAGGGCCGTCGTCGAGATCGCCGCCGCCACCTCCGGGCGGGCCGTGGTGCTCTCCGGGGTGGCCGTCGCCGTCTCCAGCGCCACCCTGTACCTGGCCGACGACGTGATCTTCTCCTCCATCGCCACCGGCGCGGTGGTGGTCACCCTGGTGGCGGTGCTCAGCTCGCTCACGGTGCTCCCGGCCCTGCTGGCCAAGCTCGGGGAGCGCGCCGAGCGGCGTACGGCACGGAAGCGGGCCGGGGGCCGGACCGCCGGTGCCGGGGTACGGGCCGGGGGCCGGGCCGGGCGGTTCACCAAGGCGGTGCTGCGGCCGACGCGGCGGCGGCCGGCCGCGACCCTGGCCGTGGCCACCCTGGCGATGCTGGCCCTGGCCCTGCCGCTGTTCCAGCTGAACCTGACCGAGATGAGCCGGGAGACCCACTCCCGGGCCATCCCCGCCATGCGGGTCTACGACGGGCTGATGGCCGCCTATCCGGAGCTCAGGGCCTCGCACCAGGTCGTCGTACGGTCCGATGCCGCGCACTCCGGGCAGGTCGCCGGGGCGCTCCGCGAGCTCGCCGGGCGGGCCGCGGAGGATCCGGCCGTCGGGGGTCCCGGTGTCGTGCGCACCTCCGCCGACCTGCGGGTGAGCCTGCTGGAGCTGCCAGTGGCGCATTCGGTCTCCAGTGATCTCGCCGAGGACTCGCTGCGGAACCTCCGGGAGGAGCTGGTGCCGGCCACCGTCGGCGCGCTGGCCGGCGCGGAGACCGCCGTGACCGGGGAGGTCGCCCGTTACACCGACTATCCGGCGCACCAGAAGCGGAAGCTGCCGCTGGTGATCGGGGCGCTGCTGCTGGTCACCTTCGTGATGACCGTGTGGGCCTTCCGGTCGGTGGTCCTCGGTCTGGTCGGCATCGCCCTGAACCTGCTCTCGGCGGCGGCCTCGCTCGGGGTGCTGGTGATGGTGTTCCAGTACGAGTGGGCGGAGGGGCTGCTGGGCTTCGAGTCCACCGGGTCCATCGGGTCGCGGGTCCCGCTGTTCCTGTTCGTGATCCTCTTCGGGCTGTCGATGGACTACCAGGTGTTCGTGATCAGCCGGATCCGGGAGGCGGCGCTGAGCGGGGTGCCGACCCGGCAGGCGGTCCTCGACGGGATCCGGGGCTCGGCCGGGGTGGTCACCAGTGCCGCGGTGGTGATGGTGACGGTGTTCGCCAGCTTCGCCGCGCTGCATCTGATCGAGATGAAGCAGATCGGTTTCAGTCTGGCGGTGGCGGTGCTGCTGGACGCCTTCGTGATCCGGATCCTGATCCTGCCGGCGCTGATGCTGCTGCTGGGCGAGGCCAACTGGTGGCCCTCCCGGGGGGTGCGGCGGGCCGACCTCCGGGGGTCCGACCTCCGGGGGTCCGACCTCCGGGGGTCCGTCGCCGCGGACGCGCGAGCGGCCTCGAACGTAGGGTGATCGTATGGATCAAGGGCCGTACAGGAACGCGCGATTGACCGTCCGTACGGTCCACCTCTGCTACTCGGCGCTCTGGGTGCTGCTCGGTCTCGCGCCCTCGGCCTTCAGCCTCCGCAACGATCACGGGGGCGGACTGTACGCCTCGACGGCCGTGCTGGCCGTACTGGCCGCCGGCTACGCGGCGGTCCGGCTCCGGCTCGCCGAGCCGGTGCTGCCGCCCCTGGCCTGGCTGGTGCTGCTGGCCGTCGGGGTGGGGGTGATGGCGGGGCTGCCCGGCGGCGGGGCGGCCCTGTTCATCGTCTCGCTCCCGCAGTTCTGGATCCACGCCCGGTCCCCGCGGGCCGCGATCGGGCTCAGCGGGGCGGCCGCCGCGGCCACCGTGGCCGGGACCCTGCTGCATCCGGTGGACTCCCCCACCGGGAACACGGTGTTCACGGTGGCGGGTTTCCTCGCCGGGGTGCTGCTGGGACTGCTGGTGCACCGGGTGCGGGAGGACGGCGAGGAGCGCGCGGGCCGACTCGGCGCCGAACTGGAAGGCGCACGGGCCAGGTTGGCCGAGGCGCACCGGCAACAGGGCGCGGTGGAGGAGCGGGAGCGGATGGCACGGGAGATCCACGACACCCTGGCGCAGGGGTTCGCCTCGATCATCGTGCTGGCGGAGGCGGCGCGTTCGGCCCTGGCGAGCGATCCGGCGGGCGATCCGGCGGGCGGCCCGGAGCGGGCCGCCCAGCAGCTGCGGTCCATCGAGCGGACGGCCCGGGAGAACTTCGCCGAGGCCCGGGTGCTGGTCGGTGCCGCCCCGCGGAGCGGGCTGACCCCCGGGCCGGTGGTCGACACCCTGCGCCGCACCCTGGAGCGTTTCGCGCAGGACACCGGACTCACCGTGGACGCCGAGCTGCCGCCGGACGTGGACTGCGACCAGCAGACCCGGATCGCCCTGCTGCGCTGCACCCAGGAATCCCTGGCGAACATCCGCAAGCACGCCGACGCCGGGACGGTCGGGGTGGTCCTGACCCAGTCCGCGCACGCCCTGGAGCTGGAGATCACCGACGACGGGCGCGGGTTCGCGGTCGGCGAGGCGACCGGCTTCGGCCTGGACGGGATGCGCCGGCGGCTGGCCGAACTGGGCGGCGAGCTCACCGTCACCAGCTCCCTCGGGGACGGCACCCGGATCCTGGCCACCCTCCGGACCAGCGCATGAGGACCCCAACCCCACGCAGCCGAAAGGGATATGACATGAGCCTCGGCAACCCCGGTGCCGCCGACCGCCCGCTGCGGGTGGTGGTCGTGGACGACCACACCGTGATGCGGGCCGGGGTGGTCGCGCTGCTCGCCGCCGAGCCCTCCATCACGGTGGTCGGCGAGGCCGGTGACGGGCGCGAGGCGGTCGCGATGGTGGCCGGGCTGCGCCCCGACGTGGTCCTGATGGACCTGCGGATGCCGGTCCTGGACGGGGTCGCGGCCACCGCCGAGATCACGGCCGGTGCGGCGGGTACGGGCGGTACGGGCGGTACAGCCGGCCGGACGGCGACACCCGACCCCGCCGGCCCGGCCGGTCCCGTCGGGCGCTCCCGGGTGCTGATCCTGACCACGTACGACACCGACGCCGAGATCGAGCGGGCGGTGGAGGCCGGGGCGGTCGGCTATCTGCTGAAGGACACCACCCGGGAGCAGCTCGTCGACGCGATCCGCTCGGCCGCCCGGGGGGAGACCGTGCTGGCCCCGCGGGTGGCCGAGCGGCTGGTGGCCCGGATGCGGCGGCCGGCGCCGGTGGTGCTGACGGCCCGTGAGAAGGAGGTGCTGGACGCGGTCGCGGACGGGCTGTCCAACGCGGACATCGGCCGCCGGCTGGTCATCGGGGAGGCCACCGTGAAGACCCATCTGCTGCGGGTCTTCGCGAAGCTGGACGTCAGCGACCGCACCCGCGCGGTGGTGGTCGCCCTGGAGCAGGGCCTGCTGGACCGCCCCCTCCCGGGCCGCTAGGCGCGCCGGAAGACCTCAGGGGATGCGGGTGAAGTCCACGTCCGTCGGGGGTTCGTGCGGCCAGGTCAGGTGGGTGGGGGCGGGTGGGGTCTCGGCGATGACGCGGCCGCGTGAGACCACGTGGCGGGGGTGGACCTGGCGGCGGAGGGCGTCGGTCGGGGAGGTGGCGGGCAGCAGGACGAAGTCGGCCGGGCCGCCGGGGCGGAGGCCGTAGTCCTCGGTGATGCCCAGGACGGCGGCCGCCCGGTCGGTGACCATCGCGAAGGCGGTCGGGATCTCGTCGGCGCCGGTCAGCTGGGCGGCGTACAGGCCGACCAGGGCGGTCTGGAGGGGGTTGCCGGTGCCGAGGGCGTTCCAGGGGTCCATCACGTCGTCGTGGCCGAACGCCACGTTCACGCCCGCCGCGAGCATCTCCTTGACCTGGGTGAGGCCGCGCCGCTTGGGGTAGCCGTCGAACCGGCCCTGGAGGTTGAGGTTGGCGAACGGGTTGGCCACCAGGTTGATGCCCGAGCGGGCCAGCAGCCGCTGGAGCTTGTAGGCGTAGGCCCCGTTGTACGAGCCCATGGCGGTGGTGTGCGAGGCGGTGGCCCGGTCGCGCAGGCCCGAGCGCAGGGCCAGCGCGGCCAGCACCTCCACGAAGCGGGACTGTTCGTCGTCGATCTCGTCGCAGTGCGCGTCCACCCGGAGGCCGTGCCGCTCGGCCAGTTCGAAGGCCAGGTGCAGCGAGGCGATCCCGTCCTCCCGGGTGTCCTCGAAGTGCGGGATGGCCCCGACCACGTCGGCGCCCCGGGCCACCGCCTCGCGCAGCAGCCGTTGGCCTCCGGGGTAGGAGACGATGCCCTCCTGCGGGAAGGCGACGATCTGCAGGGTCATGACGTCCCGGACCCGGTCGCGGACCTCGGCGAGGGCGTCCAGTGCGGTCAGCCGTTCGTCGGTGACGTCGCAGTGGGTGCGGACGTGCAGCACTCCGTGGGCGGCCTGCCAGCGCAGCACCTCGGTGGCCCGCCCGACCACGTCCTCGCGGGTCAGGGTGCGTTTGCGTTCGCTCCAGCGGGCGATGCCCTCCCACAGGGTGCCGGAGGCGTTGGGGCGGGGCTCGCCGGCCGTGAGGGCGGTGTCCAGGTGGATGTGGGGTTCCACGAAGGGGGCGGAGAGCAGTTGTCCGTGCGCCTCGACCAGCCTCCCTGTGGCGGGCGGTTCGCGCTGGTCGTCGTACGGGACGATGCGCGAGATCCGGCCGTCCTCGCCGACCTCCACGTCCACCGGGCCGGGCGCGACCCGGCCGTCCCCCGTGTACAGCCGCGCACCCCGGACGATCATCAGCATGGGCCCACGATACGGCCGCGGGTCCGGCGGGGCCCGGCCGTGCCGTCAGCCGCGCCGGTCGGCCGTGCCGTCCACCGCGCCGGTCAGCCGTGCCGTCAGCCGTCCAGTTCAGCCGCGCTTGGCCTGGGCCTTCTGCTGCATGCCGCGGGTCTTCGCGGCGACCGACTGGATGTCCCGGACCGCGGCCTTGGCGCGCGCCTCGGCCGCCGTGTTCTTCGCCATCGCGCGCTCGGAGTCCTGGTGCACGGACTTCCCGCTGCGAGCCTTCTTGGCCATGACCGGTCCTCCTCGGAGCACTGGACGGGCGTACGTCCTCCACTCTGCCCCCGTTCGGCCCCGTCGGCATCCCGGGGTCCGGACAGCGGCAGTCCGGACAGAATGGGGCCATGACCTCCGACGAGATGACCGAACCCGCGACCGCCGACCCCGCGATGCCCGACTGGGAGAAGCGGTTCCGGGCCCCGCGCGTGGGGCTGCCCGAATGGGCGGAGGACGCCCCGGACCGCTCGCTGTTCGTCTCCAACGCCACCGGCACCTACGAGCTGTACGCCTGGGACCGGAAGACCGGCACCCGCCGGCAGGCCACCGACCGCCCGAACGGCACCACGGACGGCACCCTGTCCCCGGACGGCGAGTGGATCTGGTGGTTCTCCGACACCGACGGGGACGAGTTCGGCACCTGGGTCCGGCAGCCCTTCGGGGGCGGCGAGGACCGGCCGGCGACCCCGGGGCTGGCCCCCTCCTACCCGGCCGGACTGGCCATCGGCCGGGACGGCACCGCCGTGGTCGGCCGGTCCACCGACGAGGACGGCACCACCATCCACCTCAGCCGGCCGGACGGCTCGGAGCCGGTGGAGATCTACCGGCACCGGGAGTCCGCGGGCGTCGGCGACCTCAGCCGCGACGGCACCCTGATCGCCGTCGAGCACACCGAGCACGGGGACGCCATGCACGCCTCGCTCCGGGTGCTGGCCCCGGACGGGAGCACGGTCGCCGAGCTCGACGACACCCAGGGCGGCACCGCCGAGCTGGGTCTGGAGGTCCTCGGTTTCGCCCCGGTGGACGGTGACACCCGGCTGCTCGTCGGCCACCAGCGGCGCGGCCGGTGGGAGCCGATGATCTGGGACGTGGCCACCGGCACCGAGACCGATCTGGTCCTGGACCTGCCGGGGGACGTGGGTGCCGAGTGGTATCCGGACGGCGGCGCCCTGCTGGTCTCGCACGAGTACGAGGCGCGCAGCGAGCTGTGGCGCTACGACTTGGCCGACGCCGGGCTGCACCGGGTGGACACCCCGCCCGGCACCGTCTCGGGGGCCACCGCCCGCCCGGACGGGACCGTGGAGTACCTGTGGTCCTCGGCCGCCGAGCCCTCCTCCGTGCGCTCCACGGCCGGCGGGACCGTCCTGGACGCGCCCGGGATGACCGCGCCCGGCTCGGTGCCGGTGGAGGACGTGTGGGTGGAGGGGCCCGGCGGGCGGATCCACGCCCTGGCGCAGCGGCCGGCGGGCCGCGGGGACGGGCCGTTCCCCACCGTCTTCGAGATCCACGGCGGTCCCACCTGGCACGACAGCGACGCCTTCACGGCGGGTCCGGCGGCCTGGCTGGACCACGGGTTCGCCGTGGTGCGGGTCAACTACCGGGGGTCCACCGGCTACGGCCGGGAGTGGACCGACGCCCTCAAGCACCGGGTGGGGCTGATCGAGCTGGAGGACATCGCGGCGGTCCGGGCCTGGGCGGTGGAGTCCGGGCTCGCCGACCCCGACCGGCTGGTCCTCTCCGGGGGTTCCTGGGGCGGCTATCTGACCCTGCTGGGGCTGGGCACCCAGCCGGACTCCTGGGCGGTCGGGCTGGCCGCGGTGCCGGTCGCCGACTACGTCACGGCCTACCACGACGAGATGGAGGCCCTGAAGGCCCTGGACCGGACCCTGTTCGGCGGCACCCCGGAGGAGGTGCCCGAACGGTTCGCGGCCTCCTCGCCGCTCAGCTACGTGGACGCGGTGCGGGCCCCGGTGTACATCGCCGCCGGGGTGAACGACCCGCGCTGCCCGATCCGGCAGATCGACAACTACGTGGACCGGCTGGCCGCCCGCGGCGCCGTCCACCAGGTGTACCGCTATGACGCGGGCCACGGTTCGCTGGTGGTGGAGGAGCGCATCAAGCAGGTCCGGATGGAGCTGGACTTCGCGATCGGGCACCTGCCGTCCTGACCGGGCCGGCAGGCCCGTACGGTGGTGGGGTGCACCGGTTTCTGCTGACCCCGCGGTGGTGGGGGATCAACGTCTTCGTCGTGCTGGCCGTCCCCGTCTGTCTGTTCATGGGGTCGTGGCAGCTCGGCCGGTTCGAGGACCGCGTCGACACGCACCGGGAGGCGACCTCGGCCCGGCCCGGCGAGGCGGCGGCGGCGCCGCTGGACTCGCTGCTGCCGGTCGACAAGGAGACCTCCGGCCGGACCGCCACCGTCTCCGGCACCTACGCGGAGCAGTTCCTGGTGCCGGAGCGCCGGCTGGAGGGGCGGTCCGGCCACTACGTGCTGACCCTGCTGAAGACCGACGGCGGCAAGGCCCTGCCGGTGGTCCGCGGCTGGCTCCCGGGCCCCGCCAAGGCCGCGCCGGCCCCGCCGGCCGGCCGGGTGGACGTGTCCGGGGCCCTTCAGGCCGCGGAGAACTCCGGTACCAAGGGGGTGCACTCCACCGGCGGGCTGCCGGCCGGGCAGCTCGGGGTGATCGGGGCGGCCTCGCTGGTGAACCTGGTGCCGTACGACCTGTACGACGCCTGGATCACCGTGCAGACGCCCGCGGACGGGATGACCCCGGTCCCGGCGGTCGCGCCCGCCAACACCGGCCTGGACCTGAAGGCCTTCCAGAACCTGGGCTACACCGGCGAGTGGTTCGTCTTCGCCGCGTTCGTGCTGTTCATGTGGTTCCGGCTGTACCGGCGCGAGGTCGAGGCGATCCGCGACGCGGAGGCCGGGCTGGCTCCGGCGGAGGACTCCCCCGCCGGGGCCGGGGTCGCGGCCCCGGCTCCGGTGGAGGCTTCGGTCACGGGGCGACCGGAATGACGCCCGTCCGGTAGACCGTCCCGCCGCCGCAGGCGGACGGGATGGTCGTCTGGACCACCGCGTCCCCGGGGTCCACCACATGGGTGACCTCCAGGCCGCCGGAGCCGGCCGCCGGTTCGCCCTCCTGCGGGTCGGGGGTGGGGCCGGTGGCGCCCTCGACGGTGCCGGAGGCGGTGTCCTGGCCGGCCGGGCCGGCGTCGCCCTGCGGGCTGGCCGTCGGGGTGCCGGCCGGGCAGGTCTCGGCGAGCGGCACCCAGGCGAACTGGACCTCGTACGCGGTGTTGGGCTGGAGCATCAGCGAGGGGGCCGAGGCGGAGGCCGGCGGCAGACCGATGGCCGGGTCGCTCCCGGTGTGCTCCACCACGGGCACGGCCTGGCCGTCGCCGGATGCCGGGAGGGCCGTCAGACCGCTGGCGGCCGCGGTGACCACACAGCCCTGCTGGGAGACGTTGGTGACGCGGAAGGTGCCGTACACCTTGCCGTCCGGCTCCGCGCGGGTGTCGGCGACGGCGCCGAGCTGGTCGGCGTGGCAGGCGGGGGTTCCGGGGGTGGCCTCGGGGGGCAGCGGGCCGACGGGCTTGCCGCCGGTACCGCCCGACTTGCCGCCGGAGCCGCCGGTGCCGTCCGCGCCCCCGGTGCCGCCGGTGCCCCGGGAGCCGCCCGAGCCGCCGCCGTCGGTGCCGCGGCCGGCGCCGGAGCCGCCGGAGCCGTCCGAGCCGCCGTCCGAACCGCCGCGGCCCTCCGGGTCCCGGTCGCCGCCCTTCCGGTCCGGTCCGTCGTGCTCGCTCTCGCCCTTGTCCTTGCCCCGGTCCTTGCCCTTGTCCTGGTCCCTGTCCTTGGCGCCGCCCGGGCGGGCCCGGTTCGGGTCGAAGCTGATGCCCCCGGTCTCCTGGGTGCCGTGCAGACCGTGCCCGGCGACCGCGACGGTGTCGCCGTCCTGGCCGGTGGAGGCGAACATCAGGGCCGGGATCCCGGCGCCGGCCAGGACGGCCACGGCGGCCGCTCCGACCAGGGCCCGCCGTTTGCGGGCCCGGCGCCTGGGGACCGCGTACCGCAGGCGCTCCAGCGCCCCGTCGGCGGGCTGGAGGTCTCCGACGGCCCCGTGGAGCAGGGAGCGCAGGGCCTGTTCCTCGGCCTGGGCGCCGGCGGCGTCGGCGGCCGCCTTCCGGAACAGGTCGGTCACATCGGTCGCGTCCGCCATGTCCGCCCTGTCCGCCACGTTCTTCGCATCCGGTTCTTCGGGGGTTCCGGGCCGGTTCTGCCGTTCCGTCATGACTGGGCCTCCATCGCCACCCGCAGCGCGGCAATGCCCCGCGATCCGTACGCCTTCACCGAGCCCAGGGATATGCCGAGCGTCTCGGCGACCTGAGCCTCCGTCATGTCCGCGAAGTACCGCAGGACGAGCACCTCGCGCTGCCGCCGCTGGATCCCCTTCATGGCCCTGATCAGGTCTTCCCGCTCCAGCTGGTCGTACGCACCCTCCTCCGCGCTCGCCATGTTCGGCATCGGCTTGGAGAGCAGCTTGAGGCCGAGGATGCGGCGGCGCAGCGCGGAGCGGGACAGGTTGACCACGGTCTGGCGGAGGTACGCCAGGGTCTTCTCCCGGTCGCGCACCCGGCTGCGGGCCGAGTGGACCCGGATGAAGGCCTCCTGGACCACGTCCTCGCAGGAGGCCGTGTCGTCCAGCAGCAGGGCCGCCAGGCCGAGCAGGGAGCGGTAGTGGGTGCGGTAGGTCTCGGTGAGGTGGTCGACGGTGGTGCCCGCGACCACCGCCCCGTCGGCGGCGGGCGCCGCCGCCGCGGGTCCGGCGCCCGAGGGCCGGGTCAGGGGCCGGTCGGCGCTGTCGCGCGGTGCCGGAACCCGGCCGCCCTGGGTCGTCGGGGTGCCGGCCGTCGTCTCGGGCACGATCACGGGGAAACCCCCGGGTGTGCGTGAGCGCCGGCGCGGTGGAGCGAATCCGGTGCGCACCGGTACAACGGCGAAGTCGAGAAGTGCCTCTGCCACGCCTGTTGGACACGCGTCCCCCCGTCAGGGTTGTACGCGCGAGGCATGCCGATCAAGATTCCAGCTGACGCCCGCATGTGATACCTGCTTTTCCCCGTTTGCCCCATGCGTCCAGGCGGCAGTCGGGCCATCACCTTGATCAAGGGTTCGAGGATGATCCTACAAAGCGGTTTCCGGAAATTCACCCAGGATCAGCTCCGCGATCTGGGCCGCGTTCAGGGCGGCCCCCTTGCGGAGGTTGTCGGCGCACACGAAGAACTCCAGGGCGCGGGGATCGTCCAGGGAGACCCGGACCCGGCCCACCCAGGCCGGATCGGTGCCCGCGGCGTCCGCCGGGGTCGGGAACTCGCCCGCCGCGGGATCGTCGACCAGCACCACGCCGGGCGCGGTCTCCAGGATCTCCCGGGCGGCCGGCCCGGCCACCGGGCGCTCGAAACGGGCCCGGACGGTCAGCGAGTGGCCGGTGACCACCGGCACCCGCACACAGGTCACGGACACCTTGAGGGCCGGCAGGTCCAGGATCCGCCGGGTCTCGGCCCGGACCGCCAGCTCCTGCGAGGACCAGCCGTCCTCGCGCAGCTCGCCGGACCAGGGCACCACGTTGAGGGCCAGCGGGGCCGCGAAGGGGCCGGTGTCCTCGCCCACGGCCCGCCGGACGTCCCCGGGGGCCTCGCCCAGCGAGGTGCCCGCGACCAGCGACAGCTGGCGGCGCAGGGTCTCGGCGCCGGCCCGGCCGGAGCCGCCCGCCGCCTCGTACGAGGAGAGCACCAGCTCGGTCAGGGAGTACTCGGCGTGCAGCGCGCCCACGGCGGCGATCATCGCGGCCGTGACGCAGTCCGGCCCGGCCACGATCCCGCGCGGCCGGATCCGGGCCGCGTGCCCGTTGACCTCGGGCACCACCAGGGGCACTTCGGGGTCCTGGCGGAAGGCGTCGGAGGTGTCGACCACCACCGCTCCGCGCGCGGTGACCACCGGGGCCCAGCGCGCCGAGACCTCGCCGGGGGTGAGGAAGAGCACCACGTCGCCCGGACCGAGGCCGTCGAAGGCGTCCTCGGTCAGGGCGAGCACCTCGGTCTCCTCCCCGCGCACGGCCAGCCGGCGGCCGGCCGAGCGGGAGGAGGCGATCAGGCGGATGTCGCCCCAGACCTCGGCCCGGGTGGGCAGGATCCGGAGCAGGGTGGAGCCGACCGCCCCGGTCGCCCCGACCACGGCGAGCGCCGGGGCGGGCGACCGGCCGGCGGTCATCGTCCGGTGCCTCCGTAGACCACGGCCTCGTCGCTGTCGGAGTCCAGGCCGAAGGCCGTGTGCACGGCGCGGACGGCCTCGTTGACGTCGTCCTGGCGGGTGACCACCGAGATGCGGATCTCCGAGGTGGAGATCAGCTCGATGTTGACGCCCGCGTCGGACAGTGCCTGGAAGAAGGAGGCGGTGACCCCGGGGTTGGTCTTCATGCCCGCGCCGACCAGGGAGATCTTGCCGATCTGGTCGTCGTAGCGCAGCGACTCGAAGCCGATCGCGGTCTTCGCCTTCTCCAGCGCCTCGATGGCCTTGTGGCCCTCGGCCTTGGGGAGGGTGAAGGAGATGTCGGTGAGGCCCGTGGAGGCCGCCGACACGTTCTGCACGATCATGTCGATGTTGATCTCGGCGTCCGCGATCGCCCGGAAGATCGCCGCGGCCTCGCCCGGCTTGTCCGGGACCCCGACGACGGTGATCTTGGCTTCGGAGACGTCGTGGGCGACTCCGGAGATGATGGCGTGCTCCACCTGCTCGTCCCCTTGCGACTCGGGCTTCTCATTGCTGACCCAGGTGCCCGGCAGTCCCGAGAAGGACGACCGGACGTGGATCGGGATGTTGTAACGGCGCGCGTACTCCACGCAGCGGTGCAGCAGCACCTTGGAACCGGAGGCGGCGAGCTCCAGCATGTCCTCGGAGGAGATCCAGTCGATCTTCCGGGCCTTCTTCACCACGCGCGGGTCGGCGGTGAACACCCCGTCCACGTCGGTGTAGATCTCGCACACCTCGGCGTCCAGCGCGGCGGCCAGCGCGACCGCGGTGGTGTCGGAGCCACCGCGCCCGAGGGTGGTGATGTCCTTGCTGTCCGCCGAGACACCCTGGAAACCGGCGACGATGGCGATGTTGCCCTCGTCCAGCGCGGTGCGGATGCGGCCCGGCGTCACGTCGATGATGCGCGCTTTGTTGTGGACGGAGTCGGTGATCACACCCGCCTGGCTGCCCGTGAACGACTGGGCCTCGTGGCCCAGGTTTTTGATCGCCATGGCCAGCAGCGCCATGGAGATCCGCTCTCCGGCGGTCAGCAGCATGTCGAATTCCCGCCCGGCGGGCATCGGGGACACCTGCTCCGCGAGATCGATCAGCTCGTCCGTCGTGTCGCCCATCGCGGAAACCACGACGACCACCTGGTGGCCGTTCTTCTTGGCGTCCACGATCCGCTTGGCGACACGCTTGATGCCCTCGGCATCGGCTACGGAGGAGCCTCCGTACTTCTGCACGACAAGGCCCACGTGCGCTCCTCGCTCGGTCCGTCTCATTGCTGGTGCAGTCTAACGAGCGGCCGGGATCCGACCGCTTCGTACCACATCATGAGATGAAAAGATCAAGCTTCGGGTTCCCGCGCCGGGCGGATTCATGCGCGGCCGAGACCGCCCAGTTCCTCCGCCATCACCCGGCCGGCCTGCTCGGCGAGCTCCTCCTCGGCCAGGTCCTCGTCCGTGTCCAGACCGTCCAGGGCCGCCAGCGGCTGGTCCAGCCGGACGTGCGCGATCAGCGACTGGAGCGCCCGCAGGGTGGCCGAGGCGGTCGGGCCCCAGTTGGTGAAGTAGGAGAACTGCCACCACCACAGCGCCTCGGTGATCCGACCCTCCTCGTGGTGGATCAGCCCGTGCCGCAGGTCGGCGACCACATCGGCCAGGTCGTCGGAGATCCGGTGCGGCACCGGGGCCTTGCGCGGCTCGTAGGGGTCGAAGACCTCCGAGTAGACGTCCACCGGCTCCAGCATGATCGCGAACCGTTCGCGCAGCTCGTCCACGTCCGGCTCCGGGCCGAGGTCCGGCTCGTACCGCTCCTCGGGCAGCACGTCCTGGTACGCGCCCAGCCGGCCGCCGGCCAGCAGCAGCTGCGAGACCTCCAGCAGCAGGAAGGGCACCGCGCTGTCCGGGTCCTCGCCCTTGGCCACCTCGGTGACCGCGACGATGAAGGACCCGATCTGGTCCGCGATCGAGGCCGCGAAATCGTCCGGATCCTGGGCCAGGGCGTGCAGCGTTGCGTCAGACATCGAGAAGTCGCCTTCCTTCAAAGGCCCGCCCGAGCGTGACCTCGTCCGCGTACTCCAGATCTCCCCCGACGGGGAGCCCGCTGGCCAGGCGGGTGACCTTCAGGCCCATGGGCTTGATCATCCGGGCGAGGTAGGTGGCGGTCGCCTCGCCCTCCAGGTTCGGGTCGGTGGCGAGGATCAGCTCGGTGACCGTGCCGTCCGCGAGCCGCGCCAGCAGCTCACGGATCCGCAGGTCGTCGGGGCCGACCCCCTCGATCGGGCTGATCGCGCCGCCGAGGACGTGGTACTGCCCCCGGAACTCGCGGGTCCGCTCGACCGCGACCACGTCCTTGGGCTCCTCCACCACACAGATCACCGAGGGGTCCCGGCGCGGATCACGGCAGACCCCGCACCGCTCCTCCTGCGCGACGTTCCCGCAGACCGCGCAGAACCGGACCTTCTCCTTGACCTCCAGCAGGGCGTGCGCCAGCCGGCGCACGTCGGTGGGCTCGGCCTGCAGGATGTGGAAGGCGATCCGCTGCGCGCTCTTGGGCCCGACGCCGGGCAGCCTGCCCAGTTCGTCGATCAGGTCCTGAACCACGCCTTCGTACAACGGACTGCCTTCTTCCTGCTTCGCCTTGGTGGTGCGGGGTCACACGGGGTGCCGCGGGCTGGTGCCCTGTGGTGCCGGGGTCAGAACGGGAGGCCGGGGATGCCCGACCCGCCGCCCAGCCCCTGGGCCAGCGGACCCAGCTTCTGCTGCTGGAGCTGCTGGGCATTCTCGTTGGCCGCCTGCACCGCCGCCACCACCAGGTCGGCCAAGGTCTCCGTGTCCTCCGGGTCCACGGCCTTCGGGTCGATCACCAGCGCCCGCAGCTCACCGGAGCCGGTCACGGTCGCCCGGACCAGACCGCCGCCGGCCTGCCCCTCCACCTCGGCCGCCGCCAGGGCCTCCTGGGCCGCGGCGAGGTCCTGCTGCATCTTCTGGGCCTGCTGGAGGAGCTGCTGCATGTTGGGCTGGCCACCACCGGGGATCACGGTTCACTCCTGTTTCACTGCGGGTCTCGCTACGGGTCGGTCAAACCGAGCCTACGGGTTCACCGGCGCCCGCGCCCTACGCCGTGGGGACCAACTCTTTCGAGTGAGAACCGCGGCACGCATGTACCTGATCAAGACCTCCTTGCGGGCGGAAAACCCGGGATTCCACGCCCATGGGCCGCCATTCGGGGGTAGGAAGGGCACCGACGAGCATGCGCACCATTGCGCACACGCGCACCACCACAGTCAGCGCAGGCAGAGGGAGTGCCGGGTGAGCCAGCCGGAGATGCAGCCCGAGGGGCCACCCCGCGATCCCCGGGACCCCCGGGACGAGATCGGCAGCGGGGCGAGGGCGGCGGGCGACCTCACCGGCCGGCCGTTCCCCCTGGGGGACTGGGGCGAGCCCGCCGAGCGCCTCGACGAGCTCTACCGGCGGGTCGAGGCCGACGCGCTGCGCACCGCCGAGTGGTACCTCTCCGACCGCGCCTGGAAGCGCCGCGGTGCCCGGCTGCTGCGGGCCGGGGCCGCCCTCGGGGCGGTCACCGGGGCCGCCATGCCGCTGCTGGAACTGACCGGGTCGGCGCCCGGCGCCTCGGTCTACGGATACCTCTCGCTGCTGCTGGGCGCGGCCTGCCTGGGCTGCGACCGGTTCTTCGGGCTGACCTCCGGGTGGATGCGGGACGTGGCCACCGCGCAGGCCGTGCAGCGCCGGCTCCAGACCCTCCAGTTCGACTGGGCCTCGGAGAACGTCCGGGAGGTCCTGGGCCCCACCGAGGGCACCGCCGGCGAGGCGGCGGAACGGTGCCTCACCGTGCTGCGCCGGTTCTCCGAGGACATCACCGAGCTGGTGCGCTCCGAGACCGCCGACTGGATGGTGGAGTTCCGGGCCGGGCCGGCCCCGCTGGTCATGCAGTCGCCGGCCGCCGGGGCGGGCCGCGGGCCGGAGCCGGGCGCCCACCCGGGCCGCTTCCCGCTGCCCCCGGGCACCCGGCCCAACATGCCCAGACAGCGGCCCCCGGAACAGCCGCGCTGAGCTCACGGCCACGGTCGTGATCACGCTCGGAATCACGGTCAGCTGAAGATGATCATCGAGCCCTGGCCCAGGCTCCGGGTGGCCGCCGCGTGCAGCCCCAGCCACACGTGCCGCTCGCGGGCGAAGGGACTGTCGTCCGGCGGGATCGGACCCGCCGGCTCCTCCAGCGAGGTCGGCCGGCCCGGTGCCGCAGGGGCCGCCGGCGGGTTCCCCGGGTCGATCCCGATCGCCGGGGCGACCACGACGAGCTCCCGCAGCAGCCCCTGCGCCGAGCCCAGCGGGCCCCCGCCGGCCAGCAGCTCCTCGTTGGCCAGCGGGGCCGGGAAGTCCACCGGCACATAGGCGCCGGCATGGTCGTAGTGCCACACCAGGTGCGATTCCTGGGCCGTGGACTCGAACATCTCCAGCAGCTGCTCGTAGTCCCCGCCCAGCTCGTCCACCGGGGTCACCGGCAGCCCGCAGATCTGGAGCAGGTACGCCCGCCGCAGGAAGTGCAGGGCGTCGTAGTCGAAGCCGGCCACCGGGGCCACGTCCCCCGACAGGCCCGGCATGTAGGCGAAGACGGGCACGGACGGCAGCCCGGCCGCGCCGAGCGCCTTGTCGTACGCGGCGATCTCCTCCGCGAAGGGGTTGTCGGGGCTGTGGCACAGCACGTCGACAAGGGGGACCAGCCACAGGTCACAGGCCACGCGGGCTCCGATCGGTCGTCGAGTCAGCCGTTGTCCGCCGATCGGGCCAGCGTAGTGCGCCGGACACGCTCAGCGAAGGGGTCGTCGGCATGCGGACGGCCGGAAAGCGGCTACCGGGGGGCTACCGGGAGCCCACCCGCCACACCCAGGCGTCGGCCTCCTTCACCGGCGGCCGTCCCAGCAGGTCGGTGAGCAGGTCCCGGAGCACCAGGGCCCGGTCCTGCCGGGTCAGCACCACCGCGCCGGCCTTCCAGTACTCCAGGTCGGCCCGGGCCTGGGCCCGCCATTCCGGGGTGATCTCGGGGGGCTCGGCGCCGTAGTGGACGTCCCGCAGCAGGTTCGACAGGTGCCGGGGGGCGGCCCCGTAGATCCCGATCCGCTCCGGTCCCCACGGGCCGTTGAAGTAGCCGCCGGCCAGCCGGAACCCGAAGCCCGAGGACACCTGCCAGTGCAGCGCGTCGGCCGCCGCCGGGTCCGGCAGCGGTACCGGAACGAGTGCCTCGCCCGGCTTGACGTACGGCTTCCAGAGCCCCTCCGCGAAGAAGGCGGGCACCGGCGCGCGGTCCCGGACCTCCAGCGGCAGCGGCAGGATCGGCAGCAGCGCCGCGGCCACCGCCAGCCCGCCCAGCACCCGTTGCTCGCGGACCCGCAGCCGCCGGATCCGGTCCAGTCCCAGGGCCAGCAGCATGCCCAGCACGGGGGCGCACACCATCGCCACCCGCCCCTCGATCACCGACTCGAACAACGGCTGGTGGGCGAGCAGCCGCCAGGGGCCGGGCAGCACCAGGTCGGTGTGCGGGATCCGGACCCGGGGGCCCAGCGACAGCAGCGCGGCGGCCAGCGCGGTGACCGCCAGCGCGCGCACCACGGTGGCCCGCCACAGCCAGACCGCGACCGCGACGGCCAGGGCGAGCAGCGGCCAGCCGAAGAAGGCGTTCTGCTCGGTGGGGTTCAGCGACAGCGCCTCGGCCGTCGGCCGGTTCCCGAAGAGGGACCGGGAGGCGTACTCCACCAGGGCCCGGGGGCTGTTCCCGGCGTTGTCCCCGTGCAGCACCGAGTGGTAGCTCTGCGGGCCGAAGAACTGCCAGTACAGCGGGAACGCCACCAGCGGTACGGACACGGCCGCGGCGATCCCCAGCCCCTTGGCCAGCGGTCTCCAGGCGGCCCGGGCCCGCTCCCGGTCCATGGCCGCGTACGCCCCGGCGAACAGCAGCATGCCCATGGCCGCCAGCAGGAAGGGCTCCTCGCCGAGGAACACCTGGTAGGCGGAGAACAGGCCCAGCAGCACCCCGTCGCGGACCACCCGGCGGCCGGTGCAGAGCCGCAGCGCCCGGTCGACGATCACCGGGAGCATGAACAGCACCACGAAGTTGGGGTGCGCGTTGGCGTGCGAGACCATCGGCGGCGCGAAGGCCGCGAGGGCGCCGCCGGCCGCCGCCGCCCAGCGGGAGCCCACCAGCCAGCGGCGGATCAGCCGGTACCAGGCCCAGGCGGTGCCGGCCAGGCCCAGGGTGAAGACCAGCAGCAGGGTGATCTCGGGGCCGGCCGTCAGGGTCAGCGGGGCCAGCGGCACGGACAGGCCGAGCATCACCGTGTTGCCCATCAGGTTCACCCCCTCGGGCATCCCCTGGAAGGTGGTGAACAGCGGGTTCCGCCCGTGCAGGAGGTTGTCGGCGGTGACCGAGAAGAACCACTCCCACTGGTTCTGGTCCTGGCCGGAGTCGGCCAGATAGGTGCCGAGCGGGTCGGCCCAGCGGTGCCGGTAGAGCAGCACCGAGACCAGCAGGAAGAGGGCGGCGACGGCCAGGTTGCCCGCGTTCAGCCGGGCCAGCTCGCCGAGCACCCGGAGGTAGTCCAGCGGCCGCACCTTGGATCCGTCCTGGTGCGACCAGCGCACCGGGACCTCCGCCACGGCCCAGCCCCGGCGGTGGAAGTAGCGGAGGATCTCCACGTCCACCCCCCAGCCGTCCAGCCGGGAGGCCGCGAACGCGGCCCGCACCCGGTCCCCGTCGAACAGCTTGAAACCGCACTGGGTGTCCCGGATCCCGGGCACCGCCACCGCCCGGATCAGCCGGTTCCCGGCCCGGCCGAGGAGCTCCCGGCCACGGCTCTGGCGGCGCTCCACGGCGGAGCCGGGCCGCGCCCGGGAACCGATCGCGGCCAGCGTGTCCGGACTCCCGGCCAGGGCGCGTTCCAGGTGGACGAGCTCCTCCACGGGGGTGGCGAGGTCGGCGTCGGTGAGCAGCACCCGCCGGCCCGCGGAGGCCAGCACGCCCATCCGCAGGGCGGCGCCCTTGCCACGGTTGTGTTCGGAGCGGATCACATGGATCCGGGGTTCCAGGGCGGCGGCCGCCTCGGCGAGGGCCGCGGTGCCGTCGGTGGAGCCGTCGTCGACGACCAGCACCTCCCAGTCGCCGGGCCGGCGGCCGCAGTGCTCGTCCAGGAAGCCGCGCAGGGCCTCCAGGGTGGCGCCGAGCCGCTCCTCCTCCCGGTAGGCGGGGACCACCACGCTGAGCCCGACCTCGCCCAGCCAGCGCTGGGGGGCGGTCCGGGGCAGGTCTGGTGCCGCCGCCCCGGGGCCCGTCCCGGCCCCGGTCCCTGTCCCGGTCTCCGTCTCGGTACCGGTGTCGGTGTCGGTCACTGGCCGGCCGCCTTCAGGTCGGCCGCCCAGTCCAGCCCGTGCTGGTTGTAGGAGTGGACCAGCCGCCGCACCTCGTCGGCGTCGGCCCGGGTGACGGCGTCCAGCAGTTCCGTGTGGCCGCGCCACAGCAGGGTCCGCAGCTGCGGCTCGCTCTTCAGATAGGGCACGGCGAAGACCCAGCACTGCACCCGGAGCCGGTGCAGGAACTCGGAGATGTACACGTTGCCGACCAGCCCGCCCAGTTCCCGCCAGAACCGCAGGTCGTAGCCGATCAGCACCTCCAGGGAGCCGCTCTCGGCGGCCCGCTGGGCCTCCTCGGCGCGGCGGCGCACGGAGACCAGCTGTTCCCCGGCGCCGGGCGCGGTGCCGCGCTCCACCAGCCGCCGGAAGATCCCGTCCACGATCAGGGTGCGGGCCTCGACCATGCCGCGGAAGTCGTCGACGGTGAACACCCGGACCCGGAAGCCGCGGTGCTGGACGGATTCCAGCAGCCCCTGCGCCGAGAGGTCCACCAGGGCCTCGCGGACCGGGGTCGCCGAGACCTCGTACTGCTCGGCGATCTGCTTGACCGTGAACTCCTTGCCCGGGGGCAGGCGGCACGCGAGCACCTCGTCGCGCAGGGCGTCCGCGATCTGCTGGCGGAGGGTGTTCCGGGTGACAGCTCCGCTGCCTGGCATGGGGTCCGTCTCCTTTGTAGGGCTTCGGACACCTTAGGCCAGGCAGCGGAGCGGAAGGGCGGCCGCTACGCGGAGGTCGTGTGACGGTCCGCGACGGTCAGCGCCTCGTCGAGCAGGGCGAGTCCCTCCTTGGCCTCGGTCTCGCCGATGTTGCAGGCCGGGACGACATGGGTGCGGTTCATGTTCACGAACGGCCACAGTCCGGACTTCTTGCAGGCGGCCGCGAACTCGGCCATCGGCGCGTTGTCGGGGCCCGCCGCGTTGTAGGGGACGAGCGGCTCCCGGGTCTCCTTGTCCCGGACCAGTTCCAGCGCCCAGAAGGTGCCCAGCCCGCGGACCTCGCCGACGGACGGGTGGCGTTCGGCGATCTCGGCGAGGGCCGGGCCGATGACCTGCTCGGAGAGGTGGGCGGCGTGCTCGACGATGCCCTCCTCCTCCATGGTGGTGATGGTGGCGACCGCGGCGGCGCAGGCCAGGGGGTGGCCGGAGTAGGTGAGGCCGCCGGGGTAGGGGCGGCGGGCGAAGGTGGCGGCGATCTCGGCGGAGATGGCGACCCCGCCCAGCGGGACGTATCCGCTGTTGACGCCCTTGGCGAAGGTCAGCAGGTCGGGGGTGACGTCCCAGTGCTCGGCGGCGAACCAGCGCCCGGTGCGGCCGAAGCCGGCCATCACCTCGTCGAGGATGAACACGATGCCGTGGCGGTCGCAGAGTTCGCGGACCCCGGCGAGGTAGCCGGCCGGCGGGACCATGATCCCGGCGGTGCCGGGGACGGTCTCCAGGATGATCGCGGCGATGGACTGCGGGCCCTCGAAGGCGATGGTGTCGGCGAGGTGGGCGAGGGCGCGTGCGCACTCCTCGGCCTCGGTGGTCGCGTGGAAGGGGGAGCGGTAGAGGAAGGGTCCCCAGAAGTGGACCACTCCGGCCGATGCGGTGTCGGAGGGCCAGCGGCGGGGGTCGCCGGTGAGGTTGATCGCCGCGGCGGTGGCGCCGTGGTAGGAGCGGTAGGTGCTCAGGACCTTCTGGCGGCCGGTGTGCAGCCGGGCCATCCGGACGGCGTTCTCCACGGCCTCGGCGCCGCCGTTGGTGAAGAAGATCTTGTCGAGGTCGCCGGGGGTGCGCTCGGCGATGAGGCGTGCGGCCTCGGAGCGTACGTCCACGGCGAAGCCGGGGGCCAGGGTGCAGAGCCGGCCGGCCTGCTCCTGGATGGCGGCGACCACCTTGGGGTGCTGGTGTCCGATGTTGGTGTTGACCAGCTGGGAGGAGAAGTCGAGGTACCGGTTGCCCTCGTAGTCCCAGAAGTACGACCCCTCGGCCCCGGCGACGGCGAGCGGATCGATGAGCTCCTGCGCGGACCAGGAGTGGAAGACGTGGGCGCGGTCGGCGGCTTTGACTGCGGCGCCGGTCGCGGGGGCGGGCTGCGGCTGAGGGGTCATGCGGTCAGGCTAGAAGTGCGCAGGTGGGAGGGGATATCGGCGCCTTGTATGAGGGTGGCGGCCCGGCCTCGGCAGTCTGTCCGCCGAGGAGCGCCGGCAGCCATTGACAGTAAGCTGTCATCATGACAGTCTGCTGTCACAGACGACGGAGGAGAGCACCATGAGCAGCCCCTCGCACCGCCCCTCGCACAAGCCGGTCCACCTCGCGGTGTACGACACGTACGCGGACTGGGAGACCGGGCACACCACCGCCCACCTCGCCCAGCGCGGCTACCAGATCCGCACGGTCGCACTGGCCGCCGACAAGCCGGTCACCACCATGGGCGGAATCCGCGTCCAGCCCGACGGCGAGCTGGCGGACCTGGACCCGGCCGACTCCTCGCTGCTGATCCTCACCGGCGCGAGCCTGTGGGACACCGGCGACTCGCTGGCCCCGTTCGCCGCCAAGGCCCGCGCGTTCCTCGAAGCCGGCGTCCCGGTCGCCGCCATCTGCGGGGCCACCGCCGGACTGGCCCGCGAAGGACTGCTGGACACCCGCGCCCACACCAGCGCGATCTCCTTCTACCTGGCCGGCACGGGCTACGCCGGCGCCGACCGGTACGTGGAGGCCGACGCCGTCACCGACGGCGACCTGATCACCGCGGGCCCCACCGAGCCCGTCGCCTTCGCCCGCGAGGTCTTCGCCCGGCTCGGGGTCTACGGCCCGGAGGTCCTGGACGCCTGGTACCGCCTCTTCCACGACTCCGACCCGAGCGCCTACCCGGTGCTGATGGCCGCCTCGGAAACCGGCGATGCCTAGCCCCGCCGGAGAGCTGCTGAGCCGGACGGCGCTCGGGGTGTTCCGGCTGAACGGCCAGTTCCTCGCGGTGTCCGAGGAACTGGCCCGGCCCGCCGGGCTGAGCGCCGCGCACTGGCAGGTGCTCGGCGCGGTCCTCGGCGAGCCGCTGCCGGTGGCCGGGATCGCCCGCGCCATGGGCATCACCCGGCAGAGCGTGCAGCGGGTGGCCGACCTGCTGGTCGACGGCGGTCTCGCCGAGTACCTCCCCAACCCCGCGCACCGCCGGGCGAAGCTGCTCCGCCCCACGGCGGACGGGCGGGCCGCCATCGACCGGATCGGACCGGGCCACGCCGAGCTGGCCGACCGGCTCGCCCGGGAACTCGGCCCGGCCGCCTTCGAGGAGACCGTCCGCGCCCTGGAACTCCTGTCCGCCGCCATGGACTCGCTCGGCGCCCCGGCCGCCTCCCCCGGCAGCCGCTGACCCCGGAACCCGCCGCCTCCCCCGGCAGCCGCTGACCCGGCAGCCGACGGCCCGGCGCCCGCATCCGCGTTCGGACGAGGGCCGCGGGCAACCGGAACAGGATCGTCATCGTCCCCCACCCTGCGGGCGCCCGGAGCGCCGACTATCCTCGGCCAGTCGAACGGCCCAGGGGGAGGGACCACATGGCCATGGAACAACTGCGTCCGGGGGATCCGCAGCGCATCGGCCCCTACCGGCTGCTGTCCCGGCTCGGGTCCGGCGGCATGGGCCGGGTGTACCTGGCCCGGTCCGACCGCGGCCGGACCGTGGCGGTGAAGCTGGTCCACCACGAGCTGGCCCGCCGCGAGGAGTTCCGCACCCGGTTCCGCCACGAGGTGTCCGCCGCCCGCCGGGTCGGCGGCGAATGGACCGCCCCGGTCCTCGACGCCGACACCGAGGCGGAGACCCCCTGGCTGGCCACCGGCTATGTGGCGGGCCCCAGCCTCCGCCAGGTGGTGGCCCGCGACTTCGGCCCGCTGCCCACCCGTTCGGTACGGATCCTCGCCGCAGGCCTGGCCCACGCCCTCCGGGACATCCACCGGGCCGGACTGATCCACCGCGATCTGAAGCCGTCGAACGTGCTGCTGACCATCGACGGCCCCCGGGTCATCGACTTCGGCATCGCCCGCGCCCTGGACCAGAGCGAGACCGAGGCCCCGGCCCTCACCCGGACCGGGGAGCTCGTCGGCTCCCCCGGCTTCATGGCCCCCGAGCAGGTCCGCGGCGAGCAGGTCGGACCGCCCTGCGACGTGTTCTGTCTCGGCGCGGTCCTGATGTACGCCGCCACCGGCGCCCTGCCCTTCGGGGACCCGGAGTCCGCCGGCGGGCTGGCCCCGCTGCTGCTGCGGATCACCGGGTCCGAACCGGACCTCTCGGCCGTCCCCGCCGAACTGCGCCCGCTGATCGCCGGCTGCCTCGACAAGGACCCCGCCGCCCGGCCCACCCCCGCCGAACTGCTGGTCGAGGTGGGCGCCGAGGACACCGTGGCCGACGGCCGGGCCCTGGAGCCGTGGCTGCCCGCCGCGCTGGTCGCCCAGCTGGGCCGGCACGCCGTCCAGCTGCTGGACCGCGAGGACGACCACGCCCCGGAGCAGACGGACCGGACGGACGGGGCGGACCACCCGCTCCGGACGGACGGTCAGGTCCGGCCGGATCGGGACCCCCGGACCCTGGCCGCCCCCACCGTCGTCGCCCCGCCACCGCACCTGCCCCCCGCGCACCCCGGCTACCCGGCGCACCCCGCGTACGGACCGCCCGCGGGCCACGTCCCGCCCCCGGCCCATGCCCCGGTACCGGCCCCGGTCTACGGCCCGGCCCCCGGCTACGCCCCGCCGGCGCCCCCGTACCACGCCCCGCCGCCGCCCGCGCCGGAGCCCCCGCGGCGGCCGCGCACCGCCTCCACCGTGTTCCTGGTCGCGGTGGCCACCGTCGTGGCCGTCTCCGCGGGCGCCACCGTCTACGCCGTGATGAGCAGCGGCGAGGACGGCCGCTCCGGCGCCTCCCCGTCCCCCTCCACCAGCCTCTCCGCGCCCGCCTCCAGGACCCCCGACGACGGGGCGAACGGCGGCACCGGAACGACAACCGGAACCACCGGAACCACCGGCGCCGACGCGGTCCCCGCCGACCACCTCGGCGTCTGGACCGCCCGCTCCGGGGACCAGACCTGGCGGCTCACCCTCGCCCAGGGCGGTGTCGGCGACCCGGTGATGACCCTGACCGTCCGCGCCCCCGCCTACGAGTGCGGCTGGACCGCCACCCTCCAGTCGGCCGGCCCGCCGCTGGAACTCAGCCCGTCCACCGTCTCGTACGGTCCCACCGCCTCCTGCGACGCCGGCCGGTGGAGCCGGATCACCGTCCCCGGGGACGGCACCCTGGTCCGCGAACTCGTCGGCGGCCAGACGGCACCGCTCACCTACCACCGCTGACCCACCACCGCCGACGCACCGCCGCCGACTCCGCCGGGTCCCCGTTCCGGGGTGCCCGTCCTCCTTGAGACGGACCCGGAAAGATCCCCATCAGCGGCGACGCACGGCACCCCGCGCACCGCATACCGTCGGGGACGTGACCGAGACCGCGACCGGGGAGAAGCCCCGGACCCCCGAGTTCGACCTGGCCACCGGCCTGTTCCGGCAACTCCGCCGTGACCTGTTCACCGGCGCCTTCGACTACCGCCCGCTGCCCCCCATACAGGCTCGGGGACCGCTGCTGGGCCGACTGCCCGAGCGGTTCCGGGGCCGGTTGGCCTACGCCCCGCACGCGCTGGTGGTGGGGACGGCCGCGTTCGTGCTGCTGCTCGCACTGGGCACCAACCGGAGCTACGGCCCCCTCAACAAGTCCCTGATCATCGGCCTGATCGCGGCCGCCCCGGTGCTGATGACCCTGGTGCGGCCGGTCGGGGCGTTCTGGACCGCGGTGCTGACCACCGGTGTGCTGGCCGTGCTGGACCCCTGGGGGATGACCTGGCCCTGGTCGCCGAGCTCCTTCGCCGCCTATCTGGCGGTGCTGGTGGTGGTGGCCGCCCGGACCGGCCCCCGGGTCGCCGCCTGGATGTGGCTGGTGACGGTGTTCCTGGGCTTCTCGATGATCGGCCTGTTCGGCTCCGGTCAGCCCCTGAACCTCGGGCCGATGGCCTTCACCTCGGCGCTGGCCCTGCTGGTCGTCGCCGTCCGGCACGTCCGGGTGTCCGCCGTGGAGCAGGTCACCGCGCAGCAGGAGGTCACCGCGGTGGAGCGGGACCGGCGGACCCTGCTCGAAGAGCGCACCACCATCGCCCGGGAGCTCCACGACGTGGTCGCCCACCACATGTCGGTGGTCGCCATCCAGGCCGAGGCGGCTCCGTACCGGGTGAAGAACCCGCCGCCGGAGCTGGAGGCCGCGTTCGCCACCATCCGGGAGAACGCGGTGGCGGCGCTGACCGAGCTGCGCCGGGTGCTCGGTGTCGTACGGTCCGCGGACTACGAGGCCCCGGACGCCCCGCAGCCCACCCTGGCCGTCCTCGACGGGCTGCTGGACAACGTGCGGGCCGCCGGGCTGGAGGTCGAGAAGACGATCACCGGATCGGTGCGGGAGCTGCCGCAGGGCGTGGAGCTGTCGGCCTACCGGATCATCCAGGAGGCCCTGAGCAACACCCTGCGGCACGCGCCGGGCGCGCGGGCCTCGGTGGAGGTCAGCTATGTGCTGGGCGGACTCGGTCTGCGGGTGGTCAACGGTCCCGGGTCCGATCCGTCGGCCGTGCGGCCCTCGCCGGGCGCCGGGCACGGGATCACCGGGATGCGGGAGCGGGTGGCCATGCTGGAGGGGGAGATGACCGCCGGCCGGACCGCCGACGGCGGGTACGAGGTGGCCGCCTTCGTCCCGGTGCGGCTTCCGGCCGCGGAGGCGGCGGCATGACCATCAGGGTGCTGATCGTGGACGACCAGATGATGGTGCGGGAGGGCTTCTCGGTCCTGCTGAACGCCATGGACGGCATCGAGGTGGCCGGTGAGGCCGTCGACGGGCGGGAGGCCGTCGCCAAGGTGGCGGAGCTCCGCCCGGACGTGGTCCTGATGGACATCCGGATGCCGGTGATGAACGGGCTGGAAGCCACCCGGGAGATCGTGGCGGCGGACGCCGGCGCGAAGGTGCTGGTGCTGACCACCTTCGACCTCGACGAGTACGTGTACCAGGCGCTGCGGGCCGGGGCCTCCGGGTTCCTGCTGAAGGACGCCTCGGCCCGGCAGCTCGCCGACGGGGTGCGGGTGGTCGCGGCCGGCGAGGCCCTGCTGGCGCCCTCGGTGACCCGGCGGCTGCTGTCGGAGTTCTCCCGGCTCTCGGAGGCGCCCCGGCTCCCCGGGCGGCCGACCGGGGCCCTGGTCGGCGAGCTGACCGAGCGGGAGACGGAGGTGCTGGTGCTGATCGCGCAGGGCCTGTCGAACGCGGAGATCGCCGACCGGCTGGTGGTCGCCGAGTCCACCATCAAGACGCACGTCAGCAGGGTCCTGGTGAAGCTGGGCCTGCGGGACCGCACCCAGGCCGCCGTGTTCGCGTACGAGGCACGGCTGGTCACCCCCGCCTGAGCCGCCCCCGGCGGGCAACGGCGACCCCCTACCCTGCGGGGATGGACTTCGATCCGTGGGACCCCGGCTTCGTCGCCGATCCGTATCCGGCCTACCGGGAGCTGCGGACCCGCGGCAGGGCCCTGTGGTGGGAGCCGACCGGGCAGTGGCTGGTGCCGCACCACGCCGATGTGAGCGCGCTGCTGCGGGACCGCCGGCTCGGCCGGACCTATCTGCACCGCTTCACCCACGAGGAGTTCGGGCGGACCCCGCCGCCGGCCGGGCACGAGCCCTTCCACGTGATGAACGGGAACGGGCTGCTGGACCTGGAGGACCCCGCGCACGCGCGGGTCAGGCGGCTGGTGTCCAAGGCGTTCACCCCGAGGACGGTGGAGCGGCTGGCCCCCACCGTGCACCGGCTGGCCCGCGAGCTGGTCTCCGCCTTCACCGCGGCCGGCGGCGGGGACCTGCTGACGGAGGTCGCCGAACCGCTGCCGGTGGCGGTGATCGCCGAGCTGCTCGGGGTGCCGGAGGCGGACCGGGGTCTGCTGAGGCCCTGGTCGGCGGCGATCTGCGGGATGTTCGAGCTGCGGCCGGACGAGGAGACGGCCCGGCGGGCGGTCACCGCCTGCGAGGAGTTCGGCGGCTATCTGCGCGCGCTGATCGCCGAACGGCGGGGGCGGCCCGGCGAGGACCTGGTGTCGGCGCTGATCGCCGCCCATGACGAGGAGGGCCGGCTCAGCGAGCAGGAGATGGTGTCCACCTGCGTGCTGCTGCTGAACGCCGGACACGAGGCCACCGTGAACACCACGGTGAACGGCTGGTGGGCGCTGTTCCGGAACCCGGAGCAGCTGCGGGCCCTGCGGGAGCGGCCGGCCGGGACGCTGTCCACAGCTGTGGACGAACTGATGCGCTACGACACTCCGCTCCAGATGTTCGAACGCTGGGTGCTCGACGAGGTCACCGTCGGTGACACCGTCATCCCGCGCGGCGCCGAGGTGGCCCTGCTCTTCGGGTCCGCCAACCGGGACCCGGCCCGCTTCGAGGACCCCGACGCCCTGGACCTCTCCCGGCGGGACAACCCGCACCTGTCCTTCGGCGCCGGCATCCACTACTGCCTGGGCGCCCCGCTGGCCCGGCTGGAGCTGACGGCCTCCTTCGGGGCCTTCCTCGACCCGGGCACCCCGCCGCTGCGGCTGCTGGAAGAGCCGCGCTGGCAGGACGGGTACGTGATCCGGGGCCTGCGGGAGCTGCGGGTCGCCTGCTGACCGGGCGGGGTCGGTCGGGCGGGGTCGGTCGGGCGCGGTCGGTCGGGCGCGGTCGGGCAGGAGGCCGGGGTCAGGAGGGGTCTCGGGGCACCGTCAGTCCCCAGGCCGCCGGCCGCACGGTCCAGGTCCGGCGGCGCACCGGCCCGGTCACCGCGTGGTCGGCCCGGTAGCGGAAGTCCGCCCCCGAGACCGTCACCGAGCGGGCGAACGCGGTCACCGGCCCCTCCTCGTCGTCCAGCAGCACGCTGACCTCCACCGTCCCGTCCGGACCGTCCACGGCGGGACCCCTCACCGCGGCCAGGCTCAGGTCCCGCACCGGCCGGTCCACGTCCGTCAGCAGCTCTCCGTCCGCCTCCACCCGCAGCCGGTAGGGCACCCCGGCCACCACCAGCGGACCGGTCCCCGGCCCGGACCCGGCGGCCGGGCCGGTCTCGGCCCCCGGCCGGCCCAGCGTGCGCACCAGGGACCGGCAGGCGCTCCACACCGAGCGGGCGGCCACCGGCCGCACCGGCGGGATCCGCAGCCCGCCCAGCACCACCCCGTCGCTGTCGTCCACCAGCAGGTCGTACGTGCGCACCGCGCCGTCCAACGCCACCCGCGCGGCGGCCACCGTGTCCGTGGGGACGCCCAGCGCGTGCGCCAGCGGATGGGCCGCCGCCGGACCCACCGGCACCAGGGACAGCGCCCCGGCCGCCGCGAGGGCCCGCTCCCGGTGCAGCAGGGCCACCGTCCGGACCAGCGCCCGGTCGTCCCCGACGACCACCGGCCGCCGGTGGCCGCGCCGGGCCAGGGCCCGGGCGAACTCCTCGAAACTCTCGGGAAGGCAGATCTTGGCCGCCGCTCCCGCGCTCAGCACGTCCTTCGCGATCCGCACGGACTCGCCGTCGAGGCGGCGGGCGACCGGGTCTACGAGCACGAGCAGGGCGCCTGCCGGCGCGCCCGTCTCGCTGATGGTGGGCTCTGGAGCCGACACCTCGGTCCTTCCTCGGGTAGCATCTTTGTGCAAGAGGCCCTTGCGCTATTGCGCCAGGGCCTTCGTCTATTCCGGGGCACCCGGTCCGACGGCTCAGCCTGCGGTGTACATCGTCGTACGCCCCCTGACCTTGGACATGCCCCATCCGGAAGAGGTGTACGCCTGTGCCCGCTCTTGTGCTGCTCGGAGCTCAGTGGGGTGACGAGGGCAAGGGAAAGGCCACCGACCTGCTCGGTGGATCCGTTGATTATGTAGTGCGCTACCAGGGTGGCAACAACGCCGGCCACACGGTCGTCGTCGGCGACCAGAAGTACGCACTGCACCTCCTCCCTTCCGGCATCCTCTCCCCCGGATGCACCCCGGTCATCGGCAACGGTGTCGTGGTCGACCCGGCCGTCCTGCTCTCGGAGCTGCGCGGCCTCAACGAGCGCGGGATCGACACCTCCAAGCTGCTCATCAGCGGTAACGCGCACCTGATCACGCCGTACAACGTCACCCTGGACAAGGTCGGCGAGCGCTTCCTCGGCAAGCGGAAGATCGGCACCACCGGCCGCGGCATCGGCCCGACCTACGCGGACAAGATCAACCGCGTGGGCATCCGGGTCCAGGACCTCTACGACGAGTCGATCCTCACCCAGAAGGTCGAGGCGGCCCTGGAGGGCAAGAACCAGCTGCTCGCCAAGCTCTACAACCGCCGCGCCATCGAGTCGGCGGCGATCGTGGAGGAGATGCTCCAGTACGCGGAGCAGATCAAGCCGTACGTGGCGGACACCACCCTGATCCTCAACAACGCGCTGGACGAGGACAAGGTCGTGCTCTTCGAGGGCGGCCAGGGCACCCTGCTCGACGTGGACCACGGCACGTACCCCTTCGTGACCTCGTCGAACCCGACCGCGGGCGGTGCCTGCACCGGTACCGGCGTCGGCCCGACCAAGATCAGCCGGGTGATCGGCATCCTGAAGGCCTACACCACCCGGGTGGGCGCGGGACCGTTCCCGACCGAGCTGTTCGACAAGGACGGCGAGGACCTGCGCCGCATCGGCGGCGAGCGCGGTGTCACCACCGGCCGCGACCGCCGCTGCGGCTGGTTCGACGCGCCGATCGCGCGCTACGCCACCCGCGTCAACGGCCTCACCGACTTCTTCCTCACCAAGCTGGACGTGCTGACCGGCTGGGAGCAGATCCCGGTGTGCGTGGCGTACGAGATCGACGGCAAGCGGGTCGAGGAGCTGCCCTACTCGCAGTCCGACTTCCACCACGCGAAGCCGATCTACGAAATGCTGCCGGGCTGGTCCGAGGACATCACCAAGGCCAAGACCTTCGCGGAGCTGCCGAAGAACGCGCAGGCGTACGTGAAGGCGCTGGAGGAGATGTCCGGCGCCCCGATCTCCGCCATCGGCGTGGGCCCCGGCCGCACCGAGACCATCGAGATCAACTCGTTCCTGTAGGACGTACGGCTCGGAGGGGCGGGCCCGGCGCGGTTGCCGGGTCCGCCCCTCCGCCGTGCCGCTACCAGGCCAGCTGGGCGATCTCCTCGGCGACCACCGCGCAGGCGTCCGCCGCCGGGTCGATCAGCGGGAAGTGGCCGACCTCGGACAGCAGGGTGAGGCCGACCGTCTCGCCCGCCCCGGCGGCGGCCTCCACATAGGCCTCGGCGACGGCCGCCGGGACGACGAGGTCGGCCCGGCCGTGGACCACGGCCGTGGCGATGCCGGTGGGCAGCAGGGCCGCCGGGTCGGCGTGCGGCAGACGGTCCGCGAAGTGCTCGGGGCCGCCGAGCAGCTGGCCGCAGGCGCCGCCGCAGACCTCCAGCCGCTCGGCCGCCGCGAAGTCCGCGATGGGGGCCAGGGCGACCACCCCGCGCAACGCGGGCGGGGCGGGCAGCCGCCACGGGGAGTCCGCGGGCAGGACGTGCCGGGCGGCGGCCCAGAGGGCCAGCTGACCGCCGGCCGAGTGGCCGGTCAACACCGTGCGGCGCAGGTCGGCCCGCGGGCAGGCCCCGGCCGCCAGCCGGGGCAGGGCGTCGAGGGCGGCGGCCACGTCGTCGAAGGTGTCCGGCCAGCGGCCGGCGACCGGACCGGACCCGCCCTGGTGCGGGAGGGCGGCACCGCGCCGGTACTCCACGTTGGCCACCGCGAAACCCCGCCGGGCCAGGAAGTCGGCGAACGGGGTGAGGTGGCGGCGGTCGTAGGGGGCGCGCCAGGCCCCGCCGTGCAGGGCGACCACCAGGGGCGCGGGGCCGGTGCCGGTGCGCGGGGCGTAGAAGTCGACGATCTGGTCGGGGTGTTCGCCGTAGCGGGCGGTCGCGTCGGGGGCCACCGCCGGGTGGGAGAAGGCCGAAGCTTCCTCGGCGGCGTCCCGTTCCGGGGCGGGGTCCGTCATCGGCTCTCGACACCTCTCGGTATGCGGGGACAGCAGGGGCGGGCGGGACCGCCGGGACAGGTGTTCCGGGCAGCGGGACGGTACCAGTCCGCGGCCCGGCCTTCGGCTCCGGCCGGGGCGGCGCGGGCACCGGGCGGGCCGGAAGGCCGCGGGCGCGGGGGAGCCGGAGCTCCTCCCGCGCCCTTGGTGTGACGTTCCGCCTGGCCCGGACCGGGCCGGGCGCGATCATCACCCGTAGATGTGACCCAGGGTGCGGGCCGCGCGTTCCGCGTCGGCGAATCCGACGTAGAGCGGGGTGAACCCGAAACGGAGCACGTCCGGCGCCCGGAAGTCCCCCACCACCCCGCGCGCGATCAGTTCGCGCATGATCCCGGACGCGTTCTCGGTGCGCAGCGAGACCTGGCTGCCGCGCTCGGCGTGGGCGGCCGGGGTGGCGGACTCGACCCGGCCGGCCGGCACGTACTCCGCGACGCACTCCAGGAAGAAGTCGGTCAGGGCCAGGGACTTGCGCCGGACCGCTTCCACCGAGACGTCCGCCCAGACGTCCAGGGCGGCTTCCAGGGCCAGCATCGACAGGATGTCCGGGGTGCCGACCCGGCCCCGGCGGGGGCCGTCCCCGGGGGTGTACTCGGGGGTCATGCCGAACGGGTCGGCGTGCGAGGTCCAGCCGGGCAGCGGGGAGTCGAAGCCCGCCTGGTGGCGTTCGGCCACGTACAGGTAGGCGGGCGAACCGGGGCCGCCGTTCAGGTACTTGTAGGTGCAGCCGACCGCCAGGTCCACCGCGTTCGCCTCCAGGTCCACCGGCAGCGCGCCCGCGCTGTGGCAGAGGTCCCAGATGGACAGCGCGCCCGCCGAGCGGATCGCCGAGGTGAGTCCGGGCAGGTCGTGCAGCCGGCCGGTGCGGTAGTCCACGTGGTTGAGGAGGACGGCGGCGGTGCGCGGGCTCAGCGCGTCGGGCACGGCCGCCGGTTCCACCGGGACGAGCTTCAGCCCGGTCATCCGCGCCGCCGAGGCGGCGATGTAGCCGTCGGAGGGGAAGGTGGTGGAGTCGACCAGGAGTTCGTCCCGGCCGGTGGTGGATCCGGCGGTCAGCCGGGCGGCCGCCACCACCGCCTTGAAGAGGTTGACGCTGGTCGAGTCGCCGACCACGATCCGGCCCGGCGCGGCACCGACCAGCGGGGCGATCCGGTCGCCGATCCGCTCGGGGGCGGTCCACCAGCCGCTCTCGTCCCAGGAGCGGATCAGCAGCTCGCCCCATTCGTGCGCGATCACGTCCGCGACCCGGCCGGGGACGGCCGCCGGGAGGGCGCCGAGGGAGTTGCCGTCCAGATAGACCAGGCCGGGCGGGAGGGTGAACCGGTCGCGGTGCTTGGCCAGTTCGTCTTCGGCGTCCAGGGACGCGGCGCGTATGGAGAGCGGGGTCTCGGGCAGAGGGGTCCCGGACTCGGCCGTCAGCGGGGTCTCAGACATGGCTGCGCGCCGTCCACAGCTCGGGGAAGACGTTCTTGGTGGCGCGCTTCTCCAGCCAGGCCACCCCGGCGGAGCCGCCGGTGCCGGTCTTGGCGCCCATCGCGCGGCGGGTGGCGACCAGGTGGTCGTTGCGCCAGCGCCAGACCAGTTCGGCCACGTCGGTGAGGGCCTCGCCGAGCCGGACCAGTTCGTCGCCGTGCCGGTCGTCGGTCGCGTAGAGGGCGGTCCAGACGGCCTCCACCTCGGGCGAGGGCTCGTACCGCTGGGACAGGTCGCGGTGCAGGACCGTCTCGGGGACGGCGTGGCCGCGGCGGGCCAGCAGGCGCAGCACCTCGTCGTAGAGGCTGGGTTCCTGGAGGGCCTTCTCCAGCTCCGCGTGGACCCGGGGGGCGCCGCGGTGCGGCACCAGCATGGACGCGGACTTCTCGCCGAGCAGGAACTCCATGCGGCGGTACATCGCGGACTGGAATCCGGAACCCTCGCCCAGGGCGGCGCGGTAGGCGTTGAACTGTCCGGGGGTGAGCTGGGCCAGCGGGCGCCAGGAGGCGTTCAGCGACTCCAGCTCATAGGTGGATCGTTTCAGCGCGTCCAGCGCGACCTCGATCCGGTCCTCGCCCAGGGCGCGGGCCGCGGTCTCCCACTCGTGGACGATCACGGTGAACCACAGCTCCATGACCTGGGTCGTGACCAGGAAGACCATCTCGCCCGGGTCGTCCGACCGGAGCTGCTGGAGATGGGTGAGGACGTCCGCCTGGACATAGTCCTCGTAGGGGGTGGTGCCCGCGAAGTCGAGGTTCGGGGTGTCCGAACCGCTCGCTCCGGAGGCATCAAGGGTGTGCGACATCGCTGTCTCCTCGACACGAACTTCCGGGTAGCGGTCCGCTCCTTCCTGCTGGGAAAAGTGGAGCCCCGGTCCCCTGCCCGCATCATAAGCCCGGCCACCGGAGCACGGGTGGTGTGAGCACCGCCACTGCCGGCACCGCCACCGCCGCCGGGCCCGGCCCCGGCCCCCGCCCGCGCACTGCTGGCAGACTTCGCGCATGAGCATTCACCAGAACCTTCTCGGCGGTCCGAACCCCACCTATCTGCAGGAGAACGAGGACGCCGTCCGGCTGCTCGACACGGAGTCCAAGAGCCCGGCCGAGGTCGCGGCCGCGTTCCCCACCTTCTCCCTCGCCTGGGCCCTGCTGGCCGACGAGGCCTTCGAGGGCGGCCGCGTCGTGGAGTCCTACGCCTACGCCCGTACCGGCTACCACCGCGGCCTGGACGCCCTGCGCCGGGCCGGCTGGAAGGGCCACGGCCCGATCCCGTGGGAGCACCAGGCGAACCGCGGCTTCCTGCGCTGCCTGGCGGCGCTGGCCCGGGCGGCCGGTGCGATCGGCGAGACCGAGGAGGCCGAGCGCTGCGGCCAGTTCCTCAAGGACAGCAGCGAAGAGGCGTACGCGGCCCTCGTCTGAGCCCCCGGGCCGCCGCCCCGCCACGGGGCGGCCGGAGCCCGCGACATGCCCGGCGGTTGGCCGGCCACCGGTCGGAGCACCGCCGGGCAGGGTCCGCCCACCCCTCCGGTTCCCGCCCCGGTGGCCGGAAACCCGCTGGTCACGGCGGTACCGCCGGAATCGGCGGGCAATCCCAGGTGTGGGTTCCCCACCACCGGGGCCGCCAGGTGTGTGCCTGGCACACCTCCCCTCCCCCCACCCCTCCCCACCACGGTGGAAGGGCAGTCGAACAAGGGGGAGACACGTGAGCACGCTGACCGCCGAGAACGTCCTGGTACACCGGCCGCGGGCCGGGCGCCGAGATCCCGTGCACGAGGTGGCCGAGGAGCTGTGCTCCGCGGTCTTCGGCTCACTGAGACGGCGCGACCAGCGCGAGAAGGGCCGCCAGTACGTGTTCGGGCTGCTCGCCGCGCCCGGCCGGAAGTCGATCCGCAACATTGCGGCGCAGACCGGCGGGGTGGGCGCGGAGCAGAGCCTGCACCACTTCATCTCGGACTCCACCTGGGAGTGGCAGCCGATCCGCAGCGCCCTGGCCCACCACCTCGACCAGCTCTCCCCGGCCACCACCTGGGTGGCGCAGCCGATGTCCATCCCCCGGGGCGGGGAGCAGTCGGTGGGGGCGGGCCACCGGTTCGATCCGCACCACGGGCGGATGTTCCGGGGCCAGCAGGCCTTCGGGGTGTGGTTCTCCTCGGTGGAGCTGGCCACCCCGGTGGCCTGGCGGCTGTACCTGCCGCGGGAGGGCGGCGGCCGGCCCGGGACCCCCGGTTGCCCCGACCCGCTGGCCGCGGACCGCAGTTACGAGGAGTGCGCGGTGACGGCCGCGCTGGAGAACGTGCTCCAGACGGGGCTGTCGCCCCGCCCGGTGCTGCTCGACATCCGCGGGATCGCCAGCCGGCCCGCCATGCACCGGTTCGCCCAGGTCGGTCTGCCGGTGCTGGCCCGGATCTCGCCCGCGACCCGGCTGCTGGTGACCGATCCCGCGCTGCCCAGCCAGGGTGCGGTGACGGTGGCCGCGCAGGACGTGCTGCGGCACGTCCGGGCGCTGCGCAGCCCGGTGGAGTGGACCGACCCGCTCCGGCCGGGGGTGCGGCGGACCTCCTGGGTGTCCTCGGTGCGGGTGATGATGCCGGACCCCTCGCCGGAGCGGCGGCGGCACCTGCGGCTGGTGGGCGAGTGGACCGACCCGAACCACCCGCCCACCGAGCTGTGGATCACCGATCTGCTGCGGCCCGCGCCGGCCGTGCTGCTGCGGATGACCAAGCAGGCCCGGCGGGTCTCGGCGGCCTCCCGGCACTCCGTGCAGGAGGTCGGGCTGCGGGACTTCTCCGGCCGCTCGCTGCCCGGCTGGCACCGGCACGTGACGATGGCCTCGGTGGCGCACGCCGCACTGACCCTGGCCGAGTTCCACTGACCCCGGTCGCGTTCCACTGACCCCGGCAGGGTCCTCCTGCGCCCGGTCGCGCGCCTGACCCCCGTTCAGCGGACCGGCCGGTCCCCGCGGCTCTGCCGGAGCACCTCGCGGGTGCGGTGGAGCCGCAGGGCCATCCGGATCTCCAGGGCGCGGCCGGGCTTCTGCCAGCCGTCGCCGAGCAGGTCGGTGATCCGTTCCAGTCGCCGGGACACCGTGTTGGCGTGGACGTGCAGCGCCTCGGCGGAGTGCATGGGGCTGCCGCCGGCCTGGAAGTAGGCCTCCAGGGTCCGGGCCAGCTCGGTCGCCCGGGTCTCGTCGTAGTCCAGTACGGCCCCGATGGCCGAGCGGATGAAGGCGTCCACGTCGTGGTCGGCGGAGAGCAGCAGCCCGAGGAACCCGAGGTCGCTGAGGGCGGCCGCGCCGCCCGTCCCGTCCAGTGCGGTCACGGCGTCCAGGCAGCGTCCGGCCTCCTCGTACACCCGGGCCACCTCGGCGACCCCGCGGGCCGGGCCGGCGGCTCCGGCGGAGACCGGGTGGCCGAGCAGCGGGGACAGTTCCTCGGAGACCTCGTGGGCGGCCGCCGAGGCGTCCGTGCCGGGCAGCAGCAGGACGATCCGGCCCTGCCGGACGGCCTGGAGGCCGCCGGTGCGGTAGGCGTAGGAGGCGGCCCAGGCCGCCGCCTTGCCCAGTTCGCCGCCTTCCGGGCGGGCCACCACGACCAGGTGCGGGGCGGCCGGGTCGACGCCGAGCCGGCGGATCCGGTCCAGCATGCGCGGGTCGGCGGGCCCGCCGTAGGGGGAGGGCGCCAGGAGTTCCTGGAGGAGTTCCTCGCGGACCGGGCCGCCCTCGGCCGCGGCCGTGCCGCGCTGGACCAGGGTCAGCGAGGCCAGGGACACGGCGGCCATCCGCAGCAGCCGCAGCTCCTCCCCGGTGAGCGGTGCGGCGGCCCGCAGCACCAGCACCCCGAGGTTCTCGGCGCCGGCCGTCAGCGCCGCCACCCAGACGTTCCCGGGCAGTTCCACCGGCCGGGCGCCGGTGTGCGCGCGGAGCGCGGCGGCGGCGACCGCCTGCTCGTCGAGCCCGGGCAGCCCGTCGGGTTCGGTGAGCGGCCGGCCGCCCGGGTCCCTGACCTGCACGATCCCGTCCAGGGCCTCCCCGGCGGCGCGGGCGACGGCCGCGAGCCCGGCTCCGTCGAGGACCAGCCGGGCCATCCGGGCGTGGCAGTCCCACAGGTCGCGGACCCGGGTGAGGGCCCCGGCGGTGGCGGACCCGAGGCGGGCCAGCTCGGCGGCCTCCTCCCGGCCGCGCCGCAGCCGGTCGGTGCGGTCCACGGCGACGGCGGTCAGCTCGGCGAGCGGCAGCAGCGCGGCGAGGTCGTCGGGGCTGAAGCGGCGGGCGGTGCGGACGGCTCCGTAGAGGGTGCCGAGGGCGGTGTCCCCGTGGCGCAGCGGGGCGGCGACCACGGCGTGCGCGGCCTCGGCCCGGAGCACCTGGTCGATCCGGGCGGCCGGCCGCGCGGCCGGTCGGGCGCCCGGCGGGACGGCGGCCGAGGGCGTGCGCGGTGGCGCGGTGCAGGGTTCCGCCGTGTGGTCGGCGGTCCAGACGGGCCCGCCGCGCCGGTGTGCCAGGGCGCCGAGCCCGCCCGCCGGGGCGGGGCCGAGCTCCAGGCCGAGGTGGTGCGGGACGGCCTCGCCGTCGGCGGCGCGGATCCAGCCGCCGCCGTCGGGGCGGTCGCAGACCACCAGCACCAGGTCCAGGCCGAGCAGTCGGCGGATCCGGCGGGCGGTTCCCCGGAGCAGCCGGTCCGGTTCGGGCTCCCAGGGGGTGACCAGGTCGTGGACGGTGTCGACCAGCGCGGCCAGGGTGGCCTCGCGCTCGGCGAGCAGCACCCGGGACAGATCGGGTCCGGGCGGTAAGGGGAGGCCCCCCGGCCCCCTCGACGTACTCATGCGCTCCCGCACCCCGCCCGTTCCATGGTCCCGGCTCCCCCCGGTGCGAACCTAGGGTCCTGTCCTGCCCCGGTCAAGCGATCTTCCGGCCCGCCCGCGGGCCCCCCGGACACCCGTCAGCAGCCGGCCGGTTCGGCGGCTTCGGCCCAGACGGCGCGGGCCACCTGGGCACCGAGCTGGCGCACCGCGTCCAGCGCGGACTGGGTGTCGCAGACCGAATACCAGCGGGGCAGCACCTCGGGCGCCATCCGGCGCATCCCCAGCCTGCGGACGAAGGACTCCAGCCGGCGCTGCCGGTCGTACGGGTCCTCGGCGGGGCAGGTCATCAGCGCGGCCCGCGCCGGCCGGTCCTCGAACACCCCGGCCGGTTTCCCGGCCCAGCAGCCGCGCGGGCCGGCGGACTCCTCGGGCAGCGGCGCCCCCCATACGTAGCCGCCGGCGGTGGCCAGCAGGGCCCACTGGATCTCGCCGGGGTTCTCGGCGCCGATCAGCACACTGCGCACACCGGTTTCGGCCACGCCGTCGCGGACCGCGAAGGCCTGCGGGGAGGCCTGGCCCTGGGGGCCCCGGTGCACCACCGCGATCAGAGGCGTCTTTCTAGCCATTCGTCCCATCCCTCGCCCCGGCGGACGGGGCCATGGACCCCCCACCCCGAGTCGCCCGCGACGCTTGCCATACCGCACGCCCCTCATCTCGCCTAGAAAAGTATCCGCCGAACTGGCTTGTCCGCCAGGACTGTTGTGACGGACACCTCCGTCGGGCCGGGGCCGCGGGTCAGGCCGCCCCGGCCCTCCCGTCCGCGGTCCGGCGGACGGGCCGGGGGCCGGCCGGATGCCCGTCGAAGGCCGGCCCCCTCCACGGCCTCGGCGCGCCTCGCAGGCGCCGGGCCGCGGCATGGATCCCCCCGAGCTCATCCACGTCCTCGACCCTCCCCGGAACATGACGGAACACCACGGCCGGAGCGCCACGCCCCCCTGCCCAAAAAATAATACCGCTATCTTTTTTCAAGGAACATACCCAAGGACCCCCAAGTCACAGCCGTCACACGGCGGTCTCACACCGGGGGGACGGGCCCGCCCAGACCCCGGCGGGCACAGGCACAGGGACCGCTCCGCTCCCGGCCGTGCAGGGCGCGGGCCCCCCGGCCCGGCTCGGTGTCCAGCCGGATCGCCACGGCAGGCACCACCAGGCTGGGCAGCAGACCCGTGTAGAGCGCCGACACCTCCCGGTCGAGGTCGAGCCCGAGCACCTGCGACATGGCGTTGAGTCCGGCGAAGGCGCCGACGATCAGCCGGGCCGGGGCCGCCGGGTCCACATGCGCGAGCAGCTCCCCGCGGATCCTGGCCTCCGCCATCAGTCCGGCGTGCAGGTCGATCCAGCCCTGGTACGGCGCCGCCCGGTCCGGGCCGCGGCCGGTGTGCTCCAGGGTGAGCCGGGCGCTGCCGCGGATCAGGACGTCGTGCCGGAGCCGGTGCGCGAAGATCATGCCGATGTCCACGAACTCCTGGACCCGGAACTCCTGGGGCAGGTAGACGGGCGCCATGGTCACCTGCGCCTCGATCACGGCCTGCGCCAGGTCCTCCTTGGAGTCGAAGTGGAAGTACAGCGCGCCCTTGGTGACCTTCGCCAGCCGGACGATGTCCGAGAGCTTCGCCGCCTCGTAGCCGTAGTCCTCGAAGACCACCGCCGCCGCCTCCAGGATCGCCTGCCGGGTGCGTACGGCACGGTCCTGCTTGGCCTGTGGTCGTTCCGTTGTCGTCATCTGCCGCCAAGTCCCTCTCGAAGCCCCGGTCGCATACCCGCGGGTACGATTTCACACCCGCGCGGCGGCGCCGGACCCGGGGCCGCTCGTCGGAACCCCGCGCACTCGGGGGTGGGTGGCCCGGTCACACCCGGACGGGAAACGTACCCACGGGTACGCCGTGGCAGTCGTCGCCGAGCGGGTACGGCGCGATCCTGGGGGTCGGCCCGGGGCAACCGGGCCCAAAACGGCTGCGCGCAGGGCGGGTTCCGGCCCCGGGCGGCGGCGGGCGGCCCGGATCCGCGTGGTTCCGGACCCGCAAGTATGTTTCACTACGGAAAGGGCCCTGCCCCGCCCGTCGGGGGACAGGCGGGCCAGGGCCCTCTCTCATGACCGCGGCAGCCGGCCGAAGTCCGGCCGGAGCGGGACTACTTCAGCTTGGTGCCGGTGGAACGCAGGTTGGCGCAGGCCTCGGTGACCCGGTGGGCCATGCCCGCCTCGGCCAGCTTGCCCCAGGTGCGCGGGTCGTAGGTGGACTTCTTGCCGACCTCGCCGTCGACCTTCAGGACACCGTCGTAGTTGCGGAACATGTGGTCCGCGACCGGCCGGGTGAAGGCGTACTGGGTGTCGGTGTCGAGGTTCATCTTCACGACGCCGTTCTCCAGCGCGGTGGCGATCTCCTGCTCGGTGGAGCCGGAACCGCCGTGGAAGACGAAGTCGAACGGGGAGGACTTGCCGTACTTCTCGCCCACGCCCTGCTGGAGGTCCTTCAGCAGCTCGGGACGGAGCACCACGTTGCCGGGCTTGTAGACGCCGTGCACGTTGCCGAAGGAGGCGGCGAGCAGGTAGCGGCCCTTCTCGCCCAGGCCCAGGGCCTCGGCGGTGCGGATCGCGTCGTCCACGGTGGTGTACAGCTCGTCGTTGATCTCGTGGGTGACGCCGTCCTCCTCGCCACCGGTCGGGGTGATCTCGACCTCAAGGATGATCTTGGCGGCGGCGGCCTTGGCGAGCAGCTCCTGGCCGATGGCCAGGTTGTCCGCGAGGGTCTCGGCGGAACCGTCCCACATGTGGGACTGGAACAGCGGGTTCAGACCACGGGCCACGCGCTCGGCGGAGACCTCCAGCAGCGGACGGACGTAGCCGTCCAGCTTGTCCTTCGGGCAGTGGTCCGTGTGCAGCGCGACGGTGATGTCGTACTTGGCGGCCACGATGTGCGCGAACTCCGCCAGGGCGACCGCGCCGGTGACCATGTCCTTGTTGTACTGGCCACCCAGGAACTCCGCACCACCGGTGGAGATCTGGATGATGCCGTCGCTCTCGGCCTCCGCGAAGCCGCGCAGTGCAGCGTGCAGGGTCTGGGTCGAGGTCACATTGATGGCCGGGTAGGCGAACTTGCCTGCCTTCGCCCGGTCGAGCATCTCGTTGTAGACCTCGGGGGTTGCGATGGGCATCTGTCCGCTCCTTGGATGTGCGGGGAGTGTGCTGATTACTGGCCCTGACCTGGGGGCGACGTCATCGTCGGGCCCATCTTTCCAGACTCCGGCGCACACTCCACCCCACGGCGACGGAGCGTTTCACGTGAAACGCTCCGGAAACTCGCCACCCCCTGACAAAACACCAGGTCACGGCAGGTTCCGGGGATGCCGGGGACCTAAGTCACCAGTTCTCCGGCACCCCGGGGGCCCAGCGAGGTCAGGACAGACCGAGGTCTTCCAGCCGGTAACCGGTGAGGTACTCCAGTCCCGCCTCGGCGATGGCACCGGCCGCACCCCGGTCCACGATGGTGGCCACGGCCACGACCTCGCCGCCGGCCTCGCGGACCGCCTCGACGGCGGTCAGCGGGGATCCGCCGGTGGTGGAGGTGTCCTCCACCACCAGGCAGCGGCGGCCCTTCACGTCGGTGCCCTCGATCCGGCGCTGCATCCCGTGCGCCTTCTGCGCCTTGCGGACCACGAAGGCGTCCAGCCGGGAGCCGCGGGCGGCGGAGGCGTGCAGCATGGAGGTCGCCACCGGGTCGGCGCCCAGGGTCAGACCGCCGACGCAGTCGAAGTCCAGGTCCCGGGTCAGGTCCAGCATGACCTGGCCGACCAGCGGGGCGGCCTCACCGTCGAGGGTGATCCGGCGGAGGTCGATGTAGTAGTCGGCCTCACGACCCGACGAGAGAATCACCTTGCCGTGGACCACGGCCTTGTCCTTGATCTGCTGCAGCAGCTCACCACGCACGTCACTCATACCGCCAGCTTAGGGGGTGTCCCCGCGCTCAGAGGCGGCGCCAGGTCCAGGTGGTCGCGGTCTCCAGCGGGTCGACCGGGGTGACCAGCCGGGGCAGGGTGTTCAGTCCGTTCGGCGGGCCGGTCTGGGGTTCCACACACACCGCCTCGGCCTGCTCGTCGTAGACCACCACCCATTCGGAGCGGCTGGTGATCCTCAGCTCCAGGGCCCCGGGCCAGGTGAGGGTGACGTCCACCCCGTAGGGCATGCCGAAGCAGTCGTCCCAGGGGCCGGGCAGCGGGTCGATCCGGCGGCCGGTCGGCAGGTGGTCCGCCCCGCGCTCCTCCTGCCAGGCCGGCTCGAAGGACACCTGGACATCCTCGCCGTGCCCGAGGTTGCGGCGGAACCAGGGGTGCCAGCCGGCCTGGGCCGGGAAGGAGTCCCCGTACGTCTCGATGCCCAGGCCCAGGGTGAGCGCGTCGGCGGTGAGCTCCACGGTCTGGGTGACCCGGCCGGAGTAGGGCCACGGCTCGGCCAGGTCGTAGACGAAGGAGGCCGTGTCCCCGGTGCTGCGGGCGGTCTTCCAGACCGCCTCGCGGCCGAAGCCGTGGATGGCGTGCGGCGGGGAGTTGACCGGCATCTGGTGCCGGATCCCGCCGTTGCGGAACTGCCCCAGCTCGATCCGGCCGCACCAGGGGACCATCGGGAAGCAGCCGTAGTGCTCGCCCTGGCGCAGCAGCTCCGTGCCGTCGACGCGCAGGCTGTCGATCCGGCAGCCGTTCTCCCGGTCGACGGTCACCTCGGCGCCGCCGGCGCTCAGTTGCGTAGTCATGATCCGAGGGTAGGGGTTTCCCGCCCGCTACCCGCCCGCTATCGGCGGCGGCGGAGCGCGCGGCCGACGACCACGGCCCCGGCCACGGCCAGTGCGGCCGCCGGGGCCAGCCAGCGCAGCCCGGCGCCGGCGCCGCCGGCCTCCGGGGCGGGCACCGGAGCGTAGCGGCCGCGCGGGGGCGCGTGGTCCACCTCCTCGGCGCTGCGCCCGATCATCGTGCGGCGGGCGTGCGCGGCCTCGGCGGGCGGCCGGGCCGGCTCGCCGAACTCGCTGCTGAACTCGTCCTCCAGGAAGGGGTCCAGGGAGGGGTCCAGGGAGGGCGGCGGCACCTCGGCGCCGAACACCGTCCCGGCGGCCTCCGGCCCGTCCTCGATGTGCGGGGGCAAGGTCCCGGACGCCGGTTCGCCCGGGGTGGCGGCGGCGCCGGTGAGCTGGGCGGCGGTCCGGTCCAGCAGACGGCGGACGGCGGTGGCGGTGGCCTCCGGGGCGAAGCCGGCGGCCCGGCCGTCGGCGGTGGCCCCGGCGGTGAACCCGATCAGGGTGCCGCCCTCGGCCGGTTCCAGCCGGAGGGCGAGGGTGAACTTCACCGTGCCGCTGCCGCGGACCTCGGTGCCCTCGCCGGCCACCCCGAAGGAGTCGGGGCCGGCCTCGCTGACGACCAGCGCGCCCCGGTAGGTCACGGTGTGGCCGCCGACCCGCAGTTTGAGCCGCCCGGCGAGCGGCCCGGACGCCTCGTCGGCGTCCTGCTGGAGTCCGGGTACGCAGCGGGCGACCCGCGCGGGGTCGCGCAGCACGCTGCGGAGGTCGTCTGCCGGTACCGGAACGAACACCTGATGCTCCATGGGGCCGAGCCTAGCGGGGCGCGGCCCGCTTGTACCCCGTCCGCGCGGCCCGGCCGCCCGGGCCCGTCCGCCCGGCCCGTCCCGGTGGGCCGGCCCGGTGGCCCGTCCCGGTGGGCCGTCCCGTCGGGTCAGGAGGCGGAACCGTAGCGGGGGTGCGGGAGGGTGGAGGGCGGCAGGCCGGGGATCCGCAGCCGTTCGGTGGCGCGGGCGGCGGCCCTCAGCCCGCTGGTGTCGAGGTGCCGGGACCCGGATTCCGGTACGACCCGCAGCTCCGGGACCGCTCCGGCGGCGGCCAGGACGAACCCCCAGTCGTAGGGGGAGGCGGCCGTCCCGCGGACGCTGCCGGGGGTGCGGTCCGGCCCGGCCGCGAACCCGGAGAGCCGGCCGCCGGCCGCGTAGGGGGCGGTGCGCAGGCCCGCGGCGCGCAGGGTGGACTCCACGGTCCAGTAGGTGCGGGCCCGGGTGGAGAGGGCTCCCGCGTGCACGGCGATCCGGCCGCCGGGCCGCAGGGCCCGCGCGGCCAGTCCGTAGAACTCCTGGGAGTACAGCTTGGTGCTGGGGGTGATGCCGGGGTCAGGGAGGTCCGAGACGATCACGTCGAAGCGCCGGGCGCCGGCCGGTTCGCGGAGCCAGTCGAAGGCGTCGGCAGTGACCACGGTGACCCTGGGGTCGGCCAGGGCGTGCTGGTTGAGGGCGGACAGCATGGGGTCGGTGCGGGCCAGTTCGACGACCCCGGGGTCGAGTTCGACCACGGTCACCGACTGCACGTCCGGATGGCGCAGCACCTCCCGGGCGGCCAGCCCGTCCCCGCCGCCGAGGACCAGGACCCGCGCGTGCGGGCCGGACATCGCAGGCTGCACCAGGGCCTCGTGGTAGCGGTACTCGTCGTAGCCGCTGACCCGCAGCCGTCCGTCGAGGTAGAGGTCGAGGGAGCGGGGGGAGCCGGCGGCCGGCCCGGTGACCACCAGTTCCTGCACCCCGGTCTGCACCGCGACCCGGACCTCCCCGCCGTACACGGCGTTCCGGGCGAGGCGTTCGAAGTCCTCGGCGAGGAGGGCGGCGCCGGCCAGCACGGCCAGCACGGTGAGGTTGGCGGCCAGCAGGGTCCAGCGGGCCCGCCGGGTGAGGTCGCAGCGGAACAGGCCGAGCACCAGGGCCCCGCCGGCCACCGTGTTGACCATGCCGGTGAGCATGGCTCCGGTGAGCTGGCCGAGCAGCGGCAGCAGCAGGAAGGGGAAGGCGAGTCCGCCGACCAGCGCGCCGACGTAGTCGGCGGCGAAGAGGTCGGCGACGGCCCCGCCGGCGTCCTGTCTGCGGATCCGCTGGATGAGGGTCATCAGCAGGGGGATCTCGGCGCCGATGAGGATGCCGATGACCAGCGAGAACGCCACCAGGGCGGGCCGGGACTCGCCCAGCCAGGCGAATCCGGCGTAGAGGGCGGTGGCGGAGAGCCCGCCGACCAGCGCCAGGGCGGCCTCGACGGCGCCGAATCCGGCCGCGGGTGCGCCGCGCAGCCGTTTGGCGAGCAGCGAGCCGACCCCCATGGCGAACACCATGACGGAGAGCACCACGGAGGCCTGGGTGACCGAGTCACCGATCAGGTACGAGGCGAGGGCGAGGAGCTCCAGCTCGTATACGAGGCCGCAGGCGGCGCAGACGAACACGGTGGCCAGCACGAGCAGTCGGCCGGTCCGGGGCCGCACGGGCAGGGCGGGCGGCTCGGACGGGTCCGTCGGGTCCGTCCGGTCCGCCGGGTCCGGCTGGGCCGGCTGGGCCGCCTGCGGCTCCGGTGCCGCCGGGAGCACCCCGCCGGGGGCGGATCGGTCGATCATGAAGCGAACCGTACGTCACTGCCCGGCTCCATCCGGTCACCCACATGGGTGCAACTGGGGCACCCGTTGGGGCAGTTGGCGTAATGCTGCAGAAACGATCGCGCTAACCGGAGCGCATGGGTCCGCCCCGCACCACCGAGTGCCCCCGGGCATCCGGGAGCACCCCCGGCGCACCCCGGGCGCACCCGGGGTCAGTGGCCCGCGGCGGCCGTCATCCGCACGCCCACCCGGGTCCGGGTGGCCACCAGCTGCCCCTCCTGCGGATAGGCGTGCCAGGTCCGCCAGCGGACCTGGCCCTCGTGGCGCTGGGCGAGCATCGCGGTGAAGGCGTGCGGGCTGCCGGGAAAGGTGCCCGCCAACCCGTTCGGGTGATCGGCCACCAGCGCGAGCAGTTCCTGGGCCCGTCCGGCGAAGGAGCCCCGGGACAGGTTCTCGACCCGGGCGGCGAACTCGTACTCCCAGTCGCCGAGCCGCTTGGCGACGCCGAGCGGCAGCGGGGTGCTGCTGCCCGGGATACAGGCGACCGTCTCGGAGCAGAACACCTCCCCCTCCTCCAACAGGACCTGGTGGGAGGCCCCGAGCAGGCGCAACTCCACTTTTGCACCCGCCAGTTCGAGATTGAGTACGGCCAGGGCGGGCAGCGGTTCACGGCCCAGCGCCCAGGCGAGATCGGCGGCACGCGTGTCGGTGTAGGTGGTCTGGAGGGTCGTGAGCATGAGTCGGCTCCGCAAACGCGCGAGGGAGAGGGGCCGGCGCCCGCCCCGGCCGGAAACACGTGGGTGGGGGGTGCGGGTCGACGGCTCGGGTCCACAGGAAGTCCCGGGAGGCCCGGGGACTGGTCTACTCAACCGAGGGAATCATGAAGGGCACGGCACTCACAGCGTTTTTACCCAACTTGACGGGGTTTACATCCCTCCGGGGGCTACCCAGTTCACGTGTTCAACAAAAAGGTCCAACAAAACGACGCCTGCCGGAAGTTGCCCCCCACCAGGCGTCATATGCCCCACCGGTCACCGATCGGGGCGTCCGTCAGCTCCCGCCCCCGCAGCCTCCCCCGCCCCCTCCCCCGCCCCCGCAGGAGGACGAACCGCCCCCGCACGAGGAGGAAGAGGAACCGCAGCCGCCGCCCGAGCCCGAATCTCCGCCGCCCAGCCACCAGCCCGTGCTGGCGGTGCCGCTGCTGCCGGCCGTTCCCCGGCGCACCCAGGGACGCGACCGCCGCAGACTCGCGACGACGGCCAGCGCGATCGCGCCGATCACCAACAGGATGAATCCGATCACCACCAGAGCCGAGACCATGGTCATCGCCCCCCTCGTCCCACCCCGGTCCCCCGGGGGTGCGGGAATCCCCTTGTCCCGCGTGCATCGGGGATTCCCGCACGCCCACCGGCCCAAAGCACACTTGAGCAAGTCCAGAGGTTGACCTCAGGATGGCGGGCATGAGCACCTCTCCGGGCGGCAGCCGCCCCCTCCTCAACCGCCGCCTGGCCGCCTTCGGCACCACGATCTTCGCGGAGATGTCCGCGCTGGCGAACCGGACCGGTTCGATCAACCTGGGACAGGGCTTCCCCGACACCGACGGCCCCGCCGAGATCGCCGAGGCCGCCGTCCGCGCCATCCGCTCCGGCCTCGGCAACCAGTACCCGCCCGGCCCCGGGGTCCCCGAGCTCCGTACCGCGATCGCCGCCCACCAGCAGCGGTTCTACGGCCTGTCCCACGACCCGGACACCGAGGTGCTGGTCACCGCCGGGGCCACCGAGGCCATCGCCGCCTCCCTGCTCGCCCTGCTGGAACCCGGCGACGAGGTCATCGCCCTCGAACCGTTCTACGACTCCTACGCGGCCTGCATCGCGATGGCCGGCGCCACCCGGGTCCCGGTCACCCTGCGCCCCTCCGCCGACGGGCTGTTCGCCCTCGACCTGGACGAGCTCCGCGCCGCGGTCACCGGCCGCACCCGGCTGCTGCTGCTCAACACCCCGCACAACCCCACCGGCACGGTGCTCTCCGCCGGGGAGCTCGCCGCCATCGCCGCCCTGGCCGTGGAGCGCGACCTGCTGGTGGTCACCGACGAGGTGTACGAGCACCTGGTCTTCGAGGGCTCCCACACCCCACTGGCCGGGTTCCCCGGGATGCGCGAACGGACCGTCACCATCTCCTCCGCCGGCAAGAGCTTCTCCTTCACCGGCTGGAAGGTCGGCTGGCTGACCGGCACCCCGGAACTGGTCTCGGCGGTCCGCTCGGCCAAACAGTTCCTGACGTACGTCTCCTCGGGCCCCTTCCAGTACGCCGTCGCCGAGGCACTGGCCCTCCCGGACTCCTACTACGAGGAGTTCCGCGCCGACCTGGCCGCCAAGCGGGACCTGCTCACGGCCGGCCTGCGCGCGGCCGGCTTCGAGGTCTACCGCCCGCAGGGCACCTACTTCATCACCACCGACATCTCCCCGCTCGGCGAGAAGGACGCCCTCGCCTTCTGCCGCGCCCTCCCCGAACGCGCCGGCGTGGTCGCCATCCCCAACTCGGTCTTCTACGACGACCAGCAGGCGGGCCGCACCCAGGTCCGCTGGGCCTTCTGCAAGCGGACGGACGTCCTGGAGGAAGCCGTCTCCCGCCTGGCCCGGCTGACCGCCTGACCCGCGCCGGACGGCCGTGCGGGTACCGGGCCCGGCCTTTCGGCCGGAGCCCGTGCCGCACGGGAATCACGAGCTACTCGGTGTCCTTGGGGTGCCGCGTGGATGCGTAGACCAAGACGACGGTCGACGTCTCGGGGCTGACCAGGTAGCGCACGCGGCCGCCGCTGGTCACCTCGAACTCCCGTTGCTCCAGCGCCGAGCCCTTCCACCACCCTTCTTCGGGCTCACCCACCCACCTCGACCGGCCCCAGGTCATCCCCGTCAAGCGGACGCAGAGCCTCGCCGAGTTGCTCGGGATCGGCGTTGATACGAGCCGTCGCCTTCCAGGAGACGAGCGCACGATGCACGGCCTCCCGGGCACCCAGCTCCGCCGCATCCGAAAGCGCCTCCAGAAGCTCCACGGTGAACGCGCGCACCTCTTCGGCGTCCAGATGCCGCACCCACGGGAAGACCTCCGGCAGCGCCAGCAGCAGCGACCGGGCTCCGTCGTCCTGCTTCATGAGCGCCAGGAAGAGCCGGGACGCCGTCGTGAGGTTCTCCTCGGTCCGCTCGGCGTGCACGGCAGTCGTCAGCACCATGTCGGGCGCGTCCCGATGCGTGACACGAAGGGCCCCCAGGGCAGCCGCCCTGACGGCGACGGCCTTCGGGTTTCTCGACAGGTCCGTGAACGTGACCGACTCGGGCTCGGCTCCCAGGTATGCGAGGCTCATACTCAGACTGTACTCTGATTGCAATCTGAGTGCCAGCTTCGCCCCATACGACGGGGATCAGGCCGGGTCAGATGCCGGGGCCCGCTTGGGGAGGTCGGCCCAGACCGTCTTGCCCACGACGCGGTCGCGGACGCCCCAGGCCGTGGCGAGGGCGTCGACCAGGCGCATTCCGTAGCCGCCCTCGCCCGGCGCGGTGGCCGCCGGGACCACGGCGGGGCGCCGGGACCTGCGGGCGTCCGAGACCTCCACCCGCAGCACCGGCCCGGCGTCCACCAGCCGCAGTTCGAAACGCCGGCCGGCCACCCGCCCGTGCCGGACCGCGTTGGAGGCGAGTTCGGCGACGACCAGGGCCACGTCCTCTGACTCGTCCCCGCCCGGCGGAAATCCCCAGCCGGCCAATTCCAGGACGGCCAGATGACGGGCCAGACGCGCTCCCCGCGTGCTCGGACTGAATTGCCGGGACCAGGAGTTCATGGGCTGCACGGCATCCCTTTCCACCGGAGGTGATTTCACTTTCCGTCACCAGACGACCACGCCGCCGCCTAGGCTGGGGATGCTTGCGGGGAAACCGGCAAGTGCCTGCCGAGTCGCGGCCGTTGCCGCGTCGCACGAAGTGGGAGGTCAGGCAGGATGGCCGAAGGCGAAGCGCCACAGAACTTGAATCCGGTACTGAACTACGCCCTGGACGTCAAACAGATGCGCCAGACCCGGAAAATGACCATGAAAGGCCTGGGACTGGCCACCGGATATTCCGAGGGCTATGTGTCCAAGGTGGAGAAGGGGACCATGGTCCCCAGCGAGAAGTTCGCCCGCGGATGCGACCACGCGTTCGGAACCGGGACCCTCTTCCTGCGGAAATGGCGGCAGAACAAGGAGGGGGACCACCCCAGCTGGTTCATCCCCTACATCGAGATGGAGAAGCGCGCGGCGGAGATCTGGGACTACAGCACCATGTTCTTCATGGGGCTGCTACAGACCCTGGAGTACGCCCGGGCCACCCTGCGGGCGGGCAACCCGCGCTACCACTCGGAGGCCATCGAGGACCGGGCGCACACCCGGATACGGCGCCAGGAGGTCATGGGCGGCGCGAACCCGCCCGATCTGTGGGTGGTCATCCACGAGACCTGCTTACGGACCGTGGTCGGGGACCCCGGGGTCATGCGGCGCCAGATCGAGCACCTGATCGAGGCGGCCGACAGCCCGCACATCACCCTCCAGCTGCTCCCCTTCTCCAAGGGCGCCCCGGCAACGGCCACTCCGTTCACGCTGCTGCTCTTCGACGAGGGCCCCTCCGTGCTGCATTCCGACGGCCCGCAGGGGGGCCGTCCCTACGAGGAAACCAGGACCGTGGCGAACGCCACCCAGGTCTACCATCGGCTGCGGATGCTGGCGCTGTCCCACGACGAGACCGTTGCCCATATGAAGGACATACACAAGGAGTTCGCAGCATGAACGCACTGCCCGATGTGACGGACACCGGATGGATCTCCTCGTCCTACAGCGGCCCGGAGGGAGGCCAGTGCGTCCAGTGGAACCCCTCCCACGCCCGGGCGCACGGTGTGGTGCCGGTCCGGGACAGCAAGGACCCGTCCGGTCCGGTGCTCATGCTCGCGCCGGGGGTCTGGGCCGGGCTGGTCGGGTACGCCCGGGCCGCCGGGGTGTGACCGGGCGCTGAACACCGTACGAACCCCGCCATCCGGATGTCCGGGCGGCGGGGTTCCGCACGTTTCGGGAGCGCGATCGACTTGAATGGCCCCGACGGCCGAAGGGCTGAGGGGGGGTACGGGGAGTGACTACGGGGGAGGCGCCGGTCGCGGCGCGGGTGGCGCACGGCCGGACGGTGCCGGAGGCCGACGGCACGAGGGGCGGTACCCCGGCGGGCGGCGGCGGCAGGCTGTTGGGGCTGCCGGCGGGGGTGGTGGCCGTCGGGGTGTTCGCGGCCGTGCGGCTGCTGGGGGCGCTGGTCGTGGCCGTCGGCGCCTGGTGGTCCGGCAAGGACCCGGTGGCCGTGCTCGGGGCCTCCTGGGACTCGGTCTGGTACATCGGCATCGCCGAGCACGGCTACGGCCGCACCCAGGTGTGGGTGGAGATCGACTCGGTGCAGAGCGATCTCGCGTTCTTCCCGCTGCACCCCGGGCTGATGCGGCTGCTGATGGAGCTGCTGCCGGTCGGTGCGGCCGGGGCCGGGCTGCTGGTGGCCTGGACGGCCGCCGTGGCCGCGGCCGCCGGGGTGTACCGGGTCGGGGCGCTGGTGGCCGGGGCCCGGACCGGGCTGCTGCTGGTGGTGCTGTGGGCGGTGCTGCCGCACGCGGTGGTCCTCGGCATCGGCTACACGGAGGCCCTGCTCACGGCCTTCGCCGCCTGGTCGCTGTACGCGCTGCTGCGCGGCCGCTGGATGTGGGCGGCCGGGCTGGCGGTGCTGGCCGGGCTGACCCGGCCGACCGGGATCGCGGTGGCCGCGGCGGTGTCGGTGGCCGCGCTGTACGCGCTGGTGAAGCGGCGGGAGACGGCGTCCCGGGTCTGGCCGGCCGCCCTGCTGGCGCCCGCCGGCTGGCTGGCGTACCTGCTGGCCGTGGGGGTGCGGCGGGGGGACCCGCTGGGCGGGTACTTCGCGGTGCAGCGCGGCTGGGGGTCGTACTACGACTTCGGCTACGGGGTGCTCGGCTCGGTGTGGCGGGTGCTGACCGAGCGGACCCCCCTCGCCACGGCCGCGGTCCCGGTGCTGGTCGCGACGGCCCTGGTGCTGACGGTGCTGCTGGTGCGCTCGTACTCCTGGGTGCCGCTGCCGCTGCTGGTGTACACCGGCATGCTGCTGGTGATCACCCTCGGCGGGGCCGGGTTCTTCGAGTCCAAGCCGCGGTTCCTGCTGCCCGCCTTCCCGCTGCTGCTGCCGGCGGCCGCCGCCATGGCGAGAGCCCGGCCCCGGACGGCGGTCGCGGTGACCGCCGCCCTGGCCGGGCTCTCCTACGGCTACGGGGCGTATCTGCTGCTCAGCGCCCCGCTGCCGCTGTGACCGGGCGGGTCAGTTCTGGTCCTCGCCCTGGTCCTCGCCCTGGTCCTTCTGCTCGCCGGAGTCGAGGTCCTGCTCCAGGCCGAGCTGCTCCACGAGCCACTTGTCGAACTCGATGGAGGCGCGGACCCAGCTGACCGTGGAGGACACGAAGTGCTCCAGGGAGACGCCGGTGCCGATCAGCATCTGCGCCTCGCCGATCAGGCGGACCGAGCCGTCGTCGTGGGTGTGGCTGTAGACCTTGGGCCACAGGGTGCGGCGGTTCCAGTCGTCGATCGATTCGAGGAGCGCGGGCTTCTCCTCGATGGCGTGCGGGCGGTCGTAGAAGGTCCGGACCGAGAAGACCTGCTGCTCGCCCTCCCCGCGGAACATGAAGTAGGTGCGGAACTCCTCCCACGGCGCCGCGAGGTCTCCCTCGTCGTCGACGACGTACTTGAGCTCCATCTGCTCCAGCAGCTGCTTGACCAGATCCTGGTCAGGGACGACGGGGCCCGCCGGTCCTGAGGCCTGCGGTTCGGGCTGTCCCCCGAAATTCGGAATCGAGGCCGGGTCGATGCTCACCGTGAATTTCCCTTCGTGCGGATGCTGTCATCCTCCACCATCGCTCACGCCGGGTGGTACCCCCGGGCGGACCGATCCGCTCCGGGCGCAAACTTCCTCCCGGAGCGGCGGTCCGCGGGGCTCAGAGGGCCTTTCCGACCAGCAGGTCCTCGCCCGCCACGGCGACCCGGACGGTGTCCCCGTCGCGGACCTCGCCGGCCAGGATCTCCCGGGCCAGCCGGTCGCCCACCGCGGTCTGGATCAGCCGGCGCAGCGGGCGGGCGCCGTAGGCCGGGTCGTTGCCCTTGTCGGCCAGCCAGGCCAGGGCCTCCGGGGTCACCTCCAGGGTGAGCCGGCGTTCGGCGAGCCGCTTGGCGAGCCGGCCGATCTGGAGCTCGGCGATGTGCGCCAGCTCGTCCCGGCCCAGGGCGGAGAAGACCACCAGGTCGTCGAGCCGGTTGAGGAACTCGGGCTTGAAGGAGGCGCGGACCACCTCCAGCACCCGCTCCCGCTTCTGCTCCTCGGTGCTGGCCGGGTCGGTCAGGAACTGGCTGCCCAGGTTGGAGGTCAGGATCAGGATGGTGTTGCGGAAGTCCACGGTGCGGCCCTGGCCGTCGGTGAGCCGGCCGTCGTCCAGGACCTGGAGCAGCACGTCGAAGACCTCCGGGTGGGCCTTCTCCACCTCGTCGAGGAGGACCACCGAGTACGGGCGGCGGCGGACGGCCTCGGTGAGCTGGCCGCCCTCCTCGTAGCCCACGTAGCCGGGGGGCGCCCCGACCAGCCGGGCCACGCTGTGCTTCTCGCCGTACTCCGACATGTCGATGCGGATCATGGCCCGCTCGTCGTCGAAGAGGAAGTCGGCGAGGGCCTTGGCCAGCTCGGTCTTGCCGACCCCGGTCGGGCCGAGGAACAGGAAGGATCCGGTGGGCCGGTCCGGGTCGGCGATCCCGGCCCGGGTGCGGCGGACGGCGTCGGAGACCGCCCGGACGGCCTGGGTCTGGCCGATCAGCCGGCGGCCGAGCTCCTCCTCCATCCGCAGCAGCTTCTGCGTCTCGCCCTCCAGCAGCCGGCCGGCCGGGATCCCGGTCCAGGCACCGACCACGTCGGCGATGTCGTCGGGGCCCACCTCGTCCTTGACCATGGTGTCGCGGGCGGCCTCCTGCTCGGCCTCGGTGGCCTCCAGCAGCTCCCGCTCCAGGGCCGGGATCTCCCCGTAGAGCAGCTTGGAGGCGGCGTCGAAGTCGCCGTCCCGCTCGGCCCGCTCGGCCTGGCCGCGCAGCTCGTCCAGGCGCTCCTTGAGGGCGCCGACCCGGTTGAGGGACTGCTTCTCCTTCTCCCAGCGGGCGGTGAGCCCGCGGAGCTCCTCCTCCTTGTCGGCGAGGTCCTTGCGGATCTTGTCGAGGCGTTCCAGGGAGGCCGGGTCGGACTCGTTGTGCAGGGCCAGCTCCTCCATCCGGAGCCGGTCCACCGAGCGCTGGAGCTCGTCGATCTCCACCGGGGAGGAGTCGATCTCCATGCGCAGCCGGGAGGCGGCCTCGTCAACCAGGTCGATGGCCTTGTCGGGGAGGAACCGGGAGGTGATGTAGCGGTCGGAGAGGGTGGCGGCGGCCACCAGCGCGCTGTCGTTGATGACCACCTTGTGGTGGGCCTCGTAGCGGCCCTTGAGGCCGCGCAGGATGGCGATGGTGTCCTCCACCGAGGGCTCGGCGACCAGCACCTGCTGGAAGCGCCGCTCCAGCGCCGGGTCCTTCTCGATCCGCTCGCGGTACTCGTCGAGGGTGGTGGCACCGACCATCCGCAGTTCGCCGCGGGCCAGCATGGGCTTCAGCATGTTCCCGGCGTCCATGGCGGAGTCCCCGCCCGCGCCGGCCCCGACCACGGTGTGCAGCTCGTCGATGAAGGTGATGATCTGGCCGTCGCTGGACTTGATCTCGGCGAGGACGGTCTTCAGCCGTTCCTCGAACTCGCCGCGGTACTTGGCTCCGGCCACCATGGCGCCGAGGTCCAGGGAGACCAGCCGCTTGTTCTTCAGGGACTCCGGGACGTCGCCCTTGACGATCCGCTGGGCCAGTCCCTCGACCACGGCGGTCTTGCCGACGCCGGGCTCGCCGATCAGCACCGGGTTGTTCTTGGTGCGGCGGGACAGGACCTGCACCACCCGGCGGATCTCGTGGTCCCGGCCGATCACCGGGTCGAGCTTGCCCTCGCGGGCGGCCGCCGTGAAATCGGTGCCGAACTTCTCCAGGGCCTTGTACTGGCCCTCCGGGTCGGGGCTGGTCACCCGCCGTCCTCCTCGTACGTTTCCGAAGGCTTCGAGCAGCTTCGCCGCGCTCGCGCCCTGCTGGTTCAGGACCTCACCGGCCGCTCCGCCCTTGGCGGCGGTTCCGATGAGGAGGTGTTCGGTGGAGAGGTACTCGTCACCGAGGCGGCCCGCCTCGGCGTCGGCCTCGGCCAGTACGGCCAGCAGCTCACGGCTGGGCTGCGGGGGCGCGACGGTGGATCCGGTGACGCTGGGCAGCCCGGCGAGGACGCGCTCGGCGCCGGCCCGGACGGCGGCCTGGTCGGCCTCCACGGCGGCCAGCAGGTCGGTGATGTTCTCGTTGTCCTGGCCGGCGAGCAGGGCCAGCAGCAGGTGTGCCGGGGTCAGGTCGGGGTGACCGTCCTTGACGGCCCTGCTGGTGGCGGCGTTCAGCGCGTCCCGGCTCTTGTTGGTCAGCTCGGCTTCCACGTGCGGCTTCTCCTCTCCGGCGGTCCCACGGGCGATGTCACGATGTCACGGTGACACGTATAGCGTATACAAAGTTGAGTCTATTCCACTCAAGGCGATGGGCGCTGCTCCGCGTACGCTTCGGCCATGTCCCACGATCCACTCAACCCGACGCCGGAGTACCTCGCCTTCTGGCGGGAGCGGCACGTCTGCACCCTGACCACCCCCCGCCCGGACGGCACCCCGCACGTGGTGCCGGTGGGGGTGACCTACGATCCGGCGGCCGGACTGGCACGGGTGATCTGCAACAGGCACAGCAAGAAGGCGCGGAACGTGCTCGCGGCGGAGCCGGGCACCGCCAGGGCGGCGGTCTGCCAGATGGAGGGGCGCCGCTGGGCCACGCTGGAGGGCCGGGCGGAGGTGCGCACCGACGAGGCCTCGGTCGCCGAGGCGGTGGCGCGCTACGCGGAGCGCTACGGACGCACCCCGTCGCCGAATCCGGACCGGGTGGTCATCGAGATCGCGCTGGACCGGGCCATGGGCCGGGCCTGAGGGGCCGGGCCCGAGAGGTCGGGCCTGAGGGGCCCCGGGGGGCCGCGGGCGCGCTTGTCCGGTTCAGGTACTGGACGCGGACATCACAACGGCGCCATCGTGTTCAGGTCCACGATGGCGCCGTTGTGTGGGGGAAGCACCTGAGCGATCGGCGACGACGGGGGAATCGCTTCAGGCACTGCGGGGGGTGGCGGTGGTGATATCGGGCTCGAAGAGCTGGTGGTCACGCTGATCCAGATTGACGAAGACCATGCCGTACCGGACCTCGCAACGAACGGGTTGCGGGGCGCCTCGGGGGCGGCGCAGGCAGCGGTAGGCGCGGACGTCTTCGTCCTCCTCGCGCACGATGACGATGGGCTGACCGAAAAGAGTGACCATCAACGAGTCCCCGCTGTGCGGGATCGCCGTGACCAGATCGATGAACTGCCAGCCGGAGCGGTAGGCGGACGCCATTTCCCGCCGGAAGTCGCGGTCGTCGGGGGTCATGCGTCGAACTTCCCGTCCAGCGGAGCGGTACCCCAACCGCTGTCCCAGCCGTCCAGCGGGCCGCTGCCCCAGCCACTGTCGGCCGGCGCGCTGCCCCAGCCACTGTCGGCTATGCCGAGGTCGCCCCCCGCGACCCCGTAGGCCACAACCGTGGAGAGAGCAACGGCAACCACCGAGCGAAGCAATTTCATGTACATGGTCGACTTCGTCCTCACTGGATGGATTCCTCTCCCCCGCATGACAGACGATGACTTATCGAGCCACGTCCATGCCACTGTGGCGATGCATCATGTTCCTGTAGATGCAGGACCCTGGGGGTGGGAGATTAGGTGATAAACGGGGCTAAGAAGACACATCCCCACTCGGTCACCGAACTGTGCGACTTGGGCGCCGAGCTGTACGCCAGCGCGCTGAGTTCGGGCCGGCTTGCCCGCGCGGATGCCGAGCAGACGCCCTGCCTGCTGGAATTCGCGCTGCTGCACCCTGACCCGGACGACGCGAACTGGCTCCGTCCGGTTCCCCCGTCGGTGGCCCTGGCGCAGCGGCTGCATCCGCTCGAACGGGAGATCCTGCAGAGCCGGCGGGCTTCCATCGAGCTGACCGAAGCGTTTGAGCCATTCATGGCCATCAGCGCGCTGAGCCCGGCACCCACCCACGCGATCACCGTGCTGGAGGGGAACAACCGGATCAACGCGGCGCTGAACGTGGCCACCGCCGAGTGCCACACCGAGATGCTGACCATCCAGCCGGGCGGGGGGCGGGCCGAGCACATCCTGAACCAGGCGATCGAGCGCGACCAGCCGCTGATCCGCCGGGGCGTGAGCATGCGCACGCTCTACCAGCACACGGTCCGGCACAGCCGCGGCACGATGGCGTACATCGACCGGATCGCGGGCGGCAAGGTGGAGTTCCGCACCCTGGAGGAGCTGGTCGAGCGGCTGATCATCTGCGACGAGTCGGTGGCCTTCATCCCGGCCCGGGACGACCAGCAGGTGGCCCTGGAGCTGCGGCACCCGGCGCTGGTGCGCTACCTCATCAAGGTGTTCGAGCAGTTGTGGCACCGGGCGGTGCCGCTGCGCGAGGAGATCAGCTACGTGCCGACCCCGGAGGGCATCTCGGGGGTGCAGCGGTCCATCGCCCTGCTGCTGGTCGAGGGGCACGTGGACGAGGCGATCGCGCGCCGGCTGGGGATGAACGTCCGGACCTGCCGGGCGCACATCGCCAAGCTGGCCAGCACCCTGGGCAGCGGCAGCCGGGCCCAGCTGGGCTATCTGATCGCGCAGTCCGGGATCCTCAACGGGCCCGAGGCCTGATCCCGGACGCCGTGCGGCCCCCGCCCGGTGCCGGGCGGGGGCCGCATGACGCTGCTGCCGGGGGCTGTCCCGGGGCGGTCAGTCCTGGGGGCGCTTGGGCCGCCAGACGACCAGGGCGCTGGTCTGGTGCACGTCCTGGTACGGGACCAGGTCCCGCCGGTAGGAGGCGTGCACCTGGGCCTCGCGCTGCCGCATGGCCACCGCGGCCCCGTCCACGGCCGCGGACAGCTCCGCGACCCGCTGCTGGAGGGCGGCGACCTGGTTCTCCAGCTCGATGATCCGCTTGATGCCGGCCAGGTTGATGCCCTCGTCCTGGGACAGCGCCTGCACCGTGCGGAGCAGTTCGATGTCCCGGGCCGAATAGCGCCGGCCGCGGCCGGCCGTGCGGTCCGGGGAGACCAGGCCGAGCCGGTCGTACTGCCGCAGGGTCTGCGGATGCAGTCCGGAGAGCTGGGCGGCGACCGAGATCACGTAGACCGGGGTCTCATCCGTCAGTTGGTAGGGATTGCGTCGTCGGCCGTCCACTTCATGCTCCCTTCGCTGCCTCGAACAGGGCGGCGCGCGGATCCTCGTCCACCGTCGCGTCCCGATAGGCCTCCAGGGCCTCGCGGGCCTTGTCGGACAGATCGGTGGGGACCGCCACCTCGACCGTCACCAGCAGGTCGCCGCGGGTGCCGTCCTTGCGGACCGCGCCCTTGCCGCGGGCCCGCATGGTCCGGCCGTTCGGCGTGCCCGGGGGCAGCTTGAGGGTGACGGGCGGGCCGCCCAGGGTGGGCACCCGGACGTCCCCGCCGAGGGTGGCCTCCGGGTAGGAGACCGGCACGGTGACGGTCAGGTTGTCGTCCTTGCGGCCGAACACGGGGTGCGTGCCGACGTGGACGACCACGTACAGGTCGCCGGCCGGGCCGCCGCGCTCGCCCGGGGCGCCCTTGCCGCGCAGCCGGATCCGCTGGCCGTCCAGGACGCCCGCCGGGATCCGGACCTGCATGGTGCGGGAGGAGCGGGCCCGGCCGCTGCCCTTGCAGACCTCGCAGGGGGTTTCCGCGATCAGACCGCGGCCCTTGCAGTCCGCGCAGGGGTCGGTGAGCGAGAAGCCGCCGCCGGAGCCCCGGGAGACCTGTCCGGTGCCCACGCAGGTCGGACACACCCTGGGCGTGCCGTTCTTGTCGCCGGTGCCGGAGCAGGCCTTGCAGGGGGACTGGGAGGACATCCGGAGCGGGACCGTGGCCCCGTCCACCGCCTCGGTGAAGCTGAGGGTGACCTCGGACTCGATGTCCTGGCCGCGGCGCGGCTGGGTGCGGGTGCCGGTGCCGGGGCCGCCGCGGTTGAACAGCCCGCCGAACACGTCGCCGATGCCGCCGCCGAAGCCGCCCTGGGCCCCGCCCTGGGCGCCTCCGAAGAGGTCGCCCAGGTCGAAGTTGAACGAACCGCCGCCGGCCCCCGGGCCGGGCCGGAAGCCACCGCTGCCGAAGAGGGCGCGCGCCTCGTCGTACTCCTTGCGCTTCTTGGGGTCACCGAGGACGTCGTTCGCCTCGGAGACCTCCTTGAACCGCTCCTCCGCCGAGCTGTCGCCCTTGTTGGCGTCCGGGTGGAACTCGCGGGCGAGCTTCCGGTACGCCTTCTTGATCTCGGCCTCGGTGGCGTCCTTGGGGACGCCGAGAACCTTGTAGTAGTCCTTCTCCACGAAGTCCTTCGTGCTCATCGACGTCCCTCCTCCCGGGTACTGCCGGCCCTGCCGCTGCTGTTACTCACTGTCCTTCTGGTCGGCGGACTCTTCCGTGTCCTCCGACTTGGCACCCGTCGCCCCGGGCTGGGGCTCGGCGACCGCGACCCGCGCGGGGCGGATCGTACGCTCGCCGATCCGGTACCCGGGCTGCAGGATCGCCACGCAGGTCGTCTCGGTGACGTCCGGCGCGTACGAGTGCATCAGGGCCTCGTGGATCGTCGGGTCGAAGGGCTCGCCCTCCTTGCCGAACTGCATCAGGCCCATCTTGCCCGCGACCGTCTCCAGCGACTCGGCCACCGACTTGAAGCCGCCGACCAGTTCGCCGTGCTCGCGGGCGCGGCCGATGTCGTCGAGCGTCGGGAGGAGCTCGGTCAGGAGGCTCGCGACGGCGACCTCCTTGACCGTGACCCGGTCCCGGTCGACCCGGCGACGGTAGTTCTGGTACTCGGCCTGGAGCCGCTGGAGGTCCGCGGTGCGCTCGCCGAGCGCGGTGCGGGCCTGGTCCAGCTGGGCCAGCAGAGCGGTTTCCTGTGCTCCGCCGGCGGCCTTCGCGCCGTCCCCGGCCGGGGCCGCCCCCTCCGCCTGGTCGGCGGAGTCGGCGGCCTTCGGCTCCTCGGGCGTGCCCTCGGCGGGGACTTCGGGCTTCTCCTCGAAGCCCGGGGTCTCCTCCGGCATCAGGCAGCGCCGCCCTTCTGCTGCTTGTCCTCGTCGACGATCTCGGCGTCGACCACGTCGTCGTCGGCCTTGGGGGCCTCGGCACCGGCGGCACCGGCGGCCGCGCCGCCCTGGGCGTCGGCGTAGATGGCCTGGCCCAGCTTCTGGCTGACCGCGGCGACCTTCTCGGTCGCGGTGCGGATCTCGGCGGTGTCCTCGCCCTTGAGCTTCTCCTTCAGCTCGGCGATGACCGTCTCGACCTCGGTCTTGACGTCGGCCGGGACCTTGTCCTCGTTGTCCTTGAGGAACTTCTCGGTCTGGTAGACGAGCTGCTCGGCCTGGTTGCGGGTCTCGGCGGACTCGCGGCGGCGGGTGTCCTCCTCCGCGTACTGCTCGGCCTCCTGGCGCATCCGGTCGACCTCGTCCTTGCCGAGCGAGGAACCGCCGGTGACGGTCATCTTCTGTTCCTTGCCCGTGCCCAGGTCCTTGGCGGTCACGTGCATGATGCCGTTGGCGTCGATGTCGAAGGACACCTCGATCTGCGGGACCCCGCGCGGGGCCGGCGGCAGACCGGTCAGCTCGAACATGCCGAGCTTCTTGTTGTACGCCGCGATCTCGCGCTCGCCCTGGTAGACCTGGATCTGCACGGACGGCTGGTTGTCCTCGGCCGTGGTGAAGATCTCGGAGCGCTTCGTCGGAATCGTGGTGTTCCGCTCGATGAGCTTGGTCATGATGCCGCCCTTGGTCTCGATGCCGAGGGACAGCGGGGTCACGTCGAGGAGCAGGACGTCCTTGACCTCACCCTTGAGCACACCGGCCTGGAGGGTGGCGCCGATGGCGACGACCTCGTCCGGGTTGACGCCCTTGTTGGCGTCCTTGCCGCCGGTCAGCTCCTTGACGAGCTCCGCGACGGCCGGCATGCGGGTGGAGCCGCCGACCAGGACCACGTGGTCGATCTCGGACAGCGCGATGCCGGCGTCCTTGATGACGTTGTGGAAGGGGGTCTTGCAGCGGTCCAGGAGGTCCGCGGTGAGCTGCTGGAACTGGGCGCGGGTGAGCTTCTCGTCCAGGTGCAGCGGGCCCTCGGCGGAAGCCGTGATGTAGGGCAGGTTGATCGAGGTCTCGGTGGACGAGGACAGCTCGATCTTCGCCTTCTCGGCGGCCTCGCGCAGGCGCTGGAGCGCCATCTTGTCCTTGGAGAGGTCCACGCCGTGGCCGTTGGCGAACTGCTTCACCAGGTAGTCGACGACGCGCTGGTCCCAGTCGTCGCCACCGAGGTGGTTGTCGCCGTTGGTGGCCTTGACCTCGACCACGCCGTCGCCGATCTCCAGGAGCGACACGTCGAAGGTGCCGCCGCCGAGGTCGAAGACGAGGATGGTCTGGTCGTCCTTGTCGAGGCCGTAGGCCAGGGCGGCCGCGGTGGGCTCGTTGACGATGCGCAGGACGTTGAGGCCCGCGATCTCACCGGCCTCCTTGGTGGCCTGGCGCTCGGAGTCGTTGAAGTACGCCGGGACGGTGATGACCGCGTCGGTGACCTTCTCGCCCAGGTACGCCTCGGCGTCGCGCTTGAGCTTCTGCAGGATGAAGGCGCTCATCTGCTGCGGGTTGAAGGACTTGCCGTCGATCTCGATCTTCCAGTCGGTGCCCATGTGGCGCTTGACCGACCGGATGGTGCGGTCGACGTTGGTGACCGCCTGACGCTTGGCGACCTCGCCGACGAGGACCTCGCCGTTCTTGGCGAAGGCGACGACGGACGGCGTGGTCCTGGCGCCCTCGGCGTTGGTGATGACGGTGGGCTCGCCGCCTTCCAGAACGCTGACGACCGAGTTGGTGGTGCCCAGGTCGATGCCGACCGCACGAGCCATTTTGATTCCTCCAGCTGACTTGAGTGGAACAGACTCAACCATGCATCATCCGCCCCCGCCACGTCAACAGACCTGAGTCGCCACCACTCAACTTTTAACTCACCCTTACACGCAAGAAGGCCCTGACCTGCGATTTTCACTCCGTGAGAGCGGAAATCAGGCCCTGCGAACGGCCACGAACGGCCCACGGGCTCCGGGTGCGGACCCGCCGGGGCGCGAATGCCCGTACACCCCCGGGATCGGCCGGGTGGGGGATCGTGCCGCGCGGCGCGGGCGGCGGGCCCGGGGGCGCGGCGGGGCCCGGGGCACGATCGCCGGTATGCGGCTCCCGCTGATCCCGTCCACCCCGTCCGCTCCGCCCACCCCGCCCGGCCCGGCCGGCCCGCCCGGCCCGCCCTCCGCCAAACGGGTCCTCGACCTGCTGGGCGCGCTGGCGCTGCTGGCCGCCCTCGCGCTTCCCCTGCTGGCCGTGACGGCCGCCCTGTACGTCCTGCGGGGCGGCCGGGTGCTGGCCGGCGAGCCGGCCGCGGGGCTCGGCGGCCGGCCGTACCGGAGCTGGAGGTTCGCTGTGGAACGGGACGGGCCGCTGGGCCGGTACGGGCTCGACGGACTGCCCCGGCTGGTCAACGTGGTCCGCGGGGAGATGTCCCTGGTCGGCCCCCGCCCGCTGCCGCCGGGCGCCCCGCACCCTCCGGAACGGCTGCTGGTGCGCCCCGGCATGACCGGGCTCTGGCAGGTCAGCGGGGACTCCGGGCTGCCCTGGGAGGAGATGGACCTGCTGGACCGGCACTATGTGGAGAACCACTGGCTGGGGATGGACCTGGGGATCCTCGCCCGCACCCCGAGGGCGGCGATGGGCGCGCGAAGGGTCCCCTGAGCGACACAGATCACCGCGCCCTCGGCTACATTGCGGCGTCGAGAGTGGGTAACCTCAGGTTCGACTCAATAAGTTACCGCTTAGTAAGTGCCGCCCGAGGAGCCCTCCCATGCAACTCGCCGCGATCATCGTGTCGCTGGTCATCACGGTGGTAGCCGTCGCGCTGTTCGGCCGTGCCATCGCGCAGATCTACCGCTTCGTGCGCCTCGGCCAGCCAGTGCCCGCGGGCACGCGCACCGGCGACCCCACCCAGCGCACCCTCACGCTGGCCAAGGAGTTCCTCGGCCACACCCGGATGAACCGCTGGGGCATCGTCGGGGCGGCGCACTGGTTCGTGGCGGTGGGCTTCTTCTCGCTGCTGCTCACCATCGTCAACGCCTTCGGCCAGCTGTTCCAGGCCGACTGGCTGATCCCGATCATCGGCGACTGGCTGCCGTACGAGATCTTCACCGAGTTCCTCGGCCTGATGACCGTGCTCGGCATCGTCACCCTCATCGTGATCCGCCAGCTGAGCCGGCCGGGCAAGGCGGGCCGCAAATCGCGTTTCGCGGGCTCCAAGACGGGCCAGGCGTACTTCGTCGAGGCCGTCATCCTGACCGTCGGCGTCTGCATCATGACGCTGCGCGCGCTGGAGGGCGCCCAGCACGGCGTGGACGGCTGGGAGCCGGGCTTCTTCGCCTCGTACCCGCTGATCGCCGCCTTCGACGGGCTGAGCCTGAACACGCTCCAGCACCTCACCTACTTCTTCGCGGCCCTCAAGATCGCCACGTCCTTCACCTGGATGATCGTGGTCAGCCTCAACACCAACATGGGTGTGGCCTGGCACCGCTTCCTCGGCTTCCCGAACATCTGGTTCAAGCGCAAGGCCGACGGCGGCACCGCGCTCGGCGCGCTGCTGCCGATGACCTCGGGCGGCAAGGAGATCGACTTCGAGGACCCGGGCGAGGACGACGTCTTCGGCGTCTCCCAGGTCGAGCAGTTCTCCTGGAAGGGCATCCTCGACTTCTCCACCTGCACCGAGTGCGGCCGCTGCCAGTCGCAGTGCCCCGCCTGGAACACCGGCAAGCCGCTCTCCCCCAAGCTCCTGATCATGTCGCTGCGCGACCACGCGCACGCCAAGGCCCCGTACCTGCTGGCCGGCGGCGGCAAGACCGTGGAGGGCGAGGAGAAGGCCACCGAGGAGCAGCTCGCCGGAGTCCCGGCCGAAGCCCTCGCCGAGGCCGAGCGCCCGCTGATCGGCACCGCCGAGGAGAACGGGGTCATCGACCCCGACGTGCTGTGGTCCTGCACCACCTGCGGCGCCTGCGTGGAGCAGTGCCCGGTCGACATCGAGCACATCGACCACATCGTCGACATGCGCCGCTACCAGGTGATGATCGAGAGCGCCTTCCCCTCCGAGGCGGGCACCATGCTCAAGAACCTGGAGAAGAAGGGCAACCCCTGGGGCCTGGCCAAGAAGCAGCGGGTGGAGTGGACCAAGGAGGTCGACTTCGAGGTCCCGATCATCGGGAAGGACGCGGAGGACCTCTCCGAGTTCGACTACCTGTACTGGGTCGGCTGCGCGGGCGCCCTGGAGGACCGGGCCAAGAAGACCACCAAGGCCTTCGCCGAGCTGCTGAACATCGCGGGCGTCAAGTTCGCGATCATGGGCGGGGACGAGAAGTGCACCGGCGACTCCCCGCGCCGCCTGGGCAACGAGCCGCTGTTCCAGCAGCTGGCCCAGGAGAACGTGGCCATGCTGAACATGGCCTTCGGCGAGGACGACGAGGACGAGTCGACGAAGAAGCCCAAGGCTTCCAAGAAGATCGTCTCCACCTGCCCGCACTGCTTCAACACCATCGCCAACGAGTACCCGCAGCTGGGCGGCGAGTACGAGGTCATCCACCACACCCAGCTGCTCCAGCACCTGATCGACGAGGGCCGGCTCACCCCGGTCACCCCGGTCGACGGTCTGATCACCTACCACGACCCCTGCTACCTGGGCCGCCACAACAAGGTCTACACGCCGCCGCGCGAGATCATGTCGGCCGTCCCGGGCCTGCGCCAGCAGGAGATGCACCGCCACAAGGAGCGCGGCTTCTGCTGCGGCGCCGGCGGCGCGCGCATGTGGATGGAGGAGCGGATCGGCAAGCGCATCAACAACGAGCGCGTCGAGGAGGCCCTGTCCCTCAACCCGGACATCGTCTCCACCGCCTGCCCGTTCTGCCTGGTGATGCTGACCGACTCGGTCAACGGCAAGAAGAACGACGGCCAGGCCAAGGAGTCCGTGCAGGTCGTCGACGTGGCCCAGCTGCTGCTGGAGTCCGTGAAGACCCCGGCGGAGCCCGAGCCGGAACCGGCCGCCGAGCCGGAGCCCGCGCAGTAGCACCGCGTACGGCACCACCGCACCACCGGAACGGCCGGTCCCCCGCTCGGGGGGCCGGCCGTTCGGGTACCCGCACCTGTTCTGGTACGTGTCGCGTCGCCGTACGGGTCAGGCCCGGTCGCGGCGCAGCAGGGCGAAGCCCAGTCCGGCCGCGCCGACGGCCGCCATGCCACCGCCCGCGGCGAGCAGCACCGGGGTCTCGGAGTCCTGCTCGGCGCCCGGGGCCCCGGCGGCCACGCCGCCCTTGGGCACGGCGTGCCCGCCCGGCTGCGCCGCAGGCCGGTCGGCGATCCGCTGCACGGGGTTCGCGACGGGCTTGTCGGCGGCCTTGTCCGCGGCCTTGTCCGCGGCCTTGTCCACGATCTTGGGCGCCACGGGCTTGGGCGCGGGCTTCACGGCCCCGTGCTGGTCCACCGTGTACTTCGCCACCAGCCGGCCGCCGAAGTCGTAGACCCAGCTGTTGCCGCCGCCCTTGCCGTCGATGACCACGAAGGTGACCCGCTGGCCGTCCTGGACCAGCTTGTAGGTCCAGCCGTCGTTCACCACGCTCGGGTGGGCGAGGTCGATCGTGCCCAGGAAGGCGCCGTTCGGCATGAAGAACTCGACGCGCTTGCCGTGCCGTCCGTCGATCAGCTTGGCGGTGCGGCCGTCGGCCATGACCACCTTCGCGGAGGACTCCTTCCGCACCTCGTGCTTCGGCTTCGGCTTCGGCTTGTGCTGGTGGTCCGGGTGCGGCTTGGGCTTCGGGCCGCCTTCGAGCCAGGAGCTGACGGTGCCGTCGGGCCGGAGCACCACGTGCAGCCCGTTGTTCTGGCCGTAGGCCGGCGAACCGCCCTCGCTGACCAGGGTGTCGAGCTTGGTGGAACCGGCCCAGATCTCGGCCTCCACCCGGTCCGTCCCGATCCGGTAGACCTTCGCGACGGACCCGTCGGCCAGCTTCACACTGGTGACGAAGGCCCGCCCCTTCTTGGTCTCCTTCTGGTCCCTGTCCTCGTCCTTCTTCTCGTCCTTCTTCTCGTCCTTCTTCTCCTTCACCGGCGGCACGGAAGGATCGGTGCTCGGGTCGGTGGTCGGGTCGGTGATCTGCTGCTCGTGCCCGGGCAGCACCTGCGGCTCGGGGACGGCCGGGGAATCGGCGAAGGCGTGCCCGGCCGGGAGGGCCAGGACGGCGGCGGCTCCGACGGTGGCGGCGGCGGCTCGGAGGGTGGTGATCCGGCGGGGGGTTCGCATGAGAGGGCTCTTCCTTCGTCGCTTCTTCGTGACTCCGTGGGGGGATACGACGAAGCTACGGACCCGGTATGTGGGTATTCCATCGGCAACGTAACGGCTGGCCACAGACCACCGCACAGCACCGTAACTCCGTCAAATGGCCACAGAACGGACGGGGGAAAGCCCCCCGGGGTTCCCTTAGGGGATGTCACAGGTCAGCCGCAAAGGGGACGTCTTCGGGCCGCCCGTGCACCGCCGCCCGCCGGACCGGGTACGTTCGATCACGTGGCTGGATTCAGGATCGGACGCGGCAGGAACAACGACCGCGGCTCTCAACAACCCCCGCGGCAGCAGCCGTACGGTCAGCAGCGGCCCCCGCAGGCGCCCGCACCGTACGGCGGCCGGCCGTACCCGCAGGGCTCCCAGCAGCCGCCCCAGCAGGCCTGGCCGCAGCAGCACGGGGGCCACGGCGAGCCCGAGTACTTCGACCCCCACGACCCGCACGCCCCACAGGGGCACCAGGGCTACCAGGGACACCAGGGGCACGGCGGCGGACCCGCGTACGGCTACCCCGGCCCGGGCCCCGCGCAGGGCGGCTCGTACGCCGACAACCCCGGCCACACCCAGGCCTTCGCCATCGGCGAGGACCCGTACAGCCAGGGGGCGGTCTACCAGGCGGGCGGCAGCAACGGCGGCGGCGCTCCGGCCGGACCCCGGCTGCACTGGAAGGACCTGATCCGCGGCATCGTGACGCGGCCCGGCCCGACCTTCCTCCAGATGCGGGACTACGCGGTCTGGGGCCCGGCGCTGCTCGTCACCTTCCTGTACGGGCTGCTCGCCGTCTTCGGCCTGGACGAGGCACGCGAGGACGTGATCAACGCGACCCTCACCAACGCCGTCCCCATCGTGCTGTCGACCGGTGTCGCCTTCGTCGTCTGCGGACTGATCCTGGGCGCGGTCACCCACACGCTGGCCCGGCAGCTCGGCGGGGACGGGGCCTGGCAGCCCACCGTGGGCCTCTCCATGCTGGTGATGTCGCTGACCGACGCCCCGCGCCTGGTGTTCGCGGTCTTCCTCGGCGGGGACAACGGCCTGGTCCAGGTGCTCGGCTGGGCGACCTGGGTGGTGGCCGGCTTCCTCTTCACCACCCTGGTCTCCAAGTCCCACGATCTGCCGTGGCCGAAGGCCCTGGGCGCCTCCGCCATCCAGCTGATCGCCCTGCTCTCGATCATCAAGCTGGGCACCCTGTAGCGGGCGCCGTGCACGACTGAGGGGCGGGCCCGCGGGCCCGCCCCTCAGTCATGTCCTCGCTCCGTACCGGCACCCGCGCCTCAGGCGTCGAGGACCTGCCCGGCCCGCCGGACCACCGGCGGCTCCACCGACCACGGGAAGTTGATCCAGTCGTCGGTCTTCTTCCAGACGTATTCGCACTTCACCAGCGAGTGCGACTTCTCGTAGATGACCGCCGACCGCACCTCCGCCACCGTCCCGAGGCAGAAGTCGTGGACCAGCTTCAGGGTCTTTCCGGTATCGGCGACATCGTCGGCGATCAGGATCTTCTTGTCGGAGAAGTCGATCGCGTCCGGCACCGGTGCCAGCATGACCGGCATTTCCAAGGTGGTGCCCACGCCCGTGTAGAACTCCACGTTCACCAGGTGGATGTTCTTGCAGTCGAGCGCGTAGGCCAGACCGCCGGCGACGAATACACCGCCCCGGGCGATGCTGAGAATGATGTCGGGCTCGTAACCGTCGTCGGCGATGGTCTGCGCGAGTTCCCGCACAGCCCGTCCGAAGCCCGCGTAATCGAGCTCCTCGCGTACTACGTCACTCATTCCGGTCGCCTACCTGGGTGCGGTGGAAGTTCTGGAAGGACCGCGAGGCCGTCGGACCGCGCTGGCCCTGGTACCTCGACCCGTACCGCTCACTGCCGTACGGGAACTCGGCGGGCGAGCTGAGCCGGAAGAGGCACAGCTGCCCGATCTTCATCCCGGGCCACAGCTTGATCGGGAGCGTCGCGAGATTCGACAGCTCCAGGGTCACGTGCCCGGAGAACCCCGGGTCGATGAAACCGGCCGTGGAATGCGTGACCAGTCCCAGCCGCCCGAGGCTCGACTTCCCCTCCAGTCTGGAGGCAATGTCGTCGGGCAGCGAGATGACCTCGTAAGTGGAGGCCAGGACGAACTCGCCGGGATGCAGAATGAAGGCCTCGTCGCCCTCCGGTTCGACCAGCCTGGTCAGATCGGCCTGCTCGATCGCGGGATCGATATGGGCGTACCGGTGGTTCTCGAAGACCCGGAAGAACCGGTCGAGGCGTACGTCGATGCTGGAGGGCTGCACCATCGATTCGTCGAACGGGTCGATGCGCACCCGTCCGCTGTCGATCTCGGCCCGGATGTCCTTGTCTGAGAGAAGCACGCCCCGAGGATACGCAGAGCGCGCGGGCCACCCCCAATCGAGAGCCCCCGCGCGCGTCCCGCCCAGCCGCTGCTACCGCTTCGCGCCGCCCACCGGAACGGCCTGCCGAAGCCGCGCGCACCGCGGACACCGGATGAGCCGCCCCGGCCCGATCCGGCCGGCACCGAGGTGCTGCAGCGGGAACGAGGCGGTGCTGAATACGTGCCCTTCGGCACAACGGACGACGGTGTGCTCCATCGAGTCCCTTTCCCCAACCAACCGTACTGCGACGAATCGCCACATTAGGGGATGACCAAGACCCACTCCAGCCGCCACTCCACCCACGACCCGCACCCCACGCTACGCCCAACTCCCGTCACCGGGACCGCCCGTGCACCCCGAACAACACAACGACCCCCGGGCGCGCACGCCGGGGGCCGATCATGGGGTAAAGTGTGTGCAACGCTGCGCGACCAACCAACGGCCGCGCCGTGCGGATGTAGTTTAATGGTAGAACATGAGCTTCCCAAGCTTATAGCGCGGGTTCGATTCCCGTCATCCGCTCAGATACGAAGGCCCAGGTCAGAGACCTGGGCCTTCGTTGTTGTCTAGACCTCTTCAGGAGTCCTGCCCCACTTGCGCACCACCTCGACGGCGACGAGGTCACGGGCGCTCGCCGCCCTCACGTCACGCAGGCGGAGACAAGAATGCGTACATAGCCCGGCCGTCAGCCCTCTCAGCCTCGTCGGACAGTTGACGCCACGCGGCATGCTGCGGATCGTGCAGAGCTTTCGCGAACTCGAGCTTCTTACGGTCGCCCTTGTCGAGTTGATCTCTGAGTTGCAGCGGATTGGCAGGCAACGAGAGCAAGAACGCCAGATCCCGGTAGTGCCGCTCCGGTGAAGCGGTCTTGATGCTCACCGCTGCGGCCTTCGCCACGATCGCCCCCAACAGGCTGGGGCGACGGATCCGGCCGGTCCGAAGCCCCAGTTGCACACTCACAGCCTCGGTTCTCTGCGCAGCCTGCCGACCGCCCGGCACCTCCAGCGTGCGGCCGGGCGGCGTCGTTGTGAGGTCTGCACGGGGGCCGAGGTTGTCGGGCGCCAGAAGATCCACCACCAACCGCTGCGGCTCCACACCGCGCTGATAGCGGTGCAACAGGTTGCCCTGCGGCGACATGCCGGCGGGGGAGAATCCGAGCCGTCCCAGTGCCGCAACCAAACGGCGCAAGCTCTGCTGGTCCGACTGCACGTCAGCCAGGACATCCAGATCGGCGCTCGCCGCCGGTGGAGTCCGACCGTGCTCCAGGCCGTGCAGGAGCACCATCTGCCCGCCGATCAGCGACCAGGCATCCGGCACCCGCTCCGAAAGGTCGAACAGCACGCCCCACAACTCCACCAGGGGGCCGGTGAACAGGTCCGACTCCAGTCGCACGTCGGGCGAGTCAGCCACCATGATCACGTCCTCCGAGGCTGTGCGTAGCGAGTCAGCAGAGGCTCAAGCAACCCAGCTGCGGCAGCGTCGGCTCGGCCCTCGTGGCGGTCCAGCAAGTCGGCCGCCACCACTGAGGCAGGGGCGTCGTGGCCCTGCCCAGGCGTTTCAGATCTTGAGGTCAGGAACGACCACATCTCCGCCGGGGGAATTCGGACCGAGACGTTGCCCCGCTCTTCATCACGGACCATGCCGAGCTCAGCTTCCAGCTTGTCGACCCTGTCGGGATGTACGTAGATCTCCGCGCGACCGAGAGCGACGTAGTCCGCCCCCGCCTGCGCCGCCGCGCCCGCTCCCCCCCTCACCACATCCTGAGCGGCGAGCAGAACCGGCAGTACGCCTGAATGAACGCGGTACGAGCGAACTTCGGCACGGGCGGCAAGAAGCTCCTGGAGCAGGGCCGGAGCCAGTTGCCCGTGGGCAAGGAGATTCCGCAACCGCATTCTCAGCCGGGACTTCTCGGCGTCGGACAGATTCACTGGCTGATGGCCGTCCAGCAACGCCAGGACGCCCCACGCATTGCGGGCCGACAGTGGTCTCCGTGAACGAGGACCCCGGTCCTTGCGATCCCGGACACTGTCCCCGGCAACCAGCCAGCGACCACCGACTCGCTGCCCCTGCAGCTTCCCGTCATGCAGCAACTGACGGACACGGGAATCATCCACCCCGAGCAGGGCCGCAGCCTCTTTCACCGACAGCAGTTCCATGACCATCTCCTTACGCCTCCCCTCACGAAACCAGGAGGGAACACGCAAGTAGTCTCCTACCCGCATCCTCTTGCGTCAAGACTCACGATTCCGGGAGATAAGACGCAACCACCGAGGCAGGGATGTGCCGCACGGCCCGGACCGACAGACGCGTGCCCTATCCGTGCCACACGCACCCCCGGCCGACCTGCATCGCGGAACGAGCATTCGGTGACCTGAGCCATGCGCGGCTCCATACTGGGTGGGTAATTGGCCTTTTCGAGAAGGCCAGTTACCCCCCTCCTCGGCGATCCCTCGGGTGATGAGCTCCTCGCGCAGACGCGCAGCCGTCTCGGCCGCCCGGCCCGGCGACAGTGGCAGGACACCGTTCTCCGTCCACACATGCCTCAAGATCCTCGCGCCGGGCACGGGGCATGCTGACGCAGTGGCCGTGCCACAACGCGCCAGTAGCGACGGTAAGCAGCGGTCAACAGGAGAGCTCCGGCGAACTGCCAGACGGCGCCCGGCACGGACGTTTTCCCAGGTCATCCGCCATGCAGGCATCCAAGTGCTGGGTGATTCCCAAGCTTATAGCGCGGGTTCGATTCCCGTCATCCGCTCTTGCAAGAAGGCCCAGGTCAGCGACCTGGGCCTTCTTCGTTGTCTGGAGCTCTTAGGCCTCGCCGCTTACTGGGAGACCTGACACCACAACCGCTGTGAGACCCGGGCGCGCGGCTGTCAGCAGTGCGCCCGGGGTCTGCTGTCCCACGCTGGTAACCAACTCGGCCTGGCCTGGTACGAAAGCCTGCTGCCCGCGATGCGGACCATCGAGGCGATCAACGGTTATCTGAGCAATCCACTTGCCCGTACCCTCCTCGGCGGCAGCAAGCCCCAGGATCGTGATGTACCGAGGCGGCCATGGCGGTCACACGGACCGTGCTGCGCCCCGCAACCCATGCGGGTGATCGGCACCGCATAGACCACATGGCCTTCGGACGACCCGCTATGAAGGTTGCATGTCCGCACTCTTCCCCGAACCAGCGAGCCCCGCCCCCTCTGGCGACCTGGATGCGGCAGGTCGCATCCAGGTGGGTGACGCGCTGCTGGTTCAGTTTCCCAGTGATACGGCTTGCCGTTCGAGCGCCTTCAAACATGCAGCTACCCGCTACGGTCTGCCAGCAGCCAGGGCAAGGGAGTACGTGGCTCTTGCGCGGTGGTTCAGCCCCGATATGCGCGCGCGCATCTTCGCTGATGTCCAGGTCTCCTACTCCGTCTTGAGGGAAGCAGCCTGCGACTACTCAAGGTCTGGTACGCCTGATCATCAACGCTGGGACGCTCTTCGCTCGATGATCGACACCGCAGCCAGCCAAGGCCTGAAGCGCGTGACGGCGAGTGAGTACCGATCCGCAATCGGCTCCCGGCAGATCCCGAACCAAGCCAGTGCCATGCCGGCCGAGGCAGTGGTTCGACAGCTAGAACGCGCTGATGTCTGGCAAGCCGTGGTCGACCACATCGTGGCAGACCCAGCCAGCCGCCGAGAAGTACTGTTGCGACTATCGGCGTAGCGATCACCCAACCCTGCCTTCAATGAGGACCGTCAACGGACGTGCCACAAAGTGCCAGTAGGGCCGGTAAACCGCGGTCACCAGGGGCGCATCGAAAGGGGCCGACCGCACGGGTTCAAGAGAAGTTACCGCAGGTCAGAAGACGCGCACACGCCCAAGTGCCGGGTAATTCCCAAGCTTATAGCGCGGGTTCGATTCCCGTCATCCGCTCAGATACGAAGGCCCAGGTCAGCGACCTGGGCCTTCGTCGTTGTCCAGACCTCTCCGCCCCGCTCGCACCACCCGGACGGGACCGCGTCCCGTACCGCGAGAAGCGATTCGCGCAGCCCGCACCCAACGGTGCCGCCCTGGGTGAATTCGCGACCCCCAAAGGCAGTTGACGGACGCGACCGCTCGGTCGGCGGCCACCTCCGCGCCCTGCAGACCGGTCGGCGGTGCCGGGTCCACGGGTAAGGGGGGCCGATCGTCCGTGATCTCCAGGAGGCACAGGAGAGCACAGGACCTCCACGGCGATGCCGTGGAGGTCGGCAGTCCGGGGAAACTGCCCGGCCGCGGTGATCACTTCCTGCGTCTACGGGCGGCGCGCCCCCTGCCCACGGCCCCCGCGGGCACGGGTCACGCGCTGCGCTGGTCGCGGGTGTCCTGGCGGAGCCGGTCGACATGCCGGGTGACGGCGTCGATGCGGTCGGCGAGGTCGGCGTCCTCGGGCCGCAGATCGGCCCAACTGGCCCCCTGGCCGCGGGCGTTCTCGATCAGGCCGGATTCCCAGCCGGCGAGCTGTTCGCGGACCTCGCGGAGCGTCAACAGCGCGGCCAGGGCCGGGTGCGGGTCCGCGGCCGGTGCGGAGGAGGCTGTCGGCGTGCTCGTGGGGGCTTTCCGCGCGTCCTTGACAGCCTGGTCGATGGTCTCCAGTGCCGCGGCGGCGGCGAGGAGGGGGACGGTGCGGTCGGCTCTGCGGCCTCGGCCAGGGCGGTCCCGTGCACTGTCGTCCTCCGGATGACTTCTTGCTTGTCATCGTTTCGATGACATGTTACAACGGAGGCACGTTGAAGCGCATTGGCAGTTTCTGCCTGAACCAACTGGAGGTGTTTCGCGATGTTGATGCGCACCGACCCGTTCCGCGAGATGGACCGCATCGTCCAGCAGCTCTCCGGCACGTCCGGTACGTGGTCGAAGCCGTCCGTGATGCCGATGGACGCCTACAGGGAGGGAGACTCGTACGTCGTCGCCTTCGACCTCCCCGGAGTGAGCCCCGAGGCGATCGACATCGACGTCGAACGGAACATGCTCACCGTCAAGGCCGAGCGCCGGCCCGCGGCCAGGGGCGACGGCGTGCAGATGGAGCTCTCCGAGCGGCCCCTCGGGGTCTTCTCCCGCCAGGTCATGCTGGCCGACACCCTCGACACCGAGCACATCGAAGCCGACTACGAAGCCGGTGTGCTGACCCTGCGGATCCCGATCTCCGAGCGCGCCAAGCCGCGGAAGATCGCCATCGGCGGCAACGCCGACCGCAAGCAGATCTCCGGCTGACCCGGCCGGCACCAGCGGCGGAGGACGGGGAACCCGATCCCACTCCGGGACCCCGTCCCCCGCACCCCGTTTCCCGTTCACCCCTCCTCGGGGGGTGACGTGAGATGCCGGTGCGCCGGGAAGCGTTCCCGGGCCACATCCAGGAACGCGGCGAGTACCGGACCCGGGAGGAAGCCGAACGGGCGGCCCGCGTCGTCCTGGCCCTGCTCGGCGCCCACCCGGTCGGCACCGTACGGGGCGAGACCGTCGCCCGTCTCCCGGAGTCCGACGCGCTGATCCTCCTCAGCCCGCTGCCGCCCGCTGCACCCGCGGAGCCCCTCTCGCCCGAGCGGTTCGTCCGCGCCACCTCGGCCTCTGGATCGAGTACGACCTCCTCTTCGGCCACCCCTTGACCATCCTGACCAGCCCCCCTGCAGGCCGAAAACCACCAGCCCCCAGACGAGAAAGGCAATCACGGCACCATGTACGACCAGCCTCGACCGCACCAGGCCCAGCCGGCCATGACGTTCGAGCAGATGCTGGAACGCGTGCGCTACGAAGGCGCCTACCCCACCCGCGAACGCGCAGAAGAAGCCGTCCGCACCGTCCTGACCGCACTCGGACGCCAGCTCGTCGGCGACGAACGCGTCGACCTCGCCCAGGCCCTCCCCGTCGAAGCCGCCCTCGTCCTCACGGCCCAGATCCCCGCCACCGAACCCCTCACCGGCTGGGGCTTCGTCAAGGACCTCGCCGCCCGCACCGGCACCAGCCCCGCCGTCGCCCGCTGGGACACCGGCGCCGTCCTCGCCGCCGTCACCCGCCTCGCCGGACCCGACCTCCTCGCCCGGATCCTCCGCGCACTCCCGGGCGGCTACGCCCTCCTCTTCGGCCGGGCAGAACTCCGCCGGCCCCAGCACGCATGACCGCCCGCGGACGACCGGGGTGAGGGCTCAGCCGGACCGGGCTCTCACCCCAGCCCGCGGGTTCCTACCGTAGGACTCGATCAGTGGTCGGAGTAGCTGAAGTCGCCCACGGTCCAGGCCGTGACGTCCTCGATCGACACGCGGTACATACCGCCCGTCTCCGGGATGCCCATGGTTTCCTGCAGGATCCGCGCCACGTGGAAGTGCAGGTGCGTCGGCGGAGCCTCCCCGCCTGTCGTGGCGGTGAACACGCCGGAGAACTCGCCCAGCCGGGCCGAATCCTCCAGCACCTCCGACACCCGCTGCCGCCACACGGCTTCGGGAGCCAACCGGCCGGTGATCACAGCACCGCCGACGACCACGGTCAGGGACATCTGGTTGCTCTGCCCGGACTCCACCAGTGCAGCAACGCTCACGAGCAACTCGTCAGGCTTCGACATAGCAATCGATTGTATGTCCCGCCCCACCCCTCGAACCCGGCGGAGACCGTCCGTCGCTCGTGACACAGCGAGATCGCCGAGGGAAGAACGGAGGAGTTGACCGCCATCAGGATCGCCCGGGGCGAATGACGGAACCCGGGTACCGCAGGACATCGACAGTGAGGTGGTCTCCGGTCAAGCAACCGCGATCCCCGCGCCCGCGAGCTCGTCGACCAGGGCACCCCCATCGAGGCCGCCTGCCGCATCATCATCCTCGAAGACCAGCCCGAAGAGGCCCAGCGCATCAACGCCGAATACCGCCGCGCAGCCGAGGCGTCCGATCCACCAGCCGCAAGGTGACGACCACCCCGTGGGCAGTTGCGGCGGCACGGCCGTGCAATCGGCCCTCCGGGCCGCGCCCGAGCGCCCGCCGCCAGGCCCTTCCTCCCCTCGCCCAGGCGCGGGCGGGCGACCCGTACGCCCAGCTCGCGGCAGGTCCGGCGCCGGCGCCACGATCGCCCACCACCGGCCGCCCCCTCCGAAACACCCCATTCGAAATACACGAATACCTGTGCTCGCGGCCTGAGATTTTGACTGCTATCACAGAGAGGGTTTTTACCGGCGGCGCTCCGGGGGGAACTATTCGGCGCACGGATACTGCGGGGACGTGCTACCGTCCATCTCAGTTGCAGTTTTGGTACCCGAAAACTTCGAGCGCTCCCGTCGGCCCGTGCCGCACGGAAGCGCTCTGTATTTCCGGTCATTTTCCGGGCAGGGCATCATCGCGGCGACACGGCTTCCGTACGGTACGGATGCCGGCGTACTGCCCCAAGGAGATACGACATGGCTAATGGCACCGTGAAGTGGTTCAACGCGGAAAAGGGTTTCGGCTTCATCGAGCAGGACGGTGGCGGCGCTGACGTGTTCGCCCACTTCTCGAACATCGCCGCCTCGGGCTTCCGCGAGCTGCAGGAGGGCCAGAAGGTCTCCTTCGACATCGCCCAGGGCCAGAAGGGCCCGACGGCCGAGAACATCGTCACCGTCTGACGCTGACGCGCATCTTGCAGCTGGGTCCCGCATCCCTCGGGGTGCGGGACCCAGCTGCATTCATTTCCGCAGCGATTTGCCCTGCCGGGACACAGCCTCAAGGTACGCAAATCCTCCTCGACGCCTCGGATGCAATTTTTCGCGCATTCATTTTCCGCTGCATCCCGCTCGCTGCCGCTTCTCTCATTCCTTGTTGCGGAACTCCTCGATGCATGCCGCATCAAGGAAGGTTCTTCATGAACCCCACACGTACGAGCAGGTCACACGGCCGCACCGGCCGGCCCCGCCCGCTCCTGGCTGGACGCCAGCCGCAGCTCCCTCGGCACCGGCGCCCACCCCTACGAGACCTGAGAGACCCGACGGGCCCTGGAGCCCGCGCACGAGAGGACACGGCCGTGGCCACCCTGCGCGAACGCCGGACCTACCGCGCACAGGTGCTCCGGGTCCTGTACGAAGCCGTCGAGGGCAACCGCCTCCTCGGTATCCCCAGGTCGAAGACCTGGGGCTTCGTCCCGGGTGCGAGACGCTGACCCGGCGAAGCGCCCACGTCCAAAATGGCGGATACCCGCCCCCTCGAAACACTGCACTCGGGGTGAGTCAATATCTGCCGCGGCGGTCTAAGAGTTCGATCGGCCCCGCAGGAAGAATTTTCGCCGCACCGCACAGGGCGAGAATATTTAACACACGCAAGCCCGTGCGGCATGCTACTGTCGATCTCGGTTGCAGTTTTGGTACCCAAAAACTTCAAGCGCCCACATCGGCCTCCGAGGCCGTACGCAAGCGCTTCATTTCCCGGATCATTCTCCGGCGGGGCATCATCGCGGCGACACGGCATCCGCATCATGCGGAAGCTGGTGTACTGCCCCGAAGGAGACATGACATGGCTACCGGCACCGTCAAGTGGTTCAACGCGGCCAAGGGCTTCGGCTTCATCGAGCAGGACGGTGGCGGCGACGACGTCTTCGCCCACTTCTCGAACATCGCCGCCCAGGGCTTCCGCGAGCTGAGCGAGGGCCAGAAGGTCAGCTTCGACATCGCGCAGGGCCAGAAGGGCCCGACGGCCGAGAACATCGTTCCCGCCTGAGACTGACGCGCATCTTGCAGCTGGGGCCCGCATCCCTCGGGGTGCGGGCCCCAGCTGCACGCATTTCCCGCGGTGTGTCACCCGGAAGAAGCACGGAGGGGACGCGCCCTCCCCAAGGCCCCGCACCCGGGCAATTCTCCTGACGGCGCGCGCCCATTCGACGCCGCACATTCCAGCGCCCGCGCCGCAACCCCATGCAGTTTCTTCCGGGCCGGCCGCGCTAGCGCATTCCATTCGGCCCGTTCCTGCAATTCTCGGCACTGCTTTTCGGCTGCGGGAATTCCTTGGTACGTGCCGTATCAAGGAAGGTTCTGAATGAACCCCATCCGTACGGACAACCGCTCCGGGGGACGTTCCGGCGGTCCGAGCCGTTCGGGCGGCTACGGCCGCCGGCCCGCCGCGGTGCAGAGTGAGCCCGCCCTGCCGAAGACGGTCACTCCGGCGCTGGCGCCCGTCGAGACCTTCGCCGCTCTGGACATGCCCGCCGAGCTGCTGGCCGCACTGCGTACGCAGGGTGTGACGGTGCCGTTCCCGATCCAGGGCGCGACGCTGCCGAACTCCCTCGCCGGACGTGACGTGCTCGGCCGCGGACGCAGCGGCTCCGGCAAGACCCTCGCCTTCGGCCTCGCCCTGCTGGCCCTCACCGCCGGGCAGCGTGCCGAGCCCCGTCAGCCGCTCGCGCTGGTCCTGGTGCCGACGCGTGAGCTGGCCCAGCAGGTGACCGACGCCCTCACCCCGTACGCCCGCTCGGTCAGGCTGCGGCTGGCCGCGGTCGTCGGCGGTATGCCCATCGGGCGGCAGGCCGGCGCGCTGCGCGGCGGTGCGGAAGTCGTCGTCGCCACCCCGGGACCGCTGAAGGACCTCATCGACCGTGGGGACTGCCGCCTGGACCAGGTCGCGATCACCGTCCTGGACGAGGCCGACCAGATGGCCGACATGGGCTTCATGCCGCAGGTCACGGCCCTGCTGGACCAGGTGCGTCCCGAGGGCCAGCGGATGCTGTTCTCCGCCACCCTGGACCGCAGTGTCGACCTGCTGGTGCGCCGCTACCTCACCGACCCGGTCGTGCACTCGGTGGACCCCTCGCAGGGTGCGGTGACGACCATGGAGCACCCCGTCGTGTACGTCCACGGCGCGGACAAGCACGCCACGACGACGGAGATCACCGCCGGTGCCGGCGAAGCGGCCCTCGACCGAATCACCGGCGCCCAGGCCCCCTCCGGCATCCCCGTGGTCATCACGGCACCGGTCACCGAACGCGCCAAGCGTGGTGCGGCCTCCCGCGGCAGGCGGCGCCCCGCTTCGGCGGCCCGGCTCGAAGGTGCGCGAAAGCCCGCCTTCGACGCGGCCGGATGAGGGACCACGTGATCAGAAGACTGACCCATCTCTGCAGGAGGCACGTTGTGACGCTGGTCCAGATGCAGTCCCGCTCAGCATCTCCCGACCCGGCACGCCGGGTGGTGGACGATGCCATCGCTGCCGCCGGACCGCAGGTCTGCGACGACATGACGGTCGAGGTGGCCCTGGCCGTCATGTCCAGTGCCCGCACGGACCATCTGCTCGTCTGCGACGAGGACGGCCGGTGCACCGGGCTGGTCACCCAGGTCCAGCTCGCCACCATCCGTGACAGCTCGGCGTACACGGACCAGGTCCGTCTGCGCGCTGTGATCGGCGAGCGCGGACCGGTCGTCACCTCGTCCAGGACGACGACGGACGAAGCCGAGCACACGACGCGCCACCGCGGCCCGGACGCCTCGGGGTCCTCGCCCGCGCCCGCTGACCGGCCGCACCGCCCGGTGGCCGTCTGACCGGCAGGGCGGCAGGGCGGCGTGAGCCGACACCCGAAACAGCGATGAGGGGCCGACCGGCACGTGCCGGTCGGCCCCTCGCTCGTATCAGGAGGTTCCCGTCGCAGGCGGCGCCGATTACCTCTTCGCCGGACAGGCAAAAATCTATGCCAGCCAGAGTAGACATTGGGCTGCGGCCTGGTTATGGTTTCTCTCGTAGCCAGAGAGATCGCAGGGCCCGGCAGACACGAACTGCCGGGCGGCAGTACCGCAGTACAGGTAGTTGCAGTTCAGCAGGACGGTGCGGTGGTGGAGTGTCGAAGCCAGGAGGTTTGCAGGACGGCGACGGGACTGACCACCGGACCGGGCGGCCCGCGGTGATAAGGGGCCGCCGAGAGAGGTACCGCGGTTGACGCAGTGGCAGTACCCCGCAGTGAAGTCAGTGAGCAGCACCTCGGTGAAGGCGTCGGCTGCGGACGCACGCACCGGGAAGTTCGGCAGTGGGGTTCCAAGCCAGAGCAGACGCACAACGGGCGACGGGGCTGGCTGCCGGAGGGCGGCGCTGGGCAAGGCCGCCGAGCAGTACGCAGTACGCAGTTCCATCAGGTAAACAGTTCATCACCGAGGGAAGAACGGAGGAGCCCCAGCACCATCAGGATCGCCCGGGCGCACGTCGGCCCGGGTACCGCAGGACATCGATAGCGAGGTGGTCTCCGGTCAAGCAACCGCGATCCCCGCACGCCCGACAGCAGCCAGGTCGGGTCCGCGGAAACAGAAGGTCGGCGCAGTACCAGGGCCGACAGATGGTGTAGTAGTTCCTTCGGGGCCCTGGTGCCATATGGCACCAGGGCCCCTCCACGCATTCCATGAGAGAGGTTCAATGACAGCAGACGACTCGTTCGGCCGCCTCGACGACGACGACTACCCCGCCTACACGATGGGCCGGGCCGCCGAAATGCTCGGCACCAGCCAGGGATTCCTGCGCGCCATCGGCGAAGCCCGCCTCATCACCCCGCTGCGCTCCGAGGGCGGTCACCGCCGCTACTCCCGCTACCAGTTGCGCATCGCCGCCCGGGCCCGCGAACTCGTCGACCAGGGCACGCCCATCGAGGCCGCCTGCCGCATCATCATCCTCGAAGACCAGCTCGAAGAGGCCCAGCGCATCAACGCCGAATACCGCCGCGCCGCCCAATCGCCATCTCCTCCGACCTAGGCCTGAAACCGCCGACGGTCTGCATCTCCCGACACGCCTCGAATCGCCCCCGCCGCCCGAGGTGCCCGGACACTTGGTGTCCCCCTCGACGCGGCGGCAGTGGCCCGGCCGGGCGGCCGCGGGCCTCGGATCCTGCTCCACGACTACGGCCGGCCGAGGACGTCCAGGGTGTTCACCGAACGGGGCGAAGACCGTGCGCTTCGCACGGGCCGGCTCGGCCCAGGCGAAGGCGTTGGCGGCGAATCCGCCCGGGCGCAGCACGGTGTCGGGGTGCTCGCCGTGACCGTTGAGCTCGCCGCCCAGCAGGACGAAGAGGGCGTCGGCGCCTTCGAGGACCGGCCGCATGCTCGCGGCGTTCCCGACGTAGGCCTGGAGGTGCCGGACGGCGGTCGGCGCCGCCTCGGACCGCGGGCGCCGCGAGACGGCCGTGACCTCCTCGCCCGCCTCGGCCAGCACCTGTACCGGCGTCCGCCCGATGTCGCCGGTCGCACCCGTCACCACGATCATTTCTTCCCCCATGTCGAATCTATAGTTGGTTGGGTGACTAACTCAGGGACGCCTCGGACGCGGGCAGCCGACAAACGCCGACGGCTCACGGACGCGGCGGCCCGGCTCCTCCACGAGCAGGGCGTGGAACGCACCACCCTCGCCGACATCGCGCGCGTGGCAGACGTCCCCGTCGGAAACGTCTACTACTACTTCAAGACCAAGGACGAGCTGGTCCGGGCCGCACTGTCCGAGCACAGCGAGCACCTGGACGAACTCGCCCGGCAGCTGGACGAGTTGCCCGACCCCCTGGACCGTCTCAAGGCCCTGATCGAAGCCTGGGTCGCTCAGCGCGACACCGCCGCCCGCTACGGCTGCCCCACCGGAACCCTGGCCGTCGAACTGGACAAGCGCGCGGACGGGACCCTCGACGTGGCGGCCGGAGCGGTGATCCGGCGGCTGCTGGACTGGGCCGGACACCAGTTCCGCGCCCTCGGCCTGCCCGACCCGGACGGCCTCGCCGTCAGCCTCGTCTCCGGCTACCAGGGCATGTCACTGCTGGCCAACGCCCTGCGCGACCCGGACATCATGACCCGCGAGGGAGCACGCCTCCACCGCTGGCTCGACTCCCTGCGCACTCCCGGCCGGAATCCCTGACCGGTGCGTGCCATGAGGTGGCGGTCGGTGCGGTGGGACGCGTGGCGCGCCGCTTACGCACCGCCGGGGGGGTGGTGGTTCGGGCACTGGTAGCGTCGATGGCGCGTTCTGGGCGGCGGGCGGCGAGGGTCGGCGGTAGGGGCGCGTGCGCGGGAGGTAGCGGTATGGGGTTCGAGCAGGACTGGCGTCAGGCGCGGGCCGGCGCGGCGGATCAGGTGGGGATGCGGCTGAACTCCGGAGCGCCGACGGGCCCGCCGGGTCCCGCCGGGAAGGACTTCGCCTCGACGCCCGCGGAGAAGAAGGCCGCGGCGAACACCATCGAGAACGACCTGGAGCCGAGCACCAAGAAGGCGGCGGACCATGCCGACGAGGCTTCGAACGGTGCGGTCAAGGCCTTCGAGGGCTGGGGTACCGCCGGTGGTCTCAAGAAGGTGCAGGAGACCTGGGACCGGCAGGTGACCGGGTTGATGGGACGGCTGGCGGCGGAGAAGACCGCGCTGCGCGGGACATCGAATCTGTTTCTGCGGAACGACATCGCCACGGGCGACGGCTTCGGCGTCCTGAAACCCTCCCCTGACTCGAAACTGAACGGGCTCTAGGCGGCGGGTGAGGACGAGGACCATGCTGACGTACCACGAGGTCATGACGACCGACTTCGGACACCTGACCACCGCCGCGGCCAAGTGGGAGGCCATGGCCGGGGAGTTCAAGAAGGTCGAGGAACGTTACCGGGACGGCGTCCAGAAGATCACCATGGGTGGTCAGGCCTGGACGGGGGTGAGCGTGGGTGCGGCGCACACCAACTTCGCCGGTACCCGCTACGAGTACGCCGCCGCACAGACCCAGGCGAAGGCGATCGGCGGTCTGCTGCGTGACGCGCACGAGCAGTTCACCGAGCTGAAGAAGAGGGTCGAGTCCGCCCGCGATGATGCGGTGAAGGCGGGCATGAAGGTGTCCGATCAGGGCCGCTGCACCTTCGACTACGCCAAGGCGGACGCCGGCACCGCGAACGCCGCCCGGCACGACCCGGATCTGAAGGGCGTCGAGAACGCCTGGTCGCAGCACATCGAGAGCGCGGTCAAGGCGCTCGACGACGCCGACCAAGGCGTCAAGATCGCGCTGGAGGCGGTCTGCGCGGACGGCTACGGCGCCAAGGACGACACGACCTTCGGCACCGGTTTCAACGGCGCGGCACAGGGTGATGTCGAGGTGTACGAGGCCCGGAACGCGGAGGACATCGCGACCCGGCTGGCCGGGGGCGAGAAGATCCCGCCGGCCGAGATGGCAGAGCTCCGGCGGTCCTTCCGTGACAATTCCGGCAGGCCCGAGTTCAGCCAGGTGTTCATCAACGGGCTGGGCGCCAAGGGCACGATCGAGCTGACCAACCGCCTCAACGACCAGATCCACGTCCGGAACCCCTCCGACAAGGCGGACTACTCCGATCTGCGGAAGGGCCTCGGCGCCACGCTCGCCTCCGCCACGAAGGACCCGGACTCGGAGGTCTACCGGAAGTTCCGGGCCGACATGCGGAAGGAAGGTCTCGAACGGCGCAACACCTCCTTCACCGATCTGCGGCTGGAGAAGGCGTACGGCTACCAGTCGCTGGTCACCCTGATGAGCCAGGGCGGCGGGCACTACTCCCGGCAGTTCCTGCACGACATGGGCGACGACATCATGCAGGCGGAGAAGGGCCGGGAGGACATCTGGGTCATGAAGGGCGGCGAGTACAGCGGGGAGCGGACCGGCTGGTTCGCCAACGACCCGATGGACGGGCTGCTCGGCGTGATGAGCCGCGACCCGGAGGCCGCGGCGTCCTACCTCAAGGACGAGGACCGGATGAAGCACCTGATGGGGCGCAACTGGGAGGTCGTGCTGGAGGCCAACGAGCACGGCAACTCCGTGCACTACTCGGCGGCGCTCGACAAGGACGACCGGGCGGGCTTCGCGGCCGCTCTGCAGGCCGGGGCGACCGGCATCGACCCGGCCGCCGAGAACCCGGGGTTCGTCGAGCACTCCGCCGACAACAGGGCCGTCTTCAAGAACGCCGTCGACCAGTTCGCCAAGACCGGCGACGACCTTCCCGGGTCGTTGCGCGAACCGATGGCGAACGTCCTGGTCAACCACGCCGACACGGTGCACGAGGTCACCAGCAGCGTGGACATGCGCTCCCTGGCGGTGCCGCAGAACGACATGTACGAGGTCATCAAGCAGGTCTCGAAGGACCAGGAGGCCTACGGGTCCCTGAACTACGGGATCAACCAGGCCATGGTCGCCGACATTCACGAACCGGGACAGCAGCACCCGGAGGAGTCGCTGCTGCGCGCCGGGCGCACGGTGGGCTTCCTGGAGGAGGCCCGCACCGCGGCCGTCGGACCGGCCGGGACGGCTGCCTGGGAGGAGAAGTGGATGTTCGACACCGCCATCGGCTACCTGCCCGCCTACGACGCGGAGGTCCAGGCCGGCTTCGACTACGTGGTCGACAAGTGGCAGGCGGACGAGCAGAAGAACATCGACCAGGCGTTCGCGGACAAGGACTACGAGGCCTATGAGAAGCGGAACGGCCAGCTGATGGCGCTCACCGAGGAGTGGATGAAGCAGCACGACAAGGACGGCTCCCCCTTCGACCGCCAGCACACGATGGACCTGGCCGCCGGCGCGGGCGAGAACCGTGCCAAGGGCGTCACCGCACCGCCCAGCGGGGGTGCCGTGTGAGGTGGCGGGGGGTGGTGGCGGTTGCGGGGAGTTTGGCGCTGCTGGTGTCAGTGGTGGGGTGTGGGGCTGGTGGTGACAAAGTGCCGGGAGTGATCTGTGGGACTACCGTGTCAAGCGAGCTGTCCGAGCCGTTGCTGAAGCCCTACGGGAAGATCACCGAAGCCAGCAAGGTGGACCGTAACGAGCCGCAGGTGTCGGCGCCCTGTGTGCTGAGCGTGGACGGTGAGCGGGCGCTCGCCTTCCGGTTCAGCTGGCACAGGGGTGCGCCGGAGGACCTGCTGGCGCTGTCGCGCGGGAGCGCGATCTACGGGCTGCTGGATCCCCGGCGGGTGGACCTCGGCTTCGAGGACTCGGTGGTCGGCGCCGACGGCGCCACGGCCACCGCCCCGTGCAGGACGAAGGGCGGTGACCACTTCACCCTCCGAGTGGGGGTGGAGCGCCGCGGCCAGGCGGAGCGGGATCTGCGGCCGGCCGTCGAGGCGTTTATGCGGAGCTATATGACGGAGACGCTGAAGACCCTGGACTGCGGCTGAGTGCCTGGAAGTTCGGCGGGTCGGGACCGGCGGCCTGGGTCGGCGCCGGTCCCGGGCTGCCGTCAGGCGTGTTCGTCCGAGGGGCGGCGGGTGGGCTGGACCGACCAGTTCGGGGGCTCGTCGGCGCCCGAGTCCTCGTCGCGTTCCGCGTCGGCGGCCGTCGGGTGGATCCTCCCCGGGGCGTGGTGGACCGGCGCGTAGACGGCGTAGAGGCGCATCGGCTCGTCGCCGATGTTGGTCACGTTGTGCCAGGTGCCCGCGGGGACGAGGATCGACCAGCCGTCCCCGACCTCCCGGTCGAAGTCGAGGCACTCCCTCTCCGGGCCCATCTGGACCCGGCCCCGGCCGGCGTCGAGCCGGAGGAACTGGTCGGTCTCCGGGTGCGCCTCCAGGCCGATGTCCTCACCCGCCGGGATGGACATCAGGGTCAGTTGAAGGTACTTCCCGGACCAGGCGACCGCGCGGTAGTCCGTGTTGTCGAGGGTCGCCCGCTCCAGGTCGAAGCTCTGGGGATCCGGCCCGATGTCCTTGATCGTCATACGTCTGTCTCTCCCGGTTCTACGACGGCGCGCCCAGCGCTCCGGCACGGCCGCCGGCCGCCGGGCACCGGCTACCGACAATGGCGGAACCCCGGCACCGGGCCCCGTACCGACACCCGGTCCACGGGGGTGGCGGGCGGGCCGGGACTACGATGAGGCACTCCGCGGGCCGCGCCGCGGAGCGGGAGACGGAAGGTCGGTGACATGGCGGACCGGTTCGAGGGCGAGCCCGCGCAGCGGGGTCCGCGGCGGGGCCAGGGCGAGCTGGAGTCCCAGGTGCTGGCCGCGCTGAACCGGGCCCCGGGGCCGGTCAACGCCGGCTGGGTGCAGGAGCACGTCGGCGGCGGCCTGGCCTACACGACCGTGGTGACGATCCTGACCCGGCTGCACACCAAGGGGGCGGTGACCCGGCAGCGGGCCGGCCGGTCCTTCGAGTGGACGCCGGTGGCCGACGAGTCGGGGCTCGCGGCCCTGCGGATGCGGAGGGTGCTGGACGCGGAGGCGGACCGGGAGGCGGTGCTGGCGAGCTTCGTGACCGCTCTGCCACCGGGGGACGAGCAGCTCCTGCGGGATCTGCTCGCTCAGGCCGGCGAGGACGGGGAAGACTGACACCCATGGGGGTCTTCGTCTTCCTGCCGCTGGTCCTTCCCTTGACCGCCTGGCCGATCGCGCGGCTGGCCGAGCACCATCTGCACCCGCGCACCGCGACCCGGCTGCTGGCCTGGGTGGCGGCCGTGCTGGCCGTGTGCAGCACGCTCTGTCTGGCCCTGCTGATGGTGGTCGGCACGGCCCAGCTCCCCGGCAATCCGCTGCCGGACGGCTGGTCCGATCCCGAGGTGCGGGAAGCCGTGCCGTACGACGAGGTGGCCGGACGGGCCGCGATCCCGGCGCTGGCCGCCGTCCTCGTCTCCTGTGCGCGGGCGGCCCGGCGGCACGTCCGGGTACGGCTGCGGGCCGGCCGGGCCCTGGCCGGGCTGCCGGCGACCCCGGTGGCCGTACTGCCCGACGAGGTCCCCTACGCGTACGCGCTGCCGGGCGGGCGGGGCCGGATCGTGGTGACGGCCGGGATGCTCGCCGCGCTGTCCGCGCCGGAGCGGCGGGCCCTGTTCGCCCACGAGCGGGCCCATCTGGCGGGCGGGCACCACCGGTTCCTGCTCGCGGTGCAGCTGGCCGCGCGGGCGAACCCGTTCCTGCGGCCGCTGCGTACGGCGGTCACCTACACGACGGAGCGCTGGGCGGACGAGGAGGCGGCCGCCAGCATCGGCAGCCGCCGCACCGTGGCCCGGTCCGTGGGCAAGGCGGCGCTGATCTCCCGGGGTACGCCCGCCGCGACGCTGGCGGGGTTCGCGGCGGGGCCGGTGCCGCGCCGGGTGGCCGCCCTGCTGGGTCCGGCACCGGCGGCGCGGCTGTGGCCGCCGGCCTTCACCACGGTCGGTCTGGCCGTCTGGGGGGCCGCGGCGGGGACCGCGGCCTCGGCGCTGTCCTCGGCCAACTCGGCGGTCAGCCTGTTCTTCATCCTCAAGGCCGCCACCCCGCTGTAGGCGCCCGCCGCCCGCGCTACGGCTCCTCGTCCTCCTCGCCCTCGCCCTCGCCCTCGTCCTCGCCCAGCCCCTCGTCCTCGAAGGCGTCGCCGATCTCGTCGATGACCTCGGCGGCGACCATCCCGTCGACGACGCCGACGGCCGGGCCGGCCGCGCCCGCGGCCACGACCGTGCCCATGCCGGGACCCGAGCGGTGGGCGTCGTGGTGGCCTGGATGGGGTACCGGGCCGTGCGAACCGGACCCGACCAGGCGGCGGATCCAGTCCTCCACCTCGGCGTTACGGTTCCGGTCGCCCGCCCCGGCGTACGGCACCGTGTGGTGCGCGAGCAGGTCGTGGCCCTCGCCGAAGTGGCCGCCGCGCACATCGGCTTCGAGGACCACCTCCAGTTCCGCCGGGCCGGCCAGGAAGGTCAGTTCGATCCCCGTGCCCCCCTACGGCCCCCTCTGCCCCGGCTATCCGCGGCGCCCGGAACGACCCCCCGGGCGGCCCCCCGTTCGGCCCGCCGGGCGGCCCGACAGGACGAGGCCGAGGTCCAGCACGCTCAGGCCGAACATCAGGATCCCCAGCGGGACATGGAGCGAGGCATGGTGCGTGACGCCCAGCACCACCTGCACCGAGGCGAGGACCAGGAAGCCGGAGGCGTACAGGACGGGCCGCGGCGAGCCGCCGCCCGGGCGCCAGGCCAGGACGGCGGCCAGCACGTACAGCATCGAGGCGCCGTACATCACCCGCGAGCCGGCGTCGTGCAGTGCCGCGCCGGTGGCGGAGGACAGCAGGATTCCGGCGGTCGAGGCCTGGAAGAAGAGGGCCAGGGTCTGTGCGGCCGACGCGGCCCGCAGGAAGGTGATCCGGACCGGTGCTGCCGTCGTCTGCGTGGCCATGGTGCGGCCCCCCTGTTCTGCCTCGCGGCGGTGGATCGTCGCTGTCTCGCCGGTACGACGACACAGGCCCCCGAAATGTGAGGCGCGGGCGACGGGGGACGAACTCACAATCGGGGGAGCTGTTTCGTCGAAACGACGGAAAGCACGATCGGAAGACCGGAAGACCGCAAGACCGGAAGAGCAGCAGAACCAGGGAGCGTCGCAGCCATGAGCACCCCATCCGAAGCGGTCGTCGACGAGCGGCGCCAACTGATCAATCTGGCCTACCGGTTGCTCGGTTCACTGGCCGAGGCCGAGGACGCCGTACAGGAGACCTACACCCGCTGGTACGCCCTGACCCAGCGCCAGCAGGCGGCCATCGAGTCGCCCGGGGCCTGGCTGACCAAGGTGGCCGGGCGGATCTGCCTGGATGTGCTCGGCTCGGCGCGGGCCCGGCGCGAACGCTACGTCGGCTCGTGGATACCCGAACCGCTGCCCGACCGCACCGAGTGGACGAGCGGGCGGACCGGCGGCGGGCTGCCCGATTCGGCCGACCCCGCCGACCGGGTCACCCTGGACGAGTCGGTGAACATGGCCTTCCTCGTGGTGCTGGAGTCGATGACACCGGCCGAGCGCGTGGCGTTCGTCCTGCACGACGTCTTCCGTTACCCCTTCGCCGAGGTCGCCGCGATCGTCGGCCGGACGCCCGCGGCCTGCCGCCAACTGGCCTCCTCGGCCCGGCGTCGCATCGACTCCGCACACCCCCCGGCGACGGCGACGGCCGCGGCGACCTCGACGGCCGGTCAGGCCGATGTGGTGCGGAACTTCAAGGAGGCCTGGGAGGCCAAGGACATCCAGGCCCTCGTCGGCCTGCTCGACCCCGACGCCACGATGACGGCCGACGGCGGCGGTCTGGTCGGCACCGTCCTGCGCCCGGTCGAGGGCAGCGCCCGGATCGCCGAATACCTGATCCACATCGCCGACAAGGCGCCTGGGCTGGTGCTCCTGGAGCGGACGGTCAACGGACGGCCCGGACTGGTCGCCCAGCACACCGGCACCACCGTGACCGTGGCGGCGTTCAGCGTCACCGGAGACCGCATCAGCCGCATCTGGGCGGTCCGCAACCCCGAGAAGCTCCGTCCCTGGAACGACAACAACGGGGACGGGGACCGTTGACCATGGGCGAGTCCCGGCGGCCGGCGGGCCCCGCCCCGGACACCCGTACGCCCGTACGCCCGCCACCCGGAAGGCAGTTCGAGGGCACGCCCTAGGATCGCGGGCATGGGGTTGATGACCGCGAGTGATGTGGAGCGCTTCGAGAGCGCCAGGCCGCGACTGGAGGCCATCGCCTACCGGCTGCTCGGCTCGGCGGGCGAGGCCGAGGACGCCGTGCAGGAGACCTTCCTGCGCTGGCAGGCCGCCGACCAGGAACGGATCGCGGTGCCCGAGGCCTGGCTGACCAAGGTCCTCACCAACTGGTGCCTCAACCTGCTCACTTCGGCCCGCGCCCGGCGCGAGACGTACGTGGGGAGGTGGCTGCCCGAGCCGCTGCTCGCGGGGGACCCGATGCTCGGCCCGGCCGACACCGCCGAGCAGCGCGATTCGGTGTCGTACGCCGTACTCGTCCTGCTGGAGCGGCTGACACCCGGCGAGCGGGCGGTGTACGTGCTGCGCGAGGCCTTCGGGCACTCGCACCGGGAGGTCGCCGAGATCCTGGACATCAGCGAGGCCGCCAGCCAGCAGGTCCACCACCGGGCCAGGAAGCACATCGCGGAGGGCCGGGCGCGCACCGAGGTCGACGAGGCCACCGCCCGGCGGATCGTCGAGGAGTTCCTGACCGCAGCGACCAGCGGCCGCACCGAACCCCTGGTCCGGCTGCTCACCGAGGACGCCGTCTCGGTCGGGGACGGCGGCGGCAAGATGCCGGCCCGCGCCAAGGCCTTCGAGGGCGCGCGTGCGGTGGCCACCTTCATGCGCGGGCTGTTCAAGCCCGGTCCGGCCAAGCGGGCCCATGTCGGGGGCGTGCCGGAGATCTACGCCGTCACCGCGAACGGCGGGCCCGCCGTCCTGGCGGTCGTGGACGGCCGGGTCGTCGGGATCAGCTGCCTGGAGGTCACGGCGGACGGCATCTCCGCGATCCGCCACCAGGTCAACCCCGACAAGCTGGTCCGCGCCACCGCGCTGTGGGCCGCCGCCGACCACCGGGAGGGCCCGCTCCACACGCTCTGACCGACCCGCGAGGGGGATGTGACACAGGTCACGTCCGGACCCTGTCAGGGATCGGGGGGCTGTCCGGTTCAAGAGGCGTCACACCGAGCCGGACATCCCCCTTCCTGACAGGAGCACGGACATGGAGCACCGCATCGTCGTCCTCGGAGCCGGCTACACCGGTGCCATCGTCGCCGGCCGCCTCGCCCGGCGGCTGCACCCCGAGGACGTCGCCATCACCCTGGTCAACGCCGAGCCCGACTTCGTCGAGCGGGTGCGCCTGCACCAGCTCGCGGTCGGCCAGGAGCTCCGGCCCCGCCCGTTCGCCGAGATGTTCGCCGGCACGGGGGTGGAGCTGAAGCTCGGCCGGGTCACCGGGCTGGACGTGGACCGCAGGACGGTGACGGTCACCCCGGTCGCCGCCCCCGGCACCCCGGGCACCCCCGGCGCCGCCGTCGCGGCTGCGGCGCCGGAGGAACTGGGCTACGACACCCTGGTCTACGCCCTCGGCAGCGGCTGGAACCACGGCGACGTGCCCGGCACCGCCGAGCACACCCACGAACTGTCCGGCCGCGCGGGCGCCCTCCGGCTGCGCGACCGGCTGGCCGTCCTCGGCGCCGGACGGCCGGTGGTGGTGGTCGGCGGCGGTCTGACCGGGCTGGAGGCGGCGACCGAGATCGCCGAGGCCCGCCCCGACCTGGACGTCGCCCTGGCCACCCGGGGCGCCCTCGGCGACTGGCTCTCCGAGAAGGGCCGCGCCCACCTGCGACAGGTGGTGGACAAGCTCGGCATCACGGTCCACGAGCACACCGCCGTCGAGGCCGTGGCGGCCGACGCCCTGCGGACCGCCGACGGCCGGACCGTCCCCGCCGAGGTCACCGTCTGGACCACCGGGTTCGCCGTCCACCCGATCGCCGGGGCCAGCGCCCTGGAACTCTCCGCCGACGGCCGGATCGCGGTCGACGGCACGATGCGCTCGCTGTCCCACCCGGAGGTCTACGCCGTGGGGGACGCGGCGATGGCGGCCGGCCCGGGTGGCGAGCCGCTGCGCATGTCCTGCGCCTCGGGCGTCCCGATGGCCTGGCAGGCCGCCGACGCCCTCGCCGCGCGGCTGGCCGGCACCAAGGTGCCCGAAATCGACATCCACTACAACCAGCAGTGCATCTCCCTCGGCCGCTCGGCGGCCCTGATCCAGTTCGTCACCCCCGACGACCGGGCCGTGGAAAAGGCCCTGACCGGCCGGGTGGCCACCTTCTACAAGGAGCTGATCTGCAAGGGCGCCGCCTGGGGCGCCGCCAACCCGACCCTGGGCGTACCGTCCCGGCGCCGCCGGGTCGTCCGGCAGGAGGCCCCGGCCGGTGCGCGGCCGAAGACGGCGGCCCGGGCCTGAGCCGTTTCCCTCCGCGCAGGCGTACTGTTGACGTACCGGGAGTACTTCGCACACCGGCTTTCACGCAGGTGTCATTTCCGGCGATCGCCTATGAACCGGACTGCCGACGGGCAGTCCGGGGGCAGAGGTCCCCTCATGACCGTCATCCTCGACCGGACCGCGCCCCGAGACCTCGCCACGAAGTCCCCGGTTCCCCCGGCCTCCTCGGCGTCCCCGGTGCGTTTGTCCCTCACCCCGAAAACCCCGCTCGCCGGCCAGCTGGACGGGGCCTGGTGGCCCTACTCCCGCGACCTCGGAGCAGAACTCCCGCCACTCATCGCGGCGTTGGAGGAACCCTGGGGGCGCATCACCCGTGTCACCGTCAACCCCACCCGCTGGCCGGTGATACCGCGCCGGATCGACGTGCACGGGCGCACCCTGCACGTGGGCTGGTTCACCGAACAGGACCCCGACAAACTGCTGCTGCTCTCCTACACCGTCGGCCGCTGGGACCTGCTGGTGGTCCCGCCCGAGACCGAACCCGCGGCCGCGGCCCGGCTGATGGCGGCGGCCGCCGTCCCCGGCAGTGTCCTGGCCGCACGGGCCCTGATGGCCGGCGAAGCCGTCATCGGCGGCGGCATCCGGGATTCGCAACCCGGCCCGGGCCCCGGTGCCGGCCCCGACTCCCGGCGCCTGGAGGCCACTTGGGAGAGCGAGGGCGGGGCCTGCATGTCCCCCTACGGAACCCCGTCCCCGCACGGCTGGAGATGAACGCCATGGACGAACCGCCGGTACTGCCGTCGGCCGCGCACGCCGAGGTGCGGATCATCGCGCACACCCCCGAAGCCGCCCGGGCGGTCGCGGACGCACTGCGGCACCGCTTCGCCGGTGCGGAGCAGCGCAGCTATCCCGCGCTCGACGGCAGCACCCGACTGCACCTCACCGTGGACACGGCGGCACCTGCACCCACCGGTCCCGCCCGGTCGTGGCTGTCCGCCAGCAGGGCCCCGGCCGGTACCGGCACCCATTCCGACGAGATCCAGTTCGGATCCGGGCCGGCGCTTCACGGGGACGGGGACGGGGACGGCGGGAGGGCCGGGCGGGATACGGCCAGGAGGGCCATGTCGTCGGTGGAGCGGCCGCCGGTGTGAGTGCGGACGTCCGAGGTGAGCGCGGCCAGCAGCTCCTCCGGGGTGCCGAAGGAGCGGCCGCGCAGCCGGGCGACGGGGTCGTAGAAGGTGCCCGCCGCGTCCCGGGCCTCGCTCAGACCGTCCGTGTGCAGCAGCAGCACCGCACCGGGCGGGAACGGCAGCTCCCGGGGGACGGCCGACCGCCCGCCCGGGGACATCAGGGCGCCCAGCGCGCCCAGGCCCAGCGGCAGGTCCGGCTCCTCCGGGAGGACCGCGTCCACACTGCCGTCCGGGTGCAGGAGCAGCGGTCCGGGATGGCCCCGGTTCACGATCCGCAGCACCCGCTCGTCCGGGGGGATCTCCACGAGCAGACAGGTGGTGAAGCCCTCGACCGCGTCCAGGCCCGCCCGGTGCCGCCCCTCCCGGAGCAGGGACCGCTCCAGCCGGTCGGCGACCCCCGTCAGCGAGGGCTCGTCGTGCGCCGCCTCCCGGAACGCCCCGAGCACCACGGCGACCGACTCGACCGCACCCAGCCCCTTGCCGCGCACGTCCCCCACGGCCAGCCGGACCCCGTACGGGGTGTCCTGGACGGCGTACAGGTCGCCGCCGATCAGCGCGTCCGCCTCGGCGGCCTCGTAGCAGGCGGCGATGTGCAGACCGCCCAGACGCTCGGGCGGGGTCGGCAGCACGGCCCGCTGGGCGACCTCGGCGATCCCCCGGGCGGAGGCCAGCCGGGCGCCGCCGCGCCGGACGGCCCGGTTGATCAGGACGGCCAGGGCTGAGACGGTCACCACCGTCACCAGCTCGGTGACGGTCTCCACCCGGCGCACCGTGCCGTTCGTCAGGTGCAGCAGGGTGACCGTCAGCAGGGAGGCGGCACCGGTCAGCAGGGTGCCGCCCAGGGAGTAGAACGGTGCGGCGACGAGCGGGGCGGCGGAGAAGAAGAAGGTTCCGGTGACGTTCGGCGGGGTGAGGGCGTTGAAGACGTATCCCACGAGGATCAGCAGGACCGGCAGGACACGCACCCAGGCCCGGCCGGTCCGGCCCCCGTCGGGGCCGGAGTCCCAGGGCTTCGGCACCACGCTGACCTCCCGATGGGCCTGCCCGCTCCCCGTCCCCTCAAGTGTGGCGGGCGGGACGGCGGGCGGCGACCCGGCCTGCGGCGTGCGGCCGACCGGCCGGTTGGTCGGCCGGCTGGCTGGCTGGCTGGTCAGCGGGGGGCGGAGGCGTCGGCCGGGAAGGCGGGCCCGTGGCCGGGCACGATCAGATCGGCGACGGCCAGCACCCGGAGCCGGGAGGCCAGCAGCCGGTCCTGGTCGGGGGCGACCGGATCGGCCACCGGGCCGTCCGGCCGCCACCACAGGTCGCCGACGAAAGCCGTCACGCCGGTGGCGGTACCGGCCAGCAGGGTGATGTCCTCCGGGCTGTGCCCCGGGGTGCGGATCAGGCGCAGTGCCGGGGTGAGCTCGTAGCCCTCGGCGTCCCGGTCGGTCCACTGGTCGTGCCGGTACACCGCCTTGTGGTCATGGACCCGGGCCTCGCCGAACAGCCCGACGTTCATGGTGTTGTCCGGGTGGTGGTGACTGAGGACCACATCGGTGATGTCTTCCGGCCCCAGGCCGAGTTCGGCGAGCGGGCCGAGGATCCGGTGGCGGCCCGCCACCATGCCCGGATCGACGATCACACGGCGGTCCCCGTCGGTGACGTACGAGACGGTGGCGGCGACGCCGGGGCCGGTGGAGAGCGTGTAGCCGGTGGTCAGGATCGTGTACGCGGCGCTGCGGCCGAGCGGGGTGTCCGTGGTCATGGCCCGAGTCTTCCGGGGGGCCGGGGGCGGGACGAGTGGCCTTGATGCCACTGATCGCATCATTCGTGCCACGCCCTCGGAGCTCCGCCCCTCGGGCGCTCCGCCGACCCCCGGCACCCCGGGCCGCCCCGGGGGCCTCGGGCCCCGGGCCCCGAGACCCCGGGGCGCGGGGCTCTGCCCGGGCGCTCCGCGCAGGGCTCGTGCCCTGGTTAGCAGAGGCCAGGGCCCGAGGGGCGGGGTGCGGGCCCAGCGGGCCCTGCGGGCCCAGCCGCCCGGCCCGGGGGCCCCCGGGGCGCGGGGCCCTGCCCGAGCGCTCCGCGCAGGGCCCACGCCTGACCAGCCGAGGCCCGGGTCCGAGACCCCGGGGCGCGGCCTCCTACCCAAATGCCCAACGCGGGCCCGCGCAGGGCGACCCGCGCCCCGGGGGCCCCGGGCCCCGAGACCCCGGGGCGCGGGGCTCTGCCCGGGCGCTCCGCGCAGGGCTCGTGCCCTGGTTAGCAGAGGCCAGGGCCCGAGGGGCGGGGTGCGGGCCCAGCGGGCCCTGCGGGCCCAGCCGCCCGGCCCGGGGGCCCGGGCCCGCCCGGCGGCTCCGCCGGGGCCCAGGTCCCCGGCCGGGGGGCTGGGCCCGGGACCTGGGCCCCGGGCCCGGGACCCCCGGGCCCGGGGGGGCCGGGCCCGCACCCCGGCCGGGCGGCCGCCCGCTCAGGCGCGGCCGGGCCAACTGCCGTGCGGGGCGGGGGCGGAGGTCCCGCCCCGGCGGCGTGGGAGACTTCGCGGATGTCGTCGTCCTTTCTGTCCGTTGCCGCCTACGCGCCGGAGGGGGTCGGGATGCTCGGGGCGGGGATCGTCTCCGAGGTGTTCGATCCTCGGGGGGCCGGTCTGCCCGCGTTCGAGTTCGCGTTGTGCGGGGAGCGGCCGGGGCAGGTGCGGACCGATGTGGGGCTGCCGCTGGTGGTCGGGCACGGGCTGGACCGGCTGGCCGCCGCGGACCTGGTGGTCGTGCTGCCCTGGGCCGGGTTCCGTAGGCCGCCGGGCCCGGCCGTGGTGGAGGCGCTGACCTCCGCGTACGAGCGGGGGGCGCTGGTCGCCGGCCACTGCGTCGGCACGTTCGCGCTGGCCGCGGCCGGGCTGCTGGACGGGCGGCGGGCCACCACGCACTGGCGGTTCGCCGACCTGCTGGCCGAACGGCATCCGGCCGTCAGCGTGGACCCGGGCGCCCTGTACGTCGACGAGGGCCGGATCCTGACCGGGGCCGGTGCCGCCGCCGGTTTCGATCTGCTGCTGCACCTGCTGCGCCGGGAGTACGGGGCGGTGACGGCGAACGCCATCGCCCGGGACCTGGTGCTGCCCTCGCACCGGGACGGCGGCCAGGCCCAGTACCTGACCGCCCCGGCCCCGGAGGACTGCCGGGACGATCGGCTGGCCGAGGTACTGGGCTGGGCCCGGGAGAACCTCCACCGGCCGCTGCCGGTGGCCGAGTTGGCGCGGCGGGCCCTGATGAGCCGGCGTTCCTTCGCCCGCCGCTTCAGCGCCGCGACCGGCACCACCCCGCACGCCTGGCTGCTCGGTCTGCGGCTGAGCCGGGCCGAGGAGTTGCTGGAGACCACCGATCTGCCCGTGGAGGAGGTGGCCCGGCTGACCGGGTTCGGCAGCGCGGCCGTGCTGCGGGCCCGGTTCGTCCGGCGCCGCGGGGTCCCGCCCCGCTCCTACCGCCGCTCCTTCGCCCGTACCCCGTAGGCCGGGAGCCCCCCGTCAGGGGTGGCGGGCCAGTTGGGCGGCCAGGCCGTCCAGGAGGGCCTCCAGGCCGAACTCGAAGCTGCCGGTGGGGCCTTCGGTGTATCCGGTGCTGGCGGGTGCCTCCAGCCGGGTGCGCAGGTGGGGGAAGCGCATGGCCACCTCGGTGGCCTGGCGCATGGTCTCCCGCAGGACGTCGTCGGCGCTGCCGCCGTGCCGGTTCAGCTGGCGGGTGAGGGCGGCCTGGGCGGAGGCTCCGGAGGCGTTGCCGAGCACATAGGTGAAGAGGGTGGCGGCGGCCCGGTCGGCGTCCGGTCCGCTGAATCCGGCGGCCTCCCAGACGGCCAGGCTGTGGTCGTCGTGGCGGGCCTTGCCGGCCCCGTAGAAGAGGTGGGAGGCGAAGGCCTGCACCAGCCAGGGGTGCCTGGTCAGCATGGCGTGCAGGTCGGTGGCCATGGTGGTGGCCGCGGTGCGCCAGTCGACGGTGGCGAGGTCGGGCAGCCGGATCTCGTCCCAGATCTGGTCGCCGGCCAGGGTGACGAGGTCGTTCTTGTTCTTGACGTGCCAGTAGACGGCTGTGGCGGCCGATTCGAGGCGGCGCCCGAGGCTGCGCATGTTCAGCCCCTCCAGACCGCCTTCGTCCAGGAGTTCGATGGCGGTCCGGATGATCTGTTCTCTGGTCAGGGTCTCGCGCGGCATGGGCACACGATAAACCGGCGAACCCGGCTTGCACATAGTTCAAGTGAGTAGTTGCACATCGTTCAAGTCCTGGGCTACCTTCGACTTGAACACAGTGCAAGTCCATCGCCGGGCCATCGGGCACCGCCGATCCGAGGGGAATCGCCGTGAATGTCTTCGCCGCCGTCCTGCAGCTGCTCGTCGCCGCCGCCTTCCTGAGCATCCCGCTGGTCCGGCACCGCTTCGGCCCCGCCGCCAAGACCGGCGCCGAGGCCGAGCTGGCCCGCCAGGGCGTGCCCGGCGGGGTGCTGGAGGCGAACGGGATCCGCTTCGACGCCGGCGGCCACGAGACCGCCGCCCCCGTCGCGGTGGCCGCCGTGATGATCGCGCTGGCCGCGCTCAACCTCACCGGCAACGATCTGGCCGAGCCGCTGACCTGGGTCTTCCAGTCCCTGGTGCTGATCGCGAACGCCCTGATCCTGCACAGCCAGCTGACCGCCGTGAAGTCCGTCGAGGCCGCCTTCGAGCGCAAGGGCGACCCGGTGCTGCGGGGGATCGACGTGCCCGCCCTGCTGAAGGCCGCCGAGTCCGGCTTCCCCTCCTGGGTAGGCGCCCTGCAGAACCTCCGGCACACCGTGGTCTTCGCCGGCTCGGCCCTGGCCCTGGCGGCCATGGCCCTCTGACCGGTCATGCCCCTCTGGCATGCCGCTCCGAAAGAGTACGAACCATCGCTGACGGGTATATTCGTCACGAACAGCTCACGAACGACGGCCTCGCCGCGCGCCCCGCGCGGTGCGACCCCGCAGCCGTCGGAGGAGCGAGTGGCATGGAACGCAACCAGACCGCCAGCACCCTCACGGGCCCGCCCCCGCCGATTCCCGCCGAGCCGCTGCGGGCCAGTACGGCGGAGGCCCGGACCCTGTCGGTGGCCCTGTTCCGCCGGCTGCGGGAACTGGACGAGGGCACCCCGGAGTACTCCTACGTCCGCAACACCCTGGTCGAGCTCAACCTCAGCCTGGTGAAGTACGCCGCCCGCCGGTTCCGCAACCGCAGCGAGCCGGTCGAGGACATCATCCAGGTCGGCACCATCGGCCTGATCAAGGCCATCAACCGGTTCGACCCGGAGCGCGGCGTGGAGTTCACCACCTTCGCGCTGCCCACGGTCACCGGCGAGATCAAACGCTTCTTCCGGGACACCAGCTGGGCGGTCCGGGTGCCCCGGCACCTCCAGGAGCTCCGGATCGACACCGCCAAGGCCTACGACGCCCTGGAGCAGACCCTGGGCCACGGCCCCACCGACGCCGAGCTCGCCGCGCACCTCGGGGTGCCGGAGGCGGAGATCGCCGAGGGCCGGCTGGCCGCCCAGGCGTACACCGCCCGCTCGCTGGACGCCCCGGTCCAGGAGGACGGCGACGCGTACGCCACCACCGCCTCACTGGGGGCCGAGGAGCCGGCCTACGACCGGATCGAGTGCGTGGAGTCCCTCAAACCGCTGCTCGCCGCACTGCCGGAACGGGAGCGCACCCTGCTGTCGCTGCGCTTCGGCGGGGAGCTGACCCAGTCCGAGATCGGCGATCTGCTGGGGCTCTCCCAGATGCACGTCTCGCGGCTGCTCGCCCGGACCCTGGGCCGCCTGCGGTCCGGACTGCTCACCGACTCCCCGTAGCGGTGAACCCGCCGGGCGGCGACCTGACGGACGGCCCGGACATCGCCGGGCGTCCACATCGCGGACGCTTACTCTCGATCCATGAACGCAGATGTCGAGACCGTCAGAACGGCAGACCGGAAGCACGTCTTCCACTCCTGGTCCGCGCAGGAGCTCATCGACCCGCTCCCCGTGGCCGGGGCCGAGGGCTCGTACTTCTGGGACTACGAGGGCAACCGCTGGCTGGACTTCACCAGCGCCCTCGTCTACACCAACATCGGGTACCAGCACCCCAAGGTCGTCGCCGCGATCCAGGAGCAGGCCGGCCGGATGTGCACGGTGGCCCCCGGTTTCGCCGTGGACGTACGCTCCGAGGCCGCGCGCCTCATCGCCGAGCGCACCCCCGGCGACCTGGACAAGGTCTTCTTCACCAACGGCGGCGCCGAGGCCGTGGAGAACGCCGTCCGGATGGCCCGGCTGCACACCGGCCGGCCCAAGGTGCTGAGCGCCTACCGCTCCTACCACGGCGCCACCACCGGGGCGATCAACCTGACCGGCGACTCCCGGCGGTTCGGCAACGACACGGCCACCGCCGGGGTGGTGCACTTCTGGGGGCCCTTCGCCTACCGCTCCCCGTTCCACTCCGCCGACGAGGCCCAGGAGTGCGAGCGGGCGCTGCGGCACCTGGAGGACACCATCGTGTTCGAGGGGCCGCAGTCCATCGCGGCGCTCATCCTGGAGCCGGTGGTCGGTGCGGCCGGGGTGCTGGTGCCGCCGGCCGGCTATCTGCCGGGGGTCCGGGAGCTCTGCGACCGCTACGGCATCGTGTTCGTCCTGGACGAGGTGATGGTGGGCTTCGGCCGCACCGGGCGCTGGTTCGCCGCCGAGCACTGGGACGTCACCCCCGACCTGCTGACCTTCGCCAAGGGCGTCAACAGCGGATACGTCCCGCTGGGCGGGGTCGCCATCTCCGCCGAGATCGCCGCCACCTTCGCCCGCCGCCCCTACCCCGGCGGCCTCACCTACTCCGGCCACCCCCTGGCCTGCGCCGCCGCCGTCGCCACCATCACCACCATGGAGGAGGAGGGCATCGTCGAGCAGTCCGCGCGGACCGGGGCCGAGCTCCTCGGACCGGGCCTGCGCGAGCTGGCCGAGCGGCACCCGTCGGTGGGCGAGGTCCGCGGGCTGGGCACCTTCTGGGCGCTGGAGCTGGTCCGGGACCGGGAGACCCGGGAGCCGCTGGTGCCGTACGCGGCGGCCGGGGCCGACAACGCGCCGATGGCGGAGTTCGCGGCGGCCTGCAAGAAGGGCGGTCTGTGGCCGCTGACGGCCGGGAACCGCATCCACATCGCCCCCGCCTGCAACATCGGGGCGGCCGATGTCGCCAAGGGGCTGGAGATCCTCGACGGGGCCCTGTCGGTGGCGGACGCGCACACCGGCTGACGGCGGCGCGATGGGTTTTCGTCCAGTCCGCGGGTGCCGCTTATCGGAGGTTCCGCGCCGTTCCCAAGGGCGCGCAAACATGCTGCAATCCGAAGCAGCACCTACGGACCGGGATGCACGTCAGTCCCGGGGCGGCCCTTCAGGGGCCGAACGGCGGGGGGCGGGTGACCGCTGGACGCCGGGCGTACGGGATCCAGAACCAACGGACTCCGTGTTCCCGAGTACCCGAAGGAAAACGCATGAGCAAGCACGTCCTGGCGCAGAACCAGTACGGCAAGGCCGAGAACCGCATCGTGAAGGTCACCCGCAAGGGCTCCGACGGTTCCTGGCACGAGATCCGGGACCTGAACGTCTCGGTGGCGCTCCGCGGCGAGTTCCGCGACGTCCACCTGACCGGCGACAACGCCAACTGCCTGCCGACCGACACCACCAAGAACACGGTGTACGCGTTCGCCAAGGAGCACGGCATCGCCTCCCCGGAGGCCCTCGGCATCCTGCTGGCCAAGCACTTCGTCTCCTCCCAGACCCCGATCCGCGAGGCGCAGATCCGGATCGAGGAGTTCGCCTGGGAGCGGATCCCGGTCCCCACCCGCAAGGAGCAGCACTCCTTCGTCCTCAAGGGACAGGAGGTGCGCACCGCGCAGATCACCTACGGGGAGTCCAGCGGGCTCCAGGTGATCTCGGGTCTGAAGGACCTGACCGTGATGAACTCCACCGACTCGGAGTTCCACGGCTACATCAAGGACAAGTACACGACCCTGAAGGAAGCGTACGACCGCATCCTCGCCACCAAGGTCACCGCGCGCTGGGCGCACTCGGCGCTGGCCGCCGACGACGCCGGCCACGACTGGGACCAGTCGTACAAGAAGGTCCGCAAGCACATGCTGGAGGCCTTCGCGGAGACGTACTCCTACTCGCTCCAGCAGACCCTGAACCAGATGGCCGAGCGGGTGCTCGACCACTGCCCGAAGGTGAACGAGGTCCGGCTGAACCTCCCCAACAAGCACCACTTCCTCGTCGACCTGGAGCCCTTCGGCCTCAAGAACGACAACGAGGTCTACTTCGCGGCGGACCGGATGTACGGCCTGATCGAGGGCACCGTCCACCGCGAGGGGGTCACCCCGGTCATCGCGACCAGCGACTGGATCGTGGCCTAGAACCCTCGCCGGGCCGGGCCTACGCCTCCCCGCAGGGCCCGCCCAGCCGCAGGTTCCACCGCCCCGCACGCCCGCTGAGTTCGGTGCGCGTGCGGGGTCTCGCGTCCAGCCTCCAGAACGCCGCGGCCGGCAGTCCCAGGGCGTGCACCACGGCCGCCCGGACGAAGGCCTGGTCGGCGGTGGTCTCGTGGGTGCCGGGCGGCAGGCCGTCCAGCCAGGCCCCGGCCCGGGCGACGAGCGCGTCCACGGACTCCCCGCCGGGCGGGGCGTAGGAGGTGTCGGTGAGCCAGCGGTGGACCGCGGCCGGGTCCTCGGCGGCCACCTCGTCCAGGGTCCGGCCCGCCCAGACCCCGTGTTCGGGCCCGAACCGGTGCTCGCGCATGTCCGCGTCCAGCGCGCGGGTCACCAGACGGACTCGTACGCCGGGGGGATTCATAAGCGCAGCATAAACGCGGTACGGTCTCGGACGACATGACGACGGTAGGACGGAAGTACCGGTGGGAATCCGGCACGGTCGCGCCACTGTGAAAGTCAGACCCGCCTCCGTCGTCCTTCGGCACCACTGACCGGGACGCGTGTTCCCCCTGGAGGTTCTGTCATGGCCCACTCCGCCACGCCCACGCCCACCACGACGACGGCCCCCATCGCCCCCATCTCGCTCAGGACCCTGGCCCCCTGGGCGGTGTTCACCGGCGTCCTGATGCTCGTCCTGCTCTACTTCGTCGGCGCCGAACAGGGCGCCACCGCGGTCTTCGAGGGCGAGACCATCCACGAGTGGCTGCACGACGGCCGCCACCTGCTCGGCTTCCCCTGCCACTGATCCAGCGGACCCCCTGCCCGATCAGCACCCGCAGCCACGCAAGGGAACCGACCATGAACTCCCCCTCCGTCCGCGCGCTGCTCGTGCGCGGCATGCTCGCCGGCCTCGCGGCCGGTGCCATCGCCCTGCTGGTCGCCTACTTCCTCGGTGAGTCGAAGGTCGACGCGGCCATCGCCATCGAGGAGGCGGCGGCCGCCGCCGACGGCCACGGCCACGACCACGGCGAGTCCGCCCCGGTCAGCCGGACCCTCCAGGCCACCGCCGGCCTGGGCACCGGCGTCCTCCTCTACGGAGTCGCGCTCGGCGGCATCGCCGCGCTCGTCTTCTGCTTCGCGCTGGGACGCGTCGGCCGCTTCTCGCCGCGCGCCACCGCCGCCCTCACCACCGCGGGTCTGTTCGTGACCGTGACCCTGGTGCCCTTCTTCAAGTACCCGGCGAACCCGCCGGCCGTCGGCGACCCGGAGACCGCGGGCCGCCGTACCGCCCTCTATCTGCTGATGATCGCGCTGAGCGTGCTGCTGGCGGCGGCCGCCCTGATCCTGGGGCGGCGGCTGGCACCGGTGCTCGGCAACTGGAACGCGAGCGTGGCGGCCGGTGCCGCGTTCGTCCTCGCGGTCGGACTGTCCTACGCCCTGCTGCCCGGGATCAACGAGGTCCCGGCCGACTTCCCGGCCGGGCTCATCTGGCAGTTCCGGCTGGCCTCGCTCGCCATCCAGGCCGCCCTGTGGGCGAGTTTCGGCCTGGTCTTCGCAGCTCTTGCCGAACGTCTGCTTGTCCCGGGCGCCGGAGGCCGCAAGGCTGTCGAGGAGGCGGCACAGCCCGCCGGTTGAGCATGGGCGACGCACACGGACGGTGGGGCCGGGATGACACGGGCGGCGATCCGGGACTGGTACGGCTGGACGGGGGCGACCCCGCTCTGGCTGAACGCCCTGCTGCTGGCGCTGATCCCGGTCACCACCGGGCCGCTCCCGGCGCAGCTCGCCGTGATCACGGCGGTGGCGGCGCTGGGCGGGCTGGTCCGCCAGCTCTGGTTCGGTGACTACGGACATCCCGCCGTCCACCTCGCCGCCGCACTGATGGGTGCGGCGGCGATCGCGTGCGTGGACCTCTGAGCGGGCCCGGGCCCGCACCCGGTTCCCGAAGCGGGCGCCTGACCCGGCGGGCTAGACGGCGGGCCGAACCGGTCCGCTAGCACGCCCGATTCCGGCATTGCGGACCCCTCACCCGTCCGGCCGCAGGATCGATGACGGAACGTCAGCCGACGGGGGTGTCTTCGTCCCCCGGTCGGGGGCTTCTGCGCCGCGATGGGGAGCATTCCCGGCGTGTCGGGGCAGATCCCTCCCATGAGCGGGATGCGGCACGTACTGACCAGGGCCCTGACGGTGGCCTGTGTGGTGCTGCTCGCCCTCTTCACCCCCGGTGCGGCGGCGGCCTCCCCCGGGGCGGTGGCGCCCAGGTCCGGCCCGTCCGCCCCCGTCGAGCCCTCGGCCCCGGCCGAGGCACCCGCGGACTCCGTGCTGGACGCGGAACTCCGGGCGACGGTCAGGACGGCGGCCCGCGGAACGGCTCCGGTGCGCAGGCCCCCCGGGGCCGGTGTGCCGTTCGTGGTTCCGACGGGCGGGCGCGGGCCCCGGTACGGGCAGCGGGAACCGGGTGAGGCCCGGTGGGCGGTGCGGAGCGTGGTGCTGCGGTGCTGAGCGCGCCGAGCGGCAGCGAACCCCCCACTCCCCACCGACACCCCGAGGTGCCGTCATGCCCATCGATCCCTATGCCGCGCTGAACGCCATGCTCCGAGCCGAAGCCGCGCGGTTCACCCCGCCGGCGCCCAAGCAGACCGCGTCGGAGCCGGCCGCCGAGCCCGCCGTACCGGTGCAGAAGCCCGAGCCCGAGGCGACCTCCGTACCCGCCGAGCACCCGGCGGGCCGCCCGGCCGGCTGACCGGCCCACCCGCCGGCCCGCTGACCGGCCGGAGGCCGTGCGGATGTGAAGGACGCCGGTTCCCGCGCCCTCGGCAACGGAGAGTGGTCACGTGAGGTTCGACCACGGAGCGCGGGAACCGGCGCCGTGTCCCCAGTCTCCGGCTCCGGTGGCCCGGCCCGCATCGGACGTGCGGCCACGCCCGCCCCGGTCGAAAGGACCAGTGCGGGCGTGGCGGACGGGGCGGAGGGGATGGCCGGGGCGGAGGGGATGGCCGGGGCGGGGCGGGCTATTTCTCGTGGGTGTAGTAGCGGTAGAAGGCGGCCGCTCCCACGCCCACCGCGACGGCGAGGGCGATTCCGGTGGATCTGAGCACGCTCTCGCCGGAGAGGCTGTAGAGGTAGCCCATGGCGATGCCGGCGAAGGCCGCGTAGGCGGCGGCCCGCAGTTCCCGCGGCAGGCTGGGGCCGATCCGGGCGAGCCCGTACAGACAGGCGGCGAACAGCGCGCCGCAGAGGATGCCGTAGAAGACGTTGCCCGCGTCCACGGGTCCCATCTGGCGGTTCATGAAGGCCGCGTAGATGCCGTAGACCAGACCCCAGGACAGCGGGCGGACCAGGGGGTTCCGGCCGCCGGCCGGGCGGGTGGGTGCCGCGTGCCGCCGGGAGGCGGTGGGTGCCGCATGTGCCATGGCAGGGACTCCTTCCCTCTCCCCCGTCCATCCAGGGCACACCCGCCGTCCCGGTCCGGCAAGTGGATCAGCCCCGGTCGGCGGGGCGGACGGCGACGGCGTCCATCTCGAAGAGCATTCCGGGCAGGGCGAGGGAGGCCACCCCGATCAGGGTCTGCGCGGGCAGTTCGGTGCCCCAGGTGGCGTGCAGGTGCTTCAGGAGCACCTCCAGCCGGCTCAGGTCGTGGTCGACCACGTACGTGCCGATGCGGACCACGTCGGCGGGGCCGAGGCCGGCCGCGTCCAGGGCGGTGCGCAGGTTGGCGAAGGTCCGCGCGACCTGCTCGGCGAAGTCCTCGGAGACCACCGCACCGGTCTCGTCGGAGCCGTACTGGCCGGCTATGAACACCTGCTCGCCGGGGGCGGAGACGATGTGGCTGTAGCCGAAGGCGGTGGGGTTGTGGAGTCCTGCCGGGTTGGTGATGCTGCGGGTCATTTCCAAGCTCCTCAGGTCTGTCCGTACGGGTGGTGGCGGGGGTCGGCCGGTGCGTTGCCGCGGTCGGCGGGCGGCAGTCGGCAGTCGGCGGGCCGCGGTCAGCGGGCGGCGGCCAGCCAGGCGCGGAGCCGGTCGGGGGCCTCGGGGGCCTGGAGTTCGGCCCGGAGCCGGATCTCGTCGAGGTTCCGGGCGGCGAGTTCGCGGCGCCAGGCCAGTTCGGCGCCGTTCATGGCGTGGGCGATGGCGCAGTCCGCGGTGTACCCGGCGGCCGGGCCGCCGCCGGGGCCCTGCTGCCGGATCTCGGCGCAGCGGAAGGCCTCCTCCGGGCCCTCCACGGCGGTGACCACGTCCATCAGCGTGATCCGGTCCAGCGGGCGGGCGAGCCGGAAGCCGCCCCGCGGGCCGGGGGTGGAGCCGAGGATGCCGGCCCGGGCCAGGGCCTGGAGCTGCTTGTTCAGATAGGCGGCCGGCAGATCGTGCCAGGCCGCCAGGCGGGCCGCGGAGACGGCCCGGTCGGGCCCGGCCCAGGCCAGGTTGACGCAGCTGTGCAGCGCCCACTCGACGCCCTCACTCATCTTCATAATCTGGATATTACATGTCCAGATTAGAAGACGGGCCGCCTCTGGACCACCCGCACGCAGCAACACCGCTCGCGCCCCGCCGCCACCGGGACTTCCCTGGTGACGTGCGCACCTTCCTCTCGGCGACCCTCGTCGCACTGCTGGCCCTCCTGGTGCCGCTCGGCGCCGTCGCGTACTGGGCCGACCGCGAGCTCGGCGACGCCGACCGATACACCGCCGCCATGTCCCCGCTCGCCGAGGACCCCGCCGTACGGAACGTGGTCGTCACCCAGGCCACCCGGGCGATCGCCGGGCAGATCGACGCCGGGATCTTCCAGGACGGGGTGGAGTCGCTGCTCGTCGAGGCACTGGGCTCCTTCACCACCACCCCCGCCTACCGGACCGCCTGGGACGCCGCCAACCGGGCCGCGCACACCGCCTTCCTGGAGGCGCTCACCTCAGGCCGGGGCAACGCGGTCACCCTCGACCTCGCCCCGGTGGTCGAGCAGATCAAGGGGGAGCTCGTCGCCGACGGGGTGCCCTTCGCCGACCGGATCCCGGTGACCCACACCGCCATCGAGGTCATGGAGTTCGACGGCCTCGGCTCGCTCCGGAAGGGGTTCCGCATGCTCCAGCACGCCGGTGTCTGGCTTCCCCTGCTCACCCTGGCGGTGGCCCTCGCCGCGATCGCCGTCGCCGTACGGCGGCGCCGCGCCGTGGTGGCCACCGGGCTCGGCCTGGCCGTCGGGGCGCTCCTGCTGTGGGCGGCCGTGCTGGTCTGTCGGCGGATCGCCCTCTCCGACCTGCCGCCGGACGTGGACCGCCCGGCCGCCGGAGCGGTCTACGACGCCCTCACCGCCTTCCTGCGCACCACCGCCTGGGCCGTGCTGGCCCTAGGGCTCGCGGCCGCCCTCGCCGCCTGGCTGGCCGGAAGGCTGCGCCGCACCCCATAAGCTCGGTATACGAACACGGCATACCAGTCCATAACGCGCTCCACGCGGGTCGCGAGCGGCGGCAGGGAACGGCATGAGCACCGCATGAGCACCGAACAGATACCGGCCGGCGGACCGGCCGGCGGCAGAGCCGGACGGGCCCGCCTCCGACCACCGGCACCACCCGAATGGCTGCTGCGCGGCCTGCGGCCGAACGACGCCCCGATCCCCTGGGCCGCCGTGTTCCGCGCCGGAGTGGCGCTGGCCGCCCCGCTCGCCCTGGGATTCGCCCTCGGCGAGCCGGAGTACGGCGCCCTGGTCTCCATGGGCGCCCTGTCCGGGGTGATCGGCGACACCGCCGACGCCTACCGGATGCGGATCCTCAACATCGCCGTCCCCCAGCTGTTCGGCGCGGCCGGCGTGGCCCTGGGCACCCTGGTCTACGGCCAGGGCTGGCTGGCCGTCGCCGCCCTCACCCTGATCGCCCTGGTCTCCGGGATGATCTCCTCGGTCGGCAGCGTCGCCTCCGTCTCCGGACTGCTGCTCCTGCTCAACGCGGTCATCGGCGCCGGACTCCCGCTGCCGCAGCCCTGGTGGACCGCGCCCCTGCTGCTCGGCGCCGGCGGGCTCTTCGTCCTGCTGCTGACCCTGCTGGGCTGGCCGCTGCGCGGCCGCCGCCCCGAACGCACCGCCGTGGCCGCCACCTACCGGGCGGTCGCCGACCTGCTGGACGCCGCGGGCGGGACCGCCTACGAGGAGCGCCGGCACGCGGTCACCCGGGCCCTCGACCAGGCCTACGACCTGGTCCTGGGCCGCCGCGCCCGGGAACACGGCCGGAACTCCGCACTGGTGCGGATGCTCGCCCAGCTCAACGCGCTGGTCCCGCTGGTCGAGGCGGCCCCCGCGGTCCATCTGCGCGGCCGACCGCTGCCCCCGGAACTCCCGGCGGCGGTCCGCGCCCTCGCCGACGCCGTCGAGACGGGCCGCACCGACCCGCTGCCCCCGCCCCTCCCCGAACCCCCGCCCGGGGTGCCCTCGGCACGGGCCCTGGACAGCGCCCTCCGGCACGCCCGGGACGTGGTGCACCGACGGGACCCCGACCCCTACAACATCGACGACCGGCTCGGCCGCCCCGCCGCCCTGCGCATCCGGATCCGCCGGACCGTGCGCACCACCCTGTTCTCCACCGGCTCCTGGCGCTACGGCCTGCGGCTCGCCCTGTGCATCGGACTGGCCCAGGTCCTGGTGTCGGTGATCGAGGTGGAGCGCTCCTACTGGGTGTCGCTGACCATCACCCTGGTCCTGAAACCGGACTTCGGCTCGGTGTTCTCCCGGGCGGTGCTCCGGGCCCTGGGCACCGCCGGAGGCCTGCTGATCGCGGCGGCGGTGCTCGCCGAGGTGCCGCGCGGCTGGTGGGACGTGCCGGTGATGTTCTTCCTCGCCGCCCTGATCCCGGCCTTCTCGGTGAAGGGCTACGCCTTCCAGACCGCCGCGATCACCCCGGTGATCCTGATGCTGTCGGACCTGCTGAACCACTCCGGGTTCGATCTGATCCTGCCCCGGCTGCTGGACAGCCTGATCGGCTGCGGGATCGTGCTGTTCGCCGGCTACCTGCTGTGGCCGGAGAGCTGGCACGCCCGGATCGGGGACCGGCTGGCGGACTCGGTGGACGAGGCCGCGGCCTATGTGGAACACGCCTTCGCCCCGGTGGAGTCCGAAGCTGCCCTGGCTGCCGCGCGGACCGCCCGGGTGCAGGCCCGCCGCCGGATCTACCGCGATCTGTCCGGGGTCCGCAGCGAGTTCCAGCGGGCCCTCACCGAGCCCCCGCCGACCGGGGCCCGGGCCGCCGCCTGGTGGCCGCTGGTGGTGGCGGTGGAACGGATCGTGGACGCGACCACGGCGGCCCGGGTCCGGGTCAACCACGGCGCCGAACCGCCGTCCGCCGCCGAGGTCGCCGAGATCACCGCCGGACTGCGGGCCCTGGCCGGGACCGTCCGGGGCGGGGCCGGACGCGGGGTCCCGGTGCCGCCGGGCCCCGGGCCCGTCCCGGACCCGGAGGAGTCCGGACCCGGGGTGCTCACCCCGGTCCGCCAGGAGCTGTTCGCGGCCCGCGCCATCACCCTGGGCACCGGCCCCGGACCGGCCGGCCGGTAGACCGCCACGGTCCGGAAGGGACGGCCCAGCGGGCGTACCGTCCCCCGAACGGCCCCGGGGCCGGGCCGGGAGCGGTGCGGCGGGGGAGCATCGGAGCATGCGGGCTCCCCTCCCACGCCTCCTGGCCGCCCTCCTCGCCCTGGCGGGGACGGCGACCGGCTGCGCCGATGTGGAGGGGCTGCGCAGCGCCGGCGACCAGGGCGAGGTCCATGCCCCGCTCACCCTGTGGGCGGACCTCCACCCCGCCGCGCCCGCCCCGGGCGAGACCCGCGGCTCCGCGGTGACGGTGCCCGGGCTCGGTCCCGTACCCGGCGGCAGCATGCGGGGGGTGGACCCCCTGTCCGTGGTGCGTGCCGACCTCACCGCCGCCGCCCGGCAGGACGGCGGGACCGGACGGCTGGTGGACCCCCGGGCGGTCGGCCGGCTGGCCGGCTGCACGGCGGCCGCGGGCGGCGGCCCGGACTGCCCGGTCCGCCCGCCGGTCCTGCACGACCTCACCGGGGACGGCAAGGAGGACCTGATCACCGCTCTGGACCTGGACGGCAGGCTCAGCGAGCTCCGCGTCTACACCGTCCGGAACGGGCGGGTCACCCGGGTGCTGTCACGCCGGGCGGTGCTGGCGGGGGTCGAGGTCGCCGCGGCCCATCTGGCCGTCCGCGAACCCGCCTCCACCCCGGGGCTGGTCGCCATCACCGAATACGTCTGGGACCCCGGGGCCGGGGTGATGTCGCTGGCCGCGCTCACCCTCGACGACTGTCCCCCGGTCCAGGGCGCCGCCGCCTCCTCCTGCCCGCCGGACGAGGGCTGAGGGGGCGGCGGATGCGGGCGCTGAGCAGTCTCCGCTGGCGGATCGCCGCCACCACCACCGCCGTCTGCTGCGCGGTGGCCGCGGTCCTCGGGATCCTGGTGCACAACGTGGTGTCCCAGCAGATCAGCGGGGAGCTCCGCAAGGACGTGCGGCGGGACCTGGACCACGCACTGCTGCACTACGAGTACGGCACCACCCACGGGGACGTGAACAGCCTGCTGGACCCGGCAGGGCTGCCCGGCCGGCTGCGCGCGCTGGTGGCCCGGGGCGAGACCGGCAGCATGGTCGGCAGCTACGGCGGGGAGCCGGTGATGTGGGCGGCGGGCCCCGCCGACGGAAAGCCGCTGGCGGTCTGGCTGCCGTACACCAGCACCCGGAACCGGCTCCGCGAGATCGACACCGCGATCCTGGCCTCGGCGGCCCTGGCCGCCGGGCTGGTGGCCCTCGCCGGGGTGTTCCTGGCCGGCCGGATCGGGCGGCGGCTGGCCACCACCGCCGCCGTGGCCCGCCGGATCAGCGCCGGGGACCTGGACGCCCGGGTGGGCCTCCCCGCCGGGGAGCCCGCCGGAGGACGGCGGCACCGGGACGAGGTCCGGGACGTGGCGGTGGCCCTGGACTCCATGGCCGAGTCCCTCCAGTCCCGGCTGGAGGCGGAGAAGCGCTTCACCGCCGATGTGGCGCACGAACTGCGCACCCCGCTCACCGGCTCGCTGGCGGCGGCCTCGCTGCTGCCCGACGGCCGGCCCAAGGAGATGATCGACGACCGGCTGCGGGCCCTGCACCTGCTGACCGAGGACCTGCTGGAGATCTCCCGGCTCGACTCCGGGGTGGAACGGGCGGATCTGTCCAGACTGGAGCTGGGCCGGGCGGTGCGCCGGGCCGTCGCCGCGAGCGGCCCGGCCGGGGACGGGGTCACGGTCACCGTCCTGACCGACGCGGTGGTGCTCACCGAGCGGCGCCGGCTGGACCGGATCCTGAGCAACCTCCTCGTCAACGCGCACAAGCACGGCCGGCCCCCGGTGGAGGTGACCGTGGACGGGCCGGTGGTCACCGTCCGGGACCACGGCCCCGGCTATCCGGCCGAACTGGTCGAGCACGGTCCCCGCCGGTTCCGCACCGGGGACCCCGGACGCGGGCGCGGCCACGGCCTGGGCCTCACCATCGTGGCGGGCCAGGCCGCCGTGCTGGACCTGGGGCTGAGCTTCGCCAACGCCCCGGACGGCGGGGCGGTGACCGTCCTCAGGATTCCGCCGTTCCCCGCCGACTGAGGGCCAGTTGGGCGGGGCCGAGCGGACCGGGGTGGTGTTTCACGTGAAACACCACCCCCAATCCGGCGGTCAGACGCCGATGTTGCGGCCGTCCTTGCGCCAGACGCTGACCACGGCGGGACGCACCATCTTGCCGGGACCGTCGGGCCACACCGAGGCGGGCTTCTCCACGGAGGCCCCGTCGATCTCGCCCGGGTGCTGGACGGCGACCAGCACCCGCTTGTCCTGGATCAGCGGACCGCAGGTCTCGGCGCCCTTCGGGACGGTCAGGAACTGCTTGAGCTCACCGCGCCGCTCGCCGGTCGTGGCCACGCCGAACAGACCGTCGTGGGAACCCAGCTGGGAACCGTCGGTGGAGATCCACAGGTTGCCGTGCGGGTCGAAGGCCACGTTGTCCGGGCAGGAGATCGGGCTGACCTTGTCCTTCGGGAACCCGGCGAAGTAGGTGGCCGGGTCGTTGGGGTCACCGGCGACCAGGAACAGCCGCCAGGCGAAGGCGTCCCCGGCCGGGTCGTCGAAGCTCTCGGCGAGCTCCAGGATCTGGCCGTGCTTGTTCAGGTTGCGCGGGTTGGCCTCGGTGGCGCCTTCCTTGCCGGGCTTGCCGCGGTCGGTGTTGTTGGTCAGCGCCACATAGACCCGGCCGGTGCGCGGGGAGGGCTCGACATCCTCGGGGCGGTCCATCTTGGTGGCGCCCACCTTGTCGGCGGCCTGCCGCGTGAAGACGTACACCTCCTCGGCCGTGAAGCCCTCCACGTGCGAGACATCGCCGGTGGCCAGCGGGATCCACACACCGGTGCCGTCGAACAGGCCGTCGGTGGGGTACTTGCCGGAGCCGTCGATCTGGTCCGCCGGGGAGTCGCCGGTCAGCTTGGCGACATAGAGGGTGCCCTCGTCGAGGAGCGTGAGGTTGTGCTCCTTCGCCGCCCGGCTGCCGCCCTTCTTCATCTGCTTGCTGGAGACGAACTTGTAGAAGTAGTCGAAGCGCTCGTCGTCGCCCATGTAGACGACCGGACGGCCGTCCTCGGTGAGACGGGGCTGGGCGGCCTCGTGCTTGAAGCGGCCCAGGGCGGTGCGCTTGCGCGGCACCGAGTTCGGGTCGTACGGGTCGAGTTCGACGACCCAGCCGAAGCGGTGCGACTCGTTCGGCTCCTGGGTGACGTCGAAGCGCTTGTCGAAGCGCTCCCACTTGCGCTCGGAGGCCGCGCCGCCGATGCCGTAGCGCTTCAGCCGGGCCGCCTGGACCGGGTCGGTGACCGCCCCGCCGTTGGCGAAGTACTGGTTGAAGTTCTCCTCGCCGTGCAGGGTGGTCCCCCACGGGGTGGTGCCGCCCGCACAGTTGTTGAGGGTGCCGAGGACCTTCGTTCCGGTCGGGTCCACCGAGGTCTTCAGCAGGGCGCTGCCGGCGGCCGGACCGGTCATCCGGAACTGGCTGGTCGCGGTCAGACGGCGGTTGAGCTGGTGGCGGCTGACCGCGGTCAGCTTGCCGCTGCGGTGGTCCTCCTGGACCACGACCACGGACAGGCCGTGCGCGGCCCAGGCGATCTCGACCTGCTCACGGGTCGGGTTGGCGGCGTCGTAGCCCTTGAACATCAGGACTTCGTCGGTGTACTCGTGGTTGGCGACCAGCAGCTGCTGGCGGGCGTAGGAGTCGCCCAGCGGCAGCAGGCTCAGGAAGTCGTTGTTGTAGCCGAACTGACCGGCCTGCGCGGCGGCCGTCTGCTTGTCGGCGTTGAAACCGGGGGCGCCGCGGAGGATCGGGTCACCCCACTTGATGACCACGTTCTGGGCGTAGCCCTCGGGGATGGTGACCTGGTCGGCGGTGTTGGGGGCGACGGCCGTGAAACGGAGTCCTCGGGCGGCCTGTCCGGCCGGATCGGCCGGACCGTGGCCGCCATGGGCCGTGGCGGCACTCGCGGTACCGCCGCCCTGGCTCAGGGCCGCGGTCGTGCCGACGGCACCGGCGACGGTGACCACGGCGGCGGCGCGCATCATCGACCGGCGCGAGTAGGCCTTGGCTATGACATCGCCGGCGTACTCGTTGTCGCTGGTGTTCGGAACCTCGTGGAAGCAGGCGTCACCACAGCGGTAGCGGCAGGTGAGGGCCGACCGGCCACCGCCGTGGTTGTTGGTCAGAAGGGGCAGCAACTTGCGCACGACGACGTCCTCCGGATAGGTACACGGCGACGCCCCCTGCGCCGACAACGTGTCGGAATGAATCCAGCCGTGACGGTAGGAGGGCGTTGCGCCAAGACGGGGGCAGCGGAGTGAACACCTCATGAACGCGGCCGGTCGGACAGGGAGTTCACCCGGGCGGACCCTGTGCTGGTGCGGCAGGCGCCCCGAAAGGGCGCCCTGCCGGGGTTTCCAGCCAAGGGGCCGATAACCTTACGTGTCCACTCTGGGCAGGGATCATCGGCGCAGCACGGACAAATGACGCACGCACTCATGCGAAAGGCCTGGCCCATGGGTATTCGGAGCTTGTTGCGCAAGGTGTTCGGCCGGTCTGCGGAACCGGACGCGACCACCGATCCCACGGGCAGCGGCCAGCCCGCGCTCCCCTCGCAGGCCGCCGAGCGGACCCCGCTCGACGCGGCCGCGGAACTCGTGGCCGCCTCCTTCGACAATCCGACCGTCCCACCGCAGTCGGCACCCCGTGACCGGGGCACCCTCCTGACGGCACCCGCCCCGGACCCCACGGTCCCCGAAGCGCGACGCGAGACCCCGGCCGAGCCGGTGGCCGCCGACGCGGCCGTTGAGGCCGTCGTACCCGCGCCGGCGGAGCCGGTCGCCGCTGCCGCGGCGGAGCCTGCCGCCGATGCGACCGAGCCCGTCGCCGAACCCGTCGCGGGCGCTCCGGTGGAGCCGGTTCCGGCTGCGGCTGCGGCTGACGTTGAGGTGACCGAGCCCGTGGCCGTGCCGGCCGAGCCCGTCCCGGCGGAGCCGGTCGAGGTCGTGGCCGCCCCGGCGGAGCCGGCAGCGGAGCCCGTCGCCGCCGACGCGGCCGTTGAGGCCGTCGTACCCGCGCCGGCGGAGCCGGTCGCCGCTGCCGCGGCGGAGCCTGCCGCCGATGCGACCGAGCCCGTTGCCGTACCGGCCGAGGCCGCCGGGCCCGCCCCGGCGGAGCCCGTCGCCGCCGACGCGGCCGTTGAGGCCGTCGTGCCCGCGCCGGCGGAGCCGCCGGCCGCTGACGAGCCCGTTACCGAGGCCGTCACGGCCGCTCCGGCGGAGCCGGTTGCGGCTGCCGCCGGTGCGACCGAGCCCGTGGCCGTACCGGCTGAGCCTGTCCCGGCGGAGCCGGTGGCCGTCGCGGCTCCGGTGGAGCCGGTCGAGGTCGTGGCCGCCCCGGCGGAGCCGGTGGCCGAGCCCGTTGCCGTACCGGCTGAGCCTGTCCCGGCGGAGCCGGTGGCGGTGGCTGCGGTGGGGTTGGGTGAGGTCAGGCGGCGGGCCGGTGGGGTGGTCGGGGCTTACAAGGCGGCCGGGCAGGTGCTTCGGGGGAAGGAGCTGACGGGGGCCCGGGCCCGGGTGTACCTGGTGCTCGACCGCTCCGGGTCGATGCGGCCGTTCTACAAGGACGGCAGTGTCCAGCACCTCGCCGACCACACCCTCGCCCTCGCCGCGCACCTGGACGCGGAGGCCGAGGTGCACACCGTGTTCTTCTCCACGGACATCGACGGCACCCGGGACCTCACCCTGGACACCCACGCCGCCGACTGGGTCGACACCGCCCACGCCGAGCTCGGCCGTATGGGCCGGACCAGCTACCACCGGGCCGTGCAGGCCGTGGTCGAGCACTACGAGAAGGCCGGCGCGGAGGGCCCCGCCTTCGTGGTCTTCCAGACCGATGGGGCGCCCGACAACCGGGTGCCCGCCCGGGAGGCCCTCGCCGAGGCCGCCGCGCACGAGATCCACTGGCAGTTCGTGGCCTTCGGCGACCACGACGCCAAGGCCTTCGACTTCCTGCGGAAGCTGGACGCCGGCAACGCCGGGTTCTTCCACGCCGGGCCGGCCCCCCGGGAGCTGACCTCCGCCGCCCTGCTGAAGGGCGTGCTCAAGGACTTCCCGCAGCGCTAGCCGCGGCCCGGCCGGGAAGGCCGGAAGGGCCCGGGATCCAAGGGGATCCCGGGCCCTTCCGCACATCCGGTGGGTTACTCGGCCGCACCCGCGGACTTGGTCTCGACCGGCTTGCGCAGGGCGATGTTCAGCTCGCGCAGACGGGTCTCCTCCAGCACCGTCGGCGCGCCCATCATCAGGTCCTGGGCGTTGCCGTTGAGCGGGAAGGCGATGGTCTCGCGGATGTTCGGCTCGTCGGCCAGCAGCATCACGATGCGGTCCACGCCGGGGGCGATGCCACCGTGCGGCGGGGCGCCGAGGCGGAAGGCGCGCAGCATGCCGGCGAACTCGCGCTCGACGGTCTCCGCCTCGTAGCCCGCGATCTCGAAGGCCTTCAGCATGACCTCGGGCTCGTGGTTGCGGATGGCGCCGGAGGACAGCTCGATGCCGTTGCAGACGATGTCGTACTGCCAGGCGAGGATGTCGAGGGGGTCCTTCTCCTCCAGGTCCTTCATGCCGCCCTGGGGCATGGAGAAGGGGTTGTGGGAGAAGTCGATCCGGCCGGTCTCCTCGTCCTTCTCGTACATCGGGAAGTCGACGATCCAGCAGAACCGGAAGACGTTCTCCTCGAACTGCCCGGCCCGCTTGGCGGCCTCGACGCGCACGCCGGACATGATCTTGGAGACCTCGTCGAACTCGCCCGCGCCGAAGAACACGGCGTGGCCGGCCGCCAGGCCGAGGCGGTCGGTGAGGACCTTGACGTTGTCCTCGGTGAGGAACTTGGCGATGGGGCCGGTCAGGCCGCCGTCCTCGCCGACCCGGACCCAGGCCAGGCCCTTGGCGCCGAGCGAGATCGCGTACTCGCCGAGGCCGTCGAAGAACTTGCGCGGCTGGGCGGCGGTGTCCGGGACGGCCAGGGCGCGGACGTGCTTGCCGGCGAAGGCCTTGAACTCGGAGCCCTCGAAGACATCGGTGATGTCGACCAGTTCGAGCTTGGCGCGCAGGTCGGGCTTGTCGTTGCCGTACTTCAGCATCGACTCGCGGAACGGGATCCGCGGGAACGGCGAGGTGACCGGGCGGCCGCCGCCGAACTCGGTGAAGAGCTCGGTCATCAGCTTCTCGATCGGCTGGAAGACGTCCTCCTGCTCGACGAAGGACATCTCCACGTCGAGCTGGTAGAACTCGCCGGGCGAGCGGTCGGCGCGGGCGTCCTCGTCGCGGAAGCAGGGCGCGATCTGGAAGTAGCGGTCGAAGCCGGAGATCATCAGCAGCTGCTTGAACTGCTGCGGGGCCTGCGGCAGGGCGTAGAACTTGCCCGGGTTCAGGCGGGAGGGGACCACGAAGTCACGGGCGCCCTCGGGGGAGGTCGCGGTGAGGATCGGGGTGGCCATCTCGTTGAAGCCGAGGTTGACCATCTTGGAGCGGATCGACGCGATGACGGCGGAGCGCAGCATGATGTTGCGGTGCATGCGCTCGCGGCGCAGGTCGAGGAAGCGGTACTCCAGGCGCCGCTCCTCGTTGACCCCGTCGTCGGTGTTGATGGTGAACGGCAGCGGGGCGGCCGCGCCGAGCACCTCGACCTCGACGGCCTCGACCTCGATCTCGCCGGTGGGGAGCTCGGGGTTGACGTTGTCGGTGCCGCGGGAGACGACCTTGCCGTCGATGCGGACGACGGTCTCCTTGGACAGCTTGTCCAGGGCGTCGGCGGCGGCGGTACCCGGCCGGGCGACGAGCTGCGTGATGCCGTAGTGGTCGCGCAGATCGATGAAGAGGATGCCGCCCAGGTCGCGCCGATTGTGCAGCCAGCCGCTCAGCCGGACGTCGGTGCCGACGTCAGAGGCGCGGAGCTCGCCGCAGGAGTGGGACCTGTACCGATGCATCATTCATCCAGTTCTTCGCGATAGCAGGTGGAATTCAACCCCACCAAGGTTACCGGGCGGGCGCCCGGTGGCCCGCCGACGGCCTGACGGGCGCCCCGGGTCCATGACCTGTAAAGATGACTGAATGCGCACCGAGGACGTCCTGGCCGCCATCGCGACGGGTCTGTGGCGCTGGGACAACGCCTCCGGGACGGTCACCCTCGACAGCGAGGCCGCCCGGCTGCTCGGGCTGCCCGCCGAGCAGGTCGACCTGCCCGAGGTGGCGGTGCGGTCCCGGTTCCATCCGGTGGACTGGAACGAGATCAACGGGATCGTGAACCTGGCGGTCGCCGAGGGCACCCTCGCCGAGGCGCTGCTGCGGGTGATGGACGAGGACGGCCGGGTGCTGCGGACCGTGCGCAGCCGGTCCAAGCCGGTGGAGAACGTCAGTGCCGACGGGCGGACGGACTACGAGCTGATCGGCACCATCCAGGAGATCGCGGCGCCGCAGCCGGGCACCACCGCCTCGCACACGGCGATCACCGGGGACTGGCGGCGGTCCCGCGAGGCGTTCCTGCTGGACGCGGGGCGGGCGCTGGCCGAGGCCCGGTCCACCGCCGAGGTGCTGCGGGTGGCGGCCTCGCTGTCGATGCCCGGGTTCACCCCGGACGGGCTGGCGGTGTTCGGGGTGTCCGGGGACCGGCTGTCGATCATCGGGCACCACGGGCACGATCCGGCGGACGAGGGCCCCTTCACGGACATGCTGCTGGAGACCCGCTATCCGGCGGCCGAGGTGGTCCGCACCGGGCGGGCCATCTATCTGCCGACCCCGGAGGAGTACAAGCGGCGCTATCCGGCGGCCTGGCCGCTGGCCCAGCGGTTCGGCCGGATCTCCTGGGCGTTCCTGCCGCTGATCGTGGCCGGGCGGACCATGGGCGCCTGGATGGCCGCGTTCAAGCATCCGGTGTCCTTCTCCCCGGACGAGCGGTCGGTGCTGACCACGGTGGCCCGGATGCTGGCGCAGGCCCTCCAGCGGGCCGGGGTCGCGGAGTCGGAGCGGGAGCTCACCACCGGGCTCCAGCGGTCGATGATGCCCACGCTGGGTCCGGAGATCCCGGGGATGACGGTCGCCGCCCGCTATGTGCCGACCGGCGGCGGGCTCCAGGTCGGCGGCGACTGGTACGACATGATCCCGCTGCCGAGCGGCCGGTTCGCGCTGGTCATCGGTGATGTGCAGGGCCACGACGTGCGGGCGGCCGGGCTGATGGGGCAGCTGCGGATCGCGGTGCGGGCGTATGCCTCGGAGGGGCACCGGCCGGACGCGGTGCTGTCCCGGGCCTCCCGGTTCCTGGCCGGTCTGGCCGACTCGGACGCCTGGGACACCGGGGACGCCCGGGACGCGGACGCGGCGGACACCGCCGGCGGCCCCCGGTTCGCGACCTGTCTGTACGTGGAGTGCGATCCGGAGACCGGGCGGCTGGAGCTGGCGCGGGCCGGGCATCCCGATCCGGCCGTCCGGATGGCCGACGGCACGGTGCTGATGCGGCCCACGGCCGGTGGGCTGCCGCTGGGCATCGTCCCGGACACCGACTACCCCACCACCCGGTTCACCCTGGAGCCGGGCGAGACGATGATGCTGTGCACGGACGGGCTGATCGAGACCGGCGGGCACGACCTGGACACCGGGTGGGCGCGGCTGCGGTCGATCCTGGAGGCCGAGCCGCACGAGGCGGACACCCTGGAGAAGCTCGCCGACCGGCTGGTGTCGGCGGTGCACGGCCCGTCCTCGCACCACACCACCGGTCCGCTGGCCGACCGGCGGGAGGACGACATAGCGGTGCTGCTGCTGTGCCGGGAGGGGCCGGGCTGCGGCTGCGGGACCGGGGGCGGGCACGAGGTGCGGCCGGTCCGCCGGACCGTGCTGACCGTGGCCCAGGCCGAACCGGAACGCATCTCGGGGGCCCGCCGGCAGATCCGGGAGCTGCTCCACGACTGGGCGGACGAGGACCAGGTGGACTCGGCGGTGCTGATGGTGTCGGAGATGGTCACCAATGTGCTGGTACACACCGACGGGGACGCCCTGCTGGTCGCGGAGGCGGTCGGCGAGCTGGGCCGGCGGCGGCTGCGGGTGGAGGTGGCGGACGCCAGCGACGAGCTCCCGCACAAGCGGCAGCCCGGCGAGATGGCCTCCAGCGGTCGCGGGGTGCTGCTGATGGAGATGCTGGCCGACGGCTGGGGCGTGGACCCGCGCGGCGAGGGCAAGTCGATCTGGTTCGAGCTGTACGAGGAGACGAAGCCGGAGTCCGACTGACCGGGTGCGCCCGGAGCGGCGCCCTCCGGGCACCGGTCCTCGGTGGTTGGATGACGGCGTGCCGAGCTCGCTGCTTCCCGAACCAGTCCGTCGGCTGGCCGCCTGGTGCGCCGTCATCCTGCTGGCCACGGGTGTGGCCGCGGTGCTGGTCTGGCTGTGCACGGTCTTCCAGACCGCCGTCACCCCGGTGCTGCTGGCGCTGCTGGGCACCGCCCTGCTCGGGCCGATGCACCGGCGGCTGGCCGGGATGGGGGTGAACCGGTCCCTCTCGGCGGCGCTGACCTGTCTGGCGGTGGTCGCGGTGGTCGGCGGGGCCTCGTACATCGTGGTGCTGGCGCTGATCGAGACCGGCGACCAGATCATCGAGTCGCTGCGCAAGGCCGGTCAGGACCTGGCCGAGCACTTCGGGGCGGCCGGCACCTCGGTGGAGGACCTGGCCGAGAACTCCAGGGACCTGCTGTCCAAGTTCGGCGGGACGGCCGCATCCGGGGTGATCAGCGGGCTGAGCGTGGTCGGTCAGATGCTGGCCATGGCCGTGCTGGCGCTGCTGCTGGTCTTCTTCTTCCTGCGGGACTCGCACCGGGCCGCCGGAACCTTGCGCTCCCTGGTGCCGGCCCGTTCCGGGGACATGATCGAGGCGATGGGGCGGCGGGCCTTCGAGGCCGTCGAGGGGTTCATGCGAGGCACCACCTTCGTCGCGCTGATCGACGCCGTGCTGATCACCGCCGGTCTGCTGGTGCTCCGGGTGCCGGGGGCGGTGGGGCTGGGCGCGCTGGTGTTCGTCACCGCGTACATCCCCTACCTGGGCGCGTTCCTGTCGGGGGCGGTGGCGGTGCTGGTGGCGCTGGCCGACCGGGGCTGGGTGATCGGGCTGTGGGCGTTCGGGCTGGTGCTGGCGGTGCAGGTGCTGGAGGGCAACGTGCTCCAGCCGGTGGTGCAGAGCCGGACCGTGCAGATGCATCCGGCCGTGGTGATGCTCGCGATCACCGCGGGCGCGAGCGTGGCCGGGATCCTGGGGATGCTGCTGGCCGTGCCGCTGACCGCGGCCGCGTTCGGGGTGGTCTCGGAGCTGCGCGGGCGCTACGCGTCGGAGCCGGCCGGGTAGTCACCCGGCCGGCTCCGCGTCGTGGCGCGTCCGCCGCTCAGCGCGGGGTGGTGGGGATGGTGCCCAGCCGGCCCGCCTGGAAGTCGTCGAAGGCCTGCTGGAGCTCCTGGCGGCTGTTCATCACGAACGGGCCGTAGTGCGCCATGGGCTCCCGGATCGGTCGCCCGCCGAGCAGCACGACCTCCAGGTCGGGGGCGTTGGAGTCCTGGGACTCGTCCGCCCGGAGGGTGATCGAGCCGCCCTCGCCGAAGACCGCGGTCTGCCCGGTGTGGACCGGCCGCCGCTCGGCACCGACCGACCCCCGCCCGGCCAGCACGTAGGCGAGGCCGTTGAAGTCCTCTCGCCAGGGGAGGGTGATCTGCGCGCCCGGGGTGACGGTCGCGTGGATCATCGTGATCGGGGTGTGGGTGATGCCGGGGCCCTGGTGGCCGTCGAGCTCGCCGGCGATGACGCGGAGCAGCGCGCCGCCGTCCGGGGTGGTGAGCAGCTGGACCTGGCCGCCGCCGATGTCCTGGTAGCGCGGGGGCATCATCTTGTCGGTGGCCGGGAGGTTCACCCACAGCTGGAGGCCGTGGAAGAGTCCGCCGGAGACCACCAGGGACTCCGGCGGGGCCTCGATGTGGAGCAGGCCGGAGCCCGCGGTCATCCACTGGGTGTCTCCGCCGTTGATGACTCCGCCGCCGCCGTTGCTGTCCTGGTGGACGAAGGTTCCGTCGATCAGGTAGGTGACGGTCTCGAAGCCGCGGTGCGGGTGCCAGGGGGTGCCCTTGGGCTCGCCCGGCGCGTACTCCACCTCGCCCATCTGGTCCATCATGATGAACGGGTCGAGGTGGCGGTAGTCGATCCCGGCGAACGCGCGGCGCACCGGGAACCCCTCGCCCTCGAATCCGCCCGGCGCCGTCGACACGGCCAGCACCTTGCGCGGCACGGCCGCCTGGGGCTCGGCGACGCGGGGGAGCGTCAACGGGTTCTCCACAGTCACTGCAGGCATGGTCGGAACCTCCTTCTGGCGCCGAGTTTAGTTGAAACTCGAACTTTCTGCCACACCCGCACTGAACGGAACGGGCCCCGGAGGAAATTCCCCCGGGGCCCCAACCTTCGCCCACCCCCGCGCGTCACACCTCTCGTGATGGATCTGATCGGCTTCGACGACCTCGCGGACGACGACGAGGAAGAGCGCGTCCCCCGGCCCGGACCGCTGTGGCGGCACGCCCTGTGGGCGGTGGGCGTCACCGCCTTCGCCGTCGGCCTCGGCCGGCTCGCCTCGCTCTGGCACTTCGGCCCCGAGGACTTCGGCATCCCCCGGGCCGGTTCCGGCTCCACCTGGGGCCTGCTGGCCCTCTGCACCGGGGTGGTCCTGCTGTCCGCCGCGCTGATGCGCGCCACCGCGGCCCGGATCCCGCTCTACGCCGCGGGCCGGATCGTCTTCCTCCTCGGCTTCCTCGGCACCCGGCTGGCACTCGGCTTCCGCCCCGGGCCCGCGGTCCTGGCGGCCGGCGCCGCGGCCGTGCTGCTGGCCACCGCCGCCTGGTGCGGCTACGCGCTCCTCACCCGGCGCCGGGCCGGGGCGTAAGGGGCCGCGGGGCGCGGCCGGGCCGGCCGCGGCGCCGGAACCCCCGTACCCGGCGCCGCGTCCCCCTCCGCACCGATGGTCGGCCGGGGGACGGGCGCCCCGCGATCCTTTCGGGCTCCGCCGAAGGGTGCGCCGAGGGGCCTTCGAAGAGTGCGCCGAGGACGCGCCGAAGGGCCCGTGCGCACGGGCCGTACGCACCCGGCCGCGCGGCCTCAGGCCCCGCTGCGCAGCAGGTCCACGCCCAGCCCGGTGGCCGCGTGGAGGACCGCCTTGCCGTCCCGCTCCGTGGTGATCAGACCCGCCGCCCGCAGGGTGCGGGTGTGCTCGGAGACCGAGGGCAGGGAGATGCCCAGTTCGCGGGCGAGCTCGCTGGTGGTCCGCCGGTCGGTGAGGTGCTGGAGCACCGCCGCCCTGGTGCGGCCCAGCAGGGCGTCCAGGGAGCCGTCCGGGCCGCCGGGCACCACCAGGGGCAGCGGGGTCAGCGCCGGGTAGATCAGCAGGGGCGAGCCGTCCGGGCGGGCGGCCAGCAGCGGCCGGCCGGTCCAGAACGGCGAGGGCATCAGGGTCAGCCCGCGGCCGCCGAGCCGGGCCTCGAAGCACGGCGGCCCGGCCGCCTCGAAGGTGGTGCCCTCCCAACGGGCGGACGGATGGGTACTGGCCAGGGCGGCCTTGATGCCGTGTCCGGCGAGGAGTCGGGCCCGCCAGGCCACATCGGCCCGGAAGGACTGCCGGATCTCCCCCCAGCGCGGACCGACCAGGGCCGCGTACCCGGACCGCAGGGCCCGGTCCAGCACCGCCCAGGCGGCCCGGTCCTGCTCCCAGAGGGCCCGCAGCCAGCCGCCGGGGTCGCCGCCGGTCCGGCTCCGGGCGGCGGTGCGGACCAGGTCCTCACGGGTCAGCCGGCGGCCGGCCTCCCGGACCGCGTCCAGGGCGGCGCCGAGGTCCGGCACGGCCGGTTCCACGAAGCCGGGGTTGTCCCCGTCCGGCCGGAGCAGTTCCAGCAGCGGTCTGGTCTCGGCCGGGAGCTCACGGGCCAGCCGGCGGCGCCAGTGGCCGAAAACGGCCCTCTGATCGGTGCGCTGTCCGGCGACCAGCGCCAGGCACAGCTCCACCAGCGGCATCGGTTCGGCGGCGAAGGTGACGTCGAGCAGGTCCTCCGCGCTGAAGTGCACCCTGAGCACCGCCCACCCCCTGTCCCCCGCCCCCCGGCGGGCCTCGGCCCGGAAGGGGTCGCCCCCTAGCCGTACATCCGGCGCATCGCGAAGTCGACCATCTGCTCGACCGCCTTCGCGTCGAAGACCATCCGGTGGTCGCCCTCCATGTCCAGCACGAACCCGTACCCCGTGGGCAGCAGGTCGATGACCTCGGCCCCGGTGATCACGAAGTACTTGGACTCCTTGCCGGCGTACCGGCGGAGCTCCTTGAGCGCGGTGAACATCGGGATCACCGGCTGCTGGGTGTTGTGGAGCGCGAGGAAGCCCGGAGTGTCCCCCCGGGGGCAGTAGACCCGGGATGTAGCGAAAATCTGCTGGAAGTCCTCGGCCGAGAGCGAGCCTGTGGTGAAGGCCCGCACCGCGTCCGCCAGCGACGGCGGGGAGGGCTCGGGGTAGAGCGGCTGCTCGGCGTAACCGCCGGGCATCTGCTGCTGCGGGGCGGCGTACTGCTGCTGCTGGTCGTAGCCGTACATGGGCCAAGACTACCGAGCCGGTCCCGCGATGCTGGTCACAGTCCGGATCCAGGGGTTGCATCTTATTACCCGTGGGTAGCATCATGAGGTTACTGATTGGTACGCACGACGAACCTGTCTCCCGAGAACCTGTCTCCCGAGCGCTAAACGGAGCCGTCGCCATGGGGCACTACAAGTCGAATCTCCGCGACATCGAGTTCAACCTCTTCGAGGTGCTCGGCCGCGACAAGCTGTACGGCACCGGCCCGTTCGAGGAGATGGACACCGAGACCGCCAAGAGCGTCCTCTCCGAGCTCGCCCGGCTCGCCGAGAACGAGCTGGCCGCCTCCTTCGAGGACGCCGACCGCAACCCCCCGGTCTTCGACCCGGCCACCAACACCGCCCCGGTCCCGGCCTCGTTCAAGAAGAGCTACGAAGCCTTCATGGACTCCGAGTACTGGCGCCTGGGCCTGCCCGAGGAGATCGGCGGCACCACCTCCCCGCGCTCCCTGATCTGGGCCTACGCGGAGCTGCTGCTCGGCGCCAACCCGGCGATCTGGATGTACTCCTCGGGCCCGGCGTTCGCCGGCATCCTCTTCGAGGAGGGCAACGAGGCGCAGAAGAAGGTCGCGCAGATCGCCGTCGAGAAGCGCTGGGGCTCCACCATGGTCCTCACCGAGCCGGACGCCGGCTCGGACGTCGGCGCCGGCCGCACCAAGGCCGTCCAGCAGCCCGACGGCTCCTGGCACATCGAGGGCGTGAAGCGCTTCATCACCTCCGGCGAGCACGACATGGAGGAGAACATCCTCCACTACGTCCTCGCCCGCCCCGAGGGCCACGGCCCCGGCACCAAGGGCCTCTCCCTCTTCCTGGTCCCCAAGTTCCACTTCGACTGGGAGACCGGCGAGCTGGGCGAGCGCAACGGCGTCTACGCCACCAACGTCGAGCACAAGATGGGCCTGAAGGCCTCCAACACCTGCGAGATGACCTTCGGCGACCAGCACCCCGCCCAGGGCTGGCTGATCGGCGACAAGCACGACGGCATCCGCCAGATGTTCATGATCATCGAGTTCGCCCGGATGATGGTCGGCACGAAGGCCATCGCCACCCTCTCCACCGGCTACCTCAACGCCCTGGAGTACGCCAAGGAGCGCGTCCAGGGTCCCGACCTGGCGAACTTCATGGACAAGACCGCGCCCAAGGTCACCATCACGCACCACCCCGACGTCCGCCGCTCGCTGATGACGCAGAAGGCCTACGCCGAGGGCATGCGCGCCTTGGTGCTGCACACCGCGGCCGTCCAGGACGAGATCGCCCTCAAGCAGGCCTCCGGCCAGGACGCCTCCGCCGAGATCGGCCTCAACGACCTGCTCCTCCCGATCGTCAAGGGCTACGGCTCCGAGCGCTCCTACGAGCAGCTCGCCCAGTCCCTGCAGACCTTCGGCGGCTCCGGGTACCTCCAGGAGTACCCGATCGAGCAGTACATCCGGGACGCCAAGATCGACACCCTCTACGAGGGCACCACCGCGATCCAGGGCCAGGACTTCTTCTTCCGGAAGATCGTCCGCGACCAGGGCGCCGCGCTGAACCTGCTCTCCGAGTCGATCAAGAAGTTCCTGGCCGAGGCCGAGGGCGGCGAGGAGCTGGCCGGCGCCCGCGACGCGCTCGCCAAGGCCGCCGTGGACCTCGAAGGCATCGTCGGCGCGATGATCACCGACCTCACCGCCACCGGCGAGGACGTCAAGAACATCTACAAGGTGGGCCAGAACACCACCCGCCTGCTGATGGCCTCCGGCGACGTGGTCGTCGGCTGGCTGCTGCTGCGCGGCGCGGCCGTGGCCGCCGGCAAGCTGGCCGGCGCCTCCGCCAAGGACCTGCCGTTCTACCAGGGCAAGATCGCGGCGGCGAAGTTCTTCGCCTCCCAGGTGCTGCCCCAGGTCACGGTCGCCCGGCAGCTCGCCGAGTCCGTGGACAACTCCCTGATGGAGCTGGACGAGGCCGCCTTCTAGGGCACCGCCCAGCCCGCCCCGGAACGTACGCGGTGTACGTACGCACAGTGGCCGGACCTTCCCGTACCGGGGGTCCGGCCACTGTGGCACGTCCGCCCCGGCAGGCAGTTCACCGTTGTCGGACATCCATGGGACGCTCGTAGGCATGAGTCCACAGGAGCAGCAGTACAGCCGGGGATACTCCGTCCCGACCGGGCGGCCGTACGCCCTCAAGGAACTGCAGGCCAACCTGGGCGCCCTCGGCGACCAGGTCAAGGACCTGTACGACGGAACCCACCCCGCCGAGTACGAGGGCATCACCGACGCCCTCTACGTGGCCTTCCGGACCGCCGCCGCGCTGGCGCCGGTCCGCAGCTACACCGGCTGCGCCGAGCACCCCAACGGCGCCCTCGACCCCGAGGCCCCGGCCGGCTGGGGCCGCTGCCTGCTCTGCAACGACCGCCGCCGGCTCGGACACCGCCGCCAGGGCGGCCGGCCGAGCGCCCCCGCCGCGGCCGACCAGCCCCGGCTGGGATACCCGGTCCCGGAGCCGCCCTACACCCTGGACCTGCTCCGCGGACATCTGCGCACCATCGACGAACAGCGCTTCCACCTCACCCTCGGCTCCCCCGACCACGAGTTCGTCCGGGTCGCCGACGAACTGCACCGGGCCTTCATCGTGGCCCGGGAACTCTCCCGCCCGCGCAACGCCTCGGGATGCTCCGAACACCCCGGCGCGCCCATCGACCCCGATGCTCCGGCCGGTGAAGGCTGTATCTTCTGCGCCGGACGCAGAAGACGCGCTCAGCGGCCGCCGCAGACCCCGGAGATGCTCCCGCGCATCCGCCGCGGCGAGCGGCGCCGACTGGAACGCCGATTCGAGCGACCGCCGGGCTGACTCGAAACGGGACCGCGTTCACCTCCACGCACCCGCACTCTTCGGCCATCCGCCGCAGTCCGGCCATGGCGAACACGACCGTCGTTAAGGTGAACCACATGAGCTTTCCCGCCCGCTTCGACCGCGGCCACACCGACGATCTGATGACCTTCCTGGCGGCGAGCCCCTCGCCGTACCACGCCGTCGCCAACGCGGCCGAGCGGCTGGAGAAGGCGGGCTTCAGGCAGTTGTCGGAAACGGACGCCTGGGATTCGAGCGCGGGCGGCAAGTTCGTGCTACGCGGCGGTGCCGCCATCGCCTGGTTCGTGCCCGAGGGCGCCTCCGCGCACACCCCCTTCCGGATCATCGGCGCCCACACCGACTCCCCCAACCTGCGGGTCAAGCCGATGCCGGACACCGGCTCCCAGGGCTGGCGGCAGATCGCGGTCGAGATCTACGGCGGGACCCTGCTGAACACCTGGCTGGACCGGGACCTCGGCCTCGCGGGGCGGCTCACCCTGCGGGACGGCAGCGAACGGCTCGTCAACATCGACCGCGCGCTGCTGCGGGTCCCCCAACTCGCCGTGCACCTCGACCGGTCGGTGAACACCGACGGCCTGAAGCTGGACAAGCAGCGGCACATGCAGCCGATCTGGGGACTCGGCGAGGTCCAGGAGGGCGACCTGATCGCCTTCCTGGAGGAGGAAGAGGGCCTGGAACAGGGCTCGGTGGCCGGCTGGGACCTGATGGTCCACTCCATCGAGCCGCCCGCCTACCTGGGCCGCGACCGCGAACTCCTGGCCGGCCCCCGGATGGACAACCTGCTGTCGGTGCACGCCGGGGTGGCCGCCCTCGCCGCCGTCTCGGCCGGCCCCGCGGAGGCACTGCCGTACATCCCGGTGCTCGCCGCCTTCGACCACGAGGAGAACGGCTCCCAGTCCGACACCGGCGCCGACGGCCCGCTCCTCGGCAACGTGCTGGAACGATCCGTCTTCGCCCGCGGCGGAAACTACGAGGACCGGGCCCGCGCCTTCGCCGGCACCGTCTGCCTGTCCTCCGACACCGGCCACGCCGTGCACCCCAACTACGGCGAGCGGCACGACCCGACCCACCACCCGCGGGCCAACGGCGGCCCCATCCTGAAGGTCAACGTCAACCAGCGCTACGCCACCGACGGCAGCGGCCGGGCCGTGTTCGCCGCCGCCTGCGAGCGGGCCGGGGTGCCGTGGCAGACCTTCGTCTCCAACAACTCGATGCCCTGCGGCACCACCATCGGCCCGATCACCGCGGCCCGGCACGGCATCCAGACCGTGGACATCGGCGTGGCCATCCTCTCCATGCACAGCGCCCGCGAACTGTGCGGAGCGGACGACCCCTACCTCCTCGCCAACGCCCTCCTCTCCTTCCTGGAGGGCTGACCCCCCGGCGCGGTCCCCGCACGCCCCCGCGCGGCGCCCTCCCGAGGATTGCGGGGGCGCCGGACGGGAAGGGAGGGGGCAGGGCGGTCCGGGGGGACCGGGAACGGGGATCGGGTCCATGACACAGACTCAGGGCGAGGGCGGCCGACCGGCGGAGGGCTCACCGGACCCGGCGCCGGGCACCTCCGATCCGGCAGCGGGTCCCCCGGAGCCCGCGGCGGGCCCGGCCTCGCACCGCGCGCCCCGGCCGTGGTGGCGGAACGCCGCCCTGATGGTCCCCGCCGGGACCGCGCTGCTGGCCGCCGTCATCACCGGCGTGTTCGGCCTGATCCAGGGCGGGGACAAGCCCGGCAAGCAGGCTGCTCACATCGCCTCCGGCACCCCTGGGCCCTCCGCCCCCGGACCCTCCGCACCGGGCCCGTCCACACCCGCGCCCACCCCACCCGCGCCGTCGACCGGCGGCCCCACGGCGGCCGGGCCCCCGGTCGTGGCGCCCGCACCCGACACCTCCTCGGCCACCGTGCGCCGGGCCCGGGACGGCATCACCCTGCCGTACGGGTACGGCATCGACCTGGACACAACCGCCGCGGAGTCACCGGACTGGGGTTACGACAACTACGTCCTGCGGACCGACCTCCTCTTCCTCTCCGACCGCACCGCGCTGCTCGGCGCGCACCTGAAGGTCGGCGCCGCCCCCGACAAGGCCTCGTGTCAGCAACCCGGCTACACCGACGACAAGATCCGCCCCGACGACGTGACCCCGGGACTGGTCCTCTGCATCAAGACCAACGCCGACAGGTACGCGCGGGTGACCGTCGCCCGGGTCGACGAGAAGGAGAAGACCGTCACGGTCGATGTCCTGGTCTGGCGATGACCAGCACCCGGGTGGTGCTGCCGTCCTGCTCCGCCACGTCCCGGAGGTGCCGGAACCCCAGCCGTTCCAGCAGCACCAGGGAGGCCTCGTTCGGGGCGGCCACCGTCGCGTACACCTCCGACAGGTCCAGGGTGCCGAAGCCGTGCGCCAGCACCGTGCGGGCCAGTTCGGTGCCCAGGCCGGAGCCCCAGGCCTCCGGCGCCAGCGCGTAGACGATCTCGTGCCCGTCGACCTCGTCGGTCCGCTTGATCTCGGCATGGCCGATCAGCGGACCGCCCGCGGACCGGCGGACCGCCCAGACGTCGAACAGCCGCCGCGCGTACACCGTGCCGAAGATCCGGCCGAACAGCGCCCGGTCGTTCTCCTCGGTGTCGGTGCCCTCCCCCATCCAGCGGCTCACCAGGGGCTCCTGGAACAGCGCCGTGAACGCGTCCTCGTCCTCGGGCCGGTACGGCTCCAGCAGCAGCCGCGCCGACCGCAGCACCGGGGTCGGCGGCCCGGCCGGGACGGTCACGCGTCCAGTCCGGCCAGGACCAGGGCCAGCCGGGACGTCCCGTCGGCGGTGACGGTCACCGGAACGCCCCAGTCCTGCTGGTGGACATGGCAGGCCGGGTACTCGTTCGCCGGGTCGTCGTCGCAGGAGGCGGCCATCGCCGACACGTGCAGCACGCCCTCGGTGACGCCCTCCGCCAGCCGCAGGTCCCGGAACAGGTCCGTGCCCGGGCCGGCCCCCTCGGCGAGCAGCTCGGGCGGGGTCGAGGACACCAGCAGCCGGGTGGAGGGCCCGTAGCGGGTGTCCAGCTTCTGCCCGGTCGGTGCCTGGAACACCACGTCCAGCCGGAGGGCGCCGGCCGCGACCTCGGTGGCGGCCCGCCGGGTGCGGTGCGCGACCGCGTCCACCCGGACCGCCTCCTCGGGCAGCCGGAGCCGGGTCAGCCGGTGCCGGGCCGACTCCACCACCACGATGTCCTCGCCGGCCAGCACGGCGGCGCTGGGCTCGCGCAGATCGGTGGCCAGCGTGCTGACCTCCCCGCTCGCCGGGTCGTAGCGGCGCAGCGCGTGGTTGTACGTGTCGCAGACCGCGACCGAGCCGTCGGGCAGGGCGGTCACCCCGAGCGGGTGCTGGAGCAGGGCCTGCCCGGCCTCGCCGTCCCGGTGCCCGAAGTCGAAGAGGCCGGAGCCGACGGCGGTGTGCACGGTGCCGCCGGTGTCGATCCAGCGCAGCGCGGAGGTCTCGGAATCGGCGATCCACAGCCGGTCCCCGGCGGCGGCCAGCCCGGAGGGCTGGGCGAACCAGGCCTCGGCGGCCGGCCCGTCCACCAGCCCCTCGTTGGTGGTGCCGGCCGCGACCCGGACCGTCCCGTCGGCCGGGTCCCAGGTCCACAGCTGGTGCACGCCGGCCATCGCGATCCACACCCGGTCCTGCCACCAGGCCACGTCCCACGGCGAGGACAGGTCCACCTCCAGGGCGGGCCCGGCGGTGGGGGAGCCCTGCCACCACTGCCGGCCGGTCCCGGCGACGGTCTCCACCGCGCCGCTCTCCGGGTCGAGGACCCGCAGCGCGTGGTTGACGGTGTCCGCGACCACCACCCGCCCGTCGGGCAGCAGCGCCAGCCCCTGCGGCTCGCTGAAGGCGTCCGGGCCGAAGCCGCGCGAGCCGCTGCCGATCCGGCGGACCACGGTCTCCCCGTCCGGGGCGATCTCCACCAGCTGGTGCCGGGTGGAGTCGGAGACCAGGAAGTTCCCGCCGGGCAGGGTCAGGGCCTTGCCGGGGAACCGCAGATGGGTGGCCTCCGGCTCCGGGGCCACGTACGGGCCGTCCCCGCGCCGCAGGGTGCCCTTGGCGGCGTGCTCGGCCTCCAGCTCCTCGACCAGCTTCGCGATGGCGTGCGCGTGGCCCTCGCCCGCGTGCTGGGCGACCACGTAGCCCTCGGGGTCGATGACCACCAGGGTGGGCCAGGCCCGGACGGCGTACTGCTTCCAGGTGTGCAGCTCGGGGTCGTCCAGCACGGGGTGGTGCACCTCGTACCGCTCGACGGCGTCGACCACCGCCCGGTGGTCGGCCTCGTGCACGAACTTCGGGGAGTGCACCCCGACGATCACCACGGTGTCCCGGTGCTTCTCCTCCAGCTCCCGCAGCTCGTCGAGCACGTGCAGGCAGTTGATGCAGCAGAAGGTCCAGAAATCGGCGATGACGATCTTGCCCCGCAGGTCGGCGAGGCTGAGGTCCTTGCCCCCGGTGTTCAGCCAGCCGCCCTTGCCGATCAGCTCGGGGGCACGGACACGGGCACGGCGGGGCGCGGGCGCGGGGGTGGGCGCGGCGGAAGTCATGGGGTCAAGGGTGCCACCCGGCCCGGCCGGGCGCGGAGCGGGCCGGACGGCACCCGCCGCAGGTCAGCGGGTGGGGCGCAGGCCCAGGACGCGGTCCTTCAGGACGGGGAACTGCTCGCGGGTCTCGGCCACCCTGGCCGGGTCCAGGTCCACGGTCAGGACCTGCTCGCCGGCCCCGGCCTCGGCGAGGACCTCGCCCCAGGGGTCGACGACCAGGCTGTGCCCGGCCTGCCGGACCCCGGCGTGGGTGCCGGCCGTGCCGCAGGCCAGGACGTACGACTGCTGCTCCACCGCCCTGGCCCGGTTCAGCAGGGTCCAGTGCTCCCGGCGGCGCTCCGGCCAGCCCGCCGAGACGACGAGGGCGGTGGCACCGGAGTCGACCAGTCCGCGGAACAGCTCGGGGAACCGCAGGTCGTAGCAGGTGGCCAGGCCCAGGGTCTGCTCCGGGAGCTCGACCACGGTCAGCGAGTCCCCGGCGGACATCAGCACGGCCTCGCCCTCGTCGAAGCCGAAGCGGTGGATCTTCCGGTAGGTGGCGGCCAGCTCCCCGGCCGGGGAGATCACCAGGGCCGTGTTGTAGAGCCGGCCGTCGCCCGCCCGCTCGACGATGGTCCCGGCGTGCAGCCAGACGGCGGCGTCCCGGGCGGCCTTGGCCAGTTCCGCGTAGGTGGGGCCGTCCAGCGGTTCGGCCTCCGTCTCGAACTGCTCGTAGGCGAAGGCCCCGACCGGCCACAGCTCGGGCAGCACCACCAGGTCGCTGCCGCGCTGTTCGCGGACGAGCGCGGCGACGCGGGAGCGGCGGACGGACGCCGACTCGGCGTCGTCCACGGCGATTTGGATGAGGGAGGCGCGCACGGTACCACCGTCCTGGCATTCAAGCCGTCAACTCGGGCCTACGATCGTCACACGAAAGCACTGCCGGGGTGCTCCTGGGCAGCGTAGCTTTGGGAAGCAAGTACACAACGCGCCACTGCGCCACTGAACAGCACGCGAGGGGTCCCGTTGACCGTCCATCCCCATCCCAGCCTCCAGCCCTATACCGACGCGTGGACCCACTCCATAGAGGCGATATCGGAACTCGTCCTCCCGTTGGCGGAGGGCGAGTGGAACCGGGCGACCCCGTGTCCCGGCTGGTCGGTGCGGGATGTGGTGTCGCACGTCATCGGGATCGAGTGCGAGATGCTCGGCGACCCGCGGCCGATCCACACCCTGCCGAGGGACCTGCGGCACGTGGTCGACGAGTTCACCCGGTACATGGAGGTGCAGGTGGACGTCCGCCGGCACCACACGGCCCCGGAGATGACCTCCGAGCTGGAGTACACGCTGATCCGGCGGAACCGGCAGCTGCGCAACGACAAGCGGGACCCGCAGACGACGGTGCGCGGGCCGCTGGGCGAGCAGACCACGCTGGAGGAGGCGATGCGGCTGCGCGCCTTCGACGTGTGGATCCACGAGCAGGACCTGCGGACGGCACTGGGCGTGCCGGGGAACCTGGACTCGCCGGGCGCGGTGATCGTGCGGGACATGCTGCTGGCCGGGCTGCCGAAGGTGGTGGCGAAGCGGGCCGGGGCGCCCGCGAACTCGGCGGTGGTGCTGGACGTGCACGGTCCGGTGGAGTTCCTGCGGACGGTCCGGGTGGACGCCTCCGGCCGGGGGTCGGTGGACGGCACCCCCTCGCTGGGCCCGGCGGTGACCCTGGCGATGGACTGGGAGACGTACGTACGGCTGGCCGCCGGGCGGGTGCGGCCGGCGGCCGTGGCCGACCGGGTGAAGGTGGAGGGCGATCCGGAGCTGGCCGAGGCGATCCTGGGGAACTTCTCCGTCACCCCGTGACGGCGGCCGGGGCCGCCGGGGACTCCTGCGGCGGGACCACCGGGCCGGCTCCCGTGACGGCCGGATCGGCCGCGGCGGCCGGGCGGGCCGCCTCGCGGCGGAGTGCGGGGCCGCGCAGCCGCAGGATCTGGCTGAGCCCGAAGGCCTGGAGCACGAAGACGGTGGAGAAGGCGATCCGGTAGTCGTCCCCGGTGGCGTCCAGCAGCACCCCGACCAGCAGCAGGGTGGTCATCGAGGCGAGGAAGCCGCCCATGTTGGTGATCCCGGAGGCGGTGCCCTGGCGGGCCGGCGGGTTGGCGGGCCGGGCGAAGTCGAACCCGATCATCGAGGCGGGGCCGCAGGTGCCGAGGACCACGCACAGGGCGGCCAGCAGCCACATGGGGGCCCGGTCCCCCGGGTAGCCGAGGACGGCTCCCCACAGCAGGGCGGTCAGGCCGACGGTGGCCAGCGCGAGCGGGATCCGGGCGGACTGGCGGCGGCCGACGATCTGCCCGTAGAGCAGCCCGAACCCCATGTTCGCCGAGACGATCAGGGTGAGCAGGCCGCCGGCCGTGGTCCGGGACAGCCCCTGGGCCTCGACCAGGAACGGCATCCCCCACAGCAGCAGGAACACCATGGCCGGGAACTGGGTGGTGAAGTGCACCCACAGGCCGAGCCGGGTGCCCGGCTCCCGCCAGGACTCGGCGAGCTGGGTCCGGACGAAGCCCCGGGAGGCGGACCCGGCGGGCTCCGGCTCGTGTCCGGGCGGGTTGTCCCGGAGGAACAGCACCAGCGGGACCAGGACCAGCAGGCCGGCGACCGCGCTGCCGGCGAAGGCCGGGACCCAGCCGATCCCGTGCAGGACGGGGGCGAGGACCAGGGTGGACACCAGGTTGCCGGCCATGCCGACCAGCCCGGCGAGCTGGGCCATCAGTGGGCCCCGGTGGGCCGGGAACCAGCGGGTGCCGAGCCGGAGCACCGAGATGAAGGTCATGGCGTCCCCGCAGCCCAGCAGGGCGCGGGCGGCCAGGGCCATCCCGTAGGACGGGGACAGGGCGAAGCCGATCTGGCCGGCGGTGAAGAGGACGGCGCCGAGGGTCAGGACCTTCTTGGTGCCCAGCCGGTCGACCATCAGGCCGACGGGTATCTGCATGCCCGCGTAGACCAGCAGCTGGAGGAGGGAGAAGGTGGCCAGGGCCGAGGAGTTGACCTGGAAGCGGTCGGCGGCGTCGAGTCCGGCGACGCCGAGGCTGGTGCGGAAGATGACCGCCACGAAGTAGACGGCCACGCCGACGGACCACACCAGGACGGCCTGCCGGCCGCCGGGCGGATCGGCCGGGGGCCGGCGGGGGGCGGACGGAGCCGACGGCGCGGACGGCGCCGTCATCGGTCCGCCCCGCGGACCAGTGCGGAGACCCGGCCGATATGGCCGCGGACGGCCGCCGCCGCGGCCTCCGCCTCGCCGGCCCGCAGGGCGGCCAGGATCTCCGCGTGCTCGTCGAGGGTGCGGGCCACCCGGTCCGGGTGCGCGTGCAGCAGGGCGACGCCCATCCGCAGCTGCCGGTCGCGCAGCTGGTCGTAGAGCCGGGCCAGGATCTCGTTGCCGGCGTGCCGGACGATCTCGGCGTGGAAGCAGCGGTCGGCGACCATCATCGCGGCGGTGTCCCCGCTCGCGGCGTGCAGCCGTTGCTCCTCCAGCAGTTCCGCCAGCCGCTCCAGCAGCGCCGGGGGCGCGGGGACGGCCCGGCGGACGGTGAACTCCTCGACCAGCAGCCGGGTCTCGATCACGTCGGTGATCTCCTGGGCCGAGACGGGCAGCACCAGGGCGCCCTTCTTCGGGTACAGCCGGAGCAGTCCCTCGGTCTCCAGCCGGAGCAGCGCCTCGCGGACCGGGGTGCGGGAGACCCCGACGGCCTCGGCGAGCTCGCCCTCGGTGAGGAGGGTGCCGCCCTCGTAGCGGCGGTCGAGCACGCCTTGTTTGACGTGCCGGTACACCCGGTCGGCGGCGGGGGGCTGTCGGACTGCTGCTGGCATGGACGCAGCATAGATACAACAGGGACACAAGCGGACCCCCGTCCAGCATGCGGACCACCGGGGTCCGGAATCGGCCCCAGGTCTCGGAATAGCAAAAACATGGCACCCCCGCACATCCATTCACCACTCCCGGGCGTCACTGTCCGGGGGCCCTTGTCACACACCCGGCCCCGACCGATCCACGCACCCATCCGTACCGCGAACTCGGGGGATTTCTCTTGAACTTCGGCACAACCGGCTTCTCGCGCGCCCGCCGCGCCGTGATCGTGGCCACCGCCACGGGCGCGCTGCTGACCGCCGCCCCGCTCGCCGCCACCGCCAACGCCGCCAACCCGCCCGGCTGGCCCACGGTGACCGCCAAGGGCGCCTTCCTGCTGGACAACGCCAACGGCGTCGGCCAGTACGCCAAGGCGGCGGACACCCGCCGCCCGATGGCCAGCACCACCAAGATCATGACGGCCTATGTGGTCCTCACCCAGCCCAAGCTGGACCTGGCCCGCAAGCTGACCGTGGACAAGGCGTACCCGGACTACGTCAACTCCATCGGCGCGAGCAGCGCCTACCTGTTCGTCGGCGACAAGCTGACCGTCACCGGCATGCTCAACGGCATGATGGCGCCCTCCGGCTGCGACGCCGCGTACGCCCTCGCCGACGCGTACGGCAAGGGCACCACCCGCGCCGCCCGCAAGGCCGACTTCATCAAGCAGATGAACGACAAGGCCAAGGCCCTGGGCCTGACCAACACCAAGTTCGACTCGTTCGACGGCAATTCGCCGAACAACAGCGCCAACAACTACACCACCCCGCGCGACCTGGCGAAGCTCGCCCGCGCCGCGATGGGCAACAGCACCTTCCGCACCGTGGTCAAGTCCCCGACCGTGAAGGCCTACGCCACCGCGGCCAACGGCAAGGTCCGCTGGTACACCTGGTCCAACAGCAACCAGCTGCTGGGCGCCTACTCCGGCGCGATCGGCGTGAAGACCGGCACCACCACCCCGGCCGGCCCCTGCCTGGTGTTCGCCGCCACCCGCAACGGCAAGACCGTCATCGGCGTGGTGCTCGGCGCCACCTCGGTCGACGCCCGCTACGCCGACGCGAAGAAGATCATGGACTACAGCCTCGGTGCGACGCCGAAGGCACAGCGCTCCGGTCTGCCCGAGCTCCGCGAGCTCCCGCCGGGCGCCAACCGCGACTAGCGGAACCCGCCCCGCGGCGCCCGCGAACAGCGGAACCCGCACCTGGACACCGGGCGCGGTGGTCGGTCAGCCGATCACCGCGCCCGCGTGCCAGACCCCGGCGCCGTCCCGCCACCAGTGCCGCACCCGCCGGTCGGTGCCCAGCACGAACACCTCCAGATGGAACCCGAAGCTGCCCTGCAGCATCCCGGTGACCGCCACCGCGTCCGAGCCGAAGGCCGTGCTCCGGGTCCAGCCCGAACCGCTCGCGTTGCCCCGCCACCAGTGCTCCACCCGGCCCTCCGCCGTCACCGCGCACAGCTCGTAGTTCCCCGGGGTCTCCTCGTCGCGGGCCTCGTACTGCCCCTCGATCAGACAGGGCGCCGAGACGATCCCGGCACCGAAGACCTCCCCCGGCCGCCAGACGAACCCGGCCGCGTCGTCCCGCCACCACAGCTGCATCCGGCCGTCCGTACGGGCCGCCACCAGGTCCAGCCGACGGCCCCGGGTCTGCACCAGCGCGGGCCCGTAGTGCGCGATGTCCTCCCCGAACCGGCCGCCGTCCTGCCAGGTCCAGGGCGAGCCGTTGATCCGCCACCAGTGCCGCAGACCGCCGTCGGACGTGCGCACCACCACCTCGAAGTTGCCGGGCTTGCCGTAGTCGCTCTGGATGAACCCGGGGGTGGACCCGGGCGCCGCGTCCCCGTCCGCGCCGAACAGGCCGCCGTCCCGCCAGGTCCGGGCGGACTGCTCGTAGTACCAGTGCCGCAGCCGGCCGCCCGGGGTGACGTGCAGGGACTCCATGTTCCGGTTGTAGGTGGAGCCGGTGAAGGCGGGCAGCGCCGAGGCGTCCGCGGCGAAGGCCCCGGCACGGATCCAGCGGTGCGGCGGGTCACCGGCCCGCGACCAGTGCCGCAGCCGGCCCCCGCCGGGCTGCGACTCCGCGTCACCCAGCAGGAGTTCGAAGTTCCGGTGGGCGCGGCCGTTGCCGCTCTCGTAGACGTTCCCGGTGTGCAGCCGGCGTTTGGTCCACGGGTCCACATTGGTGCCGAGTAGCCCGCACTTGGCCCAGTGGTCGATCCGGGCCTCCCCGTATCCGATCCGGCCGAAACCGGCCATGTGCCGTCCGGTGCCCCAGGAGTTGCGGAACAGCCAGCAGCCGGCCGCGTCGTCATAGCCCACCACCAGCACGCAGTGGCCGCCCGCCCGGCGGTCGGTGGTCCGCCGGTACACCCCGGCGCCGAGCCCGAAGAAGTCCTCGTAGACGTCGAAGGAGGCGATCAGCGGGCCCACCGTGTCCAGCCACACCTTCTGCTGCTCCACATCCCCCAGCCGCACCCAGTCGGTGATCCGCACCGTCCGTCCGGACCGGTCCCAGCTGGGCGGATAGGCCGCCCGCCAGCCCTCCAGCCGGCCGGCCGGCAGCCCCGGCGGCGGGTCCGCCGGCGGATGGCAGTCGGGGTCCGCGATCCCGCCGTTGTCCCGGATCCAGTCGAGGGCGGCCTCCGGACTGCCGCGCTGCCCGCAGCCGGCCCGCATCCCGTCGTGCAGGTCCCCCGCGGCCCGCTCGGCCCACACGTGGTGCTCGATCCGGGCCATGGACTCCACCAGCCCGGCCGCCGCAAAGGCCCAGCCCGACCGGCATGGGCCCTGGTCCTTCACCCGGCCGATCCAGGGCCAGCCCCAGCGGTGCCGCCAGTCCACGGCGGCCGGACGCGGCGCCAGGGCCTGCGCCTTGCGGTCCGCGAGCAGCCCGTGGGCGGTCCGCCGGCGGGTGAGGTGCGGATTGCCGCTCTCCCGGCCGGCCAGCGCCCGCAGATCGACCACGCCGGCCTCGGCGGCGGTGGTCAGCGGCCCGGCCGGATCCAGCCCGAGCGGTGCGGGCGGCACCGGATCCTCGTCGGCCAGCCGTTCGCTCACGCTCCAGGGCGCGCCGGACTCCATCAGCCTGGCCCGCAGTTCCCCCGCGCGCGCCACCGGCCGGTCGTACTCCTCCGGCATTCCGGCCCCCCTCGAACCGTACGGATGCCAAAGCGTGAGCGTCCATCCGCCCGGACGGTCCGTCAAGGGGCCCTTCCGGCCGCCCGCCCGGGGGTGTTCACGGCAGCCGGGCCCGGATCCGCAGCCATTCGTCCACCAGGGCGGCCAGCGGATCGCCGTCCGCGAGGTACGGGCGGGCGGCGCCGGCCGCGCCCAGCAGGCTCTTCACCCCGCGCAGGCGCAGGATCCGCTCCCGGTCCAGCTCCCGCCAGCCCGCCCCGGCCCGGCGCGCCTCCTCCAGGGTCATCCCGACCCGGTCGAGCACGAACCGGCAGAGCGCGGCGGCATCCGCCAGCCCCTCCCCGGTCGGGTCGGGGAGGTCCCCGAGGCACTGCACCAGATACGCCCGCACCCGCGCCTGCGCCAGCGCGGCGGACAGCGGCTCCCGGCCGCCCGGGCAGCCGTCCGCCCGGGCCGCCGCGACGATCGCGACCCGGCCCCAGCGGAGCCGGACCGCGTCCGGCAGCTCCGGGGTCTGCATCCGGGTCAGCGCCAGCACCCGCAGGGTGGCCGGATCCGGATCACCGCCCGCGCCCGCCGGCTCCGGGCCGAAGCCCCCGGCGGGCAGTCCGTGGCCGGCGGCCAGCCAGGCCTCGACCTCCTCCAGCCCGAGCGCCGCGGCCGGCACCGAGGTCAGCACCTGCCCGCGGGCCAGCAGCGCCACCACCGCCCCGCTCAGCCGCACCCTGGCGGTGTGCCCGGCGTCGAAGGACCCGACCACCCGCCCGTACCGCTCGATCCTCCGCAGCCCGAGCCGGGACTCCCCGGCGGCGTACACCTGCCCGGCCCGCGCCACCCCGCCGACGCACCGCACCACACACACCCCGCCGAAGACGTCGGCCTCCTCCACGGAGTACACCTGCAGCTCGGCAATGGCCATCCGACCCCCTTCCCCGGCGGGAGCCTAGACGAAGGAACGGCCGGTCCCCCGTGGGTCAGCCCGCCACCTCCCGGCCTCCCCCTGCCCGTCCCGCACCCCGAACCCGACCATCACCGCGCGTGGCCCCCTCCGCATGAAGGAACGGCCGGTCCCCCGTGGGGGGGGCCGGCCGTTCGCTGGTTGCCGTCAGGCCCAGGTGATCAGGCGCTTCGGGTTCTCCAGGACCGCCGCGACGTCGGCGAGGAACCGGGAGCCCAGTTCGCCGTCGATCAGGCGGTGGTCGAAGGAGAGGGCCAGGGTGGTGACCTGGCGGGGCTTCACCTTGCCCTTGTGGACCCACGGCTGGAGCTTGATGGCCCCGACCGCGAGGATCGCGGACTCGCCCGGGTTCAGGATCGGCGTGCCGGTGTCGACCCCGAAGACCCCGACGTTGGTGATGGTGATCGTGCCGCCCTGCATGTCGGCGGGGGAGGTCTTGCCCTCGCGGGCGGTGGCGACCAGGCCGGACAGTGCCGTGGACAGCTCGGGGAGCGTCTTGGCGTGCGCGTCCTTGATGTTGGGGACGATCAGCCCGCGCGGGGTCGCGGCCGCGATCCCGAGGTTGACGTAGTGCTTGAGCACGATCTCCTGGGCCGCCTCGTCCCAGGACGCGTTGACGTCCGGGTTGCGGCGTACGGCGACCAGCACGGCCTTGGCGATGAGCAGCAGCGGGTTGATCCGCAGCCCCGCCAGGTCCGGGTCGGCCTTGAGTTCCTGCACCAGCTTCATGGTGCGGGTCACGTCGAAGGTGATGAACTCGGTGACGTGCGGGGCGGTGAAGGCGGAGCCGACCATGGCCTGGGCGGTGACCTTGCGGACGCCCTTGACCGGGATCCGGGTCTCCCGGGCACCGGCCGCGAGCGGCTCGGCGGCGGCCGGGACGGACGCGGGCGCCGCGGCCTCGGACGGTACGGCCGCCGGGGCCGGGGCGGTGGTGCCGTTGGTGCTCGCCGGGGCGGCCTGGAGGGCCTGCGCCGCGGCGGCGGCCGCCGCGTGCACGTCCTCGCGGGTCACGATCCCGCCCCCGCCGGTGGGGGCCACCGTGGCGAGGTCGATGCCGAGGTCCTTGGCGAGCTTGCGCACGGGCGGCTTGGCCAGCGGCCGCTCCCCGCCCGCCGGGGCCGGGGCGTACGCCGGGGCAGCGGTGCCGTTGGTGCCGGCGCGGCCGGTGTCCGGGCCCGCCGGGGCGGTACCGGCGGCCAGCGCCCGGGCGGCGGCCCCGACTCCGGCGGCGGCCGCCGCGGCGGCCTCGGCCGGGGCGGCGACGGCCGGCTGGGCCGCCGCCTTGCGCGGGCGCCGCTTGGTGGAGCCCTGGGAGACCCCGTAGCCGACCAGCACCGGCTGGCGGGCGGCGGGGGCCGCCTCGCCGGCGGCCTCCGCCGCCGGGACCGGCGCGGGCGCGGGCACGGCGGCCGGGGCGGCCGCCTCGACCGGCGGGGCAGCCGGTTCGCCGCCGTCGACCGCCACCGAGATGATGACCTGGCCGACGTCGACGGTGACGCCCTCGGCGAAGCGCAGTTCGTGCACCACCCCGTCGAAGGGGATGGGGAGTTCCACGGCAGCCTTCGCCGTCTCCACCTCGCAGACGACCTGGCCGTCGGTGACGGTGTCGCCCGGCTGGACGTACCACTTGAGGATCTCGGCCTCGGTGAGGCCCTCGCCCACGTCGGGCATCTTGAATTCGCGGATCGTCACAGCGGATCTCCTCAGAACGCCAGCGAGCGGTCGACGGCGTCGAGCACACGGTCCAGGCCCGGCAGGTACTCGTCCTCCAGGCGGGCCGGCGGGTACGGGGCGTGGAAGCCGCCGACCCGGAGCACCGGGGCCTCCAGGTGGTAGAAGCACCGCTCCGTGATGCGGGCGGCGATCTCCGAACCCACGCCGAGGAACACCGGGGCCTCGTGCACGACCACCAGCCGGCGGGTCTTCTCCACCGACCGCTGGAGCCCGTCGAAGTCGATCGGGGACATCGAGCGCAGGTCCACGACCTCCACCGACTTGCCCTCCTCGGCCGCCGCGGCCGCCGCCTCCAGGCACACCTTCACCATCGGCCCGTAGGCCGCCAGGGTGAGGTCGGTGCCGGCCCGCTCCACCTTGGCCTCGTGCAGCGCCCCGGGGATGGCCTCGACATCGAGCTCGCCCTTGTCCCAGTAGCGGCGCTTCGGCTCGAAGAAGATCACCGGGTCATCGCTCTGGATGGCCTGCTGGAGCATCCAGTAGGCGTCGCTGGGGTTGCTCGGCGACACCACCTTCAGGCCCGGCACGTGCGCGAACAGGGCTTCCGGGGACTCGCTGTGGTGCTCCACCGCGCCGATGCCGCCCGCGTACGGGATGCGGATGACCACCGGCATCTTGACCTTGCCCAGGGCCCGCGCGTGCATCTTGGCGAGCTGGGTGACGATCTGGTCGTAGGCAGGGAACACGAACCCGTCGAACTGGATCTCCACCACCGGCCGGTAGCCGCGCAGGGCCAGGCCGATGGCGGTGCCGACGATGCCCGACTCGGCGAGCGGGGTGTCGATGACCCGCTCCTCGCCGAAGTCCTTCTGCAGGCCGTCGGTGATCCGGAAGACCCCGCCCAGCTTGCCGACGTCCTCGCCCATGATCAGGACCTTGGGGTCCGTCTCCAGGGCCTTGCGCAGCGACTCGTTGAGCGCCTTGGCGATCGACATCTTCTCAACGGCCATGATCAGTTGCCCTCCTCGAACGACGCGAGGTAGGCCGCGAACTGGGCGCGCTCCTCGTCCACCAGCGCGTGCCCGTCGGCGTAGACGTTCTCGAAGATCGCCATGGTGTCGGGGTCGGGCATGGCGCGCACGACCTCGCGCACCCGCTTGCCCAGCTGCTCGCTCTCGGTTTCGAGGGCGGCGAAGAACTCCTCGTCGGCGTCGCCGGAGGCCAGCAGGTGGGCCTTCAGCCGCTCGATCGGGTCCTTGGCCTCCCAGGCCGCCCGCTCCTCGTCCCGCCGGTAGCGGGTCGGGTCGTCGGAGGTGGTGTGCGCGCCCATCCGGTAGGTGAACGCCTCGATCAGGGCCGGGCCCTCGCCGTTGCGGGCCCGCTCCAGGGCCCAGCGGGTCACGGCCAGGCAGGCCAGCACGTCGTTGCCGTCCACCCGGACGCCGGGGAAGCCGAAGCCGGCGGCGCGCTGGTAGAGCGGGACGCGCATCTGGCGCTCGGTGGGCTCGGAGATGGCCCACTGGTTGTTCTGGCAGAAGAACACCACGGGGGCGTTGTAGACCGCCGAGAAGGTGAAGGCCTCGTTGACGTCGCCCTGGCTGGAGGCGCCGTCGCCGAAGTAGGCGATGACCGCGGAGTCGGCGCCGTCCTTGGCCACGCCCATGGCGTAGCCGGTGGCGTGCAGGGTCTGCGAGCCGATGACGATCGTGTAGAGGTGGAAGTTGTTGACGGTGGGGTCCCAGCCGCCGTGGTTGACGCCCCGGAACATGCCCAGCAGGTTCGTCGGGTCGACCCCGCGGCACCAGGCGACACCGTGTTCGCGGTAGGTCGGGAAGATGTAGTCGTCCTCGCGCAGCGCCCGGCCGGAGCCGATCTGGGCGGCCTCCTGGCCCAGCAGCGAGGCCCACAGGCCCAGCTCGCCCTGACGCTGCAGGGAGGTCGCCTCGCCGTCGAAACGGCGGGTGAGGACCATGTCGCGGTAGAGCCCGCGCAGGTCCTCGGCGGTGATGTCGGCGACGTAGGGGAGGAACTCCGCGTTCTGCGCGTTCTCGACCCGGTCCCCTTCGGGCGTCAGCAGCTGTACGAGCTGGGGCTCGGCACTCTCGGCGGCTGCGGCCGCGGCCGCCGTCTTGCGGGGGCTGGCCCCGGACGCCGCTCGCTTGGTGCCGCTGCTGCGTCGCGGCTTGCGCGCGGCAGTGCTCTCCACGGTCACGTGTGCTCCTCCGTCGGTCCGGCACCCGGGTTCTCCGGGGTCCAGTGCGGCTCGCCTGTTTCCGTACCCGCGCACGGGGTGGGTGCGACTCGGTTGGGAGAACAGGCGTGACAGGTGCCCCGGCGAGTGCCCTGCGCAATGCACGTTACCCAGTGCGTCGCGGAACCGCGAAACCCCATTTGACCTGCGATTTTGCTTGGATTTCCAAGTAAATCCGGGGAATCGGGAACAACCACTGGTCACAGCCTTGCAGGGGGCCGGAACAACGGCACGTTATCCCGGGTAACAGCGGCAGGGAAGGGGTGAGTGTGTGAAACTGACTTCGTGCGCGAAGATGGAAAAATCACGGTATTCCTCCTGGACGACCACGAAGTGGTCCGCCGAGGTGTCTACGAGCTGCTGTCCAGCGAATCCGATATCGAGGTGGTGGGCGAGGCCGGTACGGCCGCCGACGCACTGGTGCGGATCCCGGCGACGAGGCCCGATGTGGCGGTCCTGGACGTGCGGCTGCCGGACGGCAGCGGCGTCGAGGTCTGCCGCGAGGTCCGTTCCCAGAACGAGGACATCAAGTGCCTGATGCTCACCTCGTTCGCCGACGACGAGGCGCTGTTCGACGCGATCATGGCCGGTGCTTCCGGGTACGTCCTCAAGGCGATCCGCGGCAATGAGCTGCTGCACGCGGTCCGTGACGTCGCCGCCGGAAAGTCCCTGCTGGACCCGGTGGCCACGGCGCGGGTGCTGGAGCGGCTGCGGGACGGCAAGAACGGCAAGGGCGACGACCGGCTGGCGAACCTCACCGAGCAGGAGCGGAAGATCCTCGATCTGATCGGGGAGGGCCTGACCAACCGGGTGATCGGCGAGCGGCTGCACCTGGCCGAGAAGACGATCAAGAACTACGTGTCCAGCCTGCTGTCCAAGCTGGGCATGGAGCGCCGCTCCCAGGCGGCCGCCTACGTGGCCCGGATCCAGGCCGAGAAGCGCAGCTGATTCCGCCGCATCACGTGCCGACCAGCTGATTCACCGCATCCGGGGAATCATTCGGGACCAACGTCCCCGGTCCTGGGGGCGGGATCCTCTTTCCCGACACCGGGCCGGTAACGGACAGTGGCCCTATGTCCCCAGAGGAACTCCACGCCATCGAACTCCTGTGCCGGGTCCCCTACGGCCGGGTGGCCACCAGCATGCGCGCGCTGCCCTTCCTCGCCGTCGCCCGTCATGTGGTGGTGGACGGCCGGGTGGTCCTGAGGATGCACAGCGGGTTCGGCTACCACCACGCCTGCAACGGGAGCGTCGTCTCCTACGGGGCGGACAACTTCAACTCCGGCGAGATCGACCTCTGGTCGGTCCAGTTCACCGGGACGGCCGAGATCGTGGAGCCGACCACCGCCGAACTGGAACTGTTCGGCCGCGGGCCGCACTACGTGGACGGCGAGCTGTTCGACCCCGTCTACATGCGCATCGAGCCGCAGTTCTTCACCGTGCACACCCTGGCCGGCCGGTCGGACCGATCAGGCCGGTCCGACCGGGATTTCCAGCACGCGCTCTGAGCCACGGACGCCGGCCCCTGCGAGCGCCGCGCCGCGCTACGGGTTGCGCGGCTGGTTCTCGCCCTCGTCCGGCGGCGGCTTCTCCGAGGTCTTGCTCGGCGTCGGCTCCGGCTCCTCCGGGGTCTTGCTCGGCTCCGGATCCGGGGACGAGGGGTCGTCCGAGGGCTCACCCGACGAGGGCGTGGAGGACGGGGTCGGCGTCGACGAGGGCGTCCAGCTCGGCGTGTAGGACGGCTTGCGGCTCGGCGTCCAGCTCTTGGTCCGCTTGCTGGTGGGCTCCCGGGACTCCTCGGACTCCTCCGGCAGCGGCTCCTCCGGGGTGCTCTCCTTGGTGGAGGGCGTGGTCTGGGCGGTGGACGGCTTGTTCGCCGGAGGGGTCTTGTTCCCCCCGGCCTTGTCGAGGGCGAACACCACACCCGCGCCGATCGCGAGCACCGCGAGCGCCGCGAACAGCCAGACCTTCCAGCGGCCGGCGCCACGCCGGTCCCCGTTGTCCCCGTGCCCGCCGTCGTAGTAGCCGCCGCCCTGGCCGCCGTCGTAGTAGCCGCCCCCACCGCCGCCGGGGAAGGCCGAGCCGTCGTCCGGGTTGAGCGGCGGCACCATCGGCTGCTGGAACTGCGAGGTGGAGGCGTGCGAGGGGTAGCCGGGCTGCTGCCCGGTGGCCCCCATCGGCATCGCGGTGGTGGCCGCGGGACCCCGCCCGTGCGGCAGCGCCATCGACACCGGGCCGGTGTTCCAGCTGCCGGTGTGCGGGCCCTGGTCGTGCAGCATCTGGAGCGCGTACTGGACGAGTCCGCGCATCTCCTCGGCGCTCTGGAACCGGTCGTCCGGGTCCTTGGCCAGCGAGCGCATCACCAGGCCGTCGAGCTCGGCCGGCACCCCGGTGCCGAGCTGTGAGGGCGGCACGGGCGCGTCCTGGACGTGCTGGTAGACCACCGACAGCGGGGTCTCGCCGGTGAACGGGGGCCGCAGCGCCAGGAGTTCGTACAGCAGGCAGCCGGTGGCGTAGAGGTCGCTGCGGTGGTCCACGGCCTTGCCGAGGGCCTGTTCCGGCGACAGGTACTGCGGGGTGCCCATGACCATGCCGGTCTGGGTCATCGTCGACTGGGCGCCGTGCAGGGCCCGGGCGATGCCGAAGTCCATCACCTTCACCGCACCGGCGTGCGTGATGATGACGTTGGCGGGCTTGATGTCGCGGTGCACGATGCCGTGCTGGTGCGAGTAGGCGAGCGCCTCCAGCACCCCCGAGACGATGATGAGCGCCTGGTCGGGGCCCGGGGCCTCGGCGCTGATCAGCAGTTCGCGGATGGTGCGGCCCTCGACCAGCTCCATCACGATGTACGGGACGGTGTTCGGGCCGACCCGGTCCTCGCCGGAGTCGTAGACGGCCACCACGGCATGGTGGTTGAGGCCGGCCACCGACTGTGCCTCACGGGTGAAGCGGGCCTTGGAGACCGGGTCCTCGGCGAGGTCCGCGCGCAGCAGCTTCACGGCGACGGTGCGGCCCAGCCGCACGTCCTCTGCGGCGAACACCTCGGCCATTCCGCCACGGCCCAGCCGGTGGGTGAGCCGGTACCGGCCGTCGCCCACGAGGCCGCCGGCCCCCCAGTGCGAAGGATCCTCGGCCATCCCGGCTCCGCCTGCCTCGGGTTCGGGTGCCATCAGTCCTCGCCGTCGTCTCTCTCGGCCGCGCGTGCGGTGTGGTGCTCGTCTCGGGTGCTCCGACGAACGCTACAGCCTCCGTGCGGGTCACCGTTCGGGCACGGACTTCTGTGGAGGGCCCGTGACTGTCCGGCAACCCCCTGGTCACGGAACGGGCACCCGGCTTGACGTGTGCTTGCCCTCCGGCAGACTGGGCGCGACACAGCCGTGGTGAGGGGAAGCAACAGTCATGAGCCAGGACGGCACTCAGGGCCGGTACGCAGGCGGTTCCCTGGCCCGTGGCCGTTACCAGCTACGGGATCTGCTCGGTGAGGGCGGGATGGCCGCGGTCTACCTCGCCTACGACACCGCGCTGGACCGGCAGGTGGCGATCAAGACCCTGCACACCGAACTCGGCCGCGAGCAGTCCTTCCGGGAACGTTTCCGCCGCGAGGCGCAGGCTGTAGCGAAACTGTCGCACACCAACATCGTGTCCGTGTTCGACACCGGTGAGGACGAGTTCGACGGCTCGCTGATGCCGTACATCGTCATGGAGTACGTGGAGGGCAAGCCGCTGGGCTCGGTCCTGACGGCGGACATCGCCCAGTACGGGGCCATGCCGGCGGACAAGGCGCTGAAGGTGACGGCCGATGTGCTGGCCGCCCTGGAGACCAGCCACGACGTCGGTCTGGTGCACCGGGACATCAAGCCGGGCAACGTGATGATGACCAAGCGCGGAGTGGTCAAGGTCATGGACTTCGGCATCGCCCGCGCGATGCAGTCCGGGGTCACCTCGATGACGCAGACCGGCATGGTCGTCGGCACCCCTCAGTACCTGTCGCCGGAGCAGGCCCTGGGGCGCGGGGTGGACGCGCGCTCCGACCTGTACTCGGTCGGGATCATGCTGTTCCAGCTGCTCACCGGCCGGCTGCCGTTCGAGGCGGACTCGCCGCTGGCGATCGCCTACGCGCACGTCCAGGAGGAGCCGGTCGCGCCCTCCTCGGTGAACCGCTCGGTGTCCCCGGCCATGGACGCGCTGGTGGCGCGCGCGCTGAAGAAGAACCCGAACGAGCGCTTCCCCTCGGCCGCGGCGATGCGCGACGAGATCGCCCGGGTGCTGTCGGCCGGGCAGACGGCCGCGCCGGTGATCGTCCAGGGCGGTCCGGTGAACAGCGGGGCCGGGGTCGGCTCGGCCGTGTTCCCGCCGGTGGACGCCTCGCTGCCGCAGCCGCCGCCGCACTCCCTCCAGCAGCCGTACCAGCCGCCCACCCCGTCCCCGTACGCGCCGCAGCAGCACACCCCGCCGCCGGTCCCGCAGCAGGGGGGCTACGCCTACCCGCCGCAGCACCAGACCCAGGCGCCGGGCCAGCAGCACGGGTTCGGGGCGCAGACCCCGCCGCCGTTCACCATCTCCCCGGCCCAGCAGCCCCACCGGGCGGCGGGCGGCGGCCCGGGCGGCCGCCGGAACACCTCCGTGGTGATGGGGGCGATCGCGGTGGCCCTGATCGCCGTCGGCGGTCTGGTGACCGCGATCGTGATCAACCAGGACGACGAGCCCTCCGGCGGGGACACCCCGGCCGCCGCCTCCTCCGGTGCCTCGGGCGGGGCGACCGACGGCGCCCCGAGCACCGGCTCGGCCAAGCCGGGCCACAAGGGCCCGGACCCGAGCCGCACGATCGACGCGGAGAAGTGCAAGGAGGCGTACAAGTCCTGGGACGACCCGAAGAAGGTCAACGCCCCGGACTTCCGCTACAAGAACGTGATCTCGGTCAAGGAGTGCATCCAGGCGGCCGGCTGGAAGTACAAGGTCCAGGAGCGGGACGAGGCGGCGTACGGCGAGGACACCGTGCTGGAGCAGTTCCCGCTGGCCGGTGAGCCGGTGGACAAGACGGGCGCCGAGTTCACCCTGGTGATCTCCACGGGCAACCCCGCCTAGCCCGTCTCTTCCGGATCTTGCCGGGGCCCGCCTCTCGGGCACCGGGTGTCCGAGATGCCGGATTTGCACACTTATGCAAATCTGAGCCTGACATCTCGGTCGTTCGGTACGGGAGGGGCTCCCCGTGACTCGACTCCGCGCGCTGCGCTGGTCCGCCGCGGCAGCGCTGGGCTGCGCCGTGCTCCTGCCGGCCGCACCCGCGTACGGGCTGGCCGAGCGGGCACCGGCCGGTCCGGCCGCCTCGGCCGGCCGCGCGGACGACCCGTACGCACGGGCCGAGGACTCCGGGCTCCGCGAGCTGGCCGGCAGCGCCGCCGGGGCCGGCCGGGAACGGCCCGGACGCCCCGCCGGGGCACCCGCCGACCCGCGCGCCCTCCTCGCCTCCCGGCCACTGCCGGTCCACCCGGAGGGGCTGGAGCGGCTCGACGCCCAGCAGTACCCCGACGCACAGCAGCAGCCCGGGGCCCGGGAGCGGCCCACCGGTCCGGAGCGGCGGCCGGACGCCGGCCGGCCGGACCGCCCGGCCCGGCCGCCCGGGACGGCGGCCCGCCCCGAGGCCCAGGCGCTGCCGGAGCCCCAGACCCTCCCCGAGACCGCCCGGACCCCGGGTCCGGCCGCCAGCGGCCGGCCGGACGGATCCGAGGAACCCGGCACGGGCGACGGGACCTCCTCCTCCGCGCTGGGGACCGAGCCCAACGCCCGGGCCGCCGATCTGGCCGCCCATCTGCTGCCGCTGGGCACCGGATTCGCGCTGATGGGCGTGGGTCTCGGGTTCATCGGGATGCGCCTGCGCCGCGACTGAACCGCGACCGGCCCCGGGGCCGGTCCGGCGGCCGGTCCCGTCCGCGTCCCCCTTGAGATGTAGGCCACAGGGCGGTTGCCCAGCCTGGCATACTCGGTATACATACTGAGTATGTCGATCCGCCACGGCCTTCTCGCCCTGCTGGAACGCGGCCCCCGGTACGGCTCACAGCTGCGTACCGAGTTCGAGTCGCGCACCGGCTCCACCTGGCCCCTCAACATCGGGCAGGTCTATACGACCCTCGCCCGGCTCGAACGCGACGGCCTCGTCGAACCGGGCGGCGAGGACGATGCCGGGCACACCCTCTACGCCATCACCGGGGCCGGCCGCACCGAGCTGGCCACCTGGTACGAACGGCCCGTCGACCGGACCAACCCGCCCCGCGACGAGCTCTCCATCAAGCTCGCCATGGCGGTCGGGGCACCCGGCGTGGACATCCGCGCCGTCATCCAGGCCCAGCGGCGCGCCACGATCAAGGCGATGCAGGACTACACCCGGCTCAAGGCCCAGGCCCTGGCCTCCATCGAGAGCGGGCAGACCAGCGAACGCGACGACGTGGCCTGGCTGCTGGTGCTCGAACAGCTGATCTTCCAGACCGAGGCCGAGGCCCGCTGGCTCGACCACTCCGAGACCAGGCTGGTGCGGCTCTCCGTCCTGGCCGAGCGGAGGGCCGAGCCCGCACCGACCCAGGCCACCGCCATCGCTTCCGAGCGGCCCGCGGCCAGCCACCCGCACGGCTGAACCGCCCCGGAAGCCGACCCGGAAACCGACCCGGATCCGACCCGAATCCGACCCGAATCCGACCCGGAAACCGTCCCAGGGGGGACCCCACCACCATGTCCGACCTGCACCACACCCAGCAGCAGCACCACACCCGGCACCACCCGCAGCAGCCCTCCGGGCGACCCGAACCCGTGCTCCGGCTCCAGCAGCTCACCCGGGTGCACGGCACCGGCGCCACCGAGGTGCACGCCCTGCGCGGCATCGACCTCTCCGTGTACCCGGGCGAACTCGTCGCCGTCATGGGCCCGTCCGGCTCCGGAAAGTCCACCCTGCTGACCCTCGCGGGCGGCCTGGACACCCCGAGCGGCGGCCGGGTGATCGTCGAGGGCACCGACATCACCACCGCCAACCGCAAGCAGCTGGCCGCCCTGCGGCGCCGCAGCATCGGCTACGTCTTCCAGGACTACAACCTGATCCCGGCCCTGACCGCCGCCGAGAACGTGGCCCTGCCCCGCGAACTCGACGGGATATCCGCCCGCAAGGCCCGGGTCTCCGCCCTGGCCGCCCTGGAGGAGATGGGCCTCGCCCAGCTCGCCGACCGGTTCCCGGACGAGATGTCCGGCGGCCAGCAGCAGCGCGTGGCCATCGCCCGCGCCCTGGTCGGCGACCGCCGGCTGGTGCTCGCCGACGAGCCGACCGGCGCCCTGGACTCCGAGACCGGCGAATCCGTCCTCGGCCTGCTGCGGGCCCGCTGCGACGCCGGCGCCGCCGGGGTCCTGGTCACCCACGAGCCCCGGTTCGCCGCCTGGGCGGACCGGGTGGTCTTCCTCCGGGACGGCCGGGTGGTCGACGAGACCCTGAGCGCCCAGGCCGACAGCCTGCTCTCCGGGCAGGCGGCCGGCCAGTGATCTCCTGGTACCACTCCTGGGTCGCGGCCATCCGGATCGCCCGCCGCGACGCCTGGCGCTCCAAGGGCCGCAGCCTGCTGGTCCTCTCGATGATCGCGCTGCCCATCCTGGGCGTGAGCGCCGCCGACCTGACCCTGCGCAGCGCCGAGCTGTCCCCGGAACAGCGGCTGGCACGGACCCTCGGCGCCACCGACGCGCTCGTCACCTTCTCCGAGACGGTCGGCGGGAACCCGATCCTCCAGTCCCCGGACGGGGACATGTACATGCCCGCGGAGGGCTGGGGCAACGGGCCGAGCTCGGAACCCGGGCGCGAGGACCAGGCCCGGCCGAAGCTGGAGAACGCCCTGCCGGCCGGGTCCACCGCCCTGAAGGACCGGTCCGGACAGGCCAAGGTCCGGACCGCGCACGGGGTGATGGAGACCGGCCTGCGAGAACTGGACACCAGCGGCCCGCTGTTGAAGGGGCTCTACACCCTGGACCGGGGACGGCTTCCCCAGCGGTCCGGCGAACTCATCGCCACCCAGGCCTTCCTGGACGAGTCCGGGCTGTCGGTCGGCTCCTCGGTGACCCCCCGCGAGTCGCGCACCTCCTACACGATCGTCGGGGCCTACGAACTGCCGGACGAGCTCAAGGAGAAGCAGCTGCTGGCCCCGCCCGGCACCCTGCTGGACCCGCTGGACCGGGACCTGAAGGCGGCCGGACTCCGCGGCGTCATGACCGAGGACCAGTACCTGGTGAAGGTGGCGGGCAGCGCCGGTTTCACGTGGAACATGGTCAAGGAGGCCAACGCCAAGGGCGCCGTGGTCGTCTCCCGGGCCGTGATCCTCGATCCGCCCGCCGATTCCGAGGTGCCGCTCTACCAGACCGAGGAGAAGGACGCCTACCAGCCCGGCATCACCGGGCAGACCACCGAGATGGCCATCCTGGCCACCGTGGTCGGCCTGGCCATGCTGGAGATCTGCCTGCTGGCCGGCCCCGCCTTCGCGGTCGGCGCCCGGCGCTCCCGCCGACAGCTCGGACTGGTCGGCGCCAACGGCGGTGACCGCAGCCACATCCGGGCCATCGTGCTCTCCGGCGGCCTGGTCATCGGCGTCGCCGCGGCCTTCATCGGCATCCTGCTGGCCCTGCTGCTCACCCTGGCCCTGCGACCGGTGCTGGAAGACCTCCTGGGCAACCGCTTCGGGCACTTCGACGTGCGTCCGCTGGAGCTGGCGGGCATCGCCCTGCTCGCCGTGGTCACCGGACTGCTGGCCGCCATCGCCCCCGCGGTCACCGCCTCCCGGGCCACCGTCCTGGCCTCGCTCACCGGCCGCCGCGGAGTGCGCCGGGCCAACCGGGTCCTCCCGGTGATCGGCATGGTCGCGGTCGCGGTCGGCGCCGCGATCGCCCTGCTCGGCACGTTCTCCGAGATGGGCTTCGTGGTCGTCGCCGGCGGCAGCGCCCTCGCCGAACTGGGCATCGTCGCCCTCACCCCGACCCTGGTCGGGCTGTTCGGCCGGCTCGGCCGCTGGCTGCCGCTGTCCCCCCGGCTGGCGCTGCGCGACGCCGTCCGCAACCGGGGACGCACGGCCCCCGCCGTGGCCGCCGTACTGGCCGCGGTGGCCGGCACCGTCGCCGTGGCCACGTACCAGCACAGCCGGGACGTCCAGATGCGCCACGAGTACGTGGCCCAGCTGCCGGCCGGCACCGGACTCCTCAGCACCACCGAGGCCGGCGGCCAGCGGGACATGCCCGCCGCCCGCGAGGCCCTCGCCCGCAACCTGCCCCTGGACGTCCGGGCGGACGTGGCACGCATCGTGATCGGCCGGGCCGACTGCGACCCCTACGCGATCGAGAAGGGCTGCGGACGGGCCGAGATCGTGGTGCCCAAGGAACAGCGCTGCCCGCTCTGGGAGGACCGCAGCGAGACCGACCCCTTCAGCCCGGCCCAGCGCAAGGCCCTGAACGCCGACTGGCGGTGCAAGGAACAGCCGCACTACGCCGAACACGAGACCGTGGTCGCCGACGCCAAGCTGCTGGCCGCGCTCGCCGTCTCCGATCCGGCCGCCGCCCGGGCCCTGTCCGAGGGCAAGGCCGTCTCCTTCGACCGCCGCAACATCAAGGACGGCAAGGCCACCATCCGGGCCGTCACCGACCTCCAGAAGGCCGAGGAGGCGCTCTCCCGCGGAACCGAACCGCCCGGCAAGCTGATCGGCTTCCCGGTCCACCAGGCACCGGAATCCGCCGAGGCCTGGGGCATCGAACTGGTCCTGCCGCCCTCGGCGGCCAAGGCCGCCGGACTCGGCACCGTCCCCTTCGGCACGTACTTCACCCTGGACGGCGGGGCCGGCAGCGAGCAGCGGCAGAAGCTCGACGGCGAACTGGACCGGATGGGCCTGGCCGCCGCGTTCCGGATCGAGGACGGCTACCAGGGCGAGACCCAGCTGATGCTGCTCGTCCTCACCGTCTTCGCCGGACTGGTCACCATCGGCGCCGCCGGCATCGCCACCGGCCTGGCCCAAGCCGATGCCGAGGCCGACCTGAAGACCCTCGCCGCCGTCGGCGCCGCTCCCCGGGTGCGCCGCACCCTCAGCGGGTTCCAGTGCGGGGTGGTCGCCGCGATGGGCGTGGTGCTGGGCTCCGCGGCCGGTGTGCTGCCCGCCGTCGGGCTCCGGCTCACCGAACGGCGCGAACAGCTGGCCCACTACCAGGAGTCCCTGGCGAGCGGGTTCGGATCGGACGTCAAGCCCTTCGTGCCCGTGGTGGTGCCCTGGGAGACCCTCGGAGCGCTGCTGGTCCTGGTCCCGCTGGGCGCGGCCCTGCTGGCCGCCCTGGTCACCCGCTCCCACGGCGCCCTGGCCCGCCGGGCCGCGGGCTGACCGGCCCGCTGCCCCCGCGGAGGGTGGATCACCCCTCCGCGGGGGCACACCGTGTGGTGACGAAGGTGTGCGAGACAATGACGGCATGGAGATGCCGAGGAGTGAACGGTCGCAGGACAGCCCCCCGCAGGTACTGATCGTGGGCCAGGACGGGATGGCGGTCGGCGGCGCCGATGACGAGTCGCGCGAGGTCCCGGTGACGGAAATGGTCGAACAGCCAGCCAAGGTCATGCGGATCGGCAGCATGATCAAGCAACTTCTGGAAGAAGTCCGTGCCGCTCCTCTGGACGAGGCCAGCCGGGTCCGTCTGAAGGACATCCACGCCTCCTCGGTGAAGGAGCTGGAAGACGGACTGGCTCCCGAACTGGTGGAGGAACTCGAACGGCTCTCGCTGCCGTTCACCGACGAGGCCATCCCCTCCGAAGCGGAACTGCGGATCGCGCAGGCGCAGTTGGTGGGCTGGCTCGAAGGGCTCTTCCACGGCATCCAGACCGCCCTGTTCGCGCAGCAGATGGCCGCGCGGGCCCAACTGGAACAGATGCGCCGCGCCCTTCCCCCGGGCGCCTCGCACGACGAGGAGGACGGCCCCCACGGAGCGATCCGCTCGGGCCCGTACCTGTAAGCCCCTCGGACCCGCGTCCCCCGTGCCCCCAGGGCCGGGGGACGCGGGCGGTCCGGGGCCGTTCCGCAGCCGGTCCGGGGCCGGTCCGGGGCCGGTCCGGGGGCGGGTTAAGACGCGTGTAAACGGGTGACCACGACGGAGACACGCGCCACGCATACTCGGCTGCATGACCTACGACGCCATCGTCCTGGCCGGCGGAGCCGCCCGGCGGCTCGGCGGGGCCGACAAGCCCGCGCTGAGCGTCGGCGGCCGGGCCCTGCTCGACCGGGTCCTCGCCGCCTGCGCCGACGCCCGGACCACCGTGGTGGTCGGCGGCCGGCGGCCCACCGGCCGCCCGGTGGGCTGGGCCCTGGAGCAGCCGCCGGGCGGCGGCCCGCTGGCCGCCCTGGACGCCGGACTCCGGCACACCACGGCCGACCTGCTGCTGGTCCTCTCCGCCGACCTCCCCTTCCTCGCGCCCGACACCGTACGGGACCTGCTGGCGGCCCCCGGCGACCGCGACGGGGCCCTGCTGCGCGATCCCACGGGCCGCGACCAGCCGCTGGTCGCCGCCTACCGGGCCGAACCCCTGCGCCGCGAGCTCGCGCTGCTGGCCGCCGAGCACGGCACCCTCGTCGGACTCCCGCTCCGGGCCCTCACCGCCGAACTGGACCTGGCCCGGGTCCAGGCGCCGCCGTCGGCCTCCTTCGACTGCGACACCTGGGAGGACCTCGCGGCCGCCAGGGCCAGGATCAGGGAGCATGGGAACGTGCTGGACGAATGGATCACCGCCGTCAAGAACGAGCTGGGCATCGACCTCGACGTCGACACCAAGACCCTGCTCGACCTCGCCCGTGACGCCGCCCACGGCGTCGCCCGGCCCGCCGCACCACTGACCACCTTCCTGGTCGGCTACGCCGCCGCCCAGGCACAGGCCGCCGGTACCGACCCGGCCGAGGCCGTGACCCGCGCCTCCCGGCAGGCCGCCGAACTGGCCCTGCGGTGGGCCGCCGAGACCGAGACCGGCGAAGGACCCCCCTCCGGATGACCCCGCCCCCCGCCTCCCGCCCCGTCGACCCGGCGGAACACGCCCTGGACGAAGCCCTCGCCTTCGCCACGGGCCTCACCCGCCCCCCGTCCTCCGAGGCCCCCACCCAGCTCCTCCCCACCACCCCACCCGAGCCCCCGCCCCCCACGGCATACCCGCACCTCCACCTGGGCCCGGTGGACCCCATCGACCTCCTCAGCCGCCCAGAACCCCTCACCCACACCACCAAGCCCGGCCCGACCGGCGGGCAGGCAGCCGCCAGGGCCACGGCCCGCGCCACGAAATCCGGCACCCGCAGGACCCGCGCCACGGAACCTGCGCCGGCCGTCGGAACGACGAGCGCCAATCCCACCGCCACGGCCCGCGCCACGGAGCCCGCTCCCGCCGGGGGGCCGACCGACGGCTACGCCACGGAGCGCGTGCCGACGGAGGGTCAGGCCGCCACCACCGTCCCGAAACCCGAGCCGACCGGCGGGCAGGCCGACACCAGGGGCACAGCCCCCGCCACGGCCACGGCCCACGCCCCAGAGCCTGCCCCCGCCGGGGGGCCGACTGCCGCCAACGACCCCGCACCGCAGCCGGGTACGGCCCATGCCCCGGAGCCTGCGCATGCCGCCAGGCCGACAAGCACCGATCCCACCACTGCGACCCGCACCACGGACCCCGCGCCCGCCGGAGAACGAGCTGGCGCCGACGCCACCGGCCCGGCAGGCACCCTGCCGGATCCCGGCGCGGGCGCCAACAACGCCGCACCGCAGCCGGGTACGGCCCGCACCTCGGAGCCTGCGCATGCCGCCAGGCCGACACGCACCGATCCCACCACTGCGACCCGCACCACGGACCCCGCGCCCGCCGGAGAACGAGCTGGCGCCGACGCCACCCGTACCGGCACGGACCCGGCGGGCACCACACAGGAGCCCGCCACGGCCTCCGCCGGCCAGCCGCCGGCGGGCCCCGACCCGACGAGCGGGTCGGCCGAGTCCGACATCACCGGCACCGGACCGGCAGGCACTCTGCCGGACCCGGGCGCGTCCTCCACCGCGCCGCAGGCGCAGCCGCCCACAGGGTCGGCCGAGGCCGACGCCAGCAGCACCGGACCCGGCCCGAGCACGGCCCCCGCCGCCGCGCCACAGGCGCAGCAGGGGCCCGGGCCGGCCAGGGGATCGGCCGAGGCCCACGGCGTCGCGCCGGAGCCCGGTTCGGCGCAAGCCACGGAGTCGCGGCAGGCGCCCAAGCCTGCCCGGGATGCGGGCAGCGCCACCGGCGTCGGCCTGGGCCCGGTAGGCGCCGCGCCGGAGCCCGGTAGGGCCTCAGCCCGCGGGCCGCAGGCGCAGGCGGCCAGGGGGGCGTCCGGGGCCGAAGACACCGGCCCGGGCCCGGCAGGCGCGCTGCCGGATCCCGGCGCGGGCGCCAACGACGCCGCACCGCAGCCGACTGCCGCCCGCGCCACAGGGGCGCCGCCGCAGCCCGAGCCGTCCGAGGGTTCGGGCTGCGCCTGCGGCACCGCGCCGCAGGCGCAGCCGGGGTCCGGGCCGGCCAAGGGATCGGCCGACGCCAACGGCACTGCGGCGGAGCCGGGTACGGGACACGCCGCGGAATCGCGGTCGCAGGCCGAGACGGCCCGGGATGCGGGCAGTGCCACCGGCATGGGGCCGGGCCCGGCGGGCACCGTGCCGGAGCCCGGTACGGCCTCCGGCGGCGAGTCTCAGGGGGAGTCGGCCGGGGCGGGCGCCACCGGCGCCGCCCCAGCGTCGGGTACGGCGCGGGCCGCAGGGGCGCAGGCCGAGGTGGGCCATGGCGCGGGGAGTGGCCCCGATGGACCGGCGGTGCCGGTCGAGGGGCTGGCGGACCTCGCGCTGCGGCAGCAGCCGACGCGCCCCACCGTGGCCGCGCCCCAGCACGCGCAGCCCATGGCCGCAGCCGCGCAGGAGCCCCCGGCCCCCGGGTCCGCGGCGCAGCCGCCGCGCCCTCCCGCCGGGCCGGAGACCACCGGCCCGGCCGACACGGCGGGAGCGGCCGGAGCCGGCGCGGCCGGAGCAGACATGGCGGGAGCGGGTGGCGCGGCCGGAGTGGCCGGGGCCGCGGCGCGGGCGCAGGCGTCGGGCCGGCCCGCCGGGCCGGAGGCCACGGGCGCGGCCGGAGCGGGTGGCGTGGCCGCCGCAGGCGGGGGGCGGGTGCGCGGGCCCGGTGAGCAGGCGCTGGACGAGGCCCTGGCTCTGGTGGCCCGGAACCCGGATGGTGGCGGCCACCGGGCCGCCACCTGGGCCCGGGCCCGGGAGACGGCCGCCCGGGCGGGAGCGGCCCGCCGGGCCGGATCCCATCGGGCGCCGCTCGCCGAGGCACTCGGCGAGGTCCTGACCGAGCCCTTGGCGGCCCTCACCGATCTGCCCCCCTTCGACACCTCGGCCATGGACGGCTGGGCCGTCGCCGGCCCCGGCCCCTGGTCGGTCCGCCCCGGCGGAGTGCTGGCCGGCACGGCTCTGCCCCCACCGCTGGCCGACGGGGAGGCCGTACCGATCGCCACCGGCGCCCGGATCCCCCGGGACACCATGGCGGTGATCCGCAGCGAGCACGCCCGCGCCGACCAGGAGAAGCAGCGGCTGTTCGCGGAGCGCCCGGTGGTCGCCGGTCAGGACATCCGCCCGCGCGGTCAGGAGTGCCGCGCGGGGGATCTGCTGCTGCCGTCCGGGGCCCGGGTCACCCCCGCCGTACTGGGTCTGGCCGCCGCCGCCGGCTATGACGCCCTGGTGACCCGTCCCCGCCCGCGGGTGGAGGTCCTGGTGCTGGGCGACGAGTTGCTCGATGCCGGTCTGCCGCAGGAGGGGCTGATCCGGGATGCCCTGAGCCCGATGCTGGGCCCCTGGCTGCGCCGGCTGGGCGCCGATGTCATCGGTACCCGGCGGCTCGGCGACGGCCCGGCGGACGTCGAGGAGTTGTTCCGGATCCTGGCCGGGTCCCCCGCCGATCTGATCGTCACGACCGGGGGCACGGCGGGCGGACCGGTGGACCATGTCCATCCGGTGCTGTCCCGGGTCGGTGCGGAACTGCTGGTGGACGGGGTGGCGGTGCGCCCCGGCCATCCGATGCTGCTGGCCCGGCTGGACGACCGCCGGCACCTGGTGGGGCTGCCGGGGAATCCTCTGGCAGCGGTTTCCGGGCTGTTGACCCTGGCCGAGCCGCTGCTCCGCGCGCTGGCCGGGTTCGCCCCTCGGCCGGGGTGGACCGCGCCGGTCCGCGACGCGGTCTCCGGGCATCCGCGGGACACCCGTCTGGTGCCCGTGGTGCTCTCGGGGGACCTGGCGGTGCCACTGCGCTACAGCGGGCCTGCCATGCTGCGGGGTGTGGCGGCGGCCGACGCGCTGGCCGTGGTGCCGCGCGGCGGGGCCCGGGCCGGTCAGGAACTGGAGATTCTCGAACTGCCCTGGGCAGTCTCGGCGGGGGAGTGTTTCACGTGAAACTGGGCGGCCATGACGCAATGGCGCGCAATGCGGATGACAAGCTCGCCTCACGGCGCGTCAAACTGCCGAAGCAGATTGTGGAGAAGCCGCTCTGGCAGGTGGGAAAGCGGCTGCTGATGGCCTTGGTGGTGATGGCTCTGACCGTCACCATCGTCTACATCGACCGTGCGGGCTATCACGACAACGCCAATGACCAGGTCGATTTCCTCGACTGCGTCTACTACGCCACCGTGACCCTGTCGACCACGGGGTACGGAGATATCGTCCCGTACAGCGACAGCGCGCGGCTGGTGAACATCCTGCTGATCACCCCGCTGCGGGTGCTGTTCCTGATCATCCTGGTCGGCACCACTCTCGAAGTCCTCACCGAACGGACCCGGGAGGAATGGCGGCTGAAACGCTGGAGGAAGCAGTTGCGTGACCACACGGTGGTCGTCGGTTTCGGCACCAAGGGCCGCTCGGCCCTGCAGACCCTGCTGGCCAAGGGGCTGGAGAAGGAGCGGGTCGTGATCGTGGACCCGAGCGCCAAGGTGATCGACATCGCCAACGCCGAGGGATTCACCGGGGTGGTCGGCGATGCCACCCGGTCCGATGTGCTGCTCCGGGCCGAGTTGCAGAAGGCCCGTCAGATCATCGTGGCCACCCAGCGGGACGACACCGCGGTGCTGGTCACCCTGACGGCCCGGCAGCTCAACCGGGGCGCGAAGATCGTGGCCGCGGTGCGCGAGGAGGAGAACGCCCCGCTGCTGAAGCAGTCCGGAGCCGATGCCGTCATCACCAGCGCCAGTGCGGCCGGCCGGCTGCTGGGCCTCTCGGTGCTCAGCCCGAGTGCGGGCACGGTGATGGAGGACCTGATCCAGCAGGGCAGCGGACTGGACATGATCGAGCGGCCGGTGAACAAGGCCGAGGTCGGCAAGTCCGTCCGGGACACCGGTGACCTGGTGGTGAGCGTGCTGCGCGGCCACCGGCTGCTGGCCTACGACGATCCGCACGCGAGCCCGCTCCAGCTGACGGACCGGCTGATCGTGATCGTCCGGGCGGACCCGGCGGCCGGCCGTGCGGTGACGCTGCCCCCCGCCGACTGAGCGGGCGTACTACTGTCCGGGCCATGCATGCGATCACCATTGCGCAGCCCGGCGGCCCCGAGGCCTTGGTCTGGGCCGATGTACCCGATCCGGTGCCCGGCGAGGGCGAGGTCCTCGTCGAGGTGGCGGCCGGCGCGGTGAACCGCGCCGATGTGCTCCAGCGGCAGGGGTTCTACGATCCGCCGCCCGGCTCCTCCCCGTATCCCGGACTGGAGTGCTCGGGGCGGATCTCGGCCCTCGGTCCGGGAGTCTCCGGCTGGTCGGTGGGCGACGAGGTCTGCGCCCTGCTGGCGGGCGGGGGGTACGCGGAGCGGGTGGCCGTCCCGGCCGGCCAGCTGCTTCCGGTGCCCCGGGGGACCGATCTGGCGACCGCCGCGGCCCTGCCCGAGGTGGCGGCCACGGTCTGGTCGAACGTGTTCATGGTGGCCCATCTCCGTCCGGGCGAGACCCTGCTGGTGCACGGCGGGGCCAGCGGGATCGGCACCATGGCGATCCAGCTGGCCAAGGCGGTCGGGGCGCGGGTCGCCGTGACGGCGGGCGGCCCGGAGAAGCTGGCCCGCTGTGCCGAACTGGGCGCGGACATCCTCATCGACTACCGCGAGCAGGACTTCGTCGAGGAGCTCCGCGCGGCCACCGGGGGAGCCGGTGCCGATGTGATCCTGGACATCATGGGCGCCAAGTACCTGTCCCGGAACGTGGAGGCGCTGGCGGTGAACGGCCGGCTCGCCGTCATCGGTCTGCAGGGCGGGATCAAGGCGGAACTCAATCTGGCCGCGCTGCTGGCCAAGCGGGCTGCGGTGACGGCGACTTCGCTGCGGGCCCGTCCACTGGAGGAGAAGGCGGCCATCGTGGCGGCGGTCCGGGAGCACGTCTGGCCGCTGATCGAGTCAGGGCGGGTCCGGCCCGTGGTATTCGGGCAGTTCCCCATGGCGGAGGCGGCCGAGGCGCACCGGGTGCTGGAATCCGGGGCCCACGTGGGAAAACTCCTGCTGCTCCGGTGATCTTGACAACGGATTCAGTCGCTGATCTGTGACCTTCGGCCCTCTCCCTGGGGGCTTTCGACGCCATATAAGGTGACGGTAAGTGCGACGATCTGATCGCGCTTTCCTGAACATGCGTCAATTCAGCAGATAAGGTCCAGCCCTTCATGTCCTTCCCGCAGTCCGACCCCAACGCGCCCTACGGCTACGCCCCGAACGGTGTCCCGTACTCCGAGAAGTCCAAGGTCGTCGCCGGCATCCTGCAGCTGTTCCTGGGTGGCTTCGGTGCCGGACGCTTCTACACCGGTCACACCGGTATGGCCCTGGCCCAGCTCTTCACCTGCGGCGGCCTGGGCATCTGGGCCCTGATCGACGCCATCATGATCCTGGTCGGCACCACCACCACCGACTCCCAGGGCCGGGTCCTGCGCGGCTGACCGTGAGTCTGCCCGACACTCCTTCAGGGCCCGTACCGTGGACGGTACGGGCCCTGCCGGCCGTGCTCGGAGCCGCGGCCGTCGCGGGCGCCGTCTACCTCTACGGGCACAGCCCCTACGACCCCGCGCAGCTGCTCCCCCGGTGCCCCTGGCAGCTGGTCACCGGTCTGGACTGCCCGGCCTGCGGCGGCACCCGGATGGCGTACAGCCTGCTGCACGGGGACCTGCCGGCCGCCGTCCGCGCCAACGCCGTGCTGCTGGGCCTGCTGCCGGCGGTGGCCTTCGGCTACGGCCGCTGGCTGGCCTCGGCCACCCTGCTGGGCCGCCGCTTCCGGCTGCCGCTGGGCCGCCGCGGGATCACGGCGGTGCTCACGGCCGCCGCCCTGTGGACGGCGGCCCGCAACATCTGGCTGTAGCGGAGCCCCCTAGAGGGACCGGAGCAGCACCGCCGGGTTCTCCACGCAGTCCGCGACGAAGCGGAGGAAGCCGCCGGCCGTGCCCCCGTCGCACACCCGGTGGTCGAAGGTGAACGACAGCTGCACCACCTGGCGCACCGCCAACTCGCCCTGGTGCACCCACGGTTTGGCGGTGATCCGGCCGACGCCCAGCATGGCCGCCTCGGGGTGGTTGAGGATCGGAGTGGAGCCGTCCACACCGAACACCCCGTAGTTGTTGAGGGTGAAGGTCCCGCCGGTGAGGTCCGCCGGGGCCAGCTTCCCGGTCCGGGCCAGCTCGGTGAGCCGGGCGAACTCGGCCGACAGCGCCTCCGGGCTCATGCCCTGGGCCTCCCGGACCACCGGTACGACCAGACCGCGCTCGGTCTGGGCCGCGAAGCCCAGGTGCACCGAGGGCAGCCGGACGATCTCCCCGGCCGCCAGGTCCACCGTCGAGTTCAGCTCCGGATGGCGGGCGAGCGCGGCGGTGCAGATCCTGGCCAGCAGGGCCAGCACCGAGATCTTGGGTCCGCCCACCGCGTTCATCGCGGCGCGGGCCGCCATCAGCTCGGTGGCGTCGGCGTCCACCCAGCAGGTGGCGTCCGGTATCTCCCGCCGACTGCGGGAGAGCTTCTCGGCGACCGCTCCCCGGAGCCCCTTGAGCGGGATGCGCACGGCCCCGTCCACCGGGGCGGCGCCGGCTGCGGCCACCGGTGCGGCCGGAGCTGCGGCGGCTCTGAGCTCGGCCTCCACATCGGCCCGCAGGATCAGCCCGTCCGGACCGGAACCGGTCAGGGCCCGCAGGTCCAGCCCGTTGTCCCGGGCGAGCTTCCGCACCAGCGGCGAGATCACCGCCACCGGTCCCGCCGCCACCGCGACCGGGCCCGCCGGAGCCGCCACGGGCACCGCCACCGGGACCACGGCGGGAGCCGCGACCGTCACGGCGGCCACACCGGTCGCACCCGTCCCGGCCGGACGGATGCGGCGTCGGCGGGCCGGCCGGGAATGGTCCGTGCCGTAGCCGACCAGCACATTGCCCGAGCCGGATCCGGAGCCGGAGCCCTGATCCGCACCCGCACCCGCAGCCCCGTCCTGGCCCGCGGCGGGCACGGCCCCGGGGTCGGAGTCGGCCAGGTCAGCCGCCCCCGCCCCGACGGCTACCGTGATCAGCGGGGCGCCCACCGGGAGCTCGGTGCCCTCCTCGCCGAACCGGGCGGTCACCACCCCGCCGTACGGGCAGGGCACCTCCACCATGGCCTTGGCCGTCTCCACCTCGACCACCGGCTGGTCCACGGCCACCACATCGCCGACCGCGACCAGCCAGCGGACGATCTCGGCCTCCGTCAGCCCCTCGCCGAGGTCGGGGAGCTTGAACTCCATCACCTGAGGCATCAGTTCCCCCACTGCAGACGGGCGACGGTGTCCAGGATCCGGTCCACACCGGGCAGATGGTGCTTCTCCAGCATCGGCGGCGGATACGGGATGTCCAGTCCGGTCACCCGGAGCACCGGCGCCTCCAGATGGTGGAAGCAGCGCTCCGAGACGCGCGCGGCGATCTCCGCGCCGGGTCCGCCGAAGCCGCCCGCCTCGTGCACCACCACCGCGCGCCCGGTCCGGCGGACCGAGGCGAACACCGTCTCCTCGTCGAAGGGGACCAGCGAGCGGAGGTCGATCACCTCCAGGTCCCAGCCCTCCTCGCGGGCCGCCTCGGCCGCCTCCAGACAGACCGGCAGCGAGGGACCGTAGGTGATCAGGGTGGCGCCGGTGCCGGCCCGCCGGACCAGTGCCCGGCCGATCCCGGGCACCCGCGCCGGGTCCTCCGGCGACCAGTCGGCCTTGGACCAGTACAGCCGCTTCGGCTCCAGGAACACCACCGGGTCGTCGGAGGCGATCGAGGCCCGCAGCAGGCCGTACGCGTCCTCGACCGTGGCCGGGGTGACCACGGTCAGCCCCGGGGTCGCCACGTAGTACGCCTCGGAGGAGTCGCTGTGGTGCTCGACTCCGCCGATGCCGCCGCCGTACGGCACCCGGATCGTGATCGGCATCGGCATCGCGCCCCGGGTGCGGTTGCGCATCCGGGCGACATGCGAGATGAGCTGCTCGAAGGCGGGGTAGGCGAACGCGTCGAACTGCATCTCGACCACCGGGCGCAGCCCGTACATGGCCATGCCCACGGCGGTGCCGAGGATGCCGGCCTCGGCCAGCGGGGTGTCCGTGCAGCGGTCCTCGCCGAACTCCTTGGTCAGCCCGTCGGTGACCCGGAAGACCCCGCCCAGGGTGCCCACGTCCTCGCCCATGACGTGGACCGTGGGGTCTTCCGCCATGGCGTCCCGCATGGCCCGGTTCAGGGCCTGCGCCATGGTGGCGGGCTTCGCCGCCAGCTGCGACACGGCCATCACTCGTTCTCCGCTTCCAGCTCGGCGCGCAGCATTTCCGCCTGCTCGCGCAGCCGGCCCGTCTGCTCCGCGTAGACGTGTTCGAACAGCTCCATCGGGTCCAGCACCGGGTCCGCGTTCATCTGCTCGCGCAGCTCGGCCGCCATCTTCTCCGCCGCCTCCTTGGCCGCCCGGACATCCGTCTCTCCGAGGATGCCGCGCGCGGTCAGTTCCCGCTCCAGCAGCAGCACCGGGTCGTGGGCGAGCCAGGCCTCGACCTCGGCGTCGCCGCGGTAGCGGGTGGCGTCGTCCGCGTTGGTGTGGGCCTCGATCCGGTAGGTGACGGCCTCGATCAGGGTGGGTCCGCCGCCGGACCGGGCCCGGTCCATCGCCTCGGAGAGCACCTCGTGCACCGCGGCGATGTCGTTGCCGTCGACCAGCCGGCCGGGCATGCCGTACCCCACGGCCTTGTGGGCCAGGGTCGGGGCCGCGGTCTGCTTGGCCAGCGGGACGGAGATCGCGAAGCCGTTGTTCTGGACCAGGAAGACCACCGGGGCCTTCCAGACGGCCGCGAAGTTGAGCGCCTCGTGGAAGTCGCCCTCGCTGGTCCCGCCGTCGCCGACCATGGCCAGGGCCACCACCTCGTCGCCCCGCAGCCGGGCCGCGTGGGCCAGGCCCACCGCGTGCGGCAGCTGGGTGGCCAGCGGGGTGCACAGCGGGGCGATCCGGTGCTCCCGCGGGTCGTAGCCGGTGTGCCAGTCGCCGCGCAGCAGGGTGAGCGCCTGCACCGGGTCCAGACCGCGGGCGACCGCCGCCAGGGTGTCCCGGTAGCTGGGGAAGAGCCAGTCCTGCTCCTCCAGCACCAGGGCCGCGGCGATCTCGCAGGCCTCCTGCCCGACCGTGGAGGGGTACACCGCCAGTCGGCCCTGCCGGGTCAGCGCGGTGGCCTGCGCGTTGTACCGGCGGCCGCGCACCAGCTCCGTGTAGCAGCGGCGCATCAGCGCGGGGTCGAGCCGCTCGGCCGCCGGGGTGCCCAGCACCCGGTACGGCTCGGGGTCCGGGAGCAGCGGGGCGGCGTCCGTGCGGGGGCTCCAGGCGGGCGGCGGGGTGGGCCGGTGGGACGACGACGCACCGGCACCGGGCAGCTCTTGGACCGTCATGGCGGCGTACACCTCCTCGTGGGAAGCGGGCAGGCGGCGCACTGCGGTGTGAGGCGCCTCACCTACCGATTGTTCGGTCGTGGGCGCAGTTTGGCTACAGGCGGCTCCAGGCTGTGGACAAACGGATGTCCACAGCCTGGGATGGGTACAGGACGTCCATGACAGGGAGGCCGGGGGCAATGACCGATGAACAAATGGTCCGGTCGGGTGAGGGGCCGGCGGCACCGCCCCGTCCCCTGGACCCGATAGACCGTTCGATCATCCAGCTGCTGCAGAGCGACGGCCGCGCCTCGGTGCGCTCGGTCGCCGAGCAGGTGCACGTCTCCCGCGCCAACGCCTACGCCCGGATCAACCGGCTGATCGACGACGGGGTGATCCGCGGGTTCAGCGCGCGGGTCAACCACGAGCGGGCCGGGCAGGGCGCCTCCGCCTACATCACCCTGAAGATCGTCCAGAACTCCTGGCGGACGGTCCGGGAACAGCTCCGCGAGCTGCCGGGGGCCGCGCACATCGCCCTGGTCAGCGGGGACTTCGACGTACTGCTGCTGGTGCACACCCCGGACAACCGGACCCTGCGGGAGCTGGTGCTGACCCGGCTCCAGGCCATTCCCGAGGTGCTGTCCACCCGGACCCTGCTGGTCTTCGAGGAGACGGATCTGGCCGCCGACCGCTCGGCCCCGACGGTCCCGCAGGTCACCGAGGATCAGGGCAGTCCGTACGCTCCCCCGGACGCCAGGTGATCTTCGGGGCGGGGCCGTGCGGGCGCGCCGGGTCCGCCCGGCGCGCCCGTCAGGCGCCCGGGGTCCGCAGGCCGCCGAAGGCCATCCGGACCACCGCGTCCGCCAGCGCGTCCGTCTCCCGGGCGTCCGCGTCGGGGTGCGGCCGGTACCACTCGACCAGCGAGTTGACCATGCCGAACAGCAGCCGGGTGGCGAGCCGGCTGTCCACGTCGGCCCGCAGGTCGCCGTCGGCCGCGGCGGCCTTCAGCAGGTCGGCGACCCGGTGGTCGAACTCGCGGCGGCGGTCCAGCGCCCAGCGCTCGGTGCGGGTGTTGCCGCGGACCCGGAGCAGCAGGGTGACGTAGGGGAGTTCGGCGAGCAGCACCTCCACCGTGCGGCGGGTGACGTACTCGACCCGCTCCACGGCGCGGCCGCGGGTGGCCCCGGTCTCGTCGAGGATGCCGAAGAGCTCGTCGAGGGCCCGGCTGACGGCCCGGCGCAGCAGTTCCTCCTTGCCGGCGACGTGGTGGTAGATGGAGGACTTGGAGATTCCGGCGGCCTGCGAGAGGTGCTCCATCGAGGTGCCGTCGTAGCCGCGTTCGTTGAACACCCGGACGGCCACCGAGAGCAGGGTCTCGGGGGTGTAGGTGTCGCGCCTGGCCGTGGTCATTCCGCGCCCTCCTCGTCGTCCGCCGCGTACCCCAGCCGGAACAGGGCCAGCGAGGGCGCGTACCGGCCCCCGGGGCAGCGTTCGTCCAGGTGGTGCAGCAGGTCGTAGGCCCAGTCGCGGCCCAGCCGGTCGTGCCATTCGCCCGGGCCGAGGGGGTAGTTGACGCCCAGCCGCATGGCGGTGTCGATGTCCTCGGCGGTGGCCGTGCCGCGGGCGACGGCGTCGGCGGTCAGGTCGATCAGCATGGCCACCGTCCGGGCGACGATCATGCCGGGTACGTCGCCGATGACGCTGACCTTCTTGCCGAGCCGCTGGAAGAGGCCGACGGCCTCGGCGAGGGTCCGCTCGGAGGTGTCCTCGCAGGCGGACAGGGCGATCCGGGTGGCGCCCCGGTAGTCCAGGGCGAGGTCGAAGTAGACGACGTCGGTGAACTCGACGGCGGTCCTGCCGTCGGCGAGGACCAGCTGTCCTTCGCCGGGCAGCTGGATGTAGGGGCCGCCGGCGGCGACCTCGGTGACCTCGATCCCGGCTTCGGCGATCAGTGCGGCCAGCTCGGCGGCGGGTCCGAGGTCACCGACCACGGTGACGGCGGCCGGGGCCTCCTCGGGGCCGGCCGTGTGCGGGGCCGGGGCCTTGGCGTCCGGTCCGTACGGGTACCAGCCATGGCCCGACTTGCGGCCCAGCCGGCCCGACTGGACCAGGCGGCGCTGGGCGAGCGAGGGCTGGAACTTGGGGCTGCGGAAGAAGGACTCCCACACCGAGCGGGTGACCGTCTCGTTGACGTCCTGGCCGATCAGGTCGGTGAGTTCGAAGGGACCCATCCGGAATCCGCCGCTCTCGCGGAGCACGGCGTCGATGGTGGCCGGGTCGGCGCCCCGCTCCTCGTGGACCGCGAGGGCCTCGGCGTAGAAGGGGCGGGCGATCCGGTTGACGATGAACCCGGGGGTGTCGGCGCAGCGGACCGGGACCTTTCCCCAGCCGATCATCGTCTCGAAGGCCCGGTCCGCGGCGGCGGGGTCGGTCGCGGAGCCGCTGACCACCTCGACCAGCGGCAGCAGCGGGGCCGGGTTGAAGAAGTGCAGACCGAGGAAGCGGCCGGGGTGGTCGAGGCCGGCGGCGATCTCGGTGACGGAGAGGGAGGAGGTGTTGGTGGCCAGCAGGGCCTCCGGCCCGACCACCGGCTCCAGGGCCCGGAACAGCTCGCGCTTGACCTCGGGGTCCTCCAGGACGGCCTCGACCACCAGGGCGGAGCCGGCCAGCGCGGCCGTCTCGGAGACCGCCTCGATCCGGCCGGCGGCGGCGTCCGCCTCGGCCCCGTCCAGACGACCCTTGGCGACCAGCCGTGCCAGGCGGTCCGTGACGGCGGCCCGGCCGGCCTCCGCGCGGGCCGCGTCCACGTCGTGGAGCAGCACGCGGTGACCTGCGAGAAGGGCGACCTGTGCGATGCCCTGGCCCATGGTTCCGGCCCCGACGACCGCCACGGTGCGGGAGCGCTGGATAGCTGTCATGTCCCCGATCCTCTCGCATGGGTTGTCCACAGGGGGACACAGGCCCTCTTGTCCCGACCGATCGTTCGGTTACTCTAACTCCAGTCTGCTCCGCTACGCCCGGCTCAACGAGGAGTTGGTCTTGATGGCCGCCGCCGACCTGTCCGCCGCTCAGCTCTCCGAGAAGCACCGCCCGACGCTCGACGCGGCCCTGGACGCCATCCGCAGCCGCGCCTACTGGTCCCCGCACCCCGAACACCCCAAGGCGTACGGCGAGACCGCCCCCGCCGACGGCCTGCGCGCCTTCGAGGAGCTGCGCGGCACCCGGCTCGACCTGGGCCAGCCGGGGACGGACGGCTGGACCGGCGGCGAGGTCTCGCCGTTCGGACCGGAGCTGGGCGTGGAGTACCCGCACGCCGACCCCGATGTCCTGCTGCCCGCCATGAAGGCCGGCATCGCGGCCTGGCGGGACGCCGGACCGGAGGTCCGCGCCCTGGTCTGCATCGAGGTGCTGGCCCGCATCAGCGCCCGCACCCACGAGTTCGCGCACGCGGTGATGCACACCAGCGGGCAGGCGTTCATGATGGCCTTCCAGGCCGGCGGCCCGCACGCGCAGGACCGCGGCCTGGAGGCGGTGGCGTACGCGTACGAGGAGCAGACCCGGGTGCCGGGCAGCGCCGACTGGTCCAAGCCCCAGGGCAAGAAGGACCCGCTGAACCTGGGCAAGACCTTCACCGCCGTCCCCCGCGGCATCGCCCTGGTCATCGGCTGCAACACCTTCCCCACCTGGAACGGCTATCCCGGCCTGTTCGCCTCCCTGGCCACCGGCAACGCGGTGCTGGTCAAGCCGCACCCGCGGGCCGTGCTGCCGCTGGCGCTGACCGTGGCGGTGGCCCGCGAGGTGCTGTCCGAGGCCGGGTTCTCCCCCGACCTGGTGGCCCTGGCCACGGAGCGGCCGGGCGAGGGCATCGCCAAGACCCTGGCCCTGCGCCCCGAGATCAAGCTGATCGACTACACCGGCTCCACCGAGTTCGGCGACTGGCTGGAGACCCACGCCCGGCAGGCGCAGGTCCACACGGAGAAGGCCGGCGTCAACACCGTGGTCATCGACTCCACCGGCGACTACAAGGGGATGCTCGGCAACCTGGCCTTCTCGCTGTCCCTCTACAGCGGCCAGATGTGCACCACCCCGCAGAACCTGCTGATCCCGCGCGAGGGCATCGAGACCGACGCCGGCCACAAGTCCTACGACGAGGTCGTGGCCGATCTGGCCCGCTCGGTGCAGGGGCTGCTCGGCGACGACGCCCGGGCCAACGCCCTGCTCGGCGCCCTGGTCAACCCGGACGTGAAGGCGCGGCTGGAGGCCGCCGCCGGACTGGGCGAGGTGGCCCTGGCCTCCCGCGAGGTCGCCAACCCCGAGTTCCCGGCCGCGGTGGTCCGCACCCCGGTGATCGTCAAGCTCGACGCCTCCAAGCCCGGGGACTCGGCGGAGGCCGAGGGCTCCGCCCCGTACCTCTCGGAGTGTTTCGGCCCGGTCTCCTTCGCGGTGGCGGTGGACTCCACGGCGGGCGCCCTCGACCTGCTGCGCCGTACGGTGCGGGAGAAGGGCGCGATGACCGTGGGGGCCTACACCACCTCGGCGGACACCGAGCGGGCCATCGAGGAGGTCTGCCTGGAGGAGTCCGCGCAGCTGTCGCTGAACCTCACCGGCGGGGTGTTCGTCAACCAGACCGCGGCCTTCTCCGACTTCCACGGCTCCGGCGGCAACCCGGCGGCCAACGCGGCCCTGTGCGACGGCGCCTTCGTCGCCAACCGTTTCCGGGTGGTAGAGGTCCGCCGCCAGGCCTGACCACCGAGCCTTGCCGCGGGGCCCGGTCCGGCCGGGCCCGCCACCGCCGGCTGCCCGTCGGCTCAGTCGCCGGGCAGCCCGTACATCCGGGCCGAGGTGTCGGTCTGGGCCATCCGGCGCAGGGCGGCGAACATCGCGTCGCCCAGCACCGTGCCCACCGCCACGGACTCCGCCAGGTCCTCCCGGGCCACCCCGCTCGCCACATAGCCGAGGTCGGCCTCCGCCACCTGCTGGGCGGCGCCGGCATAGGCGCCGAGGACCTCGGCGAAGGCCCCGTGCCCGGCCCGCCGCACGGCGGCCAGCGCAGCGGCCAGGGCCTCGCAGGCCGGGTGCTCCAGGGGCACCAGCCAGCCCCGCTCCGCCACCAGGCCGGCCACCGTCGCCCGGGCCAGGTCCAGCTCCGCGTCCTGGGCCGAGGCGTGCTCGGGCACCAGCCGGTGGGCCACCGTGCCGAGCAGCCGGTGCACCGGCTGCTCCTGGTCGTCGACCGCCGTCAGCACCTCCCGGATGGTGGCCACCGACATCCCGCCGACCTCCAGCAGACCGCGCACCAGCCGCAGTCTCCGCTCGTGCGCCGGACCGTAGCTGGCCTGGTTGGGACTGCTGAGCTCACCGGCCGGAAGCAGGCCCTCGCGGACGTAGTACTTGATCGTGGGCACCGGTACCCCGGTCCGGGAGCTCAGCTCTCCGATGCGCATGGCCGCGTCCGTTCACCTAAGAACCTCTTGTCGTGTGCGCCCCCAGCATAGATAGTGGCGCTATCAGATAGCGGAAAGTGCCGCTATCCATAACTGCTGTCGCGGGGGAACCATGGGAACCATGAGAGAGCTCCTGGCACCGTTACGCGGCTGGTACCGCCCCCTGGTGCTGTTCGCCGCCCTGATGACCGCCTGGGCGCTCGCCTCCGCGGTCGGACTGCTCGTCGACGACCGGATCCTGACCGGCGCGCCGATCTGGGCCAAGCCCTTCAAGTTCTCGCTGTCCTTCGTCGCCTACGCCCTCAGCCTGGCCTGGCTGACCACCCTGCTCGGCGAGGTCCGCCCGCGCGCCGCCCGCTACGCCCGCGGCGCCGGCCTGGTGGTGGTCCTGGCCGGGGTGGTGGAGATGGTGCTGATCACCCTCCAGGTGGTGCGCGGGGAGCGGAGCCACTTCAACGAGAAGACCTCCTTCGACGAGACCGTCTTCTCGATCATGGGAAACACCGTGGTGGTGCTGTGGCTGGCCACCCTGGTCATCGCGCTGCTGCTGTTCCGCGCCACGCTCGCCGACCGGGCGGGCCGCTGGGCGATCCGGCTGGGCTCGGTCCTGGCCCTGACCGGTGCCGGCCTCGGCTTCCTGATGGTGGGCCCCACCCCCGAGCAGGAGGCGCTGGGCGAGGCCGCCACCGAGATCGGCGCGCACAGCGTGGACGTGCCCGACGGCGGGCCGGGGCTGCCGCTGATCGGCTGGTCCACCACCGGCGGCGATCTGCGGGTCCCGCACTTCGTCGGGATGCACGCCCTCCAGCTGCTGCCGCTGCTGGTGCTGCTGCTGGCGGCGCTCGGCACCCGGTACGCCCGGCTGCGGCAGGAGCGGGTCCGGCTGCGGCTGATGCTGGTCGCGGCCGCCGGCTACGCGGCCGCACTGGCCCTGCTGACCCGGCAGGCGCTGGCCGGCGAACCGCTGGTGCATCCGGGCGGGCAGACCCTCGCGGTGGCCGGGGCGATCGCGGCCGCGGTGCTGGCCGGAGTGCTATTCGCGCTCCGGCAGGGGCGCGGGGCCGCCCCAGTGGAAGAGGGTCATGGCCACGCTGGTGGCCAGGTTGTAGCTGGAGACCTGGGGGCGCATGGGCAGGGAGACCAGCTGGTCGGCCCGGGCCCGGAGCTCCGCTGACAGCCCCTGCCGCTCCGAGCCGAAGGCGAGGACGGCGCTGTCCGGGAGGGTGAGGGCGCGGATGTCCGCGCCCTCGGGGTCCAGGGCGTAGAGCGGCCCGGGCGGCAGGGTGTCGAGGGTGACCCGGTCGACGGTGGTGGCGTAGTGGAGTCCGGCGCCGGCCCGCACCACGTTCGGGTGCCAGGGGTCGAGGTCGCCGCGGGTGACCACCCCGGTGGCCCCGAACCCGGCCGCCAGCCGGACCACCGCGCCCACGTTGCCGAGGTTGCGGGGGTCGTCCAGGAGCACCACGGGGGCGCTGCGCGGCATCCGCTCCAGGGCCGCGCGGCCCGCCAGCCGGTCCGGCCGTACCGCCAGGGCGGCCACCCGGGTGGGGTGCACGCGGGCCACCAGCCCGGCCAGCGGGCCCGGCCGGAGCAATGCGGCCAGGGGTCCGCGCACGTCGGGGGCGAGCTGTTCGGCGAGGGCCAGGACGGCCTCCGGGTCCTCGGCCACCGCCAGGTGCACCTGGGCGCCGAAGCGCAGGGCGTGCTTCAGCGCGTGGAACCCGTCGAGGAGGATCGTTCCGTCCTCCGCCGCGGTCTCCCGCCACACCCGTGCCGTCTCCGCCGCCCGCTGTCCTTCGCCGCTCATGCCCAGGAGCCTAGGCGGTCTCCCGGACCGTGCCGTCCGCCGCGTCCTCGGGTACCCGTGGCGGCGGGAGCTCCCGGTCCCCGTCCGCGGGGCCGGGCCCGGCTCCGGGCTTCGCCCCGGTACCGGCCCGGGAGCGGGACGGCAGCAGCCGGTCGCGCAGGACCGCCGCCCGCGCCCCCAGCCAGAGCAGGAAGACCGTGGGCAGGAACACCGCGTCCGCCGCGATCATCGCCAGTGAGAACACCGGAAGGCCCAGCAGGACCGCGATGCCGAGGTGCTCCAGCATCATCAGGGCCAGCAGCACGTTCTTGATCCGCCGGTTGAACACGGTGAACGGGAAGGCCACCTGGACGACCACCGTGCCGTAGGTCAGCAGCATCACCAGGGTCCCGCTGCCGGCCAGCAGTCCGGACAGTCCGGGCCAGGGGGTGAAGTAGTCCAGGCCCAGCGGGTAGTAAAGGGCGGTGCCGTCCTGCCAGCGCGATCCCTGGATCTTGTACCAGCCGGCCGTGGCGTAGATCAGACAGACCTCCGCCATGATCACCAGCAGGGCGGTGTTGTGCACCAGGTTGCCCAGCACGTCCAGCAGGGCCCGTCCGTCGCCGCCCGGATCGTGGCGTTCCACCGCCCACCAGAGGGCCTGGACGATCCACAGCCAGAGGAAGAACGCCGTCCAGTAGAGGCCGAACCGGCCGGTGACCGCCGCGTACGCCAGGACGAGGCCGAGCCCGGCCCACAGCAGCGGCCCGGCGGCCCCCCGGGCCGGTCCGGTCCGGGCGGTCCGGCGGGCGTCCAGCGACCACACCCGGGCGCAGCGGGTGAGCACCAGGTAGATGGCCATCAGATGGACCACGTTGTCGCCGCCGTCGCCCATGAACACGCTGCGGTTCTGCAGGGAGAGCACCCCGGCCATGAACAGCACGGAGGCGGCCCGCGTGTGCCAGCCGAGCAGCATCAGGACGGCGGAGAGCACGGCCAGGCCGTAGACCAGCTCGAACCAGAGGTCCGAGTCGGACCAGAGCAGCACGGTGAAGGCGCCGTTGTCGGCGACCAGACGGCTCGCCAGGTCGAATCCCCAGGGGCTTCCGGGGCCGTACAGCTCGTGCCGGTGCGGGAACTCGCGCAGCAGGAAGAGCAGCCAGGTGGCGGCGAAGCCGATCCGGACGACGGCGCTCTGGTACGGGCCCAGGGCCTGCCCGGTGACCCCGGCCAGCGCGTGCCGGGCGGCGGCCCGGGCCCGGGCGGGGGCGCCGGGGGGCGGGGTCAGGGGGTCCACCACGGGAGCTCCCGGTAGTAGGTCTGCTCGTCGGTGGTCTCACCGCTCCACTCCGGGGCGGCGACGGCGGTGGTCGCGGACCGCAGCTGGATCCGCAGCACCCGGCCGCCGGGGAAGTCGGGCTCCAGCCGTCGCAGCGCGATCCGCTCCAGATAGGCCTCGGAGAGCTGTCCGCGCTCGCCGTTGGGCCGGTTCTCCTCGTCGTGCGAGCCGGTGAAGAAGTCCCAGGCCCGGCGGAGCTCGTTCTGCTGGACGTGGCTGGGGAAGGGGTTGCCCCTTATGGCCGCGCCGTCCTCCGCCGACAGGTCCTGCCAGCCGGTGGTGATCCGCTTCCCGGCCGCCGTCCGCACCTGGGCGCGGACCTGGACGGCGATGTTCTGCTGGAGCGGGTTGGGGGCGAACAGCTTCCAGTTCTGCTCGAACTCGGGGTAGATCCACTCGTCGATCGCCTCGGAGTGGCGTTTGCCGACCGTGTTGGCGGGGGCCACGTGCAGGAAGACCAGGGCGAGGTGCAGGCAGCCGGCCACGGCGACCGCGCCGAGGGCCAGGGCGGCCACGACCCGGTAGCGCGCGGGCAGCCCGGCGATGCCCGGGGCGCGCCCGTTCCCGCTTCCGTCCATGCCGATCCCGCCCGATCCCGTCCGCCCCGGCCGCGCCGCTGTCCACAGCGAGTGGTCCACAGAGGTTGACACCCTACGGGCCGCCGTCTCACCATTGAAGAGCATGAACCGAACGATCGGTCGGTCGGCTGGAGATCCGGCGGCCCGATCGGCACCGTCCATCGGCAAGGGGGCCGGCATGGTGGCAGTGACCCCGGAAACGGGGCAGGACAGGGACCTCGCGGCGGCTTTCGAGGCCGCGGTCGCGGCCGACGAGCGCGTGGAGCCCCGGGACTGGATGCCCGAGGAGTACCGCGCCTCACTCGTCCGCCAGATGGCCCAGCACGCGCACTCCGAGATCATCGGGATGCAGCCCGAGGCCAACTGGATCACCCGCGCGCCCTCGCTGCGCCGCAAGGCCATCCTGATGGCCAAGGTGCAGGACGAGGCCGGCCACGGCCTGTATCTCTACAGCGCCGCCGAGACCCTGGGCACCGGCCGCGAGGAGCTGCTGGACAAGCTCCACTCCGGTCGCCAGAAGTATTCGTCGATCTTCAACTACCCGACCCTGACCTGGGCCGACGTGGGCGCCATCGGCTGGCTGGTGGACGGCGCCGCGATCACCAACCAGGTCCCGCTGTGCCGCTGCTCGTACGGCCCGTACGCCCGCGCCATGGTCCGGATCTGCAAGGAGGAGTCCTTCCACCAGCGCCAGGGTTACGAACTGCTCCTCGCCCTCTCGCGCGGCACCGAGGCCCAGCACGCCATGGCGCAGGACGCGGTGGACCGCTGGTGGTGGCCCTCCCTGATGATGTTCGGCCCGCCGGACGACGAATCGGCGCACTCCGCCCAGTCCATGGCCTGGCGGATCAAGCGGCACTCCAACGACGAGCTGCGCCAGCGGTTCGTGGACATCGCGGTCCCGCAGGCCGAGAGCCTGGGCCTGACCCTGCCCGACCCGGACCTCAAGTGGAACGAGGAGCGCGGCCACCACGACTTCGGAGCCATCGACTGGACCGAGTTCTGGGACGTCCTCAAGGGCAACGGCCCCTGCAACGAGCAGCGGATCAACCAGCGCCGCCAGGCCCACGAGGACGGCGCCTGGGTGCGGGACGCGGCCGCGGCGTATGCGGCGAAGCACACCGGCAAGCACGAGGAGGCACGGGTATGACGCAGAACTGGCCGCTGTGGGAGGTGTTCGTGCGGTCGCGGCGCGGCCTCTCGCACACCCACGCGGGAAGCCTGCACGCCCCCGACGCGGAGATGGCCCTGCGCAACGCCCGCGACCTCTACACCCGGCGCAGCGAGGGCGTGTCCCTCTGGGTGGTGCCCTCCACCGCGATCACCGCCTCCTCCCCGGACGAGCGGGACCCGTTCTTCGCCCCCGCCGCCGACAAGCCCTACCGTCACCCCACGTTCTACGAGATCCCCGAAGGGGTGCGGCACCTGTGACCGGCACCGTGCCCACCGGCACCGACACCACCCGGGCCGCCCTGGCCCTCGGCGACGACGCCCTGGTCCTCTCCCACCGGCTCGCCGAATGGGCCGGCCACGCCCCGGAGCTGGAGGAGGAGGTGGCCCTGGCCAACATCGCCCTCGACCTGCTCGGCCAGGCCCGGGTCCTGCTGTCGATGGCGGGGGACGAGGACGAGCTGGCCTATCTCCGGGAGGAGCGGGCCTTCACCAACCTCCAGCTGGTGGAACAGCCGCGCGGCGACTTCGCCCACACCATCGCCCGGCAGCTGTTCTTCTCGGTGCACCAGCACCTGCTCTACGGGGAACTGGCCTCCGGCGACAGCGAGTTCGCCTCGCTGGCCGCCAAGGCGGTCAAGGAGACGGCCTACCACCGCGACCACGCCGAGCAGTGGATCCTGCGGCTGGGCGACGGAACCGCCGAGAGCCGGGAGCGGGCGCAGCGGGCGGTGGACGCGCTGTGGCGGTTCACCGGCGAGATGTTCCAGCCGGTGGAGGGCCTCGACGTGGACTCCGCCGCCCTGGAGAGCGCCTGGCTGGCGATCGTGACCGAGGTGCTGGAGCGGGCCACCCTGACCGTTCCGGCGGGTCCGCGCAGCGGGGCCTGGGCGGCCGGTGCCGGCCGGCAGGGCCTGCACACCGAGTGCTTCGGGCGGATGCTCGCCGAGATGCAGCACCTGCACCGCAGCCACCCGGGGGCGTCATGGTGACCACCACCCGGCTGGAGAGCGAACTGGCCGCCCTGGCCGGCTCGGTACCCGACCCCGAGCTGCCCGTGCTCACCCTGGCCGAGCTGGGCGTGCTGCGCGGGGTGAAGGTCGGACAGGACGGCTCGGTGGAGGTCCTGCTGACCCCCACCTACACCGGATGCCCGGCCGTGGAGGCCATGTCCGCCGACATCGAGCGGGTGCTGCACGACCACGGCATGGCCGAGGTATCGGTGCGCACGGTGCTGGCCCCCGCCTGGTCCACCGATGACATCAGCGCCGAAGGCCGCCGCAAGCTCGCCGAGTTCGGGATCGCCCCGCCCCGCTCGCACTCCGCCGGCGGACCGGTGCCCCTCACCCTCTCGGTGCGCTGCCCGCACTGCGGGTCCACCGACACCGAGCTGCTCAGCCGGTTCTCCTCCACCGCCTGCAAGGCCCTGCGGCGCTGTGTCTCCTGCCGCGAGCCCTTCGACCACTTCAAGGAGCTGTAGATGGCCGCACCACGCCATGGCGCCTTCCATCCGCTGACGGTGGCGGCGGTCGACCGGCTCACCGAGGACTCGGTGGCGCTCACCCTGAGCGTGCCGGCCGAGGTCCGGGAGCGGTACCGGCACGCCGCCGGGCAGCACCTGGCCCTGCGCCGCCGCCCGGCCGAGGGCGGGGAGGTCCGGCGGACGTACTCGATCTGCTCCCCGGCCCCGTCCCCCGACGGGCCCGCCCCGGCACTGCTCCGGGTCGGGGTGCGGCTGGTGGAGGGCGGGGAGTTCTCCACCTTCGCCCACAAGGAGATCGCCGTCGGGGACCTGCTGGACGTGATGGTCCCGGCCGGCCGGTTCGTGCTGGACCCGGCCACCGCCCCCGAGGACGCCCACTACGCGGCGGTGGTCGGCGGCAGCGGCATCACCCCGCTGCTGTCCATCGTCGCGACCCTGCTCGCGGCCCGGCCGCGGGCCCGGTTCTGCCTGGTCCGCAGCGACCGCACCGCCTCCTCCACGATGTTCCTGGAGGAGGTCGCCGATCTGAAGGACCGCTATCCGGACCGGTTCCAGCTGGTGACCGTCCTCTCCCGGGAGGAGCAGGAGGCCGGGCTGCCCTCCGGCCGGCTGGACGAGGCACGGCTGACCGCCCTGCTGCCGGCGCTGCTGCCGGTGACGGAGATATCCGGCTGGTTCCTCTGCGGGCCCTACGGGCTGGTCCAGGGCGCCGAACTGGCCCTGCGGGCCCTGGGGGTGGAGCGGAGCAGGATCCACGAGGAGATCTTCCATGTGGACGAGGCCCCGGCACCGGCCCCGGCGCCCGCCCGCCCCGACGGCGCCTCCCCGCAGAGCACCGTCACCGCCCGCCTCGACGGCCGCTCCGGGAGCTGGGCGGTCCGGGACGGGGAGTCCCTGCTGGAGGCCGTGCTGCGCAACCGGGCGGACGCGCCCTACGCCTGCAAGGGCGGGGTGTGCGGCACCTGCCGGGCCTTCCTGGTCCGGGGCGAGGTCCGGATGGACCGGAACTTCGCGCTGGAGTCCGATGAGACCGAGGCCGGTTTCGTCCTGGCCTGCCAGTCCCATCCGGTGACCGAAGAGGTGGAAATCGACTTCGACCGCTGACCCGGTCTGTCAAATTTCCAGAACCTGTTCTATCTTGACGGCCCGTCAGAGCGTGATGGCGGCAGGGCCCGGCAGGGAGGACAGGCAGTGGACTTCACCTTCACCGAGGAACAGCAGGCGGCCGTCGAAGCGGCGAAAGCGGTCTTCGCGGACGTCGCCCCCGACGGTGTGCCCAGCCCCGCGCTCACCCCGGGCGCGGTCGCCGAGGAGTTCGACCGCCCGCTGTGGGCCCGGCTGGCCGGCTCGGACCTGATCGGGCTGGTGCTCTCCGAGGAGCACGGCGGTGCCGGGCTGGACGCCATCGCCCTGTGCCTGGTGCTCCGCGAGTCCGCGAAGGTGCTGGCCCGGGTGCCGCTGCTGGAACACTGCGCCACCGCCATGGCGGTGCAGGCCCACGGCTCCCCCGAGCTGGCCGCCGCACTGCTGCCCGGCGCCGCCGGCGGCCGACTGGTCCTGACCGTCGCCTCGAACGGCCGGACCGGCCACGACCCGGCCGAACTGGCGGTCACCGCCGTCCGGGACGGCTCCGACTGGCTACTCGACGGCGTCCAGACCGCCGTCCCCTGGGCGCACGGCGCCGACTGGATCGCCGTCCCCGCGCACACCGGCGAGGGGGACGCGGTCCTGGCGCTGGTGGAGCGCTCCGGTGCCGGGCTCACGCTGGCCGACCAGTACTCCACCAGCGGGGAACGGCTGGCCGAGCTCACCCTGGACTCGGTGCGGGTCCCGGCCGACCGGCTGATCACCACCCCCGGGGCCTGGGAGCAGCTCCGGCTGCTGCTGGCCACCGGCACCTGCGCCCTGGCCCTGGGGCTGGGCGAGGCGGTCCTCGGCATGACCGCCGAGTACACCGGCAAGCGGGAGCAGTTCGGGTTCCCGGTGGCCACCTTCCAGGCGGTCGCGGTCCAGGCCGCCGACCGGTACATCGACCTGCGCGCCATGGAGGTCACCCTCTGGCAGGCCGCCTGGCGGCTGGACGCCGAAGGCGGCGCGGGCGGGGCCGGCGGGCCGCTGCCGCCCGCCGGTGATGTGGCGGTGGCCAAGATCTGGGCCTCGGACGGGGTGCGGCGGGTCGTGCAGACCGCCCAGCACCTGCACGGCGGCTTCGGCGCCGACACCGACTACCCGCTGCACCGCTACCACGCCTGGGCCAAGCAGCTGGAGCTGGCGCTGGGCCCGGCCGCCGCCCACGAGGAGGCCCTGGGCGACCTGCTGGCCGCCCACCCCCTCACCTGAGCGGTGCGGCAGGTTCAGATCACGGTGCCGGGGGCGCCCGCGGTGTCGACGACCGGGCGGCCCGCGGCCTCCCACACCTGCATACCGCCGTCCACGTTCGCCGCGTCCACGCCCTGCTGCACCAGGTACTGGGTGACCTGCGCGGACCGGCCGCCGACCCGGCACATCACGTGCACCCGGCGGCCGTCCGCGACCGCCTCGGTGAGCTCGCCGAACCGGGCCACGAACTCGCTCATCGGGATGTGCAGCGCGCCCTCGGCGTGACCGGCGGCCCACTCCTCGTCCTCGCGGACGTCGAGGATGAAGCTCTCCGGGGTCAGCTCGTCGACACCGACCGTGGGAAGCGTGCCGAAGTTCATGCTGTGTCGCCTTCTACTCGTCGCGTTGCGCTCGTCGCGTTGCGCTCGTCGCGGGGGCGGGGTGTTCCCGGCCGCGCCGCCACGGTACCCGCTCGGCTCACTCCGCGGCGGTCAGCTCCGCCAGCTCGGCCTCGCGCTCGGACACCTGCGCCAGCAGCTGCTCGGCGATCTCCTCCAGCAGCCGGTCCGGGTCGTCGGGGGCCATCCTGAGCATCGCCCCGATCGCGCTGTCCTCCAGCTCCCGGGCCACCAGCGCCAGCAGCTCCCGCCGCTGGTCCAGCCACTCCAGCCGGGCGTAGAGCTCCTCGGCCTCGCTCGGTCCGGCCTCCGTCGGCTGCGGGCCGGCCGCCCACTCCTCGGCCAGTTCGGCCAGCAGGTCCTCGTCGCCCCGCGCGTAGGCCGCGTTCAGCTTCACCAGGAAGGCGTCCCGGCGGGTGCGCTCCTCCTCGTCCTGGGCCAGGTCGGGGTGCGCCTGCCGGACCAGCTCCCGGTACAGCCGGCGGGCCTCCTCGGAGGGCCGGACCCGCTCCGGGGGCGCGACCGGCCGGTCGGTGAGCATGGCCGCCGCGTCGTCGGCGACCCCGTCGGAGTCCATCCAGCCGTGGAACAGCTCGTCCACCCCGGGCATCGGCATCACCAGGGCGCGCGCCTCACGGGCCCGCCGCAGGTCCTCCTCGTCCCCGGAGCCGGCCGCCCTGGCCTCGGCGATCAACGCGTCCAGCTCGTCGAGCCGGGTGTACATCGGGCCGAGTTTGCGGTGGTGGAGCCGGGAGAAGTTCTCGACCTCCACCCGGAAGGTCTCCACCGCGATCTCGAACTCGATCAGCGCCTGCTCGGCCGCGCGCACGGCCCGTTCCAGCCGCGCCTCGGGGCGCTCCGCGCCCGCCTCGCCCTCGGGGACAGTCTGCTCGCTCACCCGCCCAGCCTAGGGGGTGCCGGCACCGGTCACGGCGCCCCCACCCGGGCCCGCCGGCGCCCGGCCCGCCCCCTGGAACCCGCCAGACCGTCCCCGACCGCCCCCGGACCGGCTCAGACGCCCTCCTCCGCCGCGATCCGCCCCGACCGGATCGCCGCCACCAGGTCCGCGTGGTCGGCCTCGGTGCGGTCCGCGTAGGCCACCGCGAAGGCGGCCACCGCCTCGTCCAGCTCGTCGTTCTTGCCGCAGTACCCGGCCAGCAGCCGCGGGTCCGCGCTGTGCGCGTGCGCCCGCGCCAGCAGCGCCCCGGTCATCCGGCCGTAGTCGTCCATCTCGTCCGGGGCCAGCGCCGCCGGGTCCACGCTGCCCTTGCGGTTGCGGAACTGCCGCACCTGGAAGGGCCGGCCCTCGACCGTGGTCCAGCCCAGCAGGATGTCGGAGACCACCTGCATCCGCTTCTGCCCGGCCACCACCCGCCGGCCCTCGTGGACCGCCGGGCCGCGGTCGAAGCCCTCCGGCAGGTGCGGCAGCAGCACCGAGGGCCGTGCCTCCTTCACCTGGAGGACCAGCGGCTCGCCCCGGTGGTCGAGCAGCAGCACCACATAGCTGCGGGTGCCCACGCTGCCGGTGCCGACCACCCGGAAGGCCACGTCGTGGATCGTGTACCGGGCCAGCAGCGGCAGCCGGTCGGCCTGCACGGTGCCCAGGTACTCGTCCAGGGAGGCGGCGACCGCCGCCGCCTCGCTGTCGCCGACCCGGCGGAGCACCGGCAGCGCGTCGACGAACCGGCGGCCGCCGTCCCCGTCGGCCTCGGTGGACTTGGCCGCGAACCGCGCGCTGGTGTTGTTGCGGGCCTTCTCCGAGACCCGGGCCAGGGTGCCCAGCAGGTCCCGGGCGTCGGTGTGCGAGACGAGTTCCTCGTCCGCGATGGCGTTCCAGGCGTCCAGGGCGGGCAGCCGGGCCAGCAGCCGCATGGTGCGCCGGTAGGCGCCCACCGTGTCCCGGGCCGCCGACCGGCAGGTGTCCTCGTCGGCGCCCACCACCCGGCCGGCCAGCACCAGGGAGGTGGCCAGCCGCTTCAGGTCCCATTCCCAGGGCCCGAACACGGTCTCGTCGAAGTCGTTGAGGTCGATGACCAGCCGGCCGCGGGCGTCCCCGTAGAGGCCGAAGTTCGCGGCGTGCGCGTCCCCGCACAGCTGCGCGCCGACCCCGGTCACCGGGGTGCCCGCCAGGTCGTGGGCCATCAGTCCGGCCGCCCCGCGCAGGAAGGCGAAGGGGTTCGCCGCCATCCGGCCCACCCGTATCGGGGCCAGTTCCGGCACCCGGCCGTGGTTGGACTCCTCCACCGCCCGGACCGCGTCCGGCCGGTCCGCGGCGGGCTCGAACCGGGCGTGCGCGGCCCGGGGCACCCGGGTCCGCAGGGCCTGGCCCGCGTCCTTCGGCGATCCGGCCGCCGTCCCGCGCGGTGCGAATCCCGTGACGGCCGGAATCCGCTGCTCCGCCGCTGTCACCTGTGCCGTCTCCACCGCTGCCGCCCCCGCTCCGATCACGTCCGTGTGCGTGGATGACCGTACAGACCCTTGCAGGGCCACGGAAGAGACTGATATCCCATGACAGTTAGGAAAGTTTCCTAACCCGACTCCCCTTCCGGAGGCCCCCCATGAGTCGTCGCTTAAAGGCAGCCGCCACCGGGCTGACCGCCACCGCACTGCTCGCCGCTCTCTCCCTCGGCGGCACCCCCGCGACCGCCGCCCCCAAGGCCACCACCCCGGCCGGGATCAACGGGCAGCTGACCGTCTGCGGGACGAAGCTGTGCAACAAGTACGGCAAGCCGATCCAGCTGCGCGGAATGAGCAGCCACGGCACCCAGTGGTACGCGCAGTGCCTCACCGGCCCCTCGCTGGACGCCCTGGCGAACGACTGGAAGGCCGATGTCCTGCGGGTCTCCACCTACGTCCAGGAGGACGGCTACGAGACCGACCCCCGGAAGTTCACCGACCTCGCCCACTCCCTCATCGAACAGGCCACCGCCCGCGGCATGTACGTGATCGTGGACTGGCACATGCTCGACCCGGGCGACCCGCACTACAACCTGGCCCGCGCCAAGACCTTCTTCAAGGAGATCGCGACGCGCCACAAGGCGAAGACCAACCTGCTCTACGAGATAGCCAACGAGCCCAGCGGGGTCTCCTGGTCCCGCGTCAAGTCCTACGCGGAGCAGCTGATCCCGACGATCCGGGCGGTCGACCCGGAGGCCCCGGTCCTGGTCGGCACCCGCGCCTGGTCCTCGCTCGGCGTCTCGGACGGCGCGAACGAGAGCGAGGTGGTCAACAACCCGGTGAACGCGGCCAACATCATGTACACCTTCCACTTCTACGCGGCCTCGCACCGCACCGAGTACCTGAACGCACTGACCCGGGCCGCCGACCGGATCCCGCTGTTCGTCACCGAGTTCGGCACCCAGGACTACGCCGGCGAGGGCGCCAACGACTTCACCATGACCCAGAAGTACCTGGACCTGCTGGCCGCCAAGAAGATCAGCTGGGTCAACTGGAACTTCTCCGACGACGAACGCTCCGGCGCCGTCTTCAAGCAGGGCACCTGCGACGCGGGCGGCCCCTGGACCGGGACCTCCCGGCTGAAGCCGGCCGGCGTCTGGATCCGCGACCGGATCCGGACCGCCGACTCCTTCCCCACCTCATGACCCCCTGACCCCGACGCGCGGGACGCCGGCTACAGCCCGGCGTCCCGCGCCAACAGGGCGGCCTGCACCCGGTTCTCGCACTCCAGCTTCGCCAGGATCCGGCTCACATAGGTCTTCACCGTGGCCTCGCTCATATGCAGCCGGCGCCCCGCGTCCGCGTTCGACAGGCCCTCGCCCAGCAGCGCCAGCACCCCGCGCTCCCGCTCGCTCAGCTCCGCCACCCGGCGCCGCGCCTCCTCGCCGCGCGCCGCCGCCTTCCCCGAGGCCAGCTGGTCCACCACGTGCCGGGTCGCCGCGGGCGACAGATAGGCGTCACCGGCCGCCGCCGCCCGCACCGCCCCGATCAGCTCGGCCGGCGCCGAGTCCTTCAGCAGGAACCCGGCCCCGCCCTGGCCCAGCGCCCGCAGCACGTTCTCCTTCTCCCCGAAGGTGGTGAGGATCAGCGCCCGCGCCGAGGGCACCGCCCGGCGCAGCTCGCCCAGCGCCGTCAGCCCGTCCAGCACCGGCATCTGGATGTCCAGCAGCACCACGTCCGGCTGGTGGGCCAGCGCCAGGTCCACCGCCTCGCGGCCGTTGCCGGCCTCCGCGACCACCTCGATCTCCGGGTCCGAGGTCAGGATCATCCGGATCCCGGCCCGGATCAGCGGCTCGTCGTCGGCGATCACCACCCGCACCGCACGCCCCGCGGCCCGACCGGACCGCGCCCCGGCGCCCGTGCGCCCCGCTCCGCCTGTTTCCACTCCCGCTACCGCCTGATCTCGTACGCCTGCTTCTCGACGAGCTTGCCGTCCTTGAAGCAGAAGCGGAACACCGGCTCGTCCGCCAGGCTGGAGCCCGACTCGGTGGACATCAGCACCAGGCAGGAGGTGCCCTCCGGCCTCGGCGGGCCGCCGTCGTGCAGCCCCGGGGTGAAGACGCTGTCCCCACTCGGCAGCCGGTCCCGGACCTCCTGCTCGGCCATCCCCACCCGGACCCCGTCGTACTCGGAGCGGTCGATCATCCCCTCGGTCACCGAGGACAGCACCAGCACCACTCCGGCACCGAGCACGATCACCAGCAGCACCACCGCCGCGAAGGCGATCCCGCAGCCCAGCGCGAACCCGCCGGCCCTGCTGCGGCGGCCGAACACCAGCTCGCGGTCGACCGCCGGCCAGTCCGCCGCCGGCGCCCCGAGCGGCACCGGCGCCTGCTGCCGGAAGTCGTCGGCGACCCCCGGCCGCAGCCCGGGCCCGGCGGTCTCGGCCCCGTACGGAAGCACCCCGGCCACCCGGAAGCCGCCCCCGTCCACCGGCCCGGCGTGCACCATCCCGCCGACCAGCCGGGCCCGTTCGCGCAGCCCGGTCAGGCCCTGCCCGCCGGACACCACCTCGCCGGCGGCCGGGCCGGCGGCCGGCCCGTTGGCGATCTCCACCACCAGCGAGTCGTCCTCGTACCGCAGTTCCACCGAGATCGGCGCCCCCGGCGCGTGCTTGTAGGCGTTGGTCAGCGCCTCCTGCACGATCCGGTACGCGGCGTGGTCGCAGGCCGGGGCCAGCGGCCGCGGCCCGCCCACCCGGTTCAGCGCCACCTCGGTGCCCGCCGCCCGGGCCGCGGCCACCACCCCGTCGATCCCGGCGACCCCGCGGGCGACCTGCTCGTCCTCCCCGGCCGGGGCCTCCACCCCGTCCCGCAGGATGCCGACCACCTCGCGGAGCTCGTGCATGGCCGACACCGAGGCCTGCCGCAGCACCCCGACCGCCCCCCGCTGCCGGTCCGTCAGCTCCCGGTCCACCTCCAGGGCGCCGGTGTGCACCGAGATCAGCGCCAGCTGGTGCCCCAGGCTGTCGTGCATGTCCTGGGCGATCCGCTGCCGCTCCCGCAGCCGCGCCTGCCCCGCCACCATCGCCCGCTCCCGCATCAGCTGGGCGTTGCGCTCCTGGAGGGCGTGCAGCAGGGTCCGCCGCTGGGACCAGTAACGGCTGGCCAGGCCCGGGGTCAGCACCATCGCCAGGTACATCAGCGTGACGAAGACGACCAGCAGCAGCGGCCGGGACCAGGACCAGTCCACCGCCAGCGAGCCGCCCACGTACAGCAGGAAGGACAGCGCGAACACGCCCACCGCCCGGCCGGTGCCGACGATCCGGCGGCCCGCCGACCAGCCCGCCACCAGGCTGACCAGCAGGGTTCCCGGCAGCACCGCGCTGAGCAGGCTGGCGGCCAGCAGGGTGGACGCGGGCAGCCGGCGGCGCAGCAGCACCAGCGCCAGCACGGCGAGCGCGCTCGCCGTCTTCCGCAGCCAGCCCCCGCCGTCGAGTTCCTCCACCCCGAATCCGATGAGTACCATCACGGCCACCGCGACCAGGTCCCCGGCCAGCGCCCGCCGGGTCCACCGCTCCGGACCCCGCAGCCAGTCCCAGCCGGCCTGCGCCCTCGCCCTCACCGTCACATCCACCCGGCCGACCCTAGGCAACTCCGGCCGCCGGCCGCCGTCCTCTTTCGTCGCGCCCCCGGAGACGAAAGTCGTACGGCGCACAACGAAGAACCCCCGATCCGGATCTCTCCGAATCGGGGGTTCAATCTGTGGGCGAGGGGGGATTTGAACCCCCACGTCCCGAAGGACACTGGCACCTGAAGCCAGCGCGTCTGCCGTTCCGCCACTCGCCCGAGCAGCGTCCCAGTGGTTCTTCCCTTGCGGGCCGTTCCCCTGGCGACATCGGAACACTAACACGATGACGAGGGAGGATTGAAATCGCTTTCCCGGGGGCACCGGCAGCCGTCGGGGACGGCCCCTCCCGCACCTGCCGTCCGGTGCGGGACACTGTCCGGGGGCCACCCCTACGATCCCTAGTGAGGAGCAACACTCCTCGCCGCGGGGCAGGAGGGGAACCAGCCGAATCCCCCACGCGTGGATACGATCAGTAAGCAGTACAGGGCGACAGCGACGGAACAGCAACGGAGGAGGTGCCCCATGGGAGTCCTGAAGCGGTTCGAGCAGCGACTCGAAGGTCTGGTGAACGGCACCTTCGCCAAGGTGTTCAAGTCCGAGGTCCAGCCCGTGGAGATCGCCGGCGCGCTCCAGCGCGAGTGCGACAACAACGCCACGATCTGGAACCGCGAGCGGACCGTCGTCCCCAACGACTTCATCGTGGAGCTCTCGGCCGGCGACTACGAGCGGCTCAGCCCGTACTCGGGGCAGCTCGGCGACGAGCTCGCGGGCCTCGTCCGCGACTACGCCAAGCAGCAGCGGTACACCTTCATGGGCACCATCAAGGTGCACCTGGAGAAGGCCGAGGACCTCGACACCGGCCTCTACCGGGTCCGCAGCCGCACCCTGGCGTCCTCCACCTCCCAGCCGCAGGCCCCCCAGCACCCGCAGGGCCAGGGCCAGCCGCCGCAGGGACAGGGCCAGGGACGGCCGGGAGGCTACGGCTACCCGCCGGCCGCGGCCCCGCCGATGCCCAGCGCGCCGCCGCCCGGCGGCGCCCAGCACCGCACCGGCGGCCCCGCCCCCGTACCCTCCGGTGGCGCGGGCACGCGCCGCTGGATCGAGATCAACGGCACCCGCCACCAGATCTCGCGCCCGACGCTCGTACTCGGCCGAAGCACCGAAGCCGACGTGCGGATCGACGACCCCGGCGTCTCCCGCCGGCACTGTGAGATCCGGACCGGAACGCCCTCGACGATCCAGGATCTCGGGTCCACCAACGGCATCGTGGTGGACGGGCAGCACACCACCCGCGCTACGCTCCGCGACGGCTCGCGGATCGTCGTGGGTTCCACCACCATCATTTACCGGCAAGCCGAAGGGTGAAGCGGGGGCAATGTCAGAGCTGACCCTGACGGTCATGCGGTTGGGTTTCCTGGCCGTTCTGTGGCTGTTCGTCATCGTGGCCGTCCAGGTCATCCGCAGCGACCTCTTCGGGACCCGCGTGACCCAGCGCGGATCCCGGCGCGGCGGCGGCGCGGACACCCGCGCCCAGAACCAGCCGGCCGGGCGGCCCGCCGCGGGCGCGCCCCCGCAGCAGCGCCAGCGGCGCGGCGCACCCACCAAGCTCGTCGTCTCCGAAGGCACCCTCACGGGCACCACGGTCACCCTGCAGGGGCAGACCATCACCCTCGGCCGGGCCCACGACTCGACGATCGTGCTGGACGACGACTACGCCTCCAGCCGCCATGCCAGGATCTACCCCGACCGTGACGGCCAGTGGATCGTCGAGGATCTCGGGTCCACCAACGGCACGTATCTCGACCGGACCCGGCTGACCACCCCGACGCCCATCCCACCGGGCGCCCCGATCCGCATCGGCAAGACCGTCATCGAGCTGCGGAAGTAGTACGAGAATGAGCGAGCGGAGCGAGCGAGCCGCAGCAGCCGGCGCGCTCCCGACCGGAGGGTGGGCAGTGTGGCTCGTCGAGACCGGTTGTACCCGGAGTCGGCGTCGAGTGGGCAGGTGCGCATGAGTCTGTCCCTGCGATTCGCGGCCGGTTCGCACAAGGGCATGATCCGCGAGGGGAACGAGGACTCCGGCTACGCCGGGCCCCGCCTCCTCGCCATCGCCGACGGCATGGGCGGCCAGGCCGCGGGCGAGGTCGCCTCCTCCGAGGTGATCTCCACCCTGGTGCAGCTCGACGACGACGTGCCCGGATCCGACATCATCACCGCCCTCGGCGTGGCCGTGCAGCGCGCCAACGACGTGCTGCGCGTCATGGTCGAGGAGGACCCGCAGCTGGAGGGGATGGGCACCACCCTGACCGCCCTGCTGTGGACCGGGCAGCGGCTGGGCCTGGTGCACGTCGGGGACTCCCGCGCCTATCTGCTGCGCGACGGCGTCCTCACCCAGATCACCCAGGACCACACCTGGGTGCAGCGGCTGGTCGACGAGGGCCGGATCACCGAGGAAGAGGCCACCACCCATCCGCAGCGCTCGCTGCTGATGCGCGCCCTGGGCAGCGGCGAGCACGTGGAACCGGACCTCTCCATCCGCGAGGTCCGGGCCGGCGACCGCTATCTGATCTGCTCCGACGGGCTCTCCGGGGTGGTCTCCCACCAGACCCTGGAGGAGACCCTCGCCGACTACCACGGCCCGCACGAGACCGTGCAGTCGCTGATCCAGCTGGCCCTGCGCGGCGGCGGCCCCGACAACATCACCTGCATCGTCGCCGACGTCCTCGACACCGACAGCGGGGACACCCTCGCCGCCCAGCTCAACGACACCCCCGTGGTGGTCGGGGCGGTGGCCGAGAACCAGCACCAGCTGTTCGACGGCGGCAACGCCATGCAGACCCCCGCGGGCCGCGCCTCCGGCCTCGGCCGGCAGGGCCGGCCGCCCGCCCAGGGCGCCTTCGGGCCGCCCGGCAGCGGCGAGGGCCACAACGGCTACGGCGACACCGGCCCCGAGGGCTACGGGGACGCGGGCGCCGGCGGCGGCTACGGCACCTTCGGGGAACCGGAGGCCTACGCCGCCGACCCCGACTACGACGACACCTACGACCACCCGAGGCGGCGGCGCGGCAAGGGCTCCCGCTGGGTGGGCCGCTCACTGATCACGCTGCTGGCCCTCGGGGTCGTCGGCGGCGGTCTGTACGCGGGCTGGCGCTGGACCCAGACCCAGTACTTCGTCGGGGTCAAGGACGGGCACGTGGCCCTCTTCCGGGGCATCAGCCAGGACCTCGGTCCGCTGAACCTGTCCAAGGTCGAGACCGACCGGCCGGACATCGAGCTGAAGCACCTGCCGCCGTTCAAGAAGAAGCTGGTCGAGGCCACCATCAGCGAGAGCACGCTGGAAGGCGCCCGCCAGAAGATCGACGAACTCGCCGTCCAGGCCTCCGCCTGCAAGAAGGACGAGATCCGGCGGACCGCCGAAACGAACAAGCAGCCGCCGCCCGCGGACAGCGCGCTGACTCCGGAGGAACAGCAGCGCGTCGGCGTGTGCGGGAAGTAACAGCAGCAGCGGCAGAGGCGGCAGAGGACGTCACACGCGGGCACAGGGGGCCCGTCACATCATGAGCGTAGTCACCAACACGACCACCATCGGCGCCATCGAGCTGCCGAGCCGGCGCAACACCGAGCTGATGCTGCTCGGGTTCGCGGTGGTCATCACGATCTTCGCCTACGCCAATGTGGGCCTGGCCATCGACGGCAAACTGCCGCCCGGCATGTTCGTCTACGGGCTGGCGCTCGCCGCCGTGGCCGGCGTCGCCCACCTCGTGGTCCGCCGCTACGCCAAGTACGCCGACCCGCTGCTGCTGCCGCTCGGCGTGCTCCTCAACGGCCTCGGCCTGGTGCTGATCTGGCGGCTGGACCAGTCCGAGCGGCTGCAGAACCTCGCCAAGCGGTCCTACGGGGCGTTCACCCCGTCCGCGCCCAACCAGATGATCTACACGGCCCTGGGCATCGCCCTGTTCGCGGGCGTGCTGCTGGTCCTGAAGGACCACCGGGTGCTCCAGCGGTTCACCTACATCTCGATGGCCGCCGCCCTGGTGCTGCTGATCCTGCCGATCATCCCGGGGCTGGGCGCCGACGTGTTCGGCGCCAAGATCTGGATCAGGGTCGGCGGGTTCTCCATCCAGCCCGGCGAGTTCGCGAAGATCGTCCTGGCGGTGTTCTTCGCCGGCTACCTGATGGTCAAGCGCGACGCCCTGGCCCTGGCCTCCCGCCGCTTCATGGGCCTCTACCTGCCGCGCGGCCGCGACCTCGGCCCGATCCTGATGATCTGGGCGATGAGCCTGCTCATCCTGATCTTCGAGAACGACCTCGGCACCTCCCTGCTGTTCTTCGGCATGTTCGTGATCATGCTGTACGTGGCCACCGAGCGGACCAGCTGGATCGTCATCGGCCTGCTGATGTCCGTGGGCGGCGCCGTGGTCGTCGCCTCCTTCTCCGGACACGTCGAGGCCCGGGTGAACGCCTGGCTCGACCCCTTCGGCTGCTGGGGCCGCGGCGGCCTCGACGCCGGCGCCTGCGAGCAGGTCGCACAGTCGATCATGAGCTACGGCTCGGGCGGGGTCCTCGGCTCCGGCTGGGGCCAGGGCAAGTCCGACCTGATCGGCTTCGCCGCCAACTCCGACTTCATCTTCTCCACCGTCGGCGAAGAGCTCGGCCTGGCCGGTGTGATGGCCTTCCTCCTGCTCTACGGCCTGATCATCGAGCGCGGCGTACGCACCGCCCTGGCCGCCCGCGACCCCTTCGGCAAGCTCTTCGCGATCGGCCTCTCCGGCGCCTTCGCCCTGCAGATCTTCGTGGTCGCCGGCGGTGTGATGGGCCTCATCCCGCTCACCGGCATGACCATGCCCTTCCTCGCCTCCGGCGGCTCCTCCGTCCTAGCGAACTGGGCCCTCATCGGCATCCTCATCCGGATCAGCGACACCGCACGCCGCCCCGCCCCGGCCCCCGCACCGTCCCCCGACTCCGAGATGACCCAGGTGGTCCGCCCGTCATGAACAAGCCCCTGCGCCGCATCTCGATCTTCTGCGGGCTGCTCATCCTCGCGCTGCTGATCCGCACCAACTGGCTCCAGTACGTCCAGGCCGAGGACCTCTCCACCCGCAAGGAGAACCGCCGGGTCCAGATCGCCCAGTACGCCCAGGAACGCGGCAACATCATCGTCCAGGGCAAGGCGATCACCGGGTCCGCGGTCACCGACGGCAGCGACTACAAGTACAAGCGGACCTACCTCGACGGCCCCATGTGGGCCCCCGTCACCGGCTACGCCTCGCAGGCCTTCGGCTCCACCCAGCTGGAGTCCCTGGAGGACGGCATCCTCACCGGCAACGACGACCGGCTGTTCTTCGACCGCACCATCGGGATGTTCACCGGGGACAAGAAGCAGGGCGGCAACGTCGTCACCACCCTGAACGCCGCCGCCCAGAAGGCCGCCTTCGACAAGCTGGGCAACCGCAAGGGGGCCGTCGCCGCGATCGACCCGCGGACCGGCGCCATCCTCGCCCTGGTCTCCACCCCCTCCTACGACCCCTCGTCCTTCGCCGGAAACTCCAACAAGGACGGCAAGGCCTGGTCGGAGCTGAAGGACAGCAAGGACAAGAACCTGGTCAACCGGGCCCTGCGGGAGACCTACCCGCCCGGCTCCACCTTCAAGGTGGTCACCGCGGCCGCGGCCCTGGAACACGGGGTGGTCACCGACATCAACGCCCCCACCGACACCCCCGAGCCGTACATCCTGCCCGGCACCCGCACCCCGATGGTCAACCACGCCAAGGGCTGCGAGAAGGCGAGCCTGAACTTCGCCCTCGAAGTGTCCTGCAACTCCGTGTTCGCCAACCTCGGCGACAAGGTGAAGCGGGACAACATGGTCGAGACGGCGGAGAAGTTCGGCTTCAACAACGAGAAGATCGACACCCCGGTCCGCGCCTTCGCCAGCGTCTACGACAAGAACATGAGCCGCGACGGCAACGCCCAGAGCTCCATCGGCCAGTTCAACACCGCCGCCACCCCGCTCCAGATGGCCATGGTCGCCGCGGCCGTCGCCAACGACGGCAAGCTGATGAAGCCGTACATGGTGCAGGAGCGCACCGCCCCCAACCTGGACGTCATCGACCGGCACGAGCCGGACGAGATGAGCCGCCCGATGAGCGCCGAGACCGCCCAGAAGGTCCAGGAGATGATGATCAACGTCGTCGAGAAGGGCACCGGCGGCAACGCGAAGATCAAGGGCGTCAAGGTCGGCGGAAAGACCGGTACCGCCCAGCACGGCGAGAACAACAAGAAGCGCCCGTACGCCTGGTTCATCTCCTACGCCGACACCGGCGAGGAGTCCCCGGTGGCCGTCGCCGTGGTCATCGAGGACAGCGCCGCCGAGCGCGACGACATCAGCGGTGGCGGACTGGCCGCACCGGTGGCCAAGGCCGTGATGGAAGCGGTGCTCAAGAACCGCGGCTGAGGCGGATACCGGCCACGGCCGGGACCGGACCGGCGAGCGCAGACTGTACCGGTCCGGTATCGGCCTGTGGTCGCGAACCGATCTCCCCCGATCGGCCGGTAGCCTTTGCGCGAACAGCACACCGCCGGACCACACACGGGTGCGGTCGGGACTGACGGAGAGGGCTGGAAGTTATGGAAGAGCCGCGTCGCCTCGGCGGCCGGTACGAGCTGAGCCACGTGCTCGGCCGCGGTGGCATGGCCGAGGTCTACCTCGCCCACGACACCCGGCTCGGCCGTACCGTCGCAGTCAAGACCCTGCGCGCCGACCTCGCACGCGACCCGTCCTTCCAGGCCCGGTTCCGCCGCGAGGCCCAGTCGGCCGCCTCGCTGAACCACCCGGCGATCGTCGCGGTCTACGACACCGGCGAGGACTACGTCGACAACATCTCCATCCCGTACATCGTGATGGAGTACGTCGACGGGTCGACCCTGCGCGAGCTCCTGCACTCGGGCCGCAAACTGCTGCCCGAGCGCACCCTGGAAATGACCATCGGCATCCTCCAGGCCCTCGAATACTCCCACCGGGCCGGCATCGTCCACCGCGACATCAAGCCGGCCAACGTGATGCTGACCCGCACCGGCCAGGTCAAGGTGATGGACTTCGGCATCGCCCGCGCCATGGGCGACTCCGGCATGACCATGACGCAGACCGCCGCGGTCATCGGCACCGCCCAGTACCTCTCCCCGGAGCAGGCCAAGGGCGAGCAGGTCGACGCCCGGTCCGACCTCTACTCCAGCGGCTGCCTGCTCTACGAGCTGCTGACGGTCCGGCCCCCGTTCGTCGGCGACTCCCCGGTGGCGGTGGCCTACCAGCACGTCCGGGAAGAGCCCCAGCCCCCCTCGAACTTCGATGCCGAGATCACGCCCGAGATGGACGCCATCGTCCTGAAGGCACTGGTCAAGGACCCCGACTACCGGTACCAGTCGGCCGACGAGATGCGCGCCGACATCGAGGCCTGCCTCGACGGCCAGCCGGTCGCCGCCACCGCCGCGATGGGCGCCGCCGGCTACGGCTACCCCGACCCCAACGGCACCTACGGGCACGGCCACGGCCACGGGCACCAGGGCTACGACCAGCCCACCACCGCCCTGCGCACCGCCGAGCCCGGCCAGACCTCGATGATGCCCCCGATGCCCCCCGGCGACGGCGGCTACTACCCCGACCAGGGCTACGACCAGGGCGGCCCGCGCCGCCGCCAGAAGAAGAGCAGGGCCTCCACGGTGCTGCTCGTCGCGGCGGGCATCCTGGTCCTGGTCGGCGCCATCCTGATCGGCCGCTCGCTGTCCGGCAACGGCGCGGACAACCGGCCCACCGTGCCCAAGCTGGCCGGCCTCAGCTTCGAGGACGCCTCCCGGAACGCGGGCAACATCGGGCTCAAGGTGGTCAAGGAGGCCGAGGAGCCCTGCCCGGACCAGGACAAGAACCTGATCTGCTCGCAGAACCCGGAACCGGGCACCCGCCTGGACAAGGGCGAGGAGATCAAGGTCAAGGTCTCCACCGGTGCGCCCAAGGTCCAGCTGATCGACATGGTCGACTCCGACGCGGACACGGCGGAGGCCCGGCTGAAGGAGCTCGGCTTCGTCGTCGAGCGCAAGACCGAGGAGTCCAGCCGCACCCCGGGCATCGTCCTCAAGCAGAGCCCGCAGGCCGGCAGCCAGGTCGCCAAGGGGTCCACGGTCGTCCTGACGGTCTCCCGGAAGCCCTCCAAGGTGATCGTCCCGGACCTGAAGGGCCTGTCGGTCGCCGAGGCGCGCAAGAAGCTCCAGGAGAACGACCTCAAACTGGGCAGCACCACCGAGGTCGAGTCCACGGAGAAGGAGAAGTCCGTCATCGGCCAGAGCGAGCCGGCCGGCTCCGAGGTCTCCCCGGACACCGTGGTCAACGTGGAGATCGCCAAGGCCGCGGCCGAGGTCGAGGTCCCGCAGCTGCTCGGCCGGACCCTCGCCGAGGCCCGGGTGCTGCTTCAGGAGAAGGGCCTGTCGCTCGGCCAGGTCATCAACGGCGGCCCCTCGGACGACAACGCCCGGATCACCGGCACCTCGCCCAACGTCGGCCAGAAGGTCCCGCCGAATTCCACCGTGAACGTGGCCACCTTCGGCGGCGACCCGAACAACGGCGGCAATGGAAACGGCGGCAACGGCGGGGACAACGGAAACAACGGGGACAACTCCGGCTGGTTCGACTTCGGCTGATCCTGACCCTTCCTCACCTTTACCGGAAGCCCGGTCCCCACTTTTCGGGGGCCGGGCTTCCGGCGTTACCGCATATGCCACCGGCTCGTTGGGCCAAATGGGGTGGGATATCAGGTTCCGCCCCGGAAGGGTGGGAAACGACCATGATCGACGAATCGGTACTCCTGGAGTCCAGGACCCTGCGCAGCGGCATCGCGGAGCGCACGGAGGTGCTGGACCGGGTGAAGGCCCTGACGATGCTGCCGGACGACCTGCACGTGACCACGGAGATGGTGGCGGCGTACTACGAGGTTCCGGTGAAGGCAGTCCGTTCCCTGGTGATCGACCACCGCGAGGAACTGGAGGCCAGCGGGTACCACACGCTGACCGGCGCCCCACTGAGCGCCTTCAAGGCGCTCAGTGGGGTTCAGACCCGCGCCCGCTCGCTCGCGCTGTTCCCCCGACGGGCCGTCCTCAACGTGGGAATGCTCCTCCGCGACAGCGAAACCGCACGTCAGGTGCGTACCTACCTCCTCGACGCCGAGTTCTCCACACACGCACAGCCTGTGGATAACTCCGCGAGCTCTGTCCACAGCCCCGCCCGCTCCCCCTGGGAGGAGATCGGCGAGCGGATCGAGGCGCAGCTCGACGGGCGGACCGGGCGGGTGTTCCGGACCGCGGTGACCCCGATGCTGAACGCCCTCGTCGAGACCTCCGGGGAGCACCGCAGGGAGCTGCTCTCGCTCCGCGGGGACGTGGACCTGATCCAGGAGCACATCGACCGCCACGAGCGCGCCCGGGGCGTCCCCGCGCCCTCCGGGGCGCTGGCCGCCGTCGAGGCGATGGACGCGCAGCGGTTCACCCACCACGTGGCCGGGCTGCTGCGCCGGGACGGCTGCACCGAGGTGCTCGTGTACGGCGGTCAGGGCGACCGCGGGGTCGCCATCGGGGCCCGTACCGCGGACGGCCGCCGGGTGGCCGTCCAGTGCGCCGCGTACGCCCCGCTGAGGCATGTGCTGAGCGCCGAGATGGAGCGGTTCCTGGGGGCCGCCAAGGTGCTGCACCGGGCCGAGGTGGCCCTCTACGCGGCGCCCTGTTCCTTCACCCAGGAGGCGCTGGCCATGGCCGCCGAGGGCGGGGTCACCGCCGTGCACCGCGAGCTGCTGGCGGCCTGGTCCGGCGGGGCCCCGCTGCAGGTGCTGCGCTAGCGGACCGGGCGGGGGCGGCGGCGGGTCAGCGGAGTTCGGCGGGCGGGGTGCGGGCCGCGTCCACCCGCTCGGTGCGGGTCAGTTCGCCCCACACGATGTACCGGTACTTCGAGGTGTAGACCGGGGTGCAGGTGGTCAGGGTGATGTAGCGGCCGGCCTTGGTCCGGCCGGATTCCCTCGGCACCGGGGACAGCACGTCCACGTTGTACTTCGAGGTCTGCCGCAATTCCGCGAACACCTTGTAGACGTACCAGGTGTCCTTCGTCTCGAAGACGATCGGATCGCCGGTCCGCAGTTTGTGGATGTTGTGGAATTTCGCCCCGTGCCCGTCCCGGTGGGCGGCCAGGGAGAAATTGCCGGAGGCGTCCCACGGCAATGCGGATTTCACCGGTTCCGTGTAATAGCCGGCCACCCCGTCGTTCAGCACACCGGGGGAGGTGCCCGGTTTCACCAGCACCTCGTCGTCGTCCATCGCGGGCACGTGCAGGAAGCCGATCCCGTCGGCCGTGTCCAGCTCCCCCGGGGCGGCCGGGCCCGCGGCGGGCGGCGGAGCGGTGTCGCCGGCCAGCCACTGCTCGCGGACGGCGTCGCCGCGCGCCGCCGCGGTCCGGTCGGCCAGGACATTGGTCCACCACAGCGAGTAGGCCACGAACAGGCCGAGCACCAGCCCCGCGGTGATCAGCAGCTCGCCCAGCAGGCCCAGCACCGCCGCGAGCCGGTGCCGGCGCCGTCCGGCACGTCCGCGCTCCTGGTCGGCTGCGGTGGCTGCGTCGGCACGTGGCACGGGGGCGGTCCTCTACGGGCTGGTGAGCGCGGGCGGGGGGCCCTGGCTCCGGGGGCGTTCGTCGACCATCCTGCCCCATACGACCATCCGGTAGGTGCTGGTGAACTCCGGGGTGCAGGTGGTCAGGGTGATGTACCGGCCGGGGCCGGTGAACCCGGAGCCGGCCGGCACCGGGGCGATCACCGCCACGTTGGCGGGGGAGGTCTGCGGCAGCGTGGCGGCCGTCTCGTAGGTGTAGTAGGCGTCCCGGGTCTCCACCACGACGGGGTCCCCGGGCCGCAGCCGGTTGATGTACCGGAAGGGTTCGCCGTGGGTGTTGCGGTGCCCGGCGAGCGCGAAGTTCCCCTGCCGGTCGGAGGGCATCGCCGTCTTCAGGGCGCCCTCCGCGTAGTGCCCGACCATGCCCCGGTCGAGCACCTCGGGCTTGCTGGTGCCCTCCGCCACCGGGACCTTCACGTCCAGGGTGGGCAGGTACAGGATGGCGAAGCCCTCGCCGGGGGAGAACGCGGTGGGCGCCGGGGCCGGGGCGGCCGCCGCCCGGTCCCAGTCCTGCCGGAGCGAGCCCGCGGCCCCGTCGGCCTGCCGGTGCGCGAGCACGTTGGTGTACCAGAGCTGGTAGGTGACGAAGAGGAGCATCAGCAGGCCGAGGGTGATGAAGAGCTCCCCGACCGCCCGGCCGGCGATCACCAGCGGGCCGCCCCGGCGCCGCCGGCGGGCCCGTCTGGCCGCCTCCTGGGCAGCCCTGCGCCGCGCGGCCCGGCCCCCGGAGGGCACGGGCGGCGCGTACGCGGTCACGCGAGGGCCTTGCCCACCACCGGGGCCAGCCCCACCGAGCGCTCCACGGCTCCGGCGTCACCGCAGCGGACCAGCCAGTTCGCGAGCATCCGGTGGCCCCACTCGGTGAGCACCGACTCGGGGTGGAACTGCACGCCCTCCACGTCGTGCTCCCGGTGGCGCAGGCCCATGATGATGCCGTCCTCGGTCCAGGCGGTCACCTGGAGCTCCTCGGGGACCGTCAGGGGCTCCGCCGCCAGCGAGTGGTAGCGGGTGGCCGTGAAGGGCGACGGAAGGCCCTGGAAGACCCCCAGGCCCTCGTGGGAGACCGGGGAGGTCTTCCCGTGCAGGAGCTCGGGCGCGCGGCCCACCACGCCCCCGTAGGCGACCGCCATGGACTGCATGCCCAGGCAGACGCCGAAGACCGGGACCCCGGTGCCCGCGCAGTGCCGGACCATGTCCACACAGACGCCGGCCTCCTCCGGGGTGCCCGGGCCGGGGGACAGCAGCACGCCGTCGAAGCCGTCCTGGGCGTGGGCCAGCTCCACCTCGTCGTTGCGCAGCACCTCGCACTCGGCACCGAGCTGGTAGAGGTACTGGACCAGGTTGAAGACGAAGCTGTCGTAGTTGTCCACAACCAGAATGCGCGCGCTCACGGATTGGCTCCCGATCCCTCGTCGACTGTCACATCGTTGAACGGGAGAAGCGGCTCGGCCCACGGGAAGACGTACTGGAACAGCACAAACACCACGGCCAGCACGAGGGCCAGGGAGATCAGCGCGCGAATCCACGCGTTCCCCGGCAGATGCCGCCAGATCCAGCCGTACATGACGCCCGTCGTCCTTCCCGTACCCCCCGTGCGTTACCGGAACAGACTAGAGGCTGGTGCCGCGCACCGGCCTTGTCTCGGTCAGTTCCGCCCACACGATAAGGCGGTGGCTGTGTCCCCACTCCGGATCGCAGGTGGTGAGTGTCAGGTAGCGGCCGGGGGCGGTGAACGGCGAGCGGCGCGGGACCGGTGCCACCACCCCGGTGTCGGTGGGCAGGGTGCGCAGCGGCCGGTTGCGGACGGTGTACGTGTAGCGGGCGGTGCCGTCCTTCACGACCACGGCGTCCCCGGGCCGCAGGGCGGGGAAGTCCTTGAAGGGGTCGCCGTAGGTGCGCCGGTGGCCGGCCACCGCGAAGTTGCCGGTGCGGCCGGGCAGGGCGCTGCCCTCGTAGTGTCCGAGGCCCTTCTTCAGGAGGTCGGTTCCGGTGCCCTCCAGCACCGGCTTGACCCAGTCCGGGCCGAAGCGGGGGATGGACATCTCGGCGAAGGCCAGTCCGCGCGGGGGGCCCGCGGCGGGCCGGCCGGGGTCGGGCCGGCCGGGGTCGGGCCGGCCGGGGTCGGGCCGGCCGGGGTCGGGCCGGCCGGACGCAGCGGGCCCGGTCGGTGCGGGGGCCGGTGCGGCGGCGGCCGCCCAGCGCTCGCGCAGCCGCTCCATCTCCCCGTCCATCGCCCGGTCGGCCTTGACCCCGGTCCACAACAGGACGTACGCCACGAACAGCACGATCAGCGTGCCGGCCGTCAGGCACAGCTCGCTGAGGGTCCGCACCACCAGGCGGACGGCGGCCTCACGACGGGCTCCGGGTCCCTCCGGCGTCCCCCGCGTCCCCCGTGTCCGTGGTGCCGGATCCCGTCGGATCGGCCGTGCCCACCGGCTTCGCATAGTGGAGGTCCACTGTGCCCGAGTAGCCGGGCAGAGTCACCGCCCTGTGCCGGTCGACTTTCCAGCCCAGGCCGTACGCGTTCACGTAGAGCTGGTAGTTCTGCAGGGCCGGGGAGGCGGCCAGGGCCTTCTCCAGCGCGCCCGGGTCGCCGACCGCGGTCACCTTGTACGGCGGGGAGTAGACGCGGCCCTGGAGGATCAGGGTGTTCCCGACGCAGCGGACCGCGCTGGTGGAGATCAGCCGCTGGTCCATCACCTGGATGCCCTCGGCGCCGCCCTGCCAGAGGGCGTTGACCACGGCCTGCAGGTCCTGCTGGTGGATGACCAGGTCGTTGGGCTGGGGTTCGGGCACGTTGGGGATGCGGGCGGTGGCGCCAGGCGGGGCATCGTTGAGGGTCACGGTGAGGCCCTTGCCGGAGAGCTCCTCGGTGCCGGCCTCGGTGCGCAGGGCGGCGAGCCGGGCGTCCTCGGCGCGGGTGCTGCCGTCGTCGCGGTCGGCGAGGGCGTCGACCTCCCGGCGGACGGCCGCGGTGCCCTCCTCCAGGGCCTTGTTGTCCTGGGACCGCTGGTGGATCAGGTCGGAGAGCTTCAGCAGCGAATCGTCCGTGCGGATGTTCGTACCCTTGGAGGTGTTGAAGCTGGTCACGAAGATCAGCCCGGCCAGGGCGAACACGGCGGCGGTCAGCAGCCGGACCGGCCTGGCCCGGCGACGGGGACCCGCGGAGGAGTCGTCGGAATTGCTCAACGTACCCTTCTCCTTCAACACGCCGAAGACCCACTACGCTAACTGACGCCCGGGGGAGGCAGATCCCCAGCGCATCGACAGGAGAGCCCCTCGTGCCGAAGTCACGTATCCGCAAGAAGGACGACTACACCCCGCCGCCCGCCAGGCAGGCGCAGGCGATCAAGCTGACGAACCGCAGCTGGGTGGCCCCGGTGATGCTGGCCCTGTTCCTGATCGGTCTGGCCTGGATCGTCGTCTTCTATGTGACCGACACCCAGCTGCCGGTCGAGGCCCTGGGCAACTGGAACATCGTGGTCGGCTTCGGGTTCATCGCGGCGGGGTTCGGCGTCTCCACGCAGTGGAAGTAGCTCCGCGCGGACCGCTGCGCAAGTTCTCCCCTTAGTTATCCACAGCGCTATCCACACCTGAGGAAAAGATACGAAGGTCTGTGGATAAGTAATCGGTGGCCCACGGTTGACGCCGGTCTGATCTTCGGCGGGACCGTGGGCCGGCGGTACCCCGGGGGCCGCCCGGCGGGGCGGCCCGGGCGCCTGCTCCGGGAGCCGCTCAGGGGGTCAGCTCGGCCGTCCTGAGGACGATCACCGCGGCCGAGGCCAGGAACACCAGCACCCCCGCCGCCCACTGCACCAGCACCCGGCTCCGGTGCCCGGAGGTGGGCCACACCATCCCGGCGCCGACCACCGCTCCCGCGACCAGGCCGCCGATGTGGGCCTGCCAGGACACCCCGGCCGGGATGAAGGTCATCGCCAGCATCAGGGCGAGCATCCCGGCCACCGGCCGCATGTCGTACCGCATCCGCCGCATCAGCACCGCGGTGGCGCCGAACAGTCCGAACACCGCGCCCGAGGCGCCCAGGGTGGCCACGTTCGGTGCGCTCAGCCAGTACACCAGGGCGCTGCCGGCCAGCCCGGACAGCAGGTAGACGGTCAGGTACCGGGCCCGGCCCAGGGCGGCCTCCAGCGGACCGCCCACCACCCACAGGCCCAGCATGTTGCTGCCGATGTGCCACCACTCCTGGTGCAGGAACACCGAGGTCAGCAGCCGGTAGTACTCGCCGGTGGACACCCCCTCGACCGGGCCGCCCTCGTAGGCGCGGAACCGGCCCAGCAGCTCCAGGTCCAGCAGCAGCGCCGGGTTGGCCAGCACCAGCAGGAACACCGCCGCGTTGATCCCCATCAGGACCTTGGTGACCAGATGGGGGTCCCCGGCGGTCAGCGGGGCTCCCGCGACCGTGCGCGGCACCGCGGCCGGCGCCCCGCGCACGCACTCCGGGCACTGGTAGCCCACCGAGGCGCTGATCATGCAGTCGGGGCAGATCGGCCGCTCGCAGCGGGTGCAGCGGATCCCGGTCTCGCGTTCTTGGTGCCGGTAGCAGGTGTCCATCGGTTCCCTCGGTCGGCGGCGCGGGGCCGGGAGTGCTCAGACCTCTCGGATGATCACGCTCTCCAGGACCACGTCCTCCACCGGGCGCTCGGTCCGCGGGTTGGTGGGCAGCTTGGCGATCGCGTCGACCACGGCCTGCCCGGCCTTGTCGGCGACCCTGCCGAAGATCGTGTGCTTGCGGGTCAGCCAGGCGGTCGGGGCGACGGTGATGAAGAACTGGGAGCCGTTGGTGCCCGGCCCGGCGTTCGCCATGGCCAGCAGGTAGGGCTCGGTGAAGGCGAGGTCGGGGTGGAACTCGTCGGCGAACTGGTAGCCCGGACCGCCCATCCCGTTGCCCAGCGGGTCGCCGCCCTGGATCATGAACCCGCTGATGACCCGGTGGAAGACGGTGCCGTCGTAGAGCGGGTCGGTGGTCTTCTGGCCGTCGCTGGGGCGGGTCCACTCCCGCTTGCCGGTGGCCAGCTCGGTGAAGTTGCGGACCGTCTTGGGGGCGTGGTTCGGCAGCAGCTCGATCTCGATGTCGCCGTGGTTGGTCTTCAAGGTGGCGTGGAGCTTCGCGGCCACGGGTCTGCCTTCCCTCGTCATCACTGTCGGTTCCCGATCCTCGCACGGCGTGCCGCAGGGTCAAGAAATCGCCCGATTCGGCCACTCGTATGCCCTGTCGCGCATGCCGGACGGAGGTTTGACAGGCATGATCCGACAAAGGGTGGAAAGGTGACCTGTGTCCGCCACCGAGGAGGAGGATCCTGTGACCCGCAAGGACAGCGTGCGCGCAGCGGCCGAGAGTGCGAAGGACACCGTGCGTCACGCAGCCGACGTGGTGGCGCCGTACGCCGAGAACGCGAAGGAAGCGGCCGCTCACTACGCGCACGAGGCGAACGTGCGGCTGGCGCCCGCGGTCTCGGGCGCGGCCCACGAGGCGGCGCGGCAGGCCCGCAGCGCCTACGACTGCCATCTGCACCCGAGGCTGCGCCAGGCCCGCACCCATGTGCCGCCGAACGTCGACCGGGCGGCCGTGAAGGCGGTGCGCCAGACCCGTCTCGCGGCCCGGCACGCGGCCGACTACACGACCCCGAAGATCGAGTCGGCGATCGCCGCGGCGCAGCCGGTGGCCGAGGAGGCCGCGTCCCGTTCCACGGCGGCGTACGCGGCGCTGAGCGGCAAGGTCACCGCACAGGACGTGCACCGGCTGCTGCGCCGCCAGGAGCGGCGCGAGAAGTGCGGCCGGGCGCTGCGCGCGGTGGCGCTGGTCGGGCTGGTGGCCGGGGTCGGTTACGCGGCCTGGCGCTGGTGGGACCAGCAGTCCGACCCGGACTGGCTGGTGGAGCCGCCGGCCGCGACCGAGCTCTCGGCGCGGGACGGCGAGCCGGCCAACCTGGAGGACGAACTGCTGGCCAAGGAGGCCGAGGAGGCCGCCGGGGCGGCGGACGCCGACGCGGACGACAAGCGCTGACCGGTACGAACCGGTACTGAAGAGGCAGGCGGACCCGCGAGGGCCCGGAACCCGATCGGGTTCCGGGCCCTCGCCGCGTCCGTGCGGACGGGTGCGTTCGGTGCGGTCAGTGCGGGAGGGTGAGCACCTGTCCGGGGCGGATCAGGTCCGGGTTGGAGCCGATGACCCCGCGGTTCATGGCGTAGAGCTCGCGCCAGCGCCCCTCGTTGCCGAGCTCGCGCCGGGCGATGGCGGAGAGCGAGTCCCCGGAGCGGACGGTGTAGGTGCGCTTCTTCGCGGCGGGGGCCGGCTTGGGCGCGGACCGCTTGGCGGCGCCGGGGGCCGTGTGCGGCGCCGCGGCCGGCGGCCGGGCGGCGTCGGGCACCGGGGTGTGCCGGGGCGGGGCGGAGCGCTTCGCCGCCTCCGGGGGCGTGTGGGTGGCGGGCTGGACCGGCGCGGGCCTGGGCGGTGCGGGTGCCGGGGCGGCGGCTCGGGCCCGGGCGGCCATCCGCTCGGCGGCCATCCTGGTCGCCGAGGCCGCGTCCTGGGCCTGCTGTTCGGCCTGTCCGGCCGGTTTGGCGGGGGTGCCCGGTTCGGCGGCGGGCTCCCGTGCCTTGTCCTTGTCGTGCTTGAGGAAGTCGAAGATTCCCATGCTGGTACGCCTCCGGCGTGCTCGTCCCCCCGGCCTTGTGCCTCTTCCCACTGTCCGCCACGGTCCGCCGGACGGCCGGGTGACTGGACCGTCCGGGGGACGGACGCGGGGGCGCGGGCGGTACGGCGGACGGGCGCGGGCGGTGCGGCGGAAGGGCGCGGGCGGTGCGGCGGGCAGGTGGGGGCGGTGCGGCGGGCAGGGCCTACTGGCGGGCCCGGCGGGCGCCCCGGGGGCTCTCCGAGGGGGTCTCCAGATCGCCCCGCACCAGCAGGTTCAGCCCGCGCAGCAGGGCCTCGCGGTGGGCAGCCTGCTGCTGCTCGCCGGACGGCTCGGGGACCTGATCGGCCGCAAGCGGATGTTCCTGGCCGGGACCGCGGTGTTCACGGGTGCCTCGCTGCTGGCCGGATTCGCCGCCTCCCCGGGCCTGCTGATCGCCGCCCGGTTCCTCCAGGGCCTGGGTTCGGCGATGGCCGCGGCGGTGAGCCTGGGGATCCTGGTCACCCTGTTCGGCGAGGGCCGTGAGCGGTCCCGGGCCATCGCGGTGTTCTCCTTCACCGGGGCGGCCGGCGCCTCGCTGGGCCAGGTGCTGGGCGGGGTGCTGACCGATGTGCTGGACTGGCACTGGATCTTCTTCATCAATCTGCCCATCGGGCTGGCCGCGCTGGCCCTGGCCGTGCCCGCACTGCCCGGGGACCGCGGGCTGGGACTGCGCGCCGGTGCCGATGTGCTCGGCGCCGTGCTGGTCACGGCCGGGCTGATGGTGGGCATCTACACCGTGGTGAAGGTGGAGCAGTACGGCTGGTCCTCCGCCCACACCCTGGGCCTGGGCATCCTCTCGGTGGCCCTGCTGACCGGGTTCACGGTCCGCCAGGCCCGGGCGGCCACTCCGCTGATGCCGCTGCGGATCTTCCGTTCGGCCGCGGTGGCCGGTGCCAACCTGGTCCAGATGCTGATGGTGGCCGCCCTCTTCGCCTTCCAGGTGCTGGTGGCCCTCTACCTCCAGAAGGTGCTCGGCTACAGCGCGGCCGCCACCGGTCTGGCGATGCTGCCCGCGGCCCTGGTGATCGGCGCGGTCTCGCTGGGCGCCTCGACCCGGCTGGCCGCCCGGTTCGGCGAGCGCGCGGTGCTGCTGACGGGGCTGGGCCTGCTGGTACTGGGGCTGGGATGGCTGACCCGGCTGCCCGTGGAGGCCCAGTACCTGCGGGACCTGCTGCCGGTGATGCTGCTGGCCTCCGGCTTCGGACTGGCCCTGCCGGCCCTGACCTCCCTGGGCATGTCCGGGGCCGGCGCCGAGGACGCGGGACTGGCCTCGGGTCTGTTCAACACCACCCAGCAGATCGGTATGGCCCTGGGAGTGGCGGTGCTCTCCACCCTGGCGGCCGCCCGCTCGGAGTCACTGGCCGAGGCCGGCCGCTCCTCGGCCCGGGCACTGACCGAGGGCTACCACCTGGCCTTCGGGGTGGGCGCGGCCCTGCTGCTGGTGGCCATGGCGGTGGCAGCCGTCACCCTGCGGGCCCCGCGGCGGGGCTGAGTCACCGGACCGGTGGCCCCGGTCGGCCGGAGCGACCGCCGATGTTTCACGTGAAACGCGAGAGCGAACGTGAAGCCCCGGCGGTCGCCGCCATTCCGTTTGAACCGAGGAATCCAGCCACTCCTGGCCCCCACCTGCCGGGTTCTTTTTTCGGAATGCAATCCCAAATACCCCGCTCCAGCAGGGCCCCAACCCCTTCCGCCCCACCCTTCACATTGCAGAAGCGATCACCGCCAACCTGACAAGGAGGGCCGGAGAAAAGCGCGCCATCCGGGCGAACAGCCCTACGCTCGCCCCATGATGAGCCGACCCGCCATGGCGCTGCTGAAGCAGCTGGCGGCAGAGGGAGTTTCGCCCTGGCTGGCAGCGGGCGAGGCGGACCTCCTGCCCCGCACCCCGCAGCAACCCGCCCACACCGCGCTGCTGCACGGCGCGGTGGCCTCCGACGGCGATCCGGGCACCGCCCGGCGCGTCTGCGACGCCCTCTGGGAGACCTATGTCTCCAGCGAGGGTCGGCACGGCCGGATCTCCGTACCGGTGGACCCGCGGGTCGCCCATGACACCCAGGCCCTGGTGGACGCGGCCCGCGCCGTCCACAGCGCGGTGGGCCGCCCCAATCTGCTGGTGCGGATTCCGGCCACCCGGGCCGGGCTGGCGGCCCTGGAGGACTGCGTGGCCCTGGGCATCGGGGTCGACGCCGACCTGGTCTTCTCCCCCGCCCGCTACGAACGGGTGCTCAGCTCCTACCTCACCGGTCTGGAGCGGGCCATGACCGCGGGCCGCAATCTGGCGACCATCACCGGCACCGCCTCGGTACCGGTCGGGACCCTGGACACCGCGGTCAACGACCGGCTCGCGGCCCTGCCCGCCGAAGGACCCGCCGCGCTGGCCCGGAACACCGCCGCCGTGGCCGTGGCCCGGCAGATCTACCGGCTCCGCGAGGAACGCCTGGGCGGGGAGTGGTGGCGGGTGCTCCGGGCGGCCGGTGCGCTGCCCCCGGGTCTGCTGTGGACCGCCCTGTCCCCCCGCCATGTGAGCGCCCTGGTCGGCACCAACACCGGTCAGGCCGCCTCGCTGGAGGTACTGGAGAGCGCCGCGGACCGCGGGGACCTGTCCGGGGACACCCTGCTCAACGCCCACCCGGAGGGCCGGCTGGCCCTGGAGCACCTCGAAGGGCTGGGCGTCCGGATCTCCGAGGTCGCCGACTCGCTGGAGACGGCGGAACTCCACCGCCTCCAGCACTCCTGGTTCCTCAGCCCCTGAGCGAGACCCCGCCGCCGGGGCCCACCGGCCCACCGGAGCCCGCCGGCCCCGCCGGGAGGATCTCCACGAGCAGGTGCTCGACCTCCTCCTCCCCGTAGTCCCGCTCCCGGACCCGCCGGCTGTGCACCACCCGCAGTTCCCGCCCGCAGTCGGCGGCCAGCGCGTTCAGGGCCGGCACGTCCCCCCGGTCGCTGAAGTGCAGCAGCGCCGAGCCGCCCGGGGCCAGCCAGCGCGGCGCCTGGTCCAGATAGCGCCGGTGGCAGCGGTAGCCGGAGTCCACGTAGGCCCGCTCGTGCACCGACTGGTAGGTGTAGTCGTCGGGCGCCCGGACGTAGTTGGAGCTCCAGAAGACGGTGTCGAAGCGGTCCCCCTCGGTCAGACCGGAGAACAGATCGCTGTGCACCGTCCGCATCCGGTCCTGTACTCCGTGCCGTTCGGCGTTCACCGCGGCGTTCTCCACCGCCCGAGGACTGATATCGGAGGCCACCACCTGACCAGATCCAGCCAATGCCGCGAGGACCGCGATCACCCCGGTCCCACAGCCCACTTCGAGGAAGGAGCCGCCCGGCGCCACCCTTCCCGGCCCCGGCCCGGCGGTCGGGCCCAGTCCGAGGAATTCGGCCGCCATCACCGTTGAAGGTGAGAACACCGGCGCGAACACGTCGTCCAGCAGGTCCCATTCCAGCCCACACAGGGAGAATACGGCCGGCCGGTCCGCTCTTTCGCGGGACATCCGGCTGCGGCGCAGCGAGCTTTCGAAACTGCGGACCTGCGTCATCCGACCCCCGTGGCTGAATGTGATGCGGCGACCGGTGCCGGTGCCACGCCCAGAGTGATCGCCGCGGGGTGCCACATGAAGGTGGCCAGACAACCGGATCGACTCCTGCAAGTGGTGCCCCAGCCACACTGCGTCGCTCTGACCTGGCACTCTGGACTCAAGTAATTGTTGACCGGGCCCTGTTGACCGCACTACGTTCCACCGGGGCAGGCAGCACAGCGGGGCGTCTAGGGGGGACGATTGTGATGTCGGAGAGCCAAAGGTCACATACAGACGTGTCGGCGATGCTGGAGCTGCTGGCACGCGAGGCACCGGCCGAGGACTTCGAGCATCTGGTGTACACCGCCCGCGCCGCCGGGGCGGACGAGGCGGACCTGGCCCGCCTGACCCGGGCCAAGGACCTCTCCCTCGGCATCCGCGGCCTGTTCGCCCGCCGCCAGCAGCGCGAGGCCGGACTCAGCGCACTCGTCGACACCGCACGGGACCTGACCCACCCGTACAACCTCGACACCCTGCTGAAGGTGATCACCCGTCGGGCCCGGCTGCTGCTCGGTCTGGACATGTCCTGGGTGACCTTCCACGACTTCCCGGCCCACCAGTCCATCGTGCGGGCCGCCGACGGCCACACCTCCGCCATCACCGTGGGCTTCGCCGTCCCCATGACCGGCGGCGTCGGCCGGCAGGCCCGCCAGCGGTCCGCGCCGTTCTGGTCGGCGGACTACCTGCGCGACGACAGCTTCGTCCACTCCGACGTCATCGACAACGTGGTCCGGGCCGAGGGCCTGCACTCCATCATGGCGGTGCCGCTGCGGGCCGAGCAGACCGACCTCGGCAACCTGTACGTGGCCGGCCGCCGGATCCGGCACTTCGACCCCGACGAGCTCTCCCTGATGAGCTCGCTGGCCGACCTCGCCGCCGTGGCCATCGAGAAGGCCCGGCTGCTGGACCGGGTCCGCGACGAGGTCGCCGGTCTGGAACTCGACACCTCCCGGGCCAGGAACTCCTCGGCCGCCGCCCACCGGCTCCGCACCACCCACAGCCGGCTGATCGAACTGGTCCTGGAGGGCGGCGGACTGCACACCCTGGCCGCCGAGGCCGCCCCGCTGCTCGACGGCACCCTGATCATCCGCGACCACGCCGGCCGCACCCTGGACACCACCGGCGACCTGCCCGCCCTGGACGAGGACGCGATCCGCGCCGCCGTCCTGGACGCCCACACCGAACGCCGCCCGGTCCAGGCCTCCGGCGGCCTCTGGGTGGCCCCCGCGCTGGCCGGGCAGGAAATCCTCGGAACCCTGCTGCTGGCCCGCCCGCCGGCCGCGGCACCGGCCGAGGAGCCCTCCGAGGGCGAACAGGACCAGCAGCTCCAGCTGTTCGGCCTGGTCGCCCAGTCCGCCGCCCTGGTGCTGCTGATGCAGCGCAGCGCCGCCGCCGCCGAGGGCCAGGTCCGCGACGAGCTCTTCAACGACCTCCTCAAGGAGGACCAGCTGCCGGCGGCCAAGCTCGCCGAACGCGCCCGCCGCCTGGGCGTCAACCTCGACCGCCCGCACGTGGTCGTGGTGGCCCGCCCCGAGGGCGGCTCCCTGGGCCGGGCCGTCATATGGGCCTCCTCATACGCCCACCAGCACTCCGGGCTCAAGAGCGTGGACGGCGGCTCCATCATCCTGATGATGCCCGGGACCGACCCCTCCGCCGCCGGCAAGGCCGTGGCCCAGGAGCTCTCGACGGCCCTGAACCACCCCGTCACCGTGGGCACCGCGGGCCCGGTCACCGAACTGTCCGCGATCAGCCGCACCTACCAGGAGGCCCGCTGCTGCCTGGACGCACTGACCGCCCTCGGCGGCCGCGGCGGCACCGCCTCCCCCCGCGAACTGGGCTTCCTGGGACTGCTGCTGTCGGACACCCCGAACACCGGCGAGTTCATCGCCAACACCATCGGCCCGGTCCTGGACTACGACACCCAGCAGCGCACCGACCTGGCCCGCACCCTGGAGGCGTACTTCGCCTCGGCCTGCAGCCCCACCCGGGCCGCCGAAAGCCTCCATGTGCACCCCAACACGGTCTCCCGGCGGCTGGAGCGCATCACCGAACTCCTCGGCCCCGAATGGCTGGAGCCCGCCCAGTCCCTGGAGGTCCAGCTGGCCCTCCAGATGCAGCGCACCCGGCGCGCACTGGTCCGCGGCCGACGCGATCAGGCCGGACGCGCCTCCGGCTGAACCGGCCCCGCCACCGCGTCCCCGGCCAGCGCGTACACCGTGTGAGCCACCGAGGCCAGCGTGGTGTGCCGGTGCCAGCCCTCGTAGGACCGGCCCTCGAAGTCGACCATCCCCACCCGGGTGGAGACCTCGGCGAAGTCCAGGGCCACCCGCTGGGTCAGCTTGGTCAGACGCAGCAGCGCCCCCCACGGCACGGTGGCCATGTCGGTGATCCAGCAGCGGTCCGGCCGCACTCCGGGCCCGCTCCACTCGCCCAGCAGCAGCTGCTGCCGGCGCACCCCGGGCAGCCGTACCGGCACCGCCGCCACCAGACTGGTCCGCACCCCCATGCCCACCGGATCCGTCCAGGTCACCGGCCGGCGCAGGGTGCTCAGCATGCGCAGCAGCTGGTCCGCGGTGACCTCCCGGCTGTCATGGCCGGGCAGCACCGCCCCGCCGGGGGCCGAGCGGCCCGGCCCGAGCAGCGCCGAAGCCGCCGGCAGCACCCGCGCGGAGCCCCGCACCGAGGCCAGGAACGGCAGTCCGGCCGCCTGGAACCGGCCCACCAGCACCGCCGGATCGTCCTCCGGCAGGTCCAGCACCACCGGCCGCGGCGCTCCGCCGACCCAGCCCTGCGCCTCCAGGGCGGCCCCCACCACGCACTCCGGCGGGGTGGCCGCGGCACCGGCCGCCGAGGCCTCCTCCCGCTCCTCTCCGGAGAGCATCAGCCGCCAGTTCACCGGCGCGCTCAACCCGTCGGCCGCCGCCCAGATCCCGAACACCTGCTGGCTGTTGACCACCTGCCCCAGGCTCGGCACGAACCGCCGCCGGACCCCCACCGTGTGCTGGCCCGCCTTGGGGATCACCACCGGATGGGCCACCCAGGCCCGGGGCCGCAGCGACCGGTCCAGCCGCCGCGCGAGCGCCCCGCGGACCAGGTTCCAGTCCCAGGTGGAGGAGGAGATGAAGTGGTGCAGGCTCTGCTCGGCCGCCCGGTCCCCGACACAGGCGGCGATGTTGCGGATCGACTTGCGGCCGCCGGCCGACAGCAGCCCCCGGACGTACAGCTCGCCCTTGCGGCGCTGGTCGCTGCGCGGCAGCCCGGCGAACAGCTCCTCGCAGAGCACCGCCACCGCGGCCTCCGGCACCGGGCAACCGATCCGGTCCTCCTGAACGAGACGCATCCCCATCTCTCTCCCCCATCCGACAGCGACCCGCCGCTTCCGGCAGGACCCCCACGGTGCGCCCCGGCCCGAGGTGTTGCCCAGGTGCGCCCGCCACACACCTGGGGCCGGGCGATGCGTCCCCGGTCATCACCGGCACCCGCCGCCACCGGCCCGCCCGAACCGTCCCGGGGAATGCGAAAAGCCCCTCCGACCTGCGCGGACGCGGGTCGGAGGGGCTGGTCGGAAGTGGAGCCTAGGGGAGTCGAACCCCTGACATCTGCCATGCAAAGACAGCGCTCTACCAACTGAGCTAAGGCCCCGTACAAAACGGATGGTACCGGCACTCACAAGGGTGCCGCCCCGTCCGCTGACCAGAGTACCGGGTTTACCCCCTGATCCCGCAAAATGATAGGGACTCCCGTCCCGCGACCACGCTCCGTAAGATGCTCGCGAGGTTCGCACCAGCGAAGGGGAGTAGTAAGAGTGGACGCAGTACAGCAAGAGGCCACTGCCAGAGCCAGAGAGCTTCAGCGCAGTTGGTACGGGGAGCCCCTCGGGGCGCTCTTCCGCCGGCTCATAGATGATCTCGGCCTGAACCAGGCACGCCTCGCCGCCGTCCTGGGCCTGTCCGCGCCCATGCTCTCCCAGCTGATGAGCGGCCAGCGCGCCAAGATCGGCAACCCGGCCGTGGTCCAGCGGGTGCAGGCGCTCCAGGACCTGGCCGGCCAGGTCGCCGCGGGCAGCGTCAGCGCCGCGGAGGCCACCGACCGGATGGACGAGATCAAGAAGACCCAGGGGGGTTCGGTCCTGAGCAACAGCGGTCAGACTCCGGCCGGTTCGGGCGCGCCCACCGTCAAGCGGGTGGTCCGGGAGATCCAGTCGCTGCTGCGCTCGGTCTCCGCGGCCGGCGACATCATCGACGCGGCGGACACCCTCGCCCCCAGCCATCCGGAACTGGCAGAGTTCCTCCGGGTGTACGGAGCGGGTCGGACCGCCGACGCGGTCGCCCACTACGAGGCCCACCAGAACTGACGACGCCGGGACACGGGGGACGGGCGCAGCGGATGGGTGAGATCTTCGCCGGTCGGTACGAACTGATCGATCCGATCGGACAGGGCGGGGCCGGATCCGTCTGGCGCGCCTGGGACCACCGGCGCGCCCGATACGTGGCGGCGAAGGTGCTCCGCCAGAGCGACGCCCACACCCTGCTGCGCTTCGTACGGGAACAGGCCCTGCGCATCGACCATCCGCACGTGCTGGCACCGGCCAGCTGGGCGGCGGACGACGACAAGGTCCTGTTCACCATGGATCTGGTGGGCGGCGGCTCGCTGGCCCACCTGATCGGCGACTACGGCCCGCTGCCGCCCCGGTTCGTCTGCGTACTGCTCGACCAGCTCCTGTCGGGGCTGGCGGCGGTGCACGCGGAGGGCGTGGTCCACCGCGACATCAAACCCGCCAACATCCTTCTGGACAGCACCGGTTCGGGGCGGCCGCGGCTGCGGCTGTCCGACTTCGGCATCTCGATGCGCAAGGGCGAGCCCCGGCTGACCGAGACCGACTACGTGGTGGGCACACCGGGTTACTTCGCCCCCGAGCAACTCATCGGCGCCGAGCCCGACTTCCCGGCCGATCTGTTCGCGGTCGGCCTGGTCGCCCTGTACCTCCTACAGGGCCGCAAACCCGATTCCCGGTCCCTGGTGGCCGAGTTCACCGCCCGGGGCACCCCCGACGCACCCCAGGGGCTCCCGGGGCCGCTGTGGCAGGTGGTGGCCACCCTGCTGCAACCCGACCCGGAGGCACGGTTCCGGACCGCCACCGGGGCCCGCAAGGCCCTCGCGGAGGCCGTGGAGCTGCTGCCCGAGCGGCCGCCGGGCGGTGCCGAGGACACCGAGCCGGTGGTGGTCCTCGACCAGCTCGGCCCGCTGCCCGACGGATTCACCCCGCAGGGCCCCACCCGTCCCCGCCCCGCGGCCCCGCGGCATACGACCGCCCCGCCGACGGCCGCGTACCCGGCCGCGCCCCCGGTGCCGCCGCAGGGTCCCGGGCAATCCAGGGGGTCGGCCGGCACGGCCGGTTCGCTGGCCGCCGAGCCCACCCGGACCTCGGCCGGCCCGCCCCCGCCGGGCCCGGGTCCGGGGTTCGGAGCGGCCCCGGCGCCGTACACGTCCCCTGCCGCGCCCGCGGCCCCGGCGCCGTACGCGTCCCCGGCGCCGTACGCGTCCTCGGAGACCGGAAGCTTCCGGCTGGCCCCGCCGCTGGCCGCCCCGACGGCCCCGCGCCCCGGCCGCCGGGGGCCCTCTGGGCGGGCCCGGCTGCTGCTGCTCGGCTCCGCGCTGGCCTGCTACGCGGTGGGCGTCTGGGCCCTCGTCCGGCGCTAGGAACCCGCGCCCGCGCCGCCCCGGCGGCCCAGCAGGGTCCAGCCGCCCAGGACGAGCAGCAGCAGGGTGCCGGTGCCGAACCCGGCCGCGGCCACCGCCGCCATCCGCGAGCGGCTGTCCGCCGCCCCGGCGGCCTCCGGCGCCGTCAGTCCGTCCCGGGCGGCGGCCCGGTCCGCTTCGCCCACCCCGTACCAGGGGGCCGCCGGGTCCTTCGCGTAGCCGGGTCCGGCGGTGGCCGTCCCGGTGATCCTGACCCGCATGGTCAGGTCCAGCGGCACGTCCTCGGCGGTGAAATCGCCCACCTTCCGGTCCACGGTCACCGCCAGGTAGTACCAGCCGGCCAGCCGTACCGGCCGCACCTCGGAGGACGGGGCGAACCGGTTGGCGTACCCCACCGGGACCGTCGGCCCGAGGTCCGCCTTGGTCTGCTTCCCGTCGTAGGAGGCCCGTTCCTCGGCCACCGCCATCCGCGCCGGGTTGTACAGCTGGGTGACCAGTCCGTCGCCCGCGTACCCGGAGTCCTGGGTGAGCCGGCCGCCGGTCAGTTCGGTGCTGATGCTGAGCTGCTGCCCCCAGTCCACCGGCACCCGGTAGAACCGCGTCTGCCCGGGCCGCACGCTGTCGCCCCACACTCCGCCGTCCAGCGCCCGGGCGTCGTTGAAGCCGGTGCCGCCGGCCCGCTCCGCCCGGGTGCCGGAGGGCGGCACCACCGGGGCCGAGGGCCAGGCGCTGGGGGCTTCCTGCGGGGCGTCGCTGCCGGCCAGTTCCGGTTCCCGCAGCACCAGCAGCTCCACCGGCCAGTCCGCCCGGTCGGAGTCCTTGTCGCTGGTGCGGGTGAGCTTGACGTAGTAGGGGCCGGCCTCCTGGCAGTCGCCGTCCTCCTCCATCCGGCGCACCGCGGCGTCGGCGAGCGGCCGGGCCTGTCCGGAGCCGAAGCGGGCGGGTTCCGGGCTGGTGCAGGCCTTCCCGGCCCGGTCGAACAGGGAGATCTCGATGCCGTCCCCGTAGTCGGCCGCGCCCTGCGGGTCGGGCCGGGCGACGGCGGTGACGTACACGCTGGAGGAGGCGTCGAGCCGCACCTGGTAGAAGAGGTCGCGGCCGGCCGGGAGGGTGTCCTGGTAGAAGCGGCCGAACTCCAGCTCGGGGCCCAGCACCTGGCTGGCGCCGCCCTCGACGGGCTCGCTGCCGGCCCCGGTGCGGTAGGGGGCGTCCGCCGCCGGTGGCCCGGCGGCCGCGGGCGAGGCCCCGGCCGGGCCGGTCGCGCACATCACGCAGAGGACCGCCGCCCCGGCCGCCGCCAGCCCCGTACGAAACCGAGCCACCACACCCCACCCCTGCCGAATTTGCCGACGCAATGCGATTGTTAGCGAAGCGGAACTACCCGGTCCCGGCGCCCCGGAACAGCACGAAGCCCCGGGCGCAGCGGCGTCCGGGGCTTCGCGTCACAACCGTGGGTCTCACACACCGGAACCGGACGGCACGGAGTCGGTCGCCTCCGTCCACAGGTCCTGCTCGGCGCGGTCCGCCTGGATCTGGCGGTACACGAGGAGCCCGCCGATGGCGGCCAGTGCGACCAGGAGCAGCTTCTTCACCGCGCGACCTCGTCTTTCGTTGACGTAGGGGACTTCTGGCGCCCAACAATACACACCGACCGATACCGATCGGTGACCTGGATCCGCCCCGCGAACCCCCTGAACGCGGAAGACCCCGACCGTTCCCGGTCGGGGTCTTCCACACTGTGGGGCTAACAGGATTTGAACCTGTGGCCTCATCCTTATCAGGGATGCGCTCTAACCAACTGAGCTATAGCCCCTCCGCGCTGCGCGCTGACTTCTGAAGGTTAGCGCACAGACCCGGGAGTTCCCAAATCGCTGGTCAGGGCCCTACTCGTCCTCGGCGAGGGTGAGCTCCACACCGCCCACGAAGCCCGCGGACAGGTTGTAGATGAAGGCGCCCAGGGTGGCCAGCGCGGTCATCAGGACCACGTCGATCACCGCGATCACCGAGGTGAACACCAGCACCCGGGGCAGCGACAGGAACGACTGCAGGTCGAAGCCGTTGCTCTCGTTGGACCCGGTCGCCTCGCTGATGGTGCCGCCGACGGTCGAGAAGACGCCCATGGCGTCCATGACCATCCACAGCACCACCGCGGCCACGATGGTGCAGATGCCCAGCGCGATCGACAGCAGGAAGCTGACCTTCATCACGGACCAGGGGTCCGCCTTGGCGACCCGCAGCCGCGCCTTGCGGGTGCGGGGCGTCGTACGGGCCCCCGTGCGGGGCTTGCGCAGCCCCGCCGGGCCGCCCTGGCCGGGCTGCTCGCCGCGCTGCGCTCCCGGCCCCCCGTACGGCTGCTGCTGCGGCTGGTACGGCTGCTGCTGGGGCTGGGCCTGCGGCCCTCGGGTGTCCGTCACGGTTCCCCCCTGGGAGTCCGCGGCAGGGCCACGGCCACCGTTCGCTCCAGTAGTGGCCGGTCCGGTGCCCGTGGCTCCACTCACGCTTACTCCTACTGCTCCCCGGCCGGGGACTGCTCGTCCCCGGCGGCCTCGGTGGCCTGACCCTCGGCCGGCTCGGACTCGTCGCCCTCGTCGACCTCCTGACCGGCCTCGGCGTTGCGCGCGATGCCGACGACGGCGTCCCGCTTGCCCAGGTTGATCAGCTGGACGCCCATGGTGTCACGGCCGGTCTCCCTGACTTCATTGACGCGCGTGCGAATCACACCGCCGCCGAGGGTAATTGCCAGGATTTCGTCTGATTCGTCCACCACGAGTGCTCCCACGAGCGACCCGCGGTCCTCCACGATCTTGGCGGCCTTGATGCCCAGACCACCACGACCCTGGACCCGGTACTCGTCCACCGGGGTCCGCTTGGCGTAACCGCCGTCGGTCGCCGTGAAGACGAAGGTACCCGGCCGGACCACGCTCATGGAGAGCAGTTCGTCGCCCTCGCGGAAACTCATGCCCTTCACGCCCGAGGTCGCACGGCCCATCGGGCGCAGCGCGTCGTCGGTGGCGGTGAAGCGGATCGACTGCGCCTTCTTGCTGATCAGCAGCAGGTCGTCCTCGGCGGACACCAGCTCGGCGCCGATCAGCTCGTCGTCGCCGCCGTCCTCGGTCTCCCGGAGGTTGATGGCGATGACCCCGCCCGAGCGGGGCGAGTCGTAGTCCTTCAGCGCCGTCTTCTTCACCAGGCCGCCCTTGGTGGCCAGGATCAGGTAGGGCGCGGCGTCGTAGTCGCGGATCGCCAGGATCTGGGCGATCTTCTCGTCCGGCTGGAAGGCCAGCAGGTTCGCCACGTGCTGGCCGCGGGCGTCCCGGCCGGCGTCCGGCAGCTCGTACGCCTTGGACCGGTAGACCCGGCCCTTGTTCGTGAAGAACAGCAGCCAGTGGTGGGTGGTGGACACGAAGAAGTGGTCGACCAGGTCGTCCTGCTTCAGCTTGGTGCCCCGGACGCCCTTGCCGCCGCGCTTCTGCGACCGGTAGTCCTCGGTCTTGGTCCGCTTGACGTACCCGCCGTGGGTGATGGTGACGACGATGTCCTCTTCGGCGATCAGGTCCTCGATGGACATGTCCCCGTCGAAGGGCACCAGCTTGGAACGCCGGTCGTCGCCGAACTTGTCGACGATCGCAGCCAGTTCCTCGCTGACGATGGAGCGCTGCTTCTCCGGCGAGGCCAGGATCGCGTTGTACTCGTCGATCTTCGCCTGGAGCTCGTCGTGCTCGGCGACGATCTTCTGCCGCTCCAGCGCCGCCAGCCGGCGCAGCTGCATCTCCAGGATCGCGTTCGCCTGGATCTCGTCGATCTCCAGCAGGCCCATCAGGCCCTCGCGCGCGATCTCCACGGTGTTGCTGCGCCGGATCAGCGCGATGACCTCGTCGATGGCGTCCAGGGCCTTGAGCAGACCGCGCAGGATGTGCGCCCGCTCCTCGGCCTTGCGCAGCCGGAACTTCGTCCGCCGGACGATGACCTCGATCTGGTGCTGCACCCAGTGCCGGATGAACGCGTCGATCGACAGGGTCCGCGGCACCCCGTCCACCAGCGCCAGCATGTTGGCGCCGAAGTTGGTCTGGAGGTCGGTGTGCTTGTACAGGTTGTTCAGCACGACCTTGGCGACCGCGTCGCGCTTGAGCACGATCACCAGGCGCTGGCCGGTCCGCGAGGAGGTCTCGTCGCGGACGTCGGCGATCCCGCCGATCTTGCCGTCCTTCACCAGGTCGGCGATCTTCTGCGCGAGGTTGTCCGGGTTGGTCTGGTACGGAAGCTCCGTGACCACCAGGCACTGGCGGTTCTGGATCTCCTCGACCGCCACCACGGCCCGCATGGTGATCGAGCCGCGGCCGGTCCGGTACGCCTCCTCGATGCCCTTGCGGCCCACCACCAGCGCGCCGGTCGGGAAGTCCGGGCCCTTGATCCGCTCGATGAGCGCGTCCAGCAGCTCCTCGTGCGAGGCCTCCGGGTTGGCCAGGTACCACTGCGCGCCCTCGGCGACCTCGCGGAGGTTGTGCGGCGGGATGTTGGTGGCCATGCCGACGGCGATGCCGGCGCTGCCGTTGACCAGCAGGTTCGGGAACCGGGCCGGCAGGACCGTCGGCTCCTGGTTGCGGCCGTCGTAGTTGTCCTGGAAGTCGACGGTCTCCTCGTCGATGTCCCGGACCATCTCCATGGCCAGCGGCATCAGCTTGCACTCGGTGTACCGCATGGCGGCCGCCGGGTCGTTGCCGGGGGAGCCGAAGTTGCCGTTGGAGTCCACCAGCGGCAGCCGCATCGACCAGTGCTGGGCCAGTCGCACCAGCGCGTCGTAGATCGAGGAGTCGCCGTGCGGGTGGTAGGTGCCCATGACGTCGCCGACGACGCGGGCGCACTTGTAGAAGCCCTTCTCGGGCCGGTACCCGCCGTCGTACATCGCGTACAGCACACGGCGGTGCACCGGCTTGAGGCCGTCGCGGACATCGGGCAGCGCGCGGGACACGATGACGGACATCGCGTAGTCCAGGTAGGAGCGCTGCATCTCCGTTTCGAGCCCGACCGGCTCGATGCGGTGCTGCGGCTCTTCCCCGGTGACTTCGGTGGTGGGAGTGTTTTCGTCGGCCATTGCTGGTCTTCAGATCCTTTCAGGCGGTCAGCGACGGACCGACTCAGATGTCGAGGAAGCGGACGTCCTTGGCGTTGCGCTGGATGAAGGAGCGCCGGGCCTCGACGTCCTCGCCCATCAGCACCGAGAACAGGTCGT
>NZ_JBVIRI010000006.1:227870-424162 GCF_055576225.1 Streptomyces sp. NPDC033845 | reverse complement strand
TTGAGGACGGCGTGGACGCGCGGGGCGCCGTAGGTTCCGCGTGACTGCTGGTGAACGATGGTGATCTGCTCGGTGAGCTCAGCGTCCCGCACTGCGCGGGGGCCGGGGGCGCCGTTGCGGCGGGCGTAGTAGGCGGTTCGGGAGACCTTGAGGAGTTCACACGCTCGCTTGACGTTGTGACCTGCAGTTTTCTCCGCCTCGATGAACGGGTGGACGTTCACCGGGTCTCCGTCGCGAAGAAAGCCGTCGCACGCTTGAGGACCTCAACGTCCTCCCGCAGCCTGCGGTTCTCCCGCCGCAGTGCGGCCAGCTCCTCGCGTTCGCTGCTGGTCAGGCCGTCCCGGTCACCCGCGTCGACATCGGCCTGCCGCACCCAGCTCCGCACCGCGGTCTCGGTCAGATCGAAGTCCCTGGCCACCTGGCCCACCGAGCGGTCACCGCGTCGGCACAGGCCGACGATCTCGGCCTTGAACTCCGCCGTGAACGAGCGCCGAGGACGCACCTTCTTCTTCGCCATGCTCTCCATGATGAACATCATCCTTCCGGGGCCAAAACCCCTGATCTCCGATGTCCGTCAAAGCGAAGCAAGCCCAACTACCAACTACCTACCACTGGGAACTGCTGATACTGCGAACTGCTTGTACCGCTCGCGGCCTGACCCAGCGCCACGTTTCCGACAGCCAGCCCCGTCGCCCATCGTGCATCCGCTCTGGCTTAGAACCCCACTGCCGAACCTCCCGATGCGCGCGCCCGCAGCCGACGCCTTCACCGAGGTACTGCCCACCGACTTCACTGCTGGATACCGCTGTACTGCCGGTACTGCTCATGGTGGCCCCTGATGACTGCGGGCCACCCGGTCCGGTCGTCAGCCCCGTCGCCGTCCTGCAACCGCTCTGGCTCCGAAACTCCACCACCGCACCGCACTGCGTACTGCAACCACGGGTACTTCGGTACTACTGCCCGGCAGTTCGTCTCTGCCGGGCCCTTCGTTCTCTCTGGGCTACGAAAGAAACCATAACCACCCCACCACCAGATGTCTACTCCGGCCATCACAGATTTTCGAATGGGAGACAGGGAGGTAATCGAACGCCGGACGGGCATGATGTCCGCGATGGCGGGCAGACGAGCGCGAACCCCTGCCTCCGCGGAGGAGATCACGCCAGGCGAGGGTGGGGTGCGGGCACACCACCCCGAGCGGTTACGGTCGGTGGGGAACACGGCTACCACGGGGGAACGATGACCGATCACGAACAGCCCACACCCCTGCCCGCAGCCTGGCCACCGGTGGTGCGCGTCTCCGGGGAGCTCGACATGGACGGCGACCAGACCGCCCGGATCGACCGGATCCTGCAACGCCTGGTCACCGACCCGGACAGCCCGGCGGAGATCACCGTCGACGTCAGCGAGCTCGCGTTCTGCGACTCCACCGGACTCAACATGCTCCTGCGGGCCCAACTCGCCGCCCTCGCCCACGGACGCACCCTCCGCCTGCACGAGCCACAACCTCAACTCCTCCACTTCCTCGACCGCTGCGGAGCCCTCTCCCTCTTCGACCCCGCCCCACCACCAGCCACCCCGGGAGCGACCGGCTGACCAGTGACGCCCGGCCCACACATCCGCCGCGTGGGACGGGCATCAGGCTGAACAGAGAAAGCGGAAACCTCCCCGAGGGCAGGCGCGCACCGCAGATCCATCGGCGCGACCGGCGCGAGCAAGACCACTCGGGATGGCTAGTCACCGCCGCTCGCACCTTCCCGCCAGCATGAGCCGTCCACCCCGACAGGGCCCGGCAGACAGCGCCGGACTGCGGGCATCGCCCGAGCGGTCGGCTATTCCTCGGGCCAGACCTGCGGATCCTTACCCCCGCGCACCTCGCCCCGAAGCCGGGCCTTGATGTCGATACGGCGCTGTCCCGACTCCGCCGCCCACGCCACGGTCGCGGCCCGGACCTCGTCCGACCACTCCCCCCACAAACGACCCAGGCCGCCCGCCACTCGGCGTGACCCTCCTCCGACCAGCCACCCTCCTCGGTAGGGCGGCCATGCCGGTCCTGCACGGCCCGGACCTGCGCCCACACCGAATCAGAGCGCTTCTGGAGCCCCGGATCGTAGACGTTCCACAACTCCTCAGGGGTCCGGTTCGGCAGTGTCTTCCCCTTCTCCGGTTCAACGGCCTCCTGGTACGGCCTGTGACATGTCGCGCGAGGACATCACCCGATCGGCGCAGCGTCCGCGTGCAGTCGGACCTTCTTCGCCGGAGGGCGGCGAAAGCTCTTGACGGTGGTCTTCTTCTCCGCCGCCCCCTTCACTGTGGCCCTGCGGGGCTTCTTCGCGGGGGTGGCCGGTCGGACAGGGGGTGGACGGTGGCATCCCCGGCCTTTGCGTCGTGTACGGACTTCTCCAGCATCGCCATCAGGTCCACGCCCTCCGCCAGCGGCGGATCGGCCGGGGGTGGCCGGTCCCCGGCCTGCTTGGCTTCGATCACCACTTCCAGGGCGGCCCGGTACTCGTCACGCATACCGCTGAGGCGCTGCCGGTCAGGGATTCCGCGAGGGCGACGGCCGCGTCGGCCTCGGCGTCGGTGACCTCCACTTCCGGGACCGGGACCTGCTCCGGTGATCTGATCTCGTCCGGGCAGCGGAGCGAGTGCATCATGATCACTTTGTCCTTGACCCGGAGCAGGCCCAGGCGCTCCCGGTCGCGCATCGCGCGCTTCGCCACCGCCACCTTGCTGCTGCGCTCCGGGACTGGCGCAGGAGTTCGTAGGGCTTGGCGGCAACCTCTTCGGCGGCCAGGTAGGAGAAGCGCCGACCTGGATCGGGTCGATGCTCGCACTGCGCTGGCCCGACGAGGTCCGCCCGGCCGATCTGGTCCCCGTCCCTGAGATCGAGGTGAGCAACGCCGAGGTGGAGGCGGCCCCCGCGCTGGCTGAGGCCCTCATCAGCGGCGACCTCGGCAACGTGCACGACGAGTGCCGGGCTGCCCTCGAAGCCGTCATCGCCGCGAAGACCGGCACCGGCACCCCGCGCGCGACCGCCGCGCCCGAGGCGGCGCCGAGCGCGGAAGTCGTGGACCTGATGGCCATGCTCAACCAGTCCGTCCAGGAAGCGAAAGCCTCCTGCGGACAGGCGCAGGCCGAGGCAGCGGCAGCGGGCAGCGTCCATGCGCTGGGCAAGAAAGCCGCCCCGGCGAAGACCGCCAGCACTCCGGCGAAGGAGGCCGAGGCCTAAAAGAAGACCACCACGAAGCGGGCTCCGCGCCGCAGCGCATGAACCGACCCGGGGGCCTCCGGCTTCCGCGACGGAGCCCTGGTGAGCCCCGCCCGCCTACCACCGCAGCCGGCCCGCTCCGCTCGACGCGTCGTGCGGGCAGGACGGCCACCCCGCTGGAAGCGGCTGGGGAATTCCCGGTGTGGTGAGGGTGGTTGCGTGGACAGGGGTCACCCCGTGAGGGGAATCTCGCTCAGTGATTCGTTGTCCAGCACTTGCGGGGAAGCGCTGATCAGAGCGGGTGAATCGTCACCGCAGACTCCACACGAATGGAGCGGTTGCCTGAACACGGGCGTGGACGCGGTGGTACCGTCAGGGTTGGGTTCACCCGGAAGGGTGAATCCAGCAGAGGGCCCCGACCCCGAGGTTGCCGCCTCGTGGCATGCAGGACGAAGCCCCTGCCTGGTGTCGCGAAGGCCTTGACTGACGAGTCAGTCGAGGCCTTCCGCATTCAGAGCTGGATCACCGTCTCGATCGTCTCCCGCACGACAGTCGCGACAGCGGCCGCGGCCGCGACCTGCTCGGGAGTGACCTTCGGGGCTTCCCAGCTCTTCCACCGGTCCCGGAGCCTCTTCAGCAGAGTCCTCAAGACCGTCCTCCTCACCGCAGCCCCGGTAGTGAGCTGCCCACAACCACACGGAACTTCCGTGATCGTGGAGGCGTTCGCGCCCCCAGCTGGGCAAGGCCACGAACACCCGAGCACTCCCGGGGACAACTCGCATCCTAATCCGAGTTACGGCGCACATGGGTGAACTGGATATCTATGCAAACGCTGACAAACTTCAGTTTTCGCAGGTCAGCAGGGTGCAGCGGGGGCAAAGTCACCGCCGGATCAGCTCCACAACTGACCTTCGACATTCGGTGCGATTCCGTCGAAAACCGTCGTAGGTACAGGTGGGTGCCGTATCAACCCGGCTACGGTGAGCGAGATCTGACGCCCCGGAACGCCGACGCACCCTCACACCCCTTGTACTACAAAGCATATACACGTACTTGGTAGGCGCACGCCGGTTCAGCGCTTCCTCCACCCGACCGGGCCCCGACCGCATCCGCCTCCACCCGCGCAGAGGAGACGCCTGCCGGAACGTCTCCGTCCGGCGTCCGGCCGGGATCCGCAGACCGAGGGGCCGGCACCGAGAAGTCCGTGCCGGCGGCGGACGACAAGCCCCGCCTCCGCCGGAGAGCACCGCGGTGGAGGCGGAAGCCAATGCCGGCCGTGCGATCTGCCGGCCCGGGGTCTGGAGAAGAGGCCGCCACCACGGTGACGACCTCCGCTCCCCCGCGACACGGCCTACGGAGCCGGGGTGAACTCCACATCCGTGCCGCCGCAGCCATTAGGGGCGGCGTAGCCGAGCTCGTCGGTGCCGCCATCAGCGCCGGCCACGGTGACGACCCGGCGCTCGGGGTCGACGGTGGTGACACGGGCCAGGCGCAGCCTTATCCCCGTGCCGGCGAAGATGTCGGCGAGCTTCTGGGTTTCGATCTCCTGGCCAGCCGCGACCTGGTGAAGCCGCAGCCGCTCGACGAAATCCGGATCGGCGTTGACCACGGTGATCTCGGTGTCGGCCGGGGAAAGTCGGCGGGCCAGGTTCCCGGCGACGTAGGCCCCGGCGTAGCCGGCGCCGAGGACGACGATGCGGTGCTTCATGTGATGCTCCTGTCAGTTCGCTGGGCTCTCGGCGACTTGAGCGGGACAGCCCCCCGATTCCTGACAGGAACCCGATGTGACGTGAGCCACAGGGTGATAGGTGATCGCCCCGCGCATGTCGGTGTTGCGGCGACGACGGCCCCGGCCATGAGTTCGGCGCGGTGCAGGACCTGGAGCTTCTGGTGGACGGCGGCCAGGGAATGCGGGAGGTGCCGGTCGCGTAGACGACCAGTGCGAGGCCAGGGGCGAGCGCGATGGCCGTCCGGGCCGCATGCATCCTCATTGAGGGCCTGTCAGCGCGTTTCACCCAGACCGGCGATGGCGCCACACCTGTTGCACTCGCTACGGTTGATGAGCTGACGCTGAGCTGCACAAACCGCTTGCGGGCCTCGTGCACCACAGAGTCACCCCCAGAGAACTCGCTGTGTTCCCGGTGCCGGCCTTCGTCGGGGGCCTGAGCGCGGTGTCCGTCCTGCCACCCGACGTCCCGCGTCTGCGCACCCTGGTCATCTACCTGCGGGGCGAGCTCGGCCGGGCCGAGCAGGCCCTGGCAGCCGCCCAGGACCAGGAGGACGCCGCGGCCCGGCGCCTGCCGGCCCCGGAGCCGCCCGCGTACCTGATAGAGCGCGGCATCGGCCAGGACCGGCCTCCCGCCTGGGTCCACGCGGGAGGGTGCTGGAGGACCAGGAAGCACGGCACCCGGCCAGCCCGGACACCGCACTGGGCGTGCTCGAATGACCCAGTACCGGCACGGTGGAGGCATGGACCCCGCCGGCCTGCCCGTGATCGTCTACCCGCCCGACGCCCAGGGCGGCCGCCGCGTCCGGGTCGACGGAGAGATCCTCGGCCGGGCCATGGGCCCCGGTGATCTTCTGGAGTTCCTGCGCCGGGCCGGCCTGGACCCCGACGACGTCGGCCTCACCAAGTGGTCGCTGATCGAGTGGCGCGGCGGCGGCCCCGCCGTCTGGACCCCCAACCCCGGGACCGCCTGAACACGGTGCCGGTGAACTCACCGGCGGCCGGTGAGTTCCGCCCCGCGCACTCACCGGGGCCGGTGAGTTTCGACGGCGAAACTCACCGATGGCTGGTGAATTCACCGCCGAGACCTCACCGGGAAACTCACCGGTGCAGGTCAGGGCACGTACACGGTCTGGATCTCACCGATGGCCAGGCTGGTGGCGGACTGCCGGGTGGTGGTGACCGTGCCGGTCTGACCGGCGCCGGCCCACTCCACATCCCACGTCGTCGTGGCGGTGACCGGGAACCGGCGGCCCGGTGAGTCGCCGCTGGTGCCGGTGTACTTGTGGCCGCAGTCCGGTGACATCGCCAACCCGAACGCCTCCCGGTACGGGGTCCCGGGGCGGGTGCAGACGACGGTGGCACCGTCGCCCATGGACCACACCACGTGCCGGACCGTGGCGGTGGCGGTCACCGTGACGGAACCGGCCGAGGCGGACGCGGTCGCCGGCCCGTCCGGGTGGGGCCCGGCTTGTTCCACATGTACACCGGCACGCCGACCGTCCCCAAGCCCTCCGGCCGGGGTGCAATACCGATGTCCGGGCCCTGAAGGCGCAGCCGCTCAACCGCTTGGCGGGCGAGGGCCTGGACGTCCACCCCACCGCCCTGGGGGCCGGTGGGGGACCAGCGGACGCCGCCCTGGACGTCGCCGCCGCTGGGGCAGGTCACCAGATACAGCCGGCCGCCCGCGTCTCCCGCGCGGCCGGTCTCGGGCGGACATGCAGGTGGGCCCGCCCCGTGACGGGGCGGGCTCACCGGTGATACGTGCGTGCTGCGGCTACCAGCGGTACCAGCGGCCGCTGCTGTTCTTGGGCTTGGCCACGAAACCGATCAGCCACAAGACCAGCACCACGATCGCGACCCACCAGAGGATCTCCACCGCGAAACCGGCACCGAACAGGATCAGAGCGAGAAGAAGAACGAGAAGCAGGGGAACCATAGTTATCAACCTCCGAAGCGGCAGGTGCCCCACCACTGCCAGCCCATGCACATGACCCTTATCTGATTCTTATCCGACCTGGTGGGCATACACGCGCGCCCAACTCCCACCACCCGGACAACCGGTGGACTGCACCCTCGACCGCCTCCGGGCGCCTGCCCCTACCCGTCGAGTAGCTCGATGGTGGCGTCGTCGATGTACTGGCCGGCCTCGGCGGCGTGCACCGCGCACGCCGTGATCACACCGCCCGCCGTATCCGTGACCCGGTGCGTCATCAGCTCCGCACACGGCTGGTCCAGCCGGTCATACGACCACCGCCGACCGCACCCGGGAAAACAACACGAGCTCCACCCCCCACCGGTACCCAGAGTGGGACCGTGATCGGGACAGACCCCCCACGGGATCGCACACAGCGGCGCAACATCCGGAACCACACCCGAGACCGACCGTAGCGCCCCCACCTCCGACGCCAGCGCCGCACGGCCTCCACGCCCCCGGACCGGGTGAACCCACCCGCCCTACCGACCCGGCCGAACCCCAGCCAGCGGATGCGGGCTCCGGCGGATTTCGGGATCGGCCGGGTGAACGCCTGCTGCCCGGCCCGGTCCAGGCTGTCGCCTGTCGCCGATGATGCCCATCCGTCTCCCCCTGTCCCACGCCGTGACCGGCGCCCCTCATCCTCGCCTACGGGGGTGGTCGGGTGCTGTCGGGATGCGCGGATAGTGCCTGGCCAGGCGGCTGTTCGGCTCCAGGTGGCAGGTCGGGGAGGCCGGAGGGTTTGCCCGTCGTGATCGCGAGCAGGAGGGGGTCACGACCAATCCGGTAACACCACGAGGAGGTCCCGATGTCGGGCACGCAGAAGACCAAGGCACAGGCCGAGCAGGCCAAGGGCAAGGCCAAGGAGGCCATCGGCCGCATGGTCGGCAACGAACGCATGACCGCCGACGGCCAGGCCGACCAGGCCAAGGGCCACGCCCGTCAGGCCAAGGAAGACGTCAAGGACACCTTCCGCCACTGAACCCGGCCGACGGCCCGTCCGCCGCGGCCACATCCGGAGCCCCCAGCCCACCTCCCCCCGGGGCCGGGGGCTCCGCCGTACCCGGCGTCGATGGCTCGTGCGGCCGGCTCGTGGCCCGGGGAACGGTCGCGGATCGTGGCCGCCGTCCGCTGCGCACCGGTGGCAGGGGGTGAGGGGTCCGGCGGCGTGGGTCCGGGCAAGGGCCCGCCGCCGGACGGCCCGGCCGGCAACCTGCCACGGTCCGGACCGAGCCGTGCTCCGTCACCGGGATGATGGGGGCATGGGACACACCATGGTCGTGGCGGTGCCGCCGGCCGACCTTGACCGGCTCGAAGCCCTCGTCGCCCAGCAGCAGTCCTACGAACTCCGGTGGCAGGCCGCAGCCGAACAAGACGCCGGCGTCCTCGACCTGCGGGGCGCGGCGCTGCGGGAGGCCCGTACGCGGATCCGTGCCGAACGGGACCGGTACCGGGAGAACGGCCGGCACCGCGTCACCCGGTGGCGGGCCCTCGCCCCCTCCCTCCGCACCGAGCTGGAACAGCGCGGGTTCATGCGGCCGTGGCCGGTCATCCCCGAAGGGGCGCAGCAGGCCGGGCACGCTCGGCGGGACCGGTCCGTACGGCGGGACGGGGCTCACGGGCCGGCTGTGCGTCACGCTGCCCGACGACCTCGCCGTACCGCTGCACCGCGGGGTGTACTGGAGCAACCACCCCCCACATCCAAATCCTTCAGGCGTGGGCGGACCGGTGGGGAAGCGGGCCGCGCCCCCCGAAGTACTCGACGAACGGGCTCAGACCGCCGCCCAGATCACCACCACCGGCGCGATCCTGCGGACCGCCCTCCACCACACCGTCCACGGCTCGGCCTGAGCGCCCGTTAGCCGAGCGTCGGACGTACGTCAGGTGCGACACTCCTATGCTGGTTTGCCACCATGAGTGGCATTTGTGCCACTCATGGTGGCAAACGACGCTGAACGTACGTCAGGGGCTATTGCGGACCCCGGACAGCTCCCCGCACCGGATCCCGCCCCCGGGATGGCACTCCTCGCGGGCGCGGCCTGGCCGCCGTGCTCCGGATACCAGGCCTTCACCACGATGCCCCCGCAGTCCTGCCGCATGCACACGCAGTCCCCGCCCGGGACCGCGCACGGGACAGCGTGCACGGCACGGCCGACGCCGCCCCGCAGGCCGACCCGCCAGGACAGCTCCACCCACTCCCGACCCCGACCCCCGTCAAACCGCCCCGACACCGCAATGCCCCCGGCACGGCGAGCGCGGCCGCGCGGGACACGGCCAGGCCCCGGACAGCGATGCCCGACGGAGCCGCGGCGAGCGCGGTGAGGGCTTCCGCGTCCGCGGAGGTGACCCACCCGGACACCGTCTCGGTCTCCTCCGCGGTGTCGGCGAGGCACAGGGCGGTGGCGTCGAGGCGGATGGTGCGGGTTCCGCCGCCGGACCGGCGTACGACCAGGGTGGCGGACGGCACGGTGTGCGGGACGGCGATCGTGCCGTGGGCCAGGAGCCACGCCACCACGTCCGCGTGCCCGAACTCCGGACTCGTCACGGTGCCGCCCACCGGGACGGGGAAGTCGGGGTGGCGGCGGCGCCAGGCCACCACCGTGGCCCGGCCCGGGCCGGCGATCCGTGCCACACCTGACAGCATCACCGTGCCCGGCCCCGCCGACTCCAGCACGGCCAGCGGGGAGCGGCGGCTGGGGGCCAGACGCCGGACCGCCGCCCAGTCCCTCCGTACGCACCACCGGCAGCAACGCCACGTGCGCAGAAGTAGCCCGGTCTCTACTTTTGCCGGTGGAACTGCGTGGTGCGCCTCGGCGGGGCCCGGTTGACTCAAGGACACGGCAGGCAGAACCGGGACCGAGATCAGCGTCGCTGACAAGCCTTCAGTGATGCGTCATGTTCTGTTCGCCCGCCAGGTGTGAGGCAGCGTGGCCTGCTCACCGCAGACCAGGGGAAACCGCCGGCTCTGACGTGCCGCTGCGTCGTCCCCGTTCCACGACTTAGAGAGATCCGGTTCATGAGCGAACGAGAGCTGTCCCGACGGTCCTTCACAAGGATCGGCGCTGCGGCGCTGGCACTCCCCGCCCTGGGGGCGCTGCAGGGTCTGGCCGCTCCGCAGGCCCACGCGGACACCAATGACCTGTGGTCCGAGATGGTTTGGCGCATGGAGGGCTACGAAGGTCAGCGCCGCACCATGGCGGCTGCGGCACAGGCGTCGCGTTACCAGAGTTTGGTGCGCGGGATGCGCAGTATCGCTGCCCAGCCGATGGCCGGCGCCCAAGGCGACCCTAATTTTCTTGACACGACGAGGCGGCCGAGCAGCCCCTCTGAACGCGTCCTCGGGATCTTCCTCTGGAACCCCAGTGGCCAGACCCACGTTGCGCTGTACTTCAACGTCGACAACCTCTACCTGATGGGCTTCACCTCCCGCGGCGCCCACTACCGCTTCGACGACGCCTCTTTCAGTCACCTGTCGCGGAGCATCGGTCGCCGCTGGAACGTGCAGCCTCCCCTGGTCAGGGTGCTGCATTCCACCGGGCGCTACGCCACGATGTACGCTACGGAGGAGTTCCGGGGGTACGTGGCGTTCAGGTCGCAGAACTTCCTGAACTTCCTGGGAGTCCTGGAGAACGTGACCGAGAGCAACATGAACTCCCAACAGGTGGGTCGGGCGCTCGGCTTCTTCATCGGCGCCACCGCCGAGGCCGCCCGCTTCGGCTGGATCGAGGAACGCATCGCCCGCGTCATCGCGAACGACGGTGACAGCAGCGACCCCAACTTCCCGGACCACATCGGCGGTTTCGGCACCGATCTCCAGAACGCCTGGGACCCCCTGTCCTCGATGGCCCACCAGACCATCCAAGGACGCACCAACGTCGCTCCGGTGAACATCGACGGGCGCCAATACCGCAACTACACACAGCTCGTGCACGGAACCCCTCGCATCGCCCCCTTCGTCGCCATCCTCGGCAAGGGCATCTGACCCGGCAGCGCCGCACCAGCTGGGACCCCATCCCTCACAGGGCCGGGCCCAGCCGGCTCGGGCCCCGCGGCGCGTCGTCGGCAGCGCCCTCCTCGGGCGCGCGACGGGTCGTCAGCGGGTCCCGTAGACGATGACGGCCATCAATGCGCCCAGTACCAGCACGTACAGGTCCTGCGCCGTCCACTGCCCCATCAGGCGGCAGGCCCCGGCGCGATCGGCGGCGCGCCACGGCGCCCCACGAACACCGGGCCCGGCAGCACCGCCGTCGGGGGCACGGCTGGCGCCTGGTCCTCGATGTCGGTGTCGAGGATGCGGTGTCGGGGCAGCCGAGGACCAGTCGTACTTTGGCTCATAGGCCAGTCCGGCCTTCGCCACGGCGGGGCCGGGGATGGACTCCGCGGCCTGGGCCAGCGTCTGCTCCACCGGAGGCACCAACACGACGCCGCCTCCCTCCACCCCGCCCCTACCCGCACCCGGGCTCCGATCCTCCCCGCAGCCCCAGCAGGGCCGCGACCTGGCATGAGTCGGCCGGGAGAGGGGGGCGGCGGGGTGCCTGCCGGCGCGTGCGGCCGGCCCGGCCGGAACCGGGCGGGCCGGGAGTCGCTGGCTAGACCAGGACCCTGGACAGGTCGTCGCAGCGGATCCCGCCTCCGGGGTGCCACTCCATTGCGGGTGCGGGCTGGTTGCTGTGTTCCGGGCACCACGCCTTCACGATGATGCCTCCGCAGTCCTGTCGCAGGCACAGGCAGTCCTCGCCAGGGGCGGCGTGCGGGACCGCGTGCACGGCGCGGCCGGCGCCGCCCCGCAGGTCGGCCCGCCACCCGTCAGGGACAGGGCCCCACAGGCCGGTTCACCCGGGAGGGGAGCGAGGTTCACCAGGGAACCGTCACTGCACCCCTCACACGGTGCGGGCCGGCGGCCGGGTGCCGGCGAGGGCCGCCGTCGGCCGGCCGAACCGCCCCGGGCGAGGCGCCGACCGGGCCCCTCAGCGCGGCCCGGACCGCCTCCGGATCCACCGCCTCCACCACCGCCCGCGACCACCGCCCAGGGCCAGCGTCCGCCACCGGGACCAGGCCCGACCCCGCCGCCCACCGCCAGGCCGCCGCCGGCACCCGCAACCGGGCCACCGCCTCGTACTCGCCGTACACCTCACGCACCGAACGCGTCACAGTGCACACTCCCCTCGCACCACCGGCGCGGCCCGGACGGGCCGCGCCAGAAACATGACGAAACATCCCTGTTCATGTCAATAGGCGCTAATTGACGCCGAGTTGGGGGCACTCCGCACACATCGCGGGTACGTACGCGAGGGGGCCGGTTCACCCCGACGGGTGAGCGCGGCAGCACGGTGAACCGTCACTGCACTCCGGCGCCGGGCCGGCTGCGGGACCGTGCGGGCATTTGGTGGCCGAGCAGCACGTGGTTCACCGAGCCCGAACCGCCGGCGCCGATGATCAGCCCCTGCACTGGCGGCCGCGAGAAGGCCGAGTAGTCCTCGTCCTCCGCAGGTATCTCCTCGTCCTCCGACAGGAAGAACACGCCGACACCGGCGGGATCGAAGGTCCCCAGGTCCAGGGCAGAACCGTCTCGCACCCAGAAATCCACATCGCCGCCGGCCTTGGCCTCCACCGGATCACAGAAGGTCCCCAACCACGGGACCACACCGGCCAGGATGTCCTCGAACCCGCGTGGCTCGAAAAGCCACAGCCCAACTGCCGGTCCCGACATGCCACCCCCAGAGTCGTGGCCCATGCGCCACCAGGACCCGGTTCTACCAGGTCCTGGTGGCAGACACCTGATCATTTCTGAGACGCGGCTAGCTCAAGATCGATTCCAGCGCTGGGCGCTCCGGTTCCAAGAACCATGACCAAGTTCCAACTAACGTGGCAAGGCTCACCTTCACGGGTCAACCGGAATGCACAACGGGACATCTATCCCGCTCAAGGGCCATCTATCGTGCTCAGTCACAGCGCCGACGGCCCAGACGGAGCATCCGGACTTCCCGTGGAATTCGAACACGTGTTTCCATTAGGGGCGTGAGAGCACCATTCCGCTTCTCGCCCGACCTCCTCGCCCTCGAACAAGCCTGGCAGTCCGCCTATGCCGAACTCGCAGCCTGCGGCCCGGCCGGGACCAGCGCGGCGCGGCGGCGGCTGATCGCCCTGTCACTGCGCCTGCACACACACCCGTACTGGACCGGCCCCGGCGGGGGCAGCCGGGCAGACCTGCAGCGTGCCGCCCGCACCAGCTCCGCCGTACTTCGGAGGGCAGCCGCATGACCACCACCCCGGTCGAAACCGCCACCGCGCAGGCCGCCGAGACCCGCACCCGACCCGGACAGCCCCACCGCATGGTGGCTGCAACGGTGCCCGTGATCGTCTATCCGCCCGACGCTCAGGGCGGGCGCCGGGTCCGGTGCGCCGCCGAAGGCATCGAGGTGATGTCTTCGGCGGCAGCCGTCGTACTTCACTGGTCAGGCCTGGTCGACGATCTTGGTGACCTGGAAGGTGATGAACTCGGCAGGCCGGATGATCGCAACACCGACGTCGACGGTCAGCTTGCCCTCAGCCGCGTCTTCAGGCGGGTTGTTGGACTCGTCGCACACCACGTAGAACGCCTCGTCTGGGGTGCGTCCGACGAGCACGCCGGAGCGCCACAGGCGCGTCAGGAAGCTCGACACCGTGGCCTGAACGGAGGTCCGCAGAGCGTCGCCGTTCGACTCGAACACCACCCACTCGGTGGACTGCCGGATTGACTCCTTGATGAAGATGATCGTGCGGCGCACATTCAGGTAACCCTGCTCCACGTCCGTGACGTCGGAGGCAGCCAGCGTCCGAGCCCCCCACACCAGCACGCCGGAGTCGCGGAAGTTGCGCAGGCCGTTCACGCCGGCGTCGTTCCACACTCCCTGTTCCTCGTCGCTGATGTCCTGAGTCAGGGAGACCACACCACGCAGGCCCTCGTTGGCAGGAGCCTTGTGGACGCCGCGCGCCGAAGCGACCCGCGCCCACACGCCGGCCACGTGCCCGGTCGGCGGCACCGCGATCTCGCCACTCGGGTCCGACGGGTCTTGAACGTTGGCCCACGGGTGGTAAACCGTCGCGAACGCGAGATCCTCAGCTGCGATGCCGAGCGACTTGACGGCATCGACGACCGGGTCCACGTTCCGTTCCAGGTGAAGGACCGCGATTCGATCCCCCATCCGCGCGCAGTGCCCGGCGATCGCGGCCGCCCGGGCGGGCGCCGTGGCCGGGGTGCTCCACAGGTCCGGTGCGATGACGATCTGCACCTTGATGGACTCCAGCGCCTTCAGACCGCGCGGCTCCTCGTCCTTCACGGCCTCGGCTGCGACGTCGGCGGCGGGTACGGGGACGATGTACATCCCCCCGCCGCCATTGTTGAACCAGCCGAACACCGCCGACCACGCGATCGGCGAGATCTCCGCTCGCTCCGAGTCGATATCGGAGGCGTACGTAAACTCCCTTTCGAACTCGGCCCACGACCGTACGTGTGTGAGCGAGGGCAGGTGGTCTCCTTCCGAGCCGACCAGGAACGCGGCCACCGAAGTTTGGGCGGCGGCTACGACCCGTGAGTTGCTCGATTCCTCAGAGCCGAGTTCGACGATAGGCACGAAAAACCTCTTCCAGACGGAGATCACCGGCAGAGGCCAGCCTAGGAGCCGCCACCCCCACAGCAGGGTCTTTTGCACCAGACGGCGGCACAGAGCGTCATAGACGCGCCAGCAACACCTGATTGTGGCTAGAGACCGCCGGGGCAGGCCACCGTCAGCCGGACCGGCCCGCCCACTGGCACCTCATCGGCCAGCGCCCGCAGCTGCACCGCTGTACGGACGATCAGTTCACGGGCCCCGGGGGTGCTGAGAACATGGGCGTGGACCTCGGGGCCCAGTCCGGTGCGGTAGCGGAGCGACGCATCGTCCGCCGGGTTCCGTAGGGCCGTCCGGAGGCCGAGGTACAGGCCGTCCGTGACCAGATCGTGGGCACCCTTGTGACGTGCCCCGATCAACCGGATGACTAAGACCGTGTCCTGTGTGGTGAGGCGGAGTAGGCGCTTGTAGCAGCAGATGGCAGCGGCCAGGCCGAGAAATGCCAGGTAGTTGCGGGGGTCGCGTTCGTAGCGGTGGTTGAGGCGGCGGTAGCCGGTCAGCCAGGACATGGTCCGCTCGATCACCCACCGGCGCCTTCCGAGCCGCTCGGACGACTCGATGCCCTTGCGTGCGATGCGGACTCCGATACGTTTGCCGCGTCACCATTTCCGCAGGTGAGGGATGTCGTAGGCCTTGTCGGCGTGCAGCCGCTGAGGTTTGAAGTAGCGGCCTCGGTGGGGGCCGTGTCTCGTTTGGTTGCCCATGACCATGGGCTTCAGCGCGAGGCTGTCGTGGGTGTTGGCCGCGGAGAGGCCGACGAGGAGGGGCAGTCCGTCCGCATCCGACAGGACGTGCATCTTGGAGCCCGGCTTGCCCCGGTCCTCGGGGCTCGGACCTTTGAGTTCGCCCCCTTTTTGGCCCGCACGTGGGCGGGGCAGTTGTCGGGTGGACCAGCGGCCGGCCTCGCCCTGGAGGCGCCATTCGTGGAGGTAGCCCTCGGCCAGCAGTTCACGTTTCGCCCGCAGGAACGCCGTCTTCGTCAGCCGGGCTCGCCCGGCTGTCTTCGACAACGCCTCATCGGCCCCCTGCGGGAGGGAGAGCTGCCAGGCCAGCAGGCGGACCGCCTCCGCGGATAACCTCGGATGACGGATGATCTCATGGGGTACCTGCGAGAAGAACCGCGCAGGCGCGATCGATTGCACAACGGGAATCGACCAACTCCCCGCCACGCTAGCGCAGTCGATACACCGACACGCCCGAAGCGACCACCCACCGATCACCTCCAGGGCCCACCCGGGCAGCCCTGACAGCACGATGAGGATCAACCGGCCCTCCGGGCTTTCACAGCGGCGGACGACCCCCACCACGACCGCCAGGCTGTCCATGCCGCACCCAACCCGGCGGACCTCGTAGGCGCCGCCGCCGGCCGCAGGATCTGGGCCCCGCACCCGGAAAGCAGCTCCCAACCTTCCCCGCGGGGCGCCCGGATGCTTGAGGCATGCTGAGGCAGGGGCCCGCGGCGCCGGTTGGGCCACTGCGAAAGCACCGTAACCATGATGGAGGTAAGTGACATGCCGGAACGCCCTTCGCCAGTCTGATCGCGTGAATTAAGCCGCGGACCGGTGCGGCACTGCACAACCGACACGGCAGCACCGCAAACAGCCCTCGGAGACACCGGCGCGGCACCGGTGTGTCCGAGGCCTCACTCAACGGCGCCGACCTCACCACTCCACTCACCGATCCGACCCTCGACGCATCACGAAACGATCACAGCCACCGCCCGGACTCACCGGCCGGCAAGTATGCAAGGCCCGCACCCACCAAACTCCATAAACCAGCATGGGTTGCTTCCACATCCACGTACGCCCCCGTGAGCCACTGGAATCCGCCTGCCGGTAAGCAGTGAGTCCACGCCGGTAGGTACGGGGAACTCACCGGTGAGGCCACCGGGCCACTCCCCCACCCCGGCGCGTCCCAGCGGCCGAGCCCCGCGCGAACGACCGCTCAAAGGCCACGCCGAGGGACCTCGCGCGCCTGGTACATCGAGCGCCTGTCAACCGGCCGACCGAGGCCCTCCCCCTCGACATGGCGCAGCTGCGTCGGGGCTCCCACTGGATCACCAGACTCTCGGTCAGCCGGCCGGGCCACGGCACCAACGGCCAGTGACCTGCCGAAGGGGCGGCAGAGTGGGAAGGCGGGCTCACCCGGCGGCGATGGTTCACCGGTGGGGCGGACGCAGGGGGGCGCCGGCCCCCGCTTCCGCGCCTACGCCCCCTGGGGCCGGGGTCCGCCGGCAGGGGTCCGGGCAAGGGCCCGCAGCCGAGCGCGCACCCTTCGATGGTGCGGGAGGGGCAGCAGGCACCTTCGCGACGGCGTCGAGGGCGGGTTCCAGGCCGTCGAAGACCACCACGGGAGAGGGAGCGGCCGCCAGAACGCCCTGAGCGCGAGCCTGTCCGGCGGCCGGATCGGTCAGCAGGGTGTGGAGTATCGGCTCGACCACTCGCTGTACCGGCTCCGCCAGGTCCTGGCCGGCGTCACGGGCCAAGGCGCGGGCTTGGCGGGCCATCGCGGTGGTCACCCGGTGCTGCTGGTGGAAGAGCTCGCGGACCGCAGCAGACCACTACCCATCGCGGCCTGATCCCTTCACCCCGGCGGACCTTCCAGGTCACAGCACTATCGAGTAGGCCCCGGTACCCGCCTGGGTCCGCGTCGGCGGACGTACGGTCCCGGTTCCGCCGCACCGCCGCCACCGTCTCTGGGAGACAACACTTGGGGCTCCGTTGGGGGTTGGTCCCCGTCGCCGAGGGCCGCAGGCCGGCGCGATCGTGGGAGCCCCGACCGGAAGGGTACTCGTGAACGACAACATCCAGCCCCGGGTGCGCGCCACGCGGCACACGGCACGGCGAAGGCACACAGGCAAGCTCTCGGGGAGCATCGTGGCCGCAACGGTCGGTCTGATCATGCTCGCCGGGTCTGCTGCCGCCACACCGGCCCCAGACTCTGCCCCTGTCGACCGCCCCGGAGCGCCAACGGCTGCCGGGCCGAAAGTTGGCGCACCGAAGGCCCCGCGTTCGGTGCCACCTGCCGCACGGATCAGAAGTGCTCTGCAGGACTTGTCTCAGACGCCCTGCGGTCCGACCGCAGGGCGCATCACCGGCCATGTGACGTACAAGGATGAAAAGGGTGTGAGTCGACCTGCCCAGTGGCTCGGGGTGGAGGTGTGGGACCGGGACGCTGCTGGCGATCCCCCCGACCTGCTGGCTTACGGCGGTACGGACAAGAACGGGAAAATAGTCGACTGGCAGGACCTGACCTCGGACATTTGCTTCGCGCAGGACGACACCGAGGGTCCGAGCGGTGGCAGGCAGGATGTCTTCCTCAAGTTCTTCACGGAGAACGCCTCCTGGACGATCACTGACGCTGCTACCGGACAGCCCTTCGCCTTTTCGCAACCCGGCACCACCTTCGAGATCGTCACAGGGGGCACCACGAACCTCGGCACCTTCCCCGTCACGGACGCCGTGCTCGGCAATCGGGCGTTGAATGCCAGCGCCCGCGCGAATGATGTCTGGCAGTGGCTTCCCGGGTTCGCCCCGAATCAGACCGTTTGCTGGGACGCGGACGAGACGGCGAACTGCGAGATGAAGAAGATCAACCTCTCCACGAACACCGAAGCGGCACACTTCGACCCGAATACACAACAGGTCGAGATAGACGCCGCCTTCATCGACAACCCATGGGTCATGGTGCATGAGCTCGGCCACGCGATCATGGATGATGTCTATAATCACGCACCGGATTTCGTGAGCGGATGCCCTGCCACCCACTACGTCTACAAGGCGCACACAGCCATGTGTGCCTGGGGTGAAGGGTTCTCCACCTGGATGGCGCTGTCGGTTTACAAAAACCCGGTGGGAACGGTTCCAGGTGGGAACACCTACGACTTCGAGACGACTACCTGGGGCACGACCACGCCTGCCGTGTGGGAGAACGGTGACACTGTGGAAGGGCGCATCACAGGCGCTCTATGGGACATCTCCGATCTGGTGAACGAGTCCCCCTGGGACCGGTCCTCCGAAGGCCCTGACAAGATCTGGTCGACGTTCCAGAACCACATCGACTACACGTTTGCCGCCTTCTGGGCCCATCGGACCGCCGATGGGTTCAATGTCTCTCCCACGGGCGCTCTGGCCTCCATCTACCAGAACACCGTCGACTACAAGTTCATCGATCCGCTGACCTCGACTACGGTATTCCGGCCGACGCCGCCCAGTGCAGGGCATAACTTCAGTTTCAACACGACGAAGCCCGGGTGGTCGGTCGTCCACATGGATCCGCCGAACAGCAATTTCGATCTTCGGGTCTTCGACGACAAGGCTCAGACGGTCTCCTTGGCCACCAGTGCGACGGCGGGCACCAAGAGCGAGTTCGTGGCCATCGACTCCAACGCCGGCAAGCGCCCACTGGGCGACTACTACCCGCGTGTCACCAGGGCCGTCGGTGAGAGCGGCGGGCCCAAGAACTACGGGCTCCAGATGGTCGAGTCGTCCGCGACCGCGCTGACGAACGGCTCCCTGTCCGTCCCCATGTCCACCACCAACAAGACCGCCGTCATCCAGACCGACCTGGTCCAGAACGTATCCGTCACCATCACCGCCGACCCGGCACTGACGCAAAGCGTCGAGATGTTCCTCGTCAGCCCTACGAACAACTCCATCCGAACCCGCGCCACATCCGTGGCGTCCGTCAAGAATCCCGACGGGACCCTGGCCCTGACCTTCGTTCCCCCCACCACAGGCACCTACGGAATCGTGCTGCTGCTCGACGGCATCGCCGCAAGCGGCGACGTCCTCCTCCACCGGACCTCGCAGATGCCCTAGCCATATCGACCACGGGCACGATCTGAGCCGGGGAACGTGATGTGCCCGTTCAGCCATGACGAAGGCCTCCGACGCGAGGAGGGGTTCAGGCTCCACACCGCACTCGGAGGCTTTCGTGTCCACCGCCGGCCTCGGCCTTGTCCACCAGCTGACTGATCAGCTGGTCATCGAGAACGTCCGGCACCGACCCCGTCGGCTGTACCTCCGCCACGGCCTCCGCCTACACGCTTACGTCTGTCATCAGGTGTCACTTCCTGGTCGAAGATCCGCCGCTGTTCGCCGGACGGACCCCCAAGGCCCTTTCGGAGTCCTCCCCACCATCACCAACGGCACCTTCACCGACCAGGACACCGATGAGTCCCCATCGACCAGCCCTTCATCACCCCCGGCCTCGAAAACCGCCCCCGCACCCACGGCATCCAGCTCCCTGGCTTCCCCCACCTCCCGTGGCGACCCCCACCGGAAAGCCAGGCCCGCGGGCTTCCCGTACGGACGGTCCAGCCGCCCCGCAGGTCGACCGGCCGGGGGACGGTCGTGCCGTCCGTGCGCAGGGTCTCGTAGGCGGTGGAGTCCGCGCCGTCCATCACCGTGGCCTCCAGCGGACCCGATCCGTCCTCCACCGACACCACTGGGGTACGGGTGTCCGTGCCGCGCGTGCGGAGCTTCTTCTGCCGCACCCGGCCAGCAGACCCGCCACGACCCCGACCCCAGCAGCCCGCCGCCACCACAGCCCAGTCCGCACCCGGCCGTCCTCCCGCACCGTGATCAACACCTCACGCCACGCCAACGACCGGCCGCCTCAGGGCCGCCACTGTTTCCAGCCCAACCGCCGCCCCGTGCAACGACCCGCAACCCCACCCCTACCCTCCTCCTACCTAGGCGTTTGGAAACTCATCGGCCGGAAAAGCGGGGTTGAGCAGGGATGATGCCCAGCGCTCCCAGAATCGCTTCCCCCGCAGCTTCCCCCCAGGGGGCCAGCCGTCGAGGTCGATCTCCAGGCAGTCGATGTCGGTGAACTCCACCACCAGGTCCTCCGGTATTCGGCAACCGCAGTCGGCTCAGTCGCGAATCGCTTTCCGGCCCTGTCATCGTGGCAGTGCGGCGAGGGCCGCGGTCACGGCGGCGGTGAGCGCCACAACCGAGGCGAAGGCTGCCGCCGCCCGCAGGATCGCGGCCGGATACGTGGCCCCGTCGAGGCGGGCGAGCTTGCCGGCTGCGATAGCGGCCAAGACCGCCAGGACGAGGGCCACAGCGGCGCCGAGCAGGACGGTGGCGAGATCGGACACGACGACTCCAGAAGTGTTGGGCTCAAGCTGACGTGTCGAAGGTCCCGCAAGCACTGTTCGATGGCATTCGGGCTAGTCGAAGACGAACACCGGTGAACACGGATGAACACACCGATGTCTGCCAGAAGATCAAAGGGCATCCAGGTAGCAGGGCCCTACCTCCCAGACGACATCATCAAGGAACGGCCAGGGGGCGTTAACGCCACCGTCCGTTCTGATGTCGAGGATCGATCTCAGCTGGAGGAAGACGCATGAGTCAATGCCGAACTCTGCCAAGAAGCAAATAGCCGTGCTGTAAACCTCGGAGAATAGGGCATCGTAAACCTCGGAGGACACTGCACTCGCCGCGTTGTATCGAAAACGGTTCTCGAACACGAAGACGAGGTAGATGAGGATAAACATCACCTCATTTCCGTCGGGACGTCCCTTGATCTGGCCCTTGTACGCGAGACAATCCTCCGCGCACTGCACCATCAGGCCGGGAAGCCCGGGATCGTCAAGCTGCACGGCGCGGTGAATATCCACCACTCTGATTCTCAGCCCGATCAGCGGGTATTCCCGCAACTTGCCATGGAGCACGCGGAGCAGGTTGGTGGGCCGCTGCTCCAGGTACTCGTAGGTGAATCTGGTCTCCGGGCCCCCTGGCAGCCGGCTGATCTGTTCCCTGGCCTGTACCGGCGGCCGGGCCGTGTGGCCGGAGGACTCCCGGACCGGATCGGCTGGGGTGTTGCCAGCCGTACAGGCAAGAGCTCTCAGGTCGAGGAGGGGGTCTGGTGGCGTTCTTAAGGCTTGGGCCAAGGAGACGAGTGTGGCTTCGCTCGGTACGGTCGCCCCGTTGAGCGCCTGGCTCGTCGTGGTACGCCCGAGGCGAGCTCGTCGGGCCAGGCCTCCCGCGCTGAGGCCCTGCTCCACCCGAAGGCGCCGTAGAAGGCGCTTCAAGCTTTGCAGGGGTGCTCCTGCGGCCTGTTCCTGCCCTGTCTCTACCAACGGGCGCGGTCCCGCCGACTCGGCGCGGTCCACGAGCCGGGCCTCGTACTTGGCTGTGTCCAGGTTGCTGTCCATACCAACAGCATGCCCGTCAGGGCCCTTTGCTCGGGGCCAATGTGCACACCTGGCCAATAGCCACCCGGATGCTGGGCCGGCCGACGCGTGAGGGAAGCCACCGTCGGTCTGCTCGTCGGCCTATCCAGGCAGCCTGCTGCCACCCGCCCCAGGAGGTCCGGCCCCCCGGCAAGTGAGAGCCCTACACCGGCCTCCGGATGCTCAGGCCGCCAATTCGACCGCTGACGCGCCAAGCGGAGTACTCAGTCACATGTTCGGCGCGGGCCCGGCTGGACCTGGGGTGCTAGAGGTCGATCTCCCAGACAGCGCGTCGGACATGCGGCGCAGCAGGCGGTGCTGGTGGACACTGATCCAGGTCAGTCATCCAGGCCAGTAACAGTGTTGTTCCTTGGCCGAGACACCGCTCGCCCGGCGTTCCTTGCGGCGTATCGCCATGAGCATGATCACGGCCGTCAGGGCCCCTGATCCGGCTCTCAGCAGGGCGTCGAATGGTGACCGGCCGGGGCTGATCAGGAGGATGACACCCGCCCCGCCGGCGTGACCATCTCCTCTTCGGGCAGTCCCGCCCTACCCGCCGACCCCGACCGCGCCGGTCGGACGGCGAAGGCGACGCCGGCACGGGCCGGGACTTCCGCGGCATCCTCGGTCATCCCCGTGGGCGTCGTCTGAGGGCACCTGTCCGTCATCGTGGGGTTCGCCGGCGGCGATCGGAGGCACGGAAGCGTTCACGACCATCCGGCACATCAGCAGGAGCTCCCGATGTCTGGCACGGAGAAGACCGGGGCGCAGGCCGAGCAGGCCATGGGCAGGCCAAGGGGACGCTGGGCCGTGCGCTCGGCAACGAGCCGATGACCGCCGAAGACGACGGTGAGCAGATCAAGGGGCATTCTCGCCAGGCCGAGGAAGACGTCAAGGACTCCTTCCGCCGCCGCTGAACCACACCCGGCGCACGGCTCCACCGCCGTGACGCACCACTGGCCGCGCCCCGGGTCGGGGCCAGCTGTGTCTTCCGGAAGGGGGGCCGGGTGGCAGACCAGTCATCCGCGGCGCCCGCACCCCGCCCTCTTTCCGATCCGCCCCCGCCCGGCCGGGCTCGGCGGCCGTGGCCAGCCTTCACGACAGGCTACGTGCGTGTGGACGACCGGCGGCCGGAGCAGCCGGTCCTGCTGGACGCGTCCGGGGCTTCGATCCGTACCTGGCAGGAGAGCTACCCCTACGACCGCAAGGTCCGGCGCGCGGAGTACGAGCGGGACAAGCGGATCCTGCAGATCGAGCTGCTCAAGCTGCAGCGCTGGGTCAAGGACACCGGAGCGCGGGTGGTCGTCGTCTGTGAAGGACGGGACGCGGCGGGCAAGGCCGGCACCATCCGGCGGTTCACCGAACGCCTCAACCCGCGCGGCGCCCGGATCGTCGCCCTGGACGAGCCCACCGATCGGGAGAGCAGCCGGTGGTACGGGCTGATCCTGGTGAAGTTCTGGTTCTCGGTATCCCGCGCCGAACAGCGCACCCGGTTCGCGATCCGGCAGGTCGACCCTGTACGCCAGTGGAAGCTCTCCCCCACCGACCTCGCCTCCCTGGACCTCTGGGACGCCTCCATCCGGGCCAAGGTGGACATGTTCCGGGCCACCGATACCGCGGTGGCGCCGTGGACGGTGGCCAAGAGCAACGACAAGCGGCGCGGCCGACTGGAAGCGATGCGCAGCCTGCTCTGGCAGGTCGACTACGCCCTGAAGGACCCCGAGGCGATCGGTGAGCCCGACCAGCTCGTCGTCGGTGCCGCCGACACCCTTCTGGAGGCAGGTGAAGAACCTGCCGCTCTCTCTCCCACCCCGCTGGCCGGACCGCCGACCGGACCCGGCCTCCACCCCGCACGCCATGGCGCTTTCGGAGGGCATGGCAGCAGCGGCCTCTGGATGGGGGGTGAGGACTCCGTCTAGGCCGACGATACCCATAATGTGAGCGGTGTTGGCCGGAACCGCCAGGGCACAGGGCCGCCTGCGGCGGCCCGGACCTCGCCGACGGTCGGCAGCAGCTCACAAGAGACCGGGAGCACCGGCTGCGGGCCCCGCCGCGCGGCGGGGCCCGCAGCCGTGCGCAGAGGGTCAGATGCCCATGTTGCGGCCGTAGTAGTTCCCGACCTCGCTGCGGTACGCGGCGTTGCCGCGGTGCTTGTCCTTGTCGTACTCCGGGGAGTCCTTGATCTGGTCCTTGGTCAGGTTGACCTGGACCTTCTCCTCCTTCACATCCACCCGGACGACGGTGCCGGCCGGCAGCAGGACCTCCTTGCCGAAGATCCACGGTCCGGTGTCGACGACGATGTAGGCGGAGCCGACCTCCTCGGTGGCCTCGTCGACCTTGCCGATGTGGCCGTCACTGGCCTCGACCTTGAAACCGACCAGGCTGGTTCCGGGCGTGTAGTGCGATTCGGGGTGGTAGCTCCACATGTTCTCGGACACGACAGAGTGCTCCTTCTGCAGGGGTCGTCCTCAGAGCGCCGGTCGTCGGCGCACGACTCGTCTATCCCTGCCCGCTGACGCCACTGCCTGCAGTATTCGCCCCCGCGGCCACCCGAACGGAGTCCTCGCGCGATTACGGCCGTGCGTCCGCCGGCCCCTCCGCCTGGCCCCGCGTCCAGCCATCCCGCGAGGCTCCGTAGGCCGAAGGCCCGGAGGGCATGACCGAGGGTTCCGGGGCGCCGGCCGTCACCGGGGACCCCGACCCTGCGGGCGGGTCCGGCGGCGACGGCGATCGGAGCGCCGAGTTCGGACAGGGCTCCCGCCGCCCGGGAGGCGTGGACGGCCAGCGAGGCCATCGCGGTGGCGGATGCCAGTGCGCGGCGGGCTTCGGGGTCGGTGGTGACGACGGCCTGTGGCACTCCTGCGTGCCGTCATCTGTGGTGGGTGCGTACCACCCGGTTGAGCTCTGCGGTGCTGAACGGGGCGGGGCGGGGGTCAGTTCCCGGACGAGGGGCCCGGAGCGGTAGGCGCGCAGGTATCCGTCGACGGCCGTCGCAGCCTGGGGCCGGTCGGTGATGCCGAGGTCGGCTCGCTGTCGGGCACTTCGACCCGGGGCGGAAGCAGCGCGGCGCCGCACGGCCAGCCCTGGAGGGCTGCCAAGCCCTCTTGAGGCATGGAACCGTGAGGGAGCTGCCGGAACGGGTGCACGTAGGCAACGCTCTCCTCTGAACCCCTTGCGGCGGAAAGCTCCCCCCGCGTTCTTCCTGCTGCTGGCAGGCGTGGTCGTGGTCGTCCTGCTCATCGGAGCGTTCTGGTACGGCGCCCGCCGACGTGCCCGCAAATGGGGCCTGTGTCATGTCGTGATCAACTGAAACTGGCTAAGCGCGAGGCCGAGCAGCGGCAGGGGTAACTCAGCGAATCTCCAGGATCGTTCCTTGCCCTCCGGAACACTCCCGCGACCTGCGGACCCGGGAGGGGCTGCGGGAGATGGAGGTCGGGAAGTGGCAGGGGCTGACCGTCGACGAGATCATGGCCCGCCACCGACTGGAGTTCGAGCGGTGGAGGTACAGAGCCGATCCGGCCGGGGACGCCGAAGGGTCCCGGGAAGCCGTCGCCCCGGCGGTCCACGGTGGAGATCATGGGCGCGCTGGAGCGGATCCCGCCGAACGGAACGTTGATCGTCGTCAGCCACGCCGGGACCCTGCACACGGCGACAGCCGCCCTCCTGGGCCTGCCGCCAGCCTCCGTCAAGGCACCGGGATATCCTTCCAACGCCCACTGGACGACTCTGGACGTCGGCAGGACCGTTCGTCTGGTCGACCACAACATCGGCCTGTCAGACAGTGACGGAATTGGCCGGCGCCCGGTTGAACCGTCCGCCGTCCGTACATACTTGAGGAATGAGGTTCGCCGGGGAACTGATGGAGCGGGCAGCAGAGCTCGACGCGGCCGGGGCCGCGATCCGGCGGCTGTCGCGCGGTTCCGGTGGAGTCATCGTGATGGAGGGGCAAGCCGGCATCGGGAAGTCCCGGCTCTTGGAGGAGGTCTCCCAGCAGGCCGACCAGTCCGGCGCACGAGTGCTGACGGCACGCTGCACGGAGACGGAACGGGCCTCCCCCATGCGGTTGGTGCGGCATCTGCTCGGTCCAGTCCTGGCTGCCGCTACCGCATCCGAGAGGGCGTACTTGCTCGCTGATGCCGCAGCGCCGGCCTCCTCGGTGATCACCGCGGAAGCGGCCGCGAACGGCCGCACCGAAGCCTTGGGCGACTTCACGGTCCTGCACAGTGTCTACTGGCTGGTCGCCAACCTCTCGCAGGAGCGGCCTCTGCTGCTCGTCATAGACGACATGCACTGGGCTGACGCGGCCTCCTTGCGATGCCTTGCGTTCCTCCAACAGCGGCTTCATGAACTGCCCGTCCTGGTCGCCGTCGGCACCCGTCCGGACGAGCCCGGTGCCGACGCCCTCCTGACACGGATCATCGAGCACGACCAGACCCGACTGCTGCGTATCCAACCGCTCAGCCGCAGGGGCTCGGTGCGGATGCTCCGCGCGAGGTTCGGCGGGCGGGCCGACGAGGAGTTTCTCGACACCTGCCATTCAGTCGCCTGCGGGAACCCCCTGCTACTCGAATCCCTGATCGGCCTGGTGGACGGCGGCTTTGAACCGGTGGCGTCCAATGCCCCGGTCGTGGCTCGGATCGGCTCTCAGGTGATGTCCCACAGCGTGCGGTCCCGGCTGGCTTCGCTTCCGGTGGAAGCCTCGCGCCTGGCAAGGGCGCTGGCGGTACTGGGTGACGACGCGGATCTCGGCACCGCGGCCCGGTTGTCGGGTCTCTCCCCGCTGGCGACGGCGGGGACCGCCGGCCTACTCCACCGGGCCGGTCTGCTGGGCCCGATCGGCACCGGCGAGGCGCCGACGATCGGACGGCTGAGGTTCTCGCATCCCCTGCTTCGTTCGACGGTGTACGGTCTGATCGACGAGGCCGATCGGGCGGTCGCCCACAGGCGGGCCGTGGCCCTCCTGCAAGAGGCGAACGCCGGCGCCGTACAGGTTGCCACACACCTCTTGCTTATACCGCCCCACTCGGACCAGCAGGTGGTCACGCTGCTGCGCGAGGCAGCCGCCGAGGCCCAGCACAGGGGAGCGGCAGAGAGCGCGCACCTCTACCTTCACCGGGCGCTGGCCGAGCCTCCCTCCCCCGCGGTCCTCGTGGAGACCCTCACCGAAGCCGCGCATGCCGCGATGGGCGTAGATCTGGCAGCCGCCGTCGCGTACTTGACCAAGGCACTCGACTTGACCACGGACCGCTACGAGCGGGGTCGGATCGCGGTCCCCTTGAGCATGGCGCTGCACTACCTCTCCCGCACCCCGGAGGGGGTCGCGGTGGCCCGCGAGGCCCGCGACGCTCTGCCGGCCGATGAAGACGATCTGCGCAGGGCGCTGGAGGGAAATCTGCTCTGCTTCCCTCCCACAGCAGGCGGTCAGGAGCACATGTCCGGCTCCTTGTCCGAACTCATCGAGCTGCCGCGTGCCGAAACGATCGGGGCGCACGCTCTGGAGTCCATGATCGCGGGCATGTGTACCTGGCGCGCCGATCCCGCAGCCGTGCACCACGCCCGATCCGCGCTCGCCGACGGGCGGCTTCGCTTGTCCAACGCCCAGGGGACGATAACGGGAGCGTGGCTCAGTCTCCTGATGTCCGATCACGATCAGGAAGCCATGGACGCCATGGACCGGGCCGTAAGCGACGGGCGGCGCAGCGGCTCGCTCGCCGCGCTGCCGCTGGCCTCGCTCTACCGCCCTCTGTGCTGGCTCTGGCGCGGCCAGCTCGCGGAGGCCGAACTGGAGGTCCGCGAAGTGCTCCGCATCGTGGACCTGACGAACCATCACATGGTGCGGCGCGTCGCCGTCCCCATCTGGGTTTGGATCCTCCTCGAACAGGGACGTATGCCGGAAGCGGCCGAGGCTCTGCGCACCATCGACGCCGATCAGGAGCATTCCGGACTCCTGTACTGGCTGCACGACGCCAGAGCCCAATACCTCCGCTGGGGCGGCGACCATGAGGGGGCGCTCCGCAGCGCGTTGCGGGCCGGGAGTGTGTTCGCGGCGAACGGCGGCGACAACCCCGCCTCGGTGCCTTGGCGCTCGGAAGCGGCGTTGAACCTTCTGGCGCTGGACAGGAGGTCCGAGGCCGCCTCGCTCTCCGACGAGGAGGTCACACTCGCCCGCCGGTGGAGAGCCCCACGGGCGCTCGCCCGTGCGCTGCGCGTGAGCGGCGTCGTGTCCGGCGGGCGCGAGGGCGTGCGCCGTCTGGAGGAGGCCGCCGCACTCCTGGCCGGCGGTTTCGCCCGTCTGGAGCACGCGAAGTGCCTGGTCGAGCTGGGTGTCGCGCTCCGCGAGGACGGCCGGCACACACAGGCGCGTGAACTCCTCGCTCACGGCCGGGCCGTGGCAGGCGCGTGCGGGGCCGTGCCGCTGGCCGAGAGGGCGGCGTCCGAGCTGACCGCCGCCGGGGGCCGGCCCAGGCGGATCCACATCTCAGGTCCTGAATCCCTCACGCCGAGCGAGCGGAGGGTCGCGGAAATCGCGTCGGAGGGTGCGAACAACCGCCAGATCGCCCAGGCCCTCTTCGTCACCGCGAAGACCGTGGAGACACACCTCACCAGTGTCTACCGCAAGTTGGGGGTCACCAGGCGCCAGCAGTTGTCCGACGCGTTGACGGGCGGGGCCCAGCGGCCCGGGGGCGCTCCACCGTACGGTGGGACGACCGCGGGCCGGGTTCCGGGCGATGGAGCGGAGACCTGGGGCCGAGGCGACCCGGTGGACTACGGCAGGCCCAGCAAGGGGTCCTTGTAGGTGTTCTGGGCGACGACGATCTCCCAGCCGCGCGGAGTCGCGTCCGTCCGTCGGTAGAGTTCGCTCACCACGAGGTCGAGCGTCCTGGTCGTGTTCCCGCCGGCCAGGTCCGTGATAGTGAAGGTAGGGTCTCCGACGACCATGACGGACCGGGCATCGACCGGGACGAAATGGTAACGGTCGCTGATCGATTCCACCTCGAACGACGTGGTCCCGAACAATTGGGCCACTAGCGTCCCGAACCCCGAGGGGCCGACGCCCTGCTGGCCATCGGACACGATCAGGACCGTCCCCGCTACCACAGGCTCGAAAGCGGCGGGATCATTCGCCAGGATCAGGTTGTACTGCGGAATGAATTCCTCGTCGAAGAACTTCTTCGCGATCCTCAGGCATCTGGACTGCGATCCGGCGAACATTCCGCACTTCACCCGGGCCGGATCGAAAGACGGCGGGCTCAGCAGCGAAGCGGCCCGATGAACGGCCTGGACCGGGGTCTCCTGTGTCACCGCCCCGGCACTCGGCTGGGATGTGGCGAACGCCCCGGCCGCCAGCACGACGGCCGCCAGCACGAACCGTATGGCTCCCCCCGATCTCTTCGAAGGTCCTGAGGCGATTTCACTTCGTGCCACAACACTCTCCCTTCTCTTCTCCGACCCGCGTTCCAGCCGACGAGCGGCAGAAATCTCCCTGAGAACTGACCGGCTTCTCGACGCCTAGATTCCCGGAGATCGAATTCCTGGACCCAGATTCGGCTAGAGCCTCCGTGATGCCACTAGGGAAACCCCCTACACCACCCCTGGGACTGGCGCGAGGGAACAGCGACACCCCCGGGATGCGACCCTGCCGTCCTACCGGCCCTACGACACTCCGATCCAAGATGAGTACCGCCTGCTCAAACCCACCGTCCGAGAACCGACCACTGAGGTTTTCGGGTTGTCGTCGGGTGGTGACGGTTCATGATTCCTGCGGTATGCCGGTGAGGTGAGGTATCCGGAGGGTGGGGGCCTGACCGCTGAGCGTCGGGCGTTTCGTGAGGGGATCGGGCTTCAGGCCGGCGACAGGTTCGCGGCGGGCGAGAAGACCGCGGTGGTCGCGAAGGATCCGCGGGTGAGGGTGCGGTCGGTGGAACGCTGGCGTCGTACCTGGCGCGCGGGCGGCATGGAGGCCCTGCGCTCAGGAGGCCCGGCGAACTCCCCGACCGTCACCGATGCACAGTTCGCCGTACTCGAGGAGGAACTCGGCAAGGGCCCGTCCCCGCATGGCTTCGAAGACGAACGCTGGACCCTGGCCCGGGTCCAGACGCTGATCCGGCGGCGTCTTCGGGTGAGCCTGTCGGTGACCGGTGTGGCGGCTGCTGAAGCGGCACGGCTGGTCGTGGCAGGCACCCGCCCGCAGAGCCCTCGAACGCGACGAGCACGCGGTGGAGCTGGAGCTGTGGAAGAAGGAGATGTGGCCGCGGGTAAAAGCCTCGCGGCGGCCTCCGGGGCCTGGATCGTCTTCGAGGACGAAGCCGGCCTCTCGATGACTCCGCCCCGCGCCCGAACCTGGGGGCGGCGGGGACAGACCCCTGTCATCCGCGTGCGTGGCAGGTCCCGCCGCCGGACCTCGGTCGCCGCGCTGTGCTGCTACAAGGCCGGTGAGAAGAGCCGACTGATCCACCGGCCCCGCACCCATCTCCTGCTCAAAGGGGCACGCAAGAGGTTCTCCTGGAAGGACTACCGCGACCTGCTGGTGCGGGCACACATCCAGCTCAACGGCCCGATCGTGGTGGTCTGGGACAACCTCAACACCCACCTGGCCGCCGGGCTGAAACGCTACGAAGCCGAGCACGACTGGCTCACCACCATCCGCCTCCCGGCATACACGCCAGAGCTAAACCCGGTCGAAGCCGTCTGGTCCCTCGTGCGCAGAGCGATGGCCAACACCGCCTTCGACACCCCCGACGACCTCGACCGCACCCTCCGCCGCGAGTTACGCAGAATCCAAGTCCGACCCCACCTCATCGACGGCTCCCTCACCGCCACCAGTCTGGCCATCAACCCACCGACCCCACACTGAAATCCTCAGTACCCCCCGTTACCTTCTTCATGGCTCCGCAATGGGGCTGCCGGCCTTCGGGTCCGGCATGACTTCCCCCCTTGTTGTTCATAATCCGGGGGGTGGTGTCACCGGGCCCGGAGGCATCGACGGACCGCTGATGAGGGCCTTGAGCACCGGCTTCACCCGAGCCGGAAGAGCTCTCCGTAACGTGGATGTGGCAGCTCGGTGCCGAGGCAAGGCCGTACGAAGGCGTGATGGAGGGGCCTGCACGTGATCGACACCAGCACCATCGACCTCTTTCTCGGCCTGGACGTCGGCAAGGGCGAACACCACGCCACCGCCGTCACTCCGGCCGGCAAGAAGGCGTTCGACAAACGCCCGCCCAACACGGAACCCAAGCTCCGTGAGCTGTTCGCGAAACTCCAGGCCAAGCACGGGACGGTGCTGGTCGTGGTCGACCAGCCGGCCTCGATTGGCGTCCTGCCGCTGGCCGTTGCGCAAGACATAGGCTGCCCGGTCGCCTACCTGCCAGGGGTCACGATGCGGCGGATCGCCGACCTCTGCCCGGGCAAGGCGAAGACCGACGCGAGGGACGCGTTCATCATCGCCGACGCCGCCCGCGCGATGCCCCACACGCTGCGGGCCATCGACGGCGAGGACGAAACGATCGCCGAGCTGGAGATGATCGTCGGCTTCGACGATCACCTGGCCGGCGAGGCCACCCGGGTCGCGAACCGGCTGCACGGCCTGCTGACCCAGATCCACCCGCCGCTGGAACGAGTCCTTGGGCCGCGGTTGCAGCACCCGGACGTCCTCACGCTGCTCGAAAGGTTCGGGTCACCGGTCCAGATACGCAAGGCCGGACGGCGGCGGCTGGTCACCCTGCTGCGACCGAAGGCGCCCCGGATGACCGAGCGGCTGGTCGAGGAGATCTTCTCCGCCCTGGACGAGCAGACCGTCATCGTTCCGGGGACCGAGGCGGCCGCGCTGATCGTCCCGAGCCTCGCAGGCTCGCTGGCCGCTGTCCTTGACCAGCGCAAGCTGCTGGCCGGGCGGACCGAGGAACCGCTGGAGGCCCACCCTCTTTCGAAGGTCCTGACCTCGATGCCGGTAGTCGGCGTCAGGACCGGAGCCAGGATCCTGATCGAGGTCGGCGACGGCAGCACCTTCCCGACCGCCGGCCACCTCGCCGCTTACGCCGGATTCGCCCCGGCGACCCGCAGCTCGGGCTCATCAATCCGCGGCGAACAGCCCTCCCGGAGAGGAAACGAACAGCTCAAACGTGCCTTCCTCCTCTCCGCGTTCGCCACCCTCGGCGACCCGGCATCGCGGGCCTACTACGACAAGAAGATCGCCCAGGGCAAGCACCACACCCAAGCCCTACTCTGCCTCGCCGGACGCCGGGCCGACGTGCTGTTCGCGATGCTCCGCGACGGAACCTTCTACGAACCCCAACCCGCGCGTTCAGTTTGAGCACACACCAGGCCGAGGGGTTTACGACCCTTGCTGACCTGCGAACTCTCGGTACTCGTCCACAAGCCGGAAGAAGGCCTCAAGCGGAGGTTCGCCAGGCAGGTTTTCCATGATCGCAGGGTCCCACCCTGTCGCCATCGACCATCCACGGGTCCTGCCGAGCCAAGAGGTAAACCCTCCACTTCCACGGTGGAACTCGAACGCCTCGTGGACATCGTGGACCTGAAGGGCGAGGTGGTAGCCGAACATCATCACCGCCAGCTCCTGCAATGAGCCGTTTCGCAGCCATGCATTCGGCCGCTGCCGAACGACATCCAGCAGGTCATAGATGTCCCGCCATTCTTCGACGGTCCGCCCCTTGGGCCCTCCATCTGCCGCCCCACCGCATCTCCCTCCCCAGCTGACATCACCAGCAACCTAACCCGCCACCTTGACGAACCAGATAGGGGCACCCCCCAACGCTGCATCAGATGCCCGGCACGGCGAAGGCTGTGGCCGTCCGAGAACCATTGGATCGGGGCAGATCTTTCGGGGGGTACCCCCAATGCGGGCGTCTGTCATGGTGTCCATATTGAAGGAGCGTTCCTGGTTCAGATGGATACCCACCAGTCATTCAGAGCGCACACTCAAGCAGGTGTGCACTCATTGAGGAGTTCTCTATGAAGACGCGAAGCAGGATCCTCACTATTGCGGTGAGTTCGGTGATGGGTCTTGGACTGCTTAGTGCCACGCCTGCGGCAGCAGCAGGCAATCCAGAACAGTGTGGGCTGGAATCAATCTTCGCCGGCCCTCAGTTTGTCACCGGTGCGATTACCAGCAAGACTTGCCTCGTTACCAAGACAAATTTCCTCGGTCAGAAATCCTACAGCGCCAAGGTCTACATCTATAGCTTGAGCCCCTCCTACCTGAACGATATCGATATCGTCACTGGAGAAGGTTTTGTCAATATGATTGCCTGTCACTTCGATACGATCAAGCCGAAATACTGGGCTTCTTGCGAGTCGCCCGACTTCGCGGCCACCGGCTCCGGTCATCTCTTGAATTCAACTGTGAGCGCCGAAATCAATTCCTACTCGGTCTTCAGCAACACTTCCGTCTACTGGACCTGGTAGTCAACGGTTGCGGAAGAGCCGATAGAGGGTCCGCCGCGGGCAGGAAGAAACCAGACCGCTAATAAACTCGCCAACTTCAGTGGGACGCCGAGCTCGTAGCTCGGCGTCCCACTCTGCGGCCGTTCCGATCTTGGATTGTGGGTGTCGAACGGGAAATTCAATCGGCTGATCGCGGCCCGCCGCGGGCTTGAAGGCAGGGCCCCTTGATGTCTCGGGGTTGGGAAGCCGACGGGCCTTCACCCCGGATGCTGAACACACGAGACATTGAGCCTTTGCCAAACCGGCACGCTGCACAGCTGGGTGTCACGACGGCGGCATAACGGGTCGGCGTCACTGTCGCTCGGGAGCGAGCACTAGGTCATGGATCATGAAGTGGAGTTGCACGTCGTCCAGTGACTCCGCCCAGAGTCCCTCGGCGTCGAGCACGGAGGCTGCGACCATCCGAGCCTCAGCAACAAGTTCGGGGTCGTACGTGAAGCCCGGCCGTAGAAGGACGGGGTACTCGTTCTCCTCGCCGAACTGCCGCACCCTTTCCATGTCGCCCAAGGCGGCGTGCGGGAGCGACTCGTTCGCCCAGGACCACAGCCAGGTCTGCTGGGAAACACTGACGCTGCCGATCACTGTGAGTCGGCCGGTGAGGAATACCTTGCCGCCGCGCGACCACGTGATCTGCGCGTCGTCCATCGACCAGTCGTACTGCACGTCCCCTGACAGGCCGAAGCGTTCGACCATGACTGCCTGTCGCGAGCGGGCGCGCTGCCGAGCCGCTAGCACGACCGCCTCCCAGCCAGAGTGATCATGCTTCGAGCGGTCGTCCACCTTGCCTCCTCGTGCGGAACTGTCGGCATGATCCTGCCACCCCGGCCTGTGGCCAGGATTGCCGGGCCTGGGCTTGCCAGTGTCCGGACGGAACATGCATCTCTCATCCTGTCCGTCTGGGTTTGCTTGTCTGCTGGTGATGCGCCGGCCGGGCGGGTCATGTCCCGCCAAGTGGTGTAGGGGATCAACGAGGAAATCCGCAGGTCGCGCACGGCATTCACCGTTCGATGGCGGGAGTGAGCAGATACACGCTCAGCTCAGTAAGCTTTCCCGTGGTCGCCGGTGCTGAGCCCGCGCACCTGATCTCGGGCGCACGGCGACCGGCCGGCCGCCGTGGGAGGTACCGATCGACTCGGACTGACGCATCGTCATTCGATCTTGAGACCTGAAGGCTGACCACTGGAGTGAGCTGCGACTTCGCCCCTTGATCCCCTACACCACTTGACGGGACACCATCCCAAACCCTGTCGGTGTCCGTGCGGGTGACGCGTCAGGATCGCCCCAGCTCTCGGGGCGGCCGATGACGAACTCACCGCCATGCTTGGGCGGGCGGCCTCCCTGTCGCGGGCGGAACCACGGCATCGGAACGGGCTTACACATCACCCGGTCTGAGCGCAGCCTGCCCAGAATCTCCACGAGCAGGTCGGCCAGGAGGTGGGCGATGCGGGGCCCGCCGTAACCCGTGTCCAGCACGACCAAGACCTCCGGTCCCCGTCGCGCCACTGACCGGCGTCCACGAGACGTTGGACGACGTCTCTGAATTCGTCGGCCGTGACCGCGGCCAAGTCGGCACCGTGCTCCAGCCGGATTGCGTCGTGCGGTGCTGTCCACGAGGTCCCGCCGGTCTCCAGCGCAGCGACGATCGAGTACGGCCGCCCATGCTCGGGGGCGAGCGCCAGCTCCACGAAGGGGCGCAGCGGGCAGTCGGTACACAACAGCGCGTCGCATGGCTCGAACAGGACGCCGCTGCGCGCGAGCATGCACGCGTATAGCTTCGACCGCCTCGGCCGCCGCCCCCTCATCACCGGCCTGGCCTTCTACACCGCCCCCTCGATCGCCTGCGCCCTCGCACCCACCGCAGACCTGCTGATCGGCCTGCGCCTTCTCCAGGGCGCGGCAGGGGCCGCAGGCGCTGCAGGACTCCTCCCCAGTGTCATGCAGCGCCCGCACGCCGTGTCCTGCCGGTGGTCTGCCCCCGACGGCGACTGTCCGCCTCCGGTGGCATCCCTGAGCCGAAGCCAGCACCCTCACGTGGGACGCGTGAGGGTGGCCGCCGCGGGACACGGATGTGTGGATTACCTGCGGCGACGACCACGCCGCAGGTAATCCACTGCGGTAACGGGGGAACCGTATGCATCCGCGCAACGCCATTCGATCATCGGCATGCCCCGGAAGCAGTGAGTAGCCGCTACTCCAATCCGTCGTCCCGTGACAGGCCGCACCGCAGTCAACCCGGAGCCGGCCGCGAGCGTCGACTTCCCTTCGGCACCGGAGGCCGGCCGTGACCACGGGCGCACCGAGATCCAGGGAGTGAAGCACGTGGTGCCGGTTGGCGGAGACGGGCGGGCGGGCGGGCGGGCGATCCATGACGCATCAGGTCAAGCCAAGCATCTGCTCGCGCAGGCGGGAATTGTGCTCTGCGGGCCGGCACCGGTGCCGGGCCACGGCGGCAGGGCCTGCCAGGCACGCCCCGCCCCAGCGGAGCTGGACTGGGCGAGCCGCGTCCCTCCGATTGCCGTTCAGGTCCGGAGGCCGGGCAAGTCTCTATGAGTCCAGCGGCGCTGAGGCCGCCCAGCGCCGAGCGGACGTGTTCTTCCGGCATGCCACCCTGAGCTGCGCGCTCCATGACCTGGTGCAGCGCCATCTCATGTCATCACGCAGGGACTGCGGCGGTCTCCGGCTCTGCGTGCGCCGTGTTGGGGGTGGTGAGGTAGCGCTCGGCGTCCAGAGTGGCGGCGGTGATGGCTGGTGGTGGGTGTGGTCAACGACGTCGCCGGCGGCGAAGAGGCCGGGGGTGTTGTACGGGTCGAGGGCGAGGCCACCTTGATGTAGTTCTCGGCGTCGAGGTCGACCTGGCCGGTGAACAGTTCGGTGCGCGGGTCGCGGCCGATCGCGATGACCAGCCCTGTCACGTCCAGGTCGCGGCGCTCGCCGGTGAAGTCGTCCCGCAGGACGACACCGGAGAGCATGCCGCCCGCCTCCTTGATCTCGGCGATTTCGCTGTCGACGGCGCAGGCGAAGCAGATCTTGAGGAAGGTGGCTTCCTCCATGGCTCGACCTCGGTGGTGGTGAGGGATCCGCCGACGAAGCTGCTGCTGCCGAAGAGCAGAGGCCCGAGCTGGGCGCGGGCGGTGTAGAGGACGGCGGTGTATCCGGCGGGGCCGGAGCCGATGGTGACGACGTCGCGTATGCCGTCATCGGTGATGGTCGTCCCGGTCGCCGGATCAGCCCTGCTGCTTCGCGTCGATTTCGGCGATGAGGCCCTCGATGAGGTTCTTGATCTCGTCGCGGATGGGCCGGACGGCATCGACGCCCTGGCCGGCGGGGTCTTCGAGCTGCCAGTCGAGGTAGGTCTTGCCGGGGAAGTACGGGCAGGCGTCGCCGCAGCCCATGGTGATGATGTAGTCGGATGCCTGGGCGGCCTCGGCGGTGAGGACCTTGGGGGTCTGGTCGGAGATGTCGATTCCGAGCTCGGCCATCGCGGCCGCCGCGGAGGGGTTGATCTGGTCGCCGGGCAGGGAGCCGGCCGAGCGGACCTCGACGCGGTCTCCGGCGAGGTGGCGCAGGAATCCTGCGGCCATCTGGGAGCGGCCGGCGTTGTGGACGCAGACGAACAGCACGGACGCGAGCGGGCTGGCAGACATGGCTCTTCCTTCACGGCAGGCAGGCTGCGGCACGCCATCAGCTTCCGGCATGATTCAGCCCGGGCTGGTATCAGCCCTCGATGATGTGACAGTATCAGTCCATGATGACGTCAGTCGACACTGATCTGATCCGGGTTCTGGCCGACCCGCTCAGGCTCCGGATCGTGACCCTCCTCGCCCGCGAGACCTTGTGCACCACCCACCTCGTGGAGGAGACGGGTGCGAAGCAGACGAACCTCTCCAACCACATGAAGGTGCTGCGGGAGGCCGGGGTCGTGGAGACGGAGCCCTGCGGGAGGTACGTCTACTACCGCCTGCGCCCCGAGGTCATCGAAGCCCTGGCCGGTCAGTTCGCCAGCCTTGCGGCGACCGCGCGGTCCACCGCAGAAGCGAACCTGAAGCGGTCCTGCCCATAGGCCCTCGCGGCCATGCCCGCCCTGCCTCACCTGCCCGAGGAGAACCACGCCTTGACCGCCACCGAACCCGCCGCGAGCGACGTCATAGCTGCCGCGAAGTCGCCGCAGCCCGCGCCCGGCGCGACCCCGCCCCGTAAGCCGTTGGTCGCCCGGGCGGCCGCGGAGCTGGTCGGGACCGCCGCCCTGGTCGCGATCGTCGTCGGCTCCGGCATCCAGGCCACCGAGCTGACCGACGACATCGCGCTGCAACTGCTGGCCAACTCCACCGCCACCGTCTTCGGCCTCGGCGTCCTGATCGCCCTCCTCGGCCCGGTCTCCGGCGCCCACTTCAACCCCGCGGTCAGCCTCGCCGAGTGGTGGAGTGCCCGCCGCGGAGGCGCCGGCGTCAGCGCCCGCGAACTCGCCGTCTACCTGCCCTCGCAGATCGTCGGCGCGATCGCGGGCGCGATCCTCGCGGACGCCATGTTCGGGCAGCCGCTGGTGAAGTGGTCGACCCACAACCGCTCCGCCGGGAACCTGCTCCTGGGCGAGGTCGTGGCAACCGCGGGCCTGATCCTCCTGATCTTCGGTCTGGCGCGTACGGACCGGCTGCGCTTCGCCCCGGTCGCGGTGGCCTCCTACATCGGCGCGGCGTACTGGTTCACCTCCTCCACCTCCTTCGCCAACCCCGCCGTCACCATCGGCCGCGCGTTCACCGACACCTTCGCCGGCATCGCGCCGTCCTCGGTCGGCGCCTTCATCGGCATGCAGCTGCTCGGGGCCGTGGCCGGTCTGGCGCTGGTCGCGCTGATCTTCATGGACGGCAAGGGCGCCGAGGGGTCGTCGGCGGCATGACGCAGCGCACGGATGTGGTGGTGATCGGTGGCGGCCAGGCCAGGCCGGGCTCGCCGCCGGCTACCACCTGCGCCGCCTGGGCGTAGAGCACGTCGTCCTCGACGCCCAGGCGGCCCCGGGCGGCGCCTCGCAGCACACCTGGGACTCGCTGCGGCTGTTCTCCCCGGCCGCCTACTCCTCCCTGCCAGGCCGCCTCATACCCGTCCAGGAAGGCCAGACCCACCCCGACGCCGTGCACCTGGTCGCCTACCTCGCCGACTACGAGAAGCGCTACGAACTGCCCGTCCAGCACGGGGTGTGGGTCGACGCGGTCCACGACGAAGGCGCCCTGCTCCGGGTCGAGACCGACACCGGGGGCGTCGCCTCCCTCGGCGACATCGTCGCCGTACCCCCGGTATGCGCCGCCCGGGACGCCGGGCTGTTGGCCGCCCGTCCGATGTTCACCCGCCTCACCACGACCGGCGCCGAGTGGGCGGACGGCACCCGGCAGGACGCCGACACCGTCGTCTGGGCCACCGGCTTCCGCCCCGCCCTCGCCCACCTCGCCGGCCTGCGCCTGCGCCTGCGTGGCGAACACGGCCACATCGCCACCACCGGCACCCGCGCCGCCGAGGACCCGCGGCTGCACTTCGTCGGGTACGGCGACTGGACCGGCCCGGCCTCCGCCACCCTGATCGGAGTGGGACGGACGGTCCTCGAGGCCGCCCGGGAGATCCGCGACCTGCTCAGCTGACCGGCCTCACGTCACCACGGTGCTGCGGCGCTCCAGCAGGACCACGTCCCGCCACGTGCCGTGGTGGCGGCCGATCCGCTCACGGGTGCCGATGACCCGGAAGCCGGCTCGCCCGTGGAGGGCGAGGCTGGCGGTGTTCTCGGGGAAGATCCCGGACTGGATCGTCCAGATCCCCGCCGCCTCGGTGGAGGCGATCAGGGCGTCGAGCAGCGCGCGGGCAACGCCGCGGCCGCGGGCGCCGGGGTGGACGTAGACGGAGTGCTCGACCACCCCGGCGTACGCGCACCGGTCCGAGACCGCGCTGGCCGCGACCCACCCCAGCACGGTGCCGCCGTCGTCCAGGGCGACGAACCGGTGCCGGGGCATCCTCGCCTTGTCGAACGCCGTCCACTCCGGGGCCTGCGTCTCGAAGGTGGCATTGCCTTCGTCGATCCCGGCCTGGTAGATCACCAGGACCTCTTCGGCGTGCTCGGGCAGCAGCGCCTCGATCCGCACCCGGCTCACGCCGCGGCCTTCGCGGCTCCGGACAGGAGCGCGCCCATCGCGGCGAGGACGGCGGGCTCGACCCGGTAGTACACCCACGTCCCGCGCCGCTCGGAGGACAGCAGCCCGGCCTCCTTGAGCTTCTTGAGATGGTGGGAGACGGTCGGCTGGGAGACGCCGACGTCGGAGATGTCGCACACGCACGCCTCTCCGCCCTCGTGGGAGGCGACGGCGGAGAACAGGCGCAGGCGGACCGGGTCGCCGAGGGCCTTGAACATCTTCGACGCGACCTCGGCCTCGTCCGCGGACATGGGGCGCTCGTTCAGCGGCGGGCAGCACGCGACGACCTCGGGCTCCAGCAGCGGCGGGACCTTCACATTCGACATACATCTATGTTGACACACATCGAATCAACCGGGTAGGCGCCTCACAGCGGGTACCGCGCCAGGCACCGGGCCTCCCGCGTGGCGTCGCGTCCGACGCCACCACCTCGCCGCCATCGTGCCCGGCGGGCACCTGCCACCGCTCCGGCGTCCCCGCGGCGACGGCTGCGCGGTAGCGGCCGTCGTCCCTGACCGGCCGGGCCGGCGGGGCCCCAGGACGCGGCCGGCCGGGACGCCGTCCAGGCCCTCGCCGCCCGGGGCCGGTGGGGTTCGCCGGACAGCTCCCCGAGGCCGCGATGACCGCCACGTCGGCACGCTCCATCAACAGCCCCTTTGATTCGATGAATGTCTATGTTGACACATGTCGAAACAAGTGCCACGCTGATCACATCAAGCCATCGACAGACATCGAAGCAATGAGGAGCCGACCATGACCGCGCCTGCCACCACCGACCTGCCCGTCGTCGTGATCGGGGCCGGTCCCGCCGGGCTGGCCGCCGCCGCCCACTTCGAAGAACGCGGCCTGGACTTCCTCGTCCTGGAGGCCGGCACCCACGCAGGAGCCGCTACCCGCGACTGGGCCCACGTACGGCTGTTCTCCCGCTGGGGCGAGGTCGTCGACCCGGCCGCCGAGAACCTCCTCGCCCCCACCGGCTGGGTCAAGCCGGATGCCGCCTCCTACCCCACGGGCGGGGACTGGGCCGCGCGCTACCTCCAGCCCCTCGCCGACGTCCTCGGCGACCGCGTCCGCTTCGGCGCCCGCGTCACCGGCGTCTCCCGTACCGGCCGCGACCGCATCGTCGACGCCGACCGCGACAGCCAGCCCTTCGTCATCCACATCGAACACACCGACGGCCGCGAGGAGCGCGTCCTCGCCCGCGCCGTGATCGACGCCTCCGGCACCTGGTCCACCCCCAGCCCCGCCGGCGGCAGCGGACTGCCCGCCCTCGGCGAGAAGGCCGCCGCCGACCGCATCGCCTACCGCGTCCCCGACCTGAAGGACCCGACCGTCCGCTCCCGCCATGCGGGCAAGCGCACCGCCGTCATCGGCTCCGGCGCCTCCGCCTTCACCGCCCTCGCCTACCTCGCCGACCTCGCCAAGTCCGACGACGGTGCCGGCACCCACGTCACCTGGATCCTGCGCCGCGGGATCTCCGGCTCCACCTTCGGCGGCGGCGACGCCGACCAGCTGCCCGCCCGCGGCGCCCTCGGACTGGCCGCGAAGGCCGCCGTGGACGGCGGCTACGCGGACGCGGTCACCGGCTTCCGCACCGACGCCTTCGAGCGGGACGGCGACGGCCGCCTGGTCCTGGTCGGCGAGGACGGCCGCCGCCTCGACCCGGTGGACGAGGTCGTCGTCCTGACCGGCTTCCGCCCCGACCTGTCCTTCCTCGACGAGCTGCGCCTGGGCCTCGACGAGCGCCTCCAGGCCCCGGTGGAGCTGGCTCCGCTGATCGACCCGAACCAGCACTCCTGCGGCACCGTCTACCCCCACGGCGTGAACGAGCTCTCCCACCCCGAGAAGGACGTCTACCTGGTCGGCATGAAGTCCTACGGCCGGGCGCCGACCTTCCTCGCCATGACCGGCTACGAGCAGGTCCGCTCCATCGCCGCCCACCTCGCCGGCGACCGGGAGGCCGCCGAGCGCGTCGAACTGACCCTCCCCGAGACCGGGGTGTGCGGCGGCGCGGGGCTCTTCGACGAGCCCTCAACCGCGGAGGAGACCGGCGGCGGCTGCTGCGCGACCCCGGCCACCCTGCCCATCGGCGCCCCCGCAGCGGTCTCCTCCGGCGGCCGCTGACGGTCCCGAACACCAAGGCCGGCGTGGCCGCGACCGGGACGGGGGTCCGGTCGCGGCCACGCGCCGTGCTGCCCCGTGCTGCCCGCCCTGTGCGTCACGCAGATCACCAGCTGGGGCGTGCTCCACTACGCCTTCCCCGTCCCGAACCCCGCCATCACCCGCGCCATCACCCGCGCCACCGGCTGGCCCGCCGGCCTGACCACGGCCGCGTCCTCCGCCGCACCCAAGGACGGCAGCGGCCACCCTGGGGTAGCCACAGGGAGACGGGTCTCATCCGCTAGGGATGCACCCGCATGCCCAAAGCCCGCCTGCGATAGCAGAGTTGAGCTGCCGTCGGCGCCCTCCATCGCCGAGTGCCTCGAACCGGCGGCGCCCTGTGTGCACCCAACCCACCGTCTTCCACGAAGGAGAAGGACGTGAAGGCATCGCGAAAGATCGCTCTACCTGTGGTCCTGGCCGGATCGCTGGTCCTCGCGGGAATTCTCGGAAGCGCTCCTTCTGGAGCCGCGACACCGCCTGCGCCTGATCCGGCAGCCTCCGCCGAGGCCCGGATCATGGCCCAGGCATTGAACATCCCCGTACAGCAGGCGCAACAGCGCCTGGACCGGCAGGGCGTGCAGTCCATCCGGGCCGAGACGATCGGCAAGTCCCTGGGCACCCGTTCGGGCGGCAGCTGGATCTCGCCGCAGGACGGCATCCTCACGGTCGGCATCCTCGACACGGCGGATGCGGAGACCGTCAAGTCGGGAGGTGGACGTCCGCAGGTCGTCACCTACTCACTGGCAGAACTGGACAGGATCAAGGGAGAACTGGACGGGCTGGCCAAAGCCCGGGGCGCGGGCAAGGCCGACTCCTGGGGTGTGGACGTGATGAGGAACCGTGTCGTCCTCCAGGTCCCGGCCGGCCAACTGGATGCGCGGACCGCCGCGTTCGTCCGGGCGGGCACGGCGTCGCGCCCCCAGGTCGTGGTGGAGCGGACGACCGGGACCGCCGTGCCCGCCGGCATCGAAGTGCGCGGCGGCCAGGACTTCGTCACCACACCTCTCGTCGGTGCCTCGAAGCTCTGCTCGGCCGGATTCAGCGGTCGTGACAAGGCCTTCCCGTCCATCGCGTACCTGATCACTGCGGGTCACTGCACCGAGGGCCAGGGGGTGCTGGCCCTCAGGAACGGCAGCACCATCGGGGCTGTCCCGTTCGGCGGCAGCAGCTATCCGGGCAACGACTACGGCCGGGTCATCTTCAACAATCCGGCCTCGTGGGATCCTTCCGGCTACGTCTCGCGTCACGGCTCGGGGGCGGACGTTCCGGTGAAGGGGTCCCTCTCCGGGAACGCCCTGATCGGTACGGAGGTCTGCAAGTCCGGGATGACCACCAAGTGGACCTGTGGAACCGTGACCCACGTAAACCTGACGAAGAACGTGACGACACCCTTGGGCGAGCCGATCGGCAGTGTCTCGGACCTGACGGCGGTGAACCTCTGCGCGAAGCCGGGTGACAGTGGCGGGTCGGCCGTCCAGTTGCTCGGGCCGTCCGGTCAGATGGCGTGGCACGCCGTCGGCGTGCTCTCGCTCGTGACCATGTATGCGGCGGTCCCGGGCGGCCCCAAGAACCTGTGCGGCAGTGAACTGGCGACCAAGCAGCCCAACGCGGTCTATTTCCAGCCGATCAAGGAAATCCTCGATGCCTACAACATGAACCTCGTGACGGCGCCCTGACACCAAGGGGCCGCTGGGGCGGATCGTCGATGGTGTGTACGTGTGAACCGGATGTGTCGGGTCTCTCCTCGAATCCGATGCCGAGACAGCGCCTGTCCGCAGATGCGCCACCGGCTGCCGGGCTCGCTGTCCGGGCTCAGGGGACTGCCGGGCGCTTCTGGTCTACTGCGCCGTCGGCTTGTCGACCTCGGTCTGGATCTGCTTTCGCGTCGCGGGGGATCCGACGATGATGCGGGAAGTCGCCGGCTGGTTGGACACCTGCCCGAGGGTGGCTTCGCCGCGGGCCTTTCCCTCGTGAGTGCCCGTGCCGGGCTTGTAGTCGATGACCATGGCGTCCTTGCCGCATTGCAGGGAGGCCCAATCCGCTGAATCGCTGAGGCTGGTTCCTCTACGAAGGCCGCCGCATCCTCGCGGCCCGAACCACGTCACCACCCTCTCACGGACGGGGCCCTCCCCCGGCAACGAGCGAGGTAAACGCCTGCGGGGCTCCTCCCCACCAGGAACCCACCCTAAGCCGCGGCCCCGCTACAACGGGACCACGGCAGACGGAGAACCCCCGTGCTTCAGCGCGGGGAGGCGGACGTCAAGATCCCGGGGTTTGAGCGCGTGCCATCGAGGTCGAGTGCACGGCACGGGCTCGCTGTTGTGCACAGCCAGCCCGTGCCGTTCGGGGGTTCCGGCCTCGGTCAGCCGGCGGCCGGCTCAGGGACTCGGGGCGCGGGGGCCATGGCCGTCAGCGGTCCAAGCGGCGGGCGATGCCTCCGATGACGGCGGTGATTCCTGCCTTGATGATCGTCTCGTTGTACTTGTCGGCTGCCTCGACAGCCTTCTCCATAGCCTTGCCCACTGGCTTCATGACGGAGTCAACCGCCTTGTCCGTATCCCGGCCGGTGAGTGCTGCCACTCCCTGCGCGGCGAGAGCGACGGGGGCGGCAGCGAGCATGCCACCGAGGCTTGCCACGGCTGCGACCCATCCTGAGGCCGTCTGTGGGTCAAGTTCGGGGCCAGGGGCGGCCCATCCTTCGAGAGCCGAATCTGACATTGCAGTCTCCGTTCGACCTGCGTTGACGGAGTGTCATTACTCCATCACCCCCATGTTGCCCCGGCTCCTGTTCTCATTTCCTCATCCCTGAGTCTTGAGATCGCCGGCATCCTCCGGGGTGGTTCTCATCCGTGAGGATGATGGCGATCGGCCCGGCCGAAACCCGTGTGACACATGGCTAGCACTGGTGCGACAGGTGCGACGTATGCCCGGGGTACGACGGAACCCCTGCCCCTTCCCTCACAGCGTGGAGTCCTTGATTGCAGGGGAGGTTGGGGGTCATGGGGTCCAGGCAACGGACGTACACGCCTGCGTCTCATGAGGGTGCTGTACGCATTGTGTTCGAAAAGGGCAGGACGATCCCCGACGTCGCCGAGGAACTCGGCGTGCGGTCGGGCACGCCGCCCAGCCGGGTGTCGCGGTGGCGACGCAACGAGTCGGCGCCGTCGGATCGGCCGGCCGAGGCCGCGCCGGGAGGGCGGATACCCGAGGCCGAGCGCGCCGAGCTGGAGCGGCTGCCGCGGGAGATGGGCGAGAAGAACAAGCGGATACGTGAGATGGCGATGGAGAGGCGCGGACAGTTGGCCGATGCCGTCCGGAAGGCTTTCGAGGACTCCGGCGGCACCTGTGGTACCCGGAGGGTCTGACTCCTCCCGGTCCGCGCCGGCTGGCGGGTTTGGGTGAACACCGTTGCCCGCCCGATGGCCGAACTCGGTCTGGTGGGGCGGAAGGTCCGCCGCCGGGGCGGGCTGATCCGGCCCGGCAAACGGTCCGCGTTCGCGGACTTCGTGCGGCGGGACCTCACCGCGAACGCTCCGGACCAGATGCCATGCGGCGACGTGACGGCGATTGCCGCCGGTGAGGGCAAGCTGTGCCAAGGCCGACTACGTCCGTCGGCACGCGTTCACCACCGGCACCGAGGCCCGGCTGCGGATCGCGGCTCGGATCACCGGCTTCCACAACATCCGGCGACTGCAAAACGTGTGTAGCACGGCTTGCGCCGCTACCGCTGCCGCGGCCAGAGAATGGTCCATCTCCGGCACTCCCGGCTACTCAAGGCCGAGCAGGAGCAGCGGCTGGAGCGCGAGGTCCTGTCTCCGGGCCGCCGTGACTCGACCTGTCATTCGAGCCTGCACCAGGCCCGACCTCGAAGGCACAGGCCCGGCTTGAGCTGTTCTGCTGGCTGTCGTACGACAACCGGCGCCGTCGCCACTCCGCGCTCAGCTACCTCGCACCAGCCGAGTTCGAAGAACAACCGATCACGACACGTGCGCAGTCACTCCCCAGGGAGCAGCCTCACCCGACTGCATGGCCGGACAGCGCGTCGGACATCCGGTGCAGCAGGCGCTGCTGGTGGATGCTGGTCCAGGTCATCCAGGCCAGGAACGCGATCCCGAACGCGGTGAAGACCAGGGTCTGGCGTAGTCCTGCCGTGGTGGCGGTGAGGACGGCGATGCCGGTGAACATCACGAAGAGAAAGAGCAACGCCCACCGGCGGTGACGGGTCTTGTGAAGGCGGTTGCGGACCAGCCGTTCCATCGCGGCCCGGTCCTCCTGCGATGCGGGGACCTCGCCGTGGCGCAGCCGGTCGTCGAGGGACACGTGCTGTTCCTCGGAGGAGACACCGCTCGCCCGGCGTTCCTTGCGGCGTATTGCCGCGAGCATGATCACGGCTGCCACGGCCCCGGAACCGGCCCGCAGCAGAGCATCGAGCGGGGACCGTCCAGGGGTGATCAAGAGAATCACCCCTGCCCCGCAGACGGCGATGAGTGCTCCCTGTGCCCACGGATGCAAAGCCAGCCACTTGCTGAACCCTCTCAACGCGATTCCCCCAACCCGTAGATTCGGCGGCCCGTTGCCACTCGACCGCACATGCCCACACCGAAGAAGGCCATTCGGCCGACACCAGCTCCGCGCCGTCGCATGGCGGGGACGGCGGCGACGTCGGTCTTATGGCAACAGCGGTGCGCAATGGCCGGCTCCAGGGAAGCCCCCTCGTCTGGCCCCGGACTGCACCACCGTTGCCTGCCCGCTCGCCGGCACTCCCTACAAGGCCGATTTCGGGCTGCATCCGCCCAATGCGGCTGCCGTTCCGTGCGGGATGACGGGCTATGCGCGCAAGGGTTCCTACGCGGTGAATGCGACCATGACGGGGGCGGTGCACGGGTCGGGCGGTGGCCAGTCGGGGGATCTCACCGATCCGCACCCGCTCTTCGCAGACCCGCGGTACGCATCGGTGAGCTCCAGGTCGTCGGCAAGTAGCCGTACCTCCAGACGTCCGGCACGCCCTCGCCGGGTTCGGCCGCCGGGGAGGTGGTGGCGGTGGCGGTGGCGGAACCTCGGCGTAGGTCTGCGGCATCTGTGAACACCCCTCGTCCGTCTCGTCACGTGAGTTGCACAGCGGACTCGCTGCAGTACCACCACGCCTCGCGTGCCAGCACCACAACCCAGTCGGCAGACACACCGGCACGGCGCCGGCATGGTCCCGGCCCCACTCAACGGCCCCCGACCTCAGCACTCCACTCACCGAAGCGGCTCTCGCGGCATGACGCAACGATCCCACCGCCCCCGCTGACTCACCGGCCGACAAGCGGTGAGCCGGATTCAAGGCCCCGAACTCACCAAAGGCGTCTAATGCAGGTTCGGATGAACGTTCCACGGAACGGCTCAGTGGAGAAGACCCGGGGCCGGCCGCCCGGCTGGTGTCGTGTCGTGACCGCAATGGTCCGGCGGCACCGAACGCGCCACGCCACAAGATCGCGGAGGATCGATTCGCCTCCCGGAGCCACCCTAGGGTCGTGCTCGCAAGGCCCAACCCGCCCTCCCGGAAGAGGATCCGCCCCCCATGAAGCTCCGCACCACCACCGCCGCTGCCCTGGCCGCCTTCGCCATGGTCCTGTCACTGCCCGGTTCAGCCCTCGCCGCCGAGGGCTACTTCCACTACAAGTACGTCGACGGATACGGACAGCAGCAGCACGTCACCCTCCACAACCCGCACAGCGGCAAGTGCATCAACCTCCATGCCGTCAGCGACGACGACGAGCAGCCCGGCTACGGCCCGCACAACGACACGGACTCCACCGTGACCGTCTACGCCGGCGCCAACTGCGAAGGCCCCGAATGGAATCTGCGCGCACACGGCAACCCCACCCGCGACGACCTCCTCGTCCGCTCCGTACGCTTCGCCGTCAACCCCAGCCACTGAGGATTTCGGGTCGCGGTCGGGTGGTGACGGTTCGTGATCCCTGCGGTACGCCGGTTCTACGAGGTATCCGAAGGGTGGGGCCCTGACAGGTGAGGGCCGGGCGATTCGTGCGGGGACCGGGCTTCGGGCGGGGGCAGCGGTCCACGGCGGGTGCGAAGACCGTCGTGATCGCGAAAGATCTGCGGGTGGGTGTGCGGTCGGTGGAACGCTGGCGCCGTACGCGGCGCGAGGGTGGCATGGAGGCCCTGCGCTCAGCGCGGCCGGCGAACTCCCCGACCGTCACAGACGACCAGTTCGCCGTGCTGGAGGAAGAACTCGGCAAAGGATTACCGGCTCTCGGCTTCGAAGGGGCACGCTGGACCGGGTCCGTGCACATATCCAGCTCAACGACCCGATGATGATCGGTCTGGGGTAATCTCCACACCCGGCTGACCGCCGGGCTCGAACCGTACGAGGCCGATCATGACTGGCTCGCCGCCGTCCGCCTCCCGCCTACGCACCCGACCTCGATCCCGTCGAGGCCCTCTGGTCGCTCCTCCGTAGAGCGTCGCCCACACCGGCGTCGACATCGCCGACGAGCTCGACTTCACCCTGCGGCGACAACTACGCAGGATTCAGCTCCGACCCCAGCTGATCGACGGCTGCCTCGCCGCGCCAGGTCTGATCACCGAACCACCATCCCGCCGACACTGAAGTCGGACCGCTTTCCAACGAAGTTGGGCCGCCCGCGAGGCCGTTCTGTGTTCGGGCTACTGGGCCTCGCTAGTGCGAAGTGACCGGATGTCGCCGGCGAGATGCTTCATGTCCTCGCCTGCCGCATGCACCGTAGTGGTCTCGAAGTGCCACGCCTCGGCCGGAGCCCGGTCGTGAAGGCCCCAAGTCAGATGGACATGGCCACCCGATGGGTGCTCTGCCGAGAGGGTCAGGTCGTATTCGAGGGAATGCCAGGCTGTCGGTCCCTCCCAGCCACGAAAGTCTTCCGCCAGGCTGGAGAGGAAAGAGAGCAGATCGTCGCCGTCCCAGGTCCTCACCAGAGTCTCGATGCTCGGCCAACGGCCGCGGGCCCGCCCCATGAAGTCGAGGGTCGGCTCATCGCCGTACGGCCGGGTGAGTTCAGAGAGCAGGAGGTGCACCGCTTGTCCCCCGGGCTCGCCCATACGGACGACCAGACCTTCATCAGCATCATCGACGATCATTCAGCCAGGGCAGAAGCCCCGTGCGGCACCGTGCGGTGGTTCGACTTCGATGGCAAACGGTGCAACCTCCGCGTCGGAGGACACCTGCGGGAGATCCCGGTGTCGGCGCACCCCGCCCGCGGGCTCTACCGTCACCCGTAGGCGCCACCGGGTGACGCCTACGGAACGCGACCGCCGCCTCCAGGCCCTCGTGCGGCAGCGGTGATCTCTCGCAGCGAACGTTGAGGATTCTCAGCGAAAGACGAGCGGTGCTGCGGCCTGGCCTTCTGGGGAAATGGTGGGGGAAGCGTTACACACGTACGGCGATCCCGTACTCAGCGCCTTCGATCTGGAATTCTTCGATGGCGGGCGGCGTCGGCGTGTTGCGTTGGGCGCCGGGTGAAACGCCCGGTTCGAGGACGTGCCGCCGGAACGCGAGTTCCGCTGGAACAAGGGCGACCGCAGTTTCCCCAGCTGGTATGACGCGGCGACCACCGGCGGCCATGTGGGCTACCGCAACAGACACATACGCAGAACGTGCTCACAACGCAGTCGCCAGCGGCTCTATCGCCTCCGCAAAGCCCCATTCGCTCTCGTCGCCAGCGACCATTCCACGGCTCTGCGCGCCGGAACTGTCCGTCTTCTTCCAGTAAACGGAGGCGACCTCAGCCCACGTGAGCCACGTCCCGAACACGTCGACAGGTCCGCCCCAGGCGGCGAACTCACTGGCCAGTACCTCCCAGGCAGCGCGGGGAAATCCACGGCCTTCGGCCACAGAGCGAAGGTCAAAAGTTTTGCGAATCCCGAAGAGACAGGCGAGTCCGTCATAGGCGTTGCCGCGGTTGAGCAGGTACAGGTCGATGGCGACCTGCCACACAGCGTCCTCATCGTCAGGGCCCCACAGGCGGGCACCCGGTCTGCACTCGATCATCCCACCGACGTCGGTAGACATGCTGAGATCTTGCCTACGTGCCCCTGGAATGGGCACCTGCATTTCGGTTCCGCTATTCGGCAGCCACTCAGCCTTCGGTGAGAACGCTCAACCTTCACTGCGACAGAACACGGGACGAGCAGTGACAGCCGTCGGAGCGCCTCGTCTTCCCGAACGAGGTGTCCGCCCCGTAGGTGCTTCCGCGCTCGGGGCAGAGGAACTTCGGCCACAGGTGCCGGCGGCCCTCCAGCGGCGCCTTCAGGGCAGCCCCTCCCCCGTCGATCGCCTCGCGCCGGGCCTTGTACGCTCGCCACGCCCTCGTGCGGCAGACCGCCGAGCAGTGGCGCCGGCTCTTCCCCCACCCCTCCAGCCTGCCCCCACGCACCGCCCGGGGAAGGCCACCGCTGGATCGGCTGAATCCCCAGGCCTCCGGCCCTCCGGTGAGTCGGGGCGGCCCGGCGGCGCGCTACCCCCAGATGCTGGGCACCGGGCCTCGCCGATGCACGCCCCGAGCCGCCTGCACGCGTAGCGACGGCGCCGCTGCACCCTGATGCTCGTACATCATCTGTACATCGCGTATGCAAGCGCCGGGGACAATCATCCGGAGCGGGGTGTTGAGGTCCGCCCGTTCCGGATTCATGCCACCGATTGCAATTACCACTTCCCTGCCCACATGCTGGCATATCCGACGAAGTCCATGCCGTTGATCACTGCAGAACCCGTGGCGGAGTAGTAGTGCTTGTCGGCCTTCTTGGCCATCCAGCCCGAGTTACAGTAGGCCTCGGCTCCGGGGCCAAGGCTCACAAAGTGGCAGAGGCTTATAAGTTCCGCCCCGTCGGAAGTGTTCAGGGTGACGTCGTTGATCCAGCCCGAGCTCTTGTTCTTGACATATGTCCTCATGTAGTAGAGACCGGAATAGGTGTTCCTCACCTGGCATGTAACGATGTAGGTGTTGGAAATCCACGCAAGGTTTACGAGCTGGCCCTCTGCCCCACACGACTGGACGTCCGCGGCGGCTGCAGGTGAAGCGGAGAGAAGCCCGATTCCGATCGCCGCAGTCGCGCCTATGGCAGCCAGCTTGATTCGCTTGTTCATCATGATCCTTAGGGAGTATAGGAGGATGCGGAGCTGGTAATTTTTGAGCTCCGCATTGCAGATGCGCAGTGGGAACTCCTGCCGCCTCCGCGGCGTTTTCATGACTCTACTTTCGCCCACTGGTGACCGGTGTTCATTGGGGATCCTCCCCAATATGCGGAGCGTAGGGTTTGGTGGCACCCCGAACCGGCTTGGCCCGGAAGCGGCCGCGTGTCGGGCTCCGGGACCGACTCTGCCGGGGGGCCGGTCTTCGGTCTGCTTGGTTTCGATGACGGCTTCCAGGGCGGCCCGGTACTCGTCACGCAGGCCGCTCAGGTCAGTGCCGGTCAGGCATTCGCCGAGGGCGACGGCCGCGTCGGCGTCGGCGACCTTGATGAGGATCTGCGCACTGGGCTCTGCCCGGAATTCGGTGGTTTCCCAGGTCATACGAAGCACCGCCGCCGCCAGAGACAGCGTGGCGGACCACATGTCGGCGATGCGGTGACGGCGACGGCGACGGCGTCGATGAGAAGGGGCAGGCGGCGAGCAGGACCGGGCGGAGGTCCGAACAACGAAGCGCTGAAGAACGCCACCGCATCGCAGCCGGCGGGAGGCCAGTCGAGGTGACTGGCCGTACATGCGTTTGCCATCGGCCGGACGGGGCTAGGCGTAGAGCTGCGGGTGGTGGTCTTCGTGGAGCGGACGGTCACGGGGCTGCCACCGGGGACGCTCCTGAACCGCATCGGCGTCCTGCTTCGAGAGAGGAAAGCTCCATGACCAACGTGCCACCGGCCACCACCACCGATTCGGGCGCACCCGTCGAGAGCGACGAGCACTCGCTCACCGCGGGTCCCGGCGGGCCGATCCTGCTCCAGGACGCCTACCTGATCGAGCAGATGGCCCAGTTCAACCGGGAGCGGATCCCCGAGCGGCAGCCGCACGCCAAGGGCAGCGGCGCCTTCGGCCGCTTCGAGGTGACCCATGACGTCAGCGCCTACACCAAGGCCGCCGTCTTCCAGCCGGGCGTTCGCACCGAGCTGCTGGCCCGTTTCTCGACCGTCGCGGGCGAGCGCGGGAGCCCGGACACCTGGCGCGACCCGCGCGGTTTCGCACTGAAGTTCTACACCAGCGATGGCAACTACGACATGGTCGGCAACAACACGCCGGTCTTCTTCATCAAGGATCCGATGAAGTTCCAGCACTTCATCCGTTCCCAGAAGCGCCGCGCCGACAGCAACCTCCGCGACCACGACATGCAGTGGGACTTCTGGACCCTCTCCCCCGAGTCGGCCCACCAGGTGACCTGGCTGATGGGCGACCGCGGGATCCCGCGTACCTGGCGGCACATGAACGGCTACACCTCGCACACGTACATGTGGATCAACGCCGCCGGTGAGCGGTTCTGGGTGAAGTACCACTTCAAGACCGACCAGGGCGTCGAGTGCTTCACCCAGGACGAGGCCGACCAGATGGCCTCGGCCGACACCGACTACCACACGCGCGACCTGTTCGAGCACATCCGGGACGGGGAGTTCCCCAGCTGGACCCTGTACGTGCAGGTGATGCCGTACGCCGAGGCCGAGGGGTACCGGTTCAACCCGTTCGACCTGACGAAGGTGTGGCCGCACGGCGACTACCCGCTGATCCAGGTCGGCCGGATGACGCTGGACCGCAACCCCACGGACAACCACGCCGAGATCGAGCAGGCCGCGTTCCAGCCGAACAACTTCGTCCCCGGCATCGGCCCGAGCCCGGACCGGATGCTGCTGGGCCGGCTCTTCTCGTACGCCGACGCGCACCGCCACCGCATCGGCGGGAACTACCAGCAGCTCCCGGTCAACGCCCCGGTCGTGGACGTGCACACGTACTCCAAGGACGGCGCGATGGCCTTCCGGAAGACGACCGACCCGGTCTACGCGCCGAACTCCAAGGGCGGTCCGGCGGCCGACACCGAGCGGTGCGGCCAGCCGCCGAGCTGGGAGACCGACGGGGCGATCACCCGCAGCGCCTACGTGTCGCACGCCGAGGACGACGACTGGGGCCAGGCGGGCACGATGGTCCGCGAGGTCCTGGACGACGCGGCCCGCGACCGGCTGGTGGAGAACGTCGTGGGGCACCTGCTGAACGGGGTGACCGAGCCGATCCTGGAGCGCGCCTTCCAGTACTGGTCCCATATCGACAAGTCGATCGGCGAACGCATCGCCGAGGGTGTGCGCGCCAAGGCGGCCGCGAAGGACCCGAAGGCGGCCCAGCAGGGCAACCCGGCGCGGAGCAGCATGCAGGACAAGGCCTGAGCGTTCGCGTACGGACCTGTGCCGCGGGCGCGGGGATCCGAGCCCGGCGCCGCGGCACGGTATAGGCGGCCCCGACGTCCGGTGGAGCCGGCCACCCTCGTGGTGGCCGGCGGGGACGAGAACACCGTCCGGGCCGTCACGGCCGCGCTGGAAGAGATCGGCTGTGTCCGGTGAGCCGGGGTGCCGGTCAGGGGGCGGCGGGCGCGGGACGGCGCAGCTGTGCCTGGCCGAAGAGCAGGGCGTAGTCGTCGGGGAGCCGGCCGAGGATGCGGGCGAGGAGGTCGGGGCCGGTGAGGCGGGTGACGATGGCGAGTACGGCGCCGGTGTCCCAGCGGGCGACGGCCGGGCTCACACCGGTGCGGGCGGCCAGGTCCTTGACGAATTCCCAGCCCGTGAGGTGTTCGGCGTCGGGGATCTGGGCGGTGAGGGTGAGGGCGGCTTCGACGGGAAGGGCCTGGGCGAGGTCGACGCGTTCGTCGCCGGTGAGCTGGCGGCCGAGAGCGGACAGGACCTGGTGGACGGCTTCTGCGGCGCGTTCGCGAGTGGGGTAGGCGCCCTCGTAGCGCACGCGTTCCAGCATCTGGTCGAATGTCATGGCCGGCTGGGAGGCGTTCGTCCGAGGCTGGTCGTACACGGCTGTGGTTGCCTTTCTGTGCGGAGGGTCTGGCCCGGGAGCGGTGGCGGTCGGGTGGCCCTGCCGGTCAGACCGGCTGGGAGTGGCCGAAGAGGAGGTCGTAGCCGGGCGGGAGCTGGAGGAGGACCTCGCGGGTGAGGACGTCGCCCGCGGCGGCGGCCGTGGTGGACAGGACCGCGCCGATGTCCCAGAGCGCGGTCTCCTCGGTGGCCCCTTCGATCCAGGCCGCGGTCGCCCGGACGAACCGTTCGGGGGAGAGTGGTTCGGCGGCCTGCAGCGGGTTGAGGAGGATCAGGGCGTAGGTCTCGGGGAGTCGGGCGGCCAGCTCGGCGCGGACCGTGCCGACCAGGTGTGCGCCGAGCAGGGCCAGGACGACGCGGGCGACGCGGTCGGCTTCCTCAGCGGTCTCGTACTCGCCTCGTTCCCGGACGAGGGCCAGGAACGATTCCCTGCGCATCGACATCGACATCACCTCCGGGGAGGGGTGAAGCAGGTCAAGGAAGGTGGCGGAGGGCGGTTGCCGGAGGGGGATCGACTCGTCCCCGCCCTCCGCCGGCTGCTGGTGCGGGAAGGCTCAGGCGGAGATCTGCTTGGGGCTGGCCTCGGCACGGATGCTGATCTTGCGCGGCTTGGCGCGCTCGGCGATCGGGATGCGCAGGGTCAGGACACCGGCGTCGTAGTCGGCCTCGATGTGCTCGGTGTCGAGGGTGTCGGCCAGCATGATCTGGCGGGAGAAGACACCCAGCGGCCGCTCGGCCAGTTCCATCTTCACGGTGTCGGCCTTCAGAGCAGGGCGGCGCTCCGCCTTCACGGTCAGCATGTTCCGCTCGACGTCGATGTCGATCGCGTCGGTGCTCACACCGGGCAGGTCGAACGCGATCACGTACGCGTCCCCGTCGCGGTAGGCGTCCATCGGCATGACCGACGGCTTCGACCAGGTCCCCGACGTGCCCGACAGCTGCTGGACGATCCGGTCCATCTCGCGGAACGGGTCGGTGCGCATCAACATCGCAAAACACCTCCAGTTGGCTACGGCAGAAACTGCCAATGCGCTTCAACGTGCTTCCGTTGTATCATGTCATCCATACGACGACAAGTGAGGAAGTCGCATGATGGACGACAAGAGGGAGTCGGGCGATCCGGGTTCTCGCTCCGGGCCTGCCTCCGCGCAGGCAGCGGCCCGCGCCCTGACGCGGGTCCGGACCGCCATGGATGAGGCGAACAGCGCCGCCTCCGAAGCTCCCCCCGCTTCCGCGGCCGATACGCTGGCCGCCCTGCAGCTGCTGCGGGAGATCCGCGAGGAACTCGCCGGCTGGGAGAGCGGCCTGACCGAGACCGCGCGCGGCGCCGGCGCGAGCTGGGCCGACCTCGCCGGGCCGCTCGGGGTGGCCAGCCGGCAGGCCGCCGAGCGGCGTTACCTGCGCCTGCGCCCCGGGGCCGCCGACACCACCGGCGAACAGCGCGTCCAGGCCGTGCGCGACCGGCGGGCCGCCGACCGCAGCGTGGCCGCGTGGGCCGAGGACAACGTGGGTGCGCTGCGCCAGCTCGCCGGACAGATCATCGGGCTCACCGACCTCCCCGCCGGCTCCGACGGACGGATCAAGGACCTGACCCGGGCGCTGGGCCGGCCGGGCGCGGCCCAACTCGTCGACACCCTCACCGCCACCAGCGGCGACCTCACCCCCGGCCACACCGAACTGGCCGGCCGCATCGAAGACCTGCGCCAGCAGACCCAGCGGCTGCGCGACGACAGCGACGGACAGCGCAGAACCTGACCCCCTTGGTCCCCCTTTGGCCCCTTGTCGGTCCTGCGGCCGCCGAGCCGCAGGACCGACAAGGGGCCAGGAAGCTGTCCGGCAGACCTTGCGGAGACCCCCGGGGCGGGCGCCCGCGGCGGCGAGGGGCTACAGCCCCTCGAAGGACAGCCGGGCCGCCTCAACCGCGGACACGACGACGCCCGGGAACCGGCCCTGGACCAGGGCAGCGGGCGGGTCCGGACCCGCCCTGCGGGGCCCGGGCGGGCGCAGGGCCCGGCCGGCGAAGAGGCCGGCCACGGTCCGGCCGGGTCCGGCGTCCGTGGACCGCCGGCACCCTGTGGGGAAGGCCGCGGCCCTCCGGCAGACCGCCCCGCCCGAAGTCCTCGCCGAACGCGCTGCGGCCGCCGCCCGGGTCACCACCACCGGGGACCTCCTGCCGCGGGCCGCACGACGGGGCGCTGACGGCCGAGAACCTTCTCGGAGCGGACAGCCAGGAGGTGGGTGCGGCGAATCGTCCCCGGAGAGCAGGCCAGCGAGGATGGACCCGACCGTCGTCCTCCCCCGCTGGAGGCCCCGCCGCACCCACCCACGTACCGGCCCGGGGGTTTGCCCGCCGCGATCGTGAGCAGGAGGGGGTCACGACCAATCCGGTAACACCACGAGGAGGTCCCGATGTCGGGCACGCAGAAGACCAAGGCACAGGCCGAGCAGGCCAAGGGCAAGGCCAAGGAAGCCATCGGCCGCATGGTCGGCAACGAGCGGATGACCGCCGACGGCCAGGCCGAGCAGGCCAAGGGCAAGGCCCGGCAGGCCAAGGAAGACGTCAAGGACACCTTCCGCCGCTGAACCCCGGCCGGCGGCCCGTCGGGCCGCTGCCGTCCCGGAGCCCCCGGCCCACCTCCCCCAGGGCCGGGGGCTCCGCCATGTCCCGCGTCCCTCCGCGCGCAGAGCGTCACCCCACGGGCCTGCACCCGCGCCACGCCGCACGGCGGCGGGCGAGGCTGCGTGCCGCGGTAGGACGGAACCAAGGAGTTCCGCACGCGGGGCCCGGCCGGCTGGTGAAGCACGGCCGGGCCGCGCACCGCGCCCGGACCCACCCCCGTACACGGGTGCCGGCCCGGCGAATCCCTGTGCCCGAATGCCCATGCCCGACCAACCACCCTCAGCACGTACCCGCGGCGCCGGCCGGCTCCGACGGCGTCGCCGCTCGCGGACAGCGGCGTCTCACCGTCGTGCCTGGCGGTGAGGCGGGGGGGGCGACGGCCGATGTGCGGACAAGGTCCGGTCCCACCGAGTACGAGCTGTTCGCCCACCGGGACGGCCACCACCGCCAAGTCCCGTCTCGGGAGGCGCGGTCGGAGTTCGCGCAGGCCATGGCCGCTTACCGGGGCCGGGGAGTCCGGCGGTTCCCGGCCCGGCGCAGGGCGACCACGTCCTGGCCGTATTCGGCGTTGCCGAACGTGTCGGCCTCCGCAGACAGGGCGTGCAGGGTCACTGTCCGGTGCGGTCATCGTACTGATCTCTCGCGTGACTCGACATCAGGATCAGCCGGTGGCCGCTCGTCTGTGCGGGCGTCATCCCGAAACCACGCGGTCGCCGATGGGTGCAGGGCGGGCGGGCTGGATGAACTCCCGAGCTCTGCGAAGATTGTCCGGCAGGGTTCGGGCGGAGGGGGAACGTGTGCAGTCAGCAGCTCAGATCGTCGGGGTGCACGGGATCAGGCAGTCCAAGACTTCCCGGCAGCAACTGACCGCGGAATGGGGCAAGGCGCTTCGACGGGGCATCACGGCGTTCACCGACGCACCCCATCACAGTCCCGTGCTCCGGCTGCCGCACTGGACGTCCCTGCTGGCCAAGGGTGCTGACCACCGCCTGGGCCCGGAGGCGGACCCGTACGCGGAGTCGGTACCGATGACGTCCGAGGAGGAGGAGTTCATCGCGGAGGCCCTCCTGGACACCGTCCGGCCCGAAGACCTCGCCTTCGCCGAGGAGCAGACCCTGCTCACCCTGGGTCCTCCGAAACTGTGGTCGCCTCGGATCACCCGGCTGGCGATCGCCTACGACCGCCGCTTCGCCCGCGGGGGCGGCAAGCTGTTCGTACGGTCGATGCGGGAGGTCCGCTACTACCTGACGAAGCCGACCCTGGCCGGTGAACTCCGAGCCTTCGTCCAGGCGGACTTCACGCCCGACACCTCCGTGGTGCTCGGGCACTCGCTCGGCAGTGTGATCGCCTACGATCTCTTCCGCCACGGGGAGATCGGCCCCGGGCACGGCGTGTACGGATCGGCCGTCCACACCCTCGTCACCTGTGGCTCGCCGCTGGGCATCCCCGCTGTACGGCGCCTCATGGGCATTCCGGACGGCACGCACCTGCGGCTGCCGGACCACATCAGGTGGATCAACGTCCACGACCCCTCCGACTTCATCACCGGCGGCTCCGGCCTGGCGGCCGCGGCGCCGGGTTCCATCGATGCCGAGGTCCGCAACGGAGCCGATGACCCCCACGACGCCGTACGCTACCTCCGGACCGAGCCCGTCGCCCGCGCGGTGACGACCGACCCTCGGTGAGCCGGGTGCCGGCCCCGAAGACGTACGCCCGTCATCTGATCGTCATCGCGGTCACCGACTACGACGACGGCACCGCCGCCGACCGGCAACTGTTCACCGCCGGGATCTCTGCCCAGGTCGGCGCCGTCGAAGGCTGGTGGGGCGGCCCTCACCTCGACGACAACCGCCGCTTCACCCCCGTGCCCGCCAAGCCCTTGAACAACGTCCGCGACCTCCGCGAGTTCATCTTCGAGGCAGGGCTCGCCGATGTGGACAACGACGAAGCCCTCGTCGTCTACGTCACCGGGCACGGCCTGGCCCCGGCCAACTCCCCCCAGCACTTCCTGCGCCTACCGGCCACCGTCGAGGACAGACCACTGTCCACCGCCTTCCCCACCGCGGATCTCATCACGACCGTGCTGGACTCGAAGGCGACGCACGTCCTCGTCATCGTGGACTCCTGCTTCTCCGGCCTGCTCGAAATCGAACTCAAGGTGAAGCTGGCGGCACTCCGCGAGGAACGCCGCGGCCTGGGCTCCCTCGTCGTCCTCGCGGCGGGGGACGACCAGAGCAGACCACGACTCGGCCAGTTCACCAACCTCCTCCAGGCGGCCCAGAGGCATTTCTGCGACGTGGCCAACGGCTACGCCGACGCCCATCTGAGCTGGCGGGACTGGCAGGACACCGTGGACCGGGTCTTCGACCACAACACCATGGCGGACCTCCACTACATCTGGCCGACCCGTTCCCCCTCCATCGGGCGGGCTCAGCTGGAACCGAGCCCCTGCCTGCCCAACCCCGGGTACGCGGGCGTCGAACCGGTCCTCGCCCCCTCCCTCAGCCAGGTCGGTTGGTCCCGTACCGAACTCGACCGGTACTGGGTCTCCCGTGCCACAGGCCAGACGGAGAGCGGCGCTCCCGGCTGGTACTTCACCGGCCGCGGCGACCTGGTCCGCCGCATGCGCGGCTTCCTCGACGGCGAGGAGGGCGTGCTCGTCGTCACCGGCGAAGCCGGCTCCGGGAAATCCGCCCTCCTGGCCCGCGTCGTCACCCTCAGCGATGCCCGGTTCCGGGCCGACGAGACCTACGGCCCCCTCCTTGCGGCCCTCCCCGAAGAACTCGACGTGCCCGAAGGGTCCGTGGACGCCGCGGTCCTCGCCCGGAACTCGGACCCCGACGAACTCGCCCACAACCTGTACGAGGCCCTCGGCGGCACCTCCGGTCCGGCCTGCGACGAGCCCGCGCCGGGCGAGAACTCCGGCCCCCTCCCCCGCTTGCGGAAGCTGGTTCGGGACATCGCCAGGCGGCGGGGAGGGCCGCTGACGATCGTCGTGGACGGCATCGACGAGGCCAGGAACCCGACCCGGGTCGTCACCGACCTCCTGCGGCCCCTCGCCGACCTGCGCATGGAGGCGGCCGGCGCCGAGCGGCCCACCGTCCGGCTGCTGCTCGGCATCCGCAGCCCCCGGGGCAACCCCACTGCCATCGACGGCCACGCCCTCCGCGCTCCTTCGCCGTCCGACCTGCTCGGCCTGCTCGTCCGGGCCACCCACGCAGGGGCACCGGTGCGCACGGACGACGCCGCGACCACCACCCCCGACATCGCCGCCTACGTCCGGACCCTGCTCCACTCCCCCTACCCGGGGCAGGACGAGTCCACCTGCCGCGCGGACCCCGGCCGGCACCACGAACTGGCCGAGGCGATCGCCCGGAACGTGTCCCCGTCCTTCCTGGACGCCCGCATCGCCGCGGAAGGTCTGCGCGCGGCGTGCGTCCTGCCCGACCCCGACGACGAGGGGTGGCTGCGGACCTTGCGCCAGGGGACGGAGGCCCTCCTCCGCAAGGACCTCCGTGAGGTGGCGCTTGCGGACGGCACTCCCGCCGAGCACCTGATGACCGTCCTTCGCGCTTCGGCGTTCGGACGGGGTGCCGGCCTGCCGTGGTCCGACATCTGGCCGGCCGCCGTCGAGGCCCTGGCCCCGAGCCCCGTCACCGACCCCGACTCGGTCATCCGCGAGGTCCTGGAGAGCCGCCTGTCCGGCTATCTGACCACCGCGGTGGAGGACGGGCGGACCGTGTACCGCCCGATCCACGAACGCATCAGCGAAACCCTCCAGGTCTCGCCCGCCACCCTGCTCGAACCCACCGGGGCGACGGTTCCGACAGGGCAGGCCCTCGAAGTGATGCCCGAGGAGCACGCGAAACTCACCTCCGCCTTCAGGCGGCTGCTGCCCGCCGCTCCCGACCAGGCCCCGCACCCGTACCTGCGCCGCCACCTCGTATCGCATGCCGCGGCCGGGGGCGTCCTCGACGACCGGCACGTCCCCGGCCGGTTCCTGCCGTGGGAGACCAGCCGCACCGTCCGGGCCGCGCTCGGGCTGCCGACCGACCCCTCCGCCGGAACGCTGTACCTGGCCTCCTGGGCCAGGCTCGAACCCTTCATGGCGGATGCCGGGACCGCGGCCAGGGCAGACAGCCTGCTGCTGTCCGCCCTGGCGTCCGACCTCGAACGCGACACTCCGCGGGCCGCCGACGCCGAGACAGGCGCGCGCCAGGGCCAAACCGCTCACCGCATCGTCCCCTGGTGGAATCGCCTGCGTGTGCCCGGCAACATCGTGGGCCGCACCCGGGCCGACCTCGGCTCGCTCGTCTCCTTCGCCCTACCCGACGGCAGCCCTCTGGTCGCGGCGGGAGACCAGGACGGCGAGGTCACCGTATGGGACCCCCTGACCGGCGCGGAGTTCGGGCAGCCCGTCCGGCGCGGCGCCTACGCCCGCGCGCTGGCCGTGCTGACCCAGCCCGATGAGGAGCCCCTGCTCGCGGTCGGCTGCGACAGCGGCGTCTGGGTCCTCGACCCGCAGACCGGAGATGTGACGCACCTGCCCATCTCAGAAAGGGTCCATGCCCTCGCGGCGTACACCTCACTGGACGGGGAGGCACGGCTGGCCGTCGGAACCGCGGACGGACTGATCATCTGCGACCCCCTCGGAAGGCGGGTCCTGGCCCGGCCGCCCCTCGACGTCCTGGGACCCGGTCCGGTCCGGGCACTGGCAGCGCTGCCGCTCGGTCTGGGCACGTGGACGCTCGCCGCGGGAGGCGAGAGCGGCACGGTGGCCGTGCTGCACGCCGAAACGCTCGATGTCGTGAACGTGGTGGACGCTTCCAGCACGGGCGTGACCGCACTGGTCCTGTTCAGCGGGCCAGACGGCCCACGGCTCACCGTTGCCTCCAGATCCACGCCTCACGTGCGGAGCTACGACCCGTTCACCGGGGAGGAGGACGAGGCGGCCCTGATCACGCAGCCCACGGCGTCCCTCGGGCTGTACCCCGATCCCGGCTTCGGCACCCTGCTGGCCCTCGGCGGGGTGCACGGCGGCCCGATCGTCCTCCGGAACCCGGAAGACGGCGTGCAGATCTACGATTCCGCCTTCCGTCACACCAAGCGGGTCAAGGGCATCGCCGTCGTCGGCGAGGAGTCTCGGAGGCCCCTCGTGGTGTCGGGGTCAGCCGACCGGACCGTGCGGCTCTGGAATCCTGATGCCTTGACGTCAAGGTGGGAGACCCATCTGGAAGAAGGAGGCGGCGGTTCCCTCCTGGCGGAGGTGTCCGGGTTCGCGGCCGAAGCCACCTTCGCGGGGCCCGGACCGACCGCTTCGGGCAGCCTGGAGATCCGATCGGCACTGACCGGGGACGCCATATGGCAACAGCACTGGCCCACCGAGTGGGACGCGGGCGAGCTCACCGCTCTCACCACGTATCCGTCTGCGTGGCGCGACGAGCCCAGTTCAGTGATCGTCGGACTTCGTGGCGGTGTGATCGGCTCCTGGAACCGGACGCGCGGCTGGACCCGCCTGTCGGGGGGCGGCTGGCCCTCGACAAGGGTGCGGGCGCTCGCCGCGTTTCCCGTGGACGACTCCGGCCGCGGGTGCCTGGTCAGCGCCCTGAGCACGAGAGCCATCCTGTTTCAGGACGTCGCCACCGGTGAGTGCCTCGCCGAGACCCAGTACAGCAGCGGCGCCGTCCGCTCCCTGACCGTGCTGCCCTCCGCGTCGGGCCCGCTCGTGACCTATGCGACCTCCGAGGCCGTGCGGTTCTGTCATGTGGGAAGGCCCTCGCACCGCCGGCTGCCGGCACGCATCGGCTCCGTCACCGCCCTCGGCGTCTTCCCGACGGAGGACGGCGCCCTGCTGGCCACCGGGGGATCCGACGGGTCCGTCCGGCTCTGGTCCCCGGACGAGCCGAAGAAGGAGGCATATCCGGTGATCAAGGGGCACCGCGGACCGGTTTCCGCGATGGCCCTGCTACGGACGTCGCCGACCGCACCGCCGCTCCTGGTCACCACCGGCTCCCGGGACACCACTGTGCGCCTCTGGGACCCAAGGACCGGAGAGGAACTGATGCGTCTGGTCACGGGCACCGAGCTCGGCTCCGTCTGCGTGCTGCCAGACGACGGATCAGTGCCGGACGGCACCCCCGTGATCGTCTTCGGTGGACCGGCCGGAACGGCGGCGGCCACGGTGCGAGCCTGACCGCTGCGCACCCGCATCGAGGGCATGGCCGAACGTGCGGTTCCAGGACACCGTTGCTCCCGCCGAGCGGTACGGCGGGTCGGGCCACCGCGTAGACGATCGGAGCCCCGTGTGACGTCGACCTCTGCCTGTCGCACACCCTGAGCCTGACCGCCCCCGGCCTTCCGCTCCTGGACCTCGCCGCACGACCGGCTGCCCCGGCCGCGCCGCCACAGAGGATTCAGGTCTGGCGAAACCTGAATTCCCGTTCCTATAATCTGGTCATGGAACCGGAACGGGAACCGGCGGAATCACGCACCAACTGGACCTTCGTCACCCACCACGCCCGGGTCCTGGCCATGCTCCTGCGGGACTCCGAGGTCCGCATGCGTGACATCGCCGAGGCCTGCCAGATCACCGAACGCGCCGTCCGCGCGGTCATCGCCGACCTGGAGAGCGCCGGCTACCTCACCCGCAGCCGCCACGGCCGCCGCAACACCTACCAGATCACCGACGGCACCCTCTTCCGCCACCCCGCCGAAGGACCCCACGAGATCGCCCACCTCATCCGCCACCTCGCCGACCTCCAATCCAGCCCGCAACCCCTCGCCCACGGCGGCGGCCAGGACCACGGCCGCGACACCGGGTCCCCCGGCGAGACCCCGTAACGAACCGCTCGACGCCACCGGTCACCGAAGGGAGCACCGACATGACCCACCACGAGCGCGAACCCGAGGCAGACCGCGCGGCCACCGTCACCGTGGTCGTGTCGCATCCCCCGCAGGGGCGCAGTCGGGCCGAGGTCGTCGGGGAGCTCGACATGGACAACCACGGCGAGGTGTGGGAATCGCTCAGCGCCGCCCTCGACGCCGCCGGCAGCGGCCTCGACCTCGACCTGTCGGCCCTCGCCTTCTGCGACAGCAGCGGCCTCCACCTCTTCCTCGACCTCCAGCACGCCGCCACCACCACCGGCAAGACCCTCCGCCTGTACGCGCCCCCACGGCAGCTGACCCGCCTCCTCGACCTCACCGGCACCACAGACCTCCTCACCCCACCCCTCGAACCGGGCAGCCACCACGGCGGCCACGGCGGCACCGCCGGCCCGAAACCTCCCGCCCGCCCCCTCCCGCATACCGTCGACTCCGCCATCGCCTACGACGACGAGCCGTGACCTCCTCCCGCCCGTCGGGACGGTGAAGCCGACGCCCTGGACCCGTCGCCCGCCCACGCTCCCGCCGGTGCACGGCGGCTCGGAACACCGCACGGGTGCCCGCCCGACTCCGGCCGCCACCACCCGAACGGCCTAGCGATTCCGGGGCCGGCGGGCAGCAGCCACTCCTTCGGGTGACGCTGAGGGCGACGTCGCTGCCCGTGCGTTCCCCTGGCTCGCCACTGCACCAGGAGGTTTGATGGTCGTGCTGGTGCTGCTCCTCATCGCGGCCCTGCCGCTGCTGCCCTTCGGGCTGGACCTGTGGGAGAACTACCTCTTCCCCCAGAACGCCCCGTCCACCATGTCCGGAGGCGCGGGCGACCCCTGCGAACCGGCACCGCGCCATCGGCAGCCCGGGCGGCGCTGAGCAGGACCGTTGGGTGGCGGCCGTGCCACAACGGAGCGCAGGCCAGACCCCGGCTCACGGTCTGGCCTGCGCGGCACCCCGTGCCGGCACGTGACGGGCGGGGCGCGCCGGGGCGAGGTGCGGGGGTGGGTCAGATGTTCCCGCGCCAGGAGCCGGTCTCGCGGCCGCGGTCCTCGATGTACTCCTTGAACCGCTTCAGGTCGCCGGTGATCTGCCGCTTGACGAAGCCGAGCTTGTCGCCGACGTTCTCCGCGAAGCCTTCCGGGTCGTAGTCGAGCTGGAGCATCACCTTGGACTTGTTGTCCGCGAGGTGGTGGAAGGTGACCACACCGGCCTGCTTGACCTCGCCGCCCACCGTGGTCCAGGCGACGCGCTCGTCGGGGATCTGCTCGGTGATCTCCGCGTCGAACTCGCGGTCCACCCCGCCGACCTTCGTGACCCAGTGCGTGAGGGTGTCGGTGCGCTGCTCGATCCGCTCGACCCCGTCCATGAAGTGGGGGAACGACTCGAACTGCGTCCACTGGTTGTAGGCGGTGCGCACGGGGACGTCGACCTCGATGGACTCTTCGACCTTCGACACGAGCATGCCTTTCTCTTCGCCGGCCGGGCGGTCGCCCGTCCGTACCCGGGGAGCCCTTCCCCTCCCCACCCCGCTGCCCCCGCGTCACGGATCCATGACCCCCGAACAGACGCACGATCCGATGGCGGTCCACGCAGCGCCGCCACGGCCGCGGCCAGGATGTGGAAGCGGGGTCCCGGTATGCCATGCCGGGCGCGGGAAGCGTGCGGCCGCGCCACCGGCAACCAGCGGATGACCGCCAACGGCCAGGCCGACCAAGCCGACCAAGCCGAGGACCACGCCCGGCAGGCCAAGGAAGACGTCAAGGACACCTTCCGCCACTGACCCGGCGAGCGGCCTACAGCGCCGCTACCGCAACCGGTGCCCCGGCCCACCTCCCCCAGGACGGGGGCACCGCCATGCTCCCGCCTCGCCTGCGACACGAATCCCACGATCTTGCAGGAGGCCCGCTGGTACCGGTGCGGTCCTCGCCGCGAGCTGGAGCGGGAAGGCGGCCACCCCGGTCGGCACGATGGTCGGCACCGCGGCCGGCTACTCCGCCCGGGGGCGGCGATGGCGGTCTTGGCGGGCGGGGAGAGGGCGATGGCTGCGGCGGCCACGCCACGGTCACAGCGTGCATCGTGATCATCGCATGAGCGGTGCATCGCCCCCCTCAGATCTCAGATCTCAGATCTCAGATCTCAGCCAGAGTGCCCGCCCTCGGCAGTCCCCGGCTCAGATCGGCCCCTGCGCGAAGTGCCGTCTTCTCTGCACCGGTCAAGGCGAGCCGATCTGAACGGCATCAATAGCCGGCGTGCACCAACGGGTGGGCGGCGGTCACTGGTCAGGGCTGGAGTTCGCGCCTTCGAAGGCGCCGGCGCGGGCCGCCGCCGCGGAGGCCGTGGCGGCGCGGCGCGGCAGCGTCGGGTCCGGGGCGGTGCGGAGCAGCAGCAGTTCGTGGTAGATCGGGGCGGTCGCGGCAACCAGCAGCGCCCGGCTGTCGGCCGGGCCGGGCAGCTCGCCCCGGTCGGCCGCGCGGGTGACGACCACCGCACAGCGCGCGTAGCGGTCCTCCCAGAACCGCGACAGTGCCGCTGCCGCTGCCGCCGACCGGAACCCGGCGGCGATCAGGGCCGTGGTCACGTTCGGCCCGCCACCCGCCAGCGCCTCGTACACCTCCTGGTTGAGGGCGGTCAGGTCGTTCTCCAGTGACCCGGTGTCCGGTGGGCTCCACGTGTCGTCGGACGCCGCGTCGAGTACGTCGGCCAGCAGGCCACCGACGTCGCCCCAGCGCCGGTAGACGGTCGTGCGGTGGACGCCGGCCCGTTCCGCGACCGCGTCGACCGTGAGCCCGTCGTACCCGGCCTCCAGGAGCAGCGCGCCCGCCGCCTCCAGCACCTGGGCGCGGACGCGGGCGCTCCGGCCGCCAATCCGGCGCCGTGTCGTGGCCAGTGTGGCTGGTTCCTCTTGGCCGGAACCTTCGCTTGCCTGCGCAGGAGAATCCATGTCAGCATTTTAACGCAACATTCGTCGCCTTAAAGGAGAACTCCCGTGCTCATCCACCACGCCACCGCCCACCACACCGCCGCCGCGACGACCCCCGAACCCCTGGAGCCGCCCCATGACTGCACAACTCACCGCATCTGACCTCACCAAGTCCTACAACGGCCGCCTGGTCCTCGACTCCGTCGACTGCTCCGTCCCCGTCGGCGAACGCCTCGGCATCGTCGGCGAGAACGGCTCCGGCAAGTCCACCCTGCTCCGGCTGTTGGCCGGGGCCGAGCGCCCCGACCATGGCGAGGTGGTCCTGCACGCCGAAGGCGGCGTCGGCTACCTCGCACAAGAAGAGGACCTCGCCCCGCACCTGACCGTCCAACAGGTGGTCGACCTCGCCCTCGCCGAGCTGCGTGCCCTGGAGCGGGACCTGCGCCGGATGGAGGCCCGTATGGCCGACGGCGACGCCACCGCCAAGACCCTCAGCGCGTACGCCGACACCCTCACCGCCTTCGAACTGCGCGGCGGGTACGACGCCGACGCCCGCGTGGAGCGCTCCCTGCACGGCCTCGGCCTACCGGCCCTGCCTCGCGACTGCGCCGTCGGCGGCCTGTCCGGCGGCGAGGCCGTACGCCTACGCCTCGCCGCACTGCTGGCCGCCGCCCCGGAGGTACTGCTCCTCGACGAGCCCACCAACCACCTCGACGGCACCGCCCTGACCTGGCTGGAGGACCACCTGCGCGCCCGGCGCGGCATAACGGTCGCCGTCTCCCACGACCGGGCCTTCCTGGAACGCGTCGCCACCTCCCTCCTGGACGTCGATGGCGACCTGCACCGGACCGTGCGGTACGGCAACGGCTACGCCGGCTACCTCGCCGAGCGCGCCGCCGACCGGCGCCGCCGCGCCGAAGCCCACACCGCCTGGCGGGCCGAGGCGGCCCGGCTGCGCGCGGCCGCCGCCGTCACCGCCCGCCGGGTGGCGCCCGGCCGTGCCATGAAAGACGGCAACAAGATGGCATACGACCGCGCCGCCGGCCGGGTCCAGCAGTCCCTCGCGAGCCGGGTCCGCAGCGCCGAGGAACGCCTCGCCCGGCTGTTGGCCCGGCCGGTGCCAGCCCCCGCGGACCCGCTGCGGTTCACCGCGGTACCGCGCAACGCGGCCACGGCTGCCGCCGTCCCCGGAACGCCCGCCGGTTCCGGGGACGCGCGAGGGGTGCTGCTGGCCGCGGCGGGCGTCGCGGTCGAGGGGCGGCTCGCGCTGGTGGACGTGAACGTGCCGGTCGGCGGCCGGCTGCTGGTCACGGGCCCGAACGGGGCGGGCAAGAGCACCCTGCTGCACGTACTGGCCGGCACCCTGGCCCCCGACCGCGGACAGGTCGTACGGCACGGCCGGATCGGACTGCTGGGCCAGCACACCGATGCCGGCACGGGCCGCGGAACGCTGCTCGCGGCCTACGCCGAGGGCCGCCCCGGGACCCCCGAGGAGCACGCCGAACAAGTCCTCTCACTGGGGCTGTTCGCCCGCGACCGGCTGTCCGCTCCCGTCGGCTCGCTGTCCGTCGGACAGCGGCAGCGGCTGGCCCTTGCCCGCCTGGTCACCGAACCGGTCGACGTCCTGCTGCTGGACGAGCCCACGAACCACCTCTCTCCCGCGCTGGCGGAGGAGCTGGAGGAGGCCCTGGCCCGGTTCGCCGGCGCGGTGGTCGTGGTCAGCCACGACCGACGGCTGTGCGCCCGCTGGTCGGGCGACCGGCTTGCCCTGCACGCAACGGCACCGGAACCAGCCGCAGCCGCCACCTGCCCGTGACAACGGGGCCCGCCCCGCCCCGCCCTACCGATAGGACGCCCCCACTTGACCACCTCCGTACACCCGCTGGGCACCATCGACCTCCCCACCCCGGACTCGGGCCCGTACGCGCTCGCCGTCGGACCGGACGGCCGGCTGTGGTGCACCCTCGTCCGCACCGGGCGCATCGCCCGCCTCACCCCGTCGACCGGCTGCGTCGAGGAGTTCGTACTGGACTCCGCCGAGTGCGGCCCCACTCTGATCGCCGCCGGACCGGACGGCGCGCTGTGGTTCACCCGGTACCGCGACCACCGGATCGGCCGGATCACGGTGGACGGCGAGAGCCGCTCGTACGAGCTGCCCGGCGGCGCGGGTGGCCCGTACGGGATCGCGGCCGGCCCCGATGGCGCAGTGTGGTTCACCTGCACGAACTCCGACCGCATCGGCCGGATCGGCATGGACGGCCGGATCGTGGAGTTCCCGCTGCCGTGCGAGGGGGGATTCCCGTCCTTCCTCATTGCGGGACGCGACGGGGCCCTGTGGTTCACCCTCAACCAGGCGAACGCCATCGGCCGGATCACCGTCTCCGGCGAGGTCCGGCTCCACCCCCTGCCCACGCCCGGCGCCGCCCCGGTCGGGCTCGCGGTCGGCCCGGACGGGAGCCTGTGGTTCGCCGAGATCGGCACCGGCCGGATCGGGCGGTTCACGACCGGCGAGACGGCGGGCGTGGAGTTCGCCGAGTTCACGCTGCCGGAGGCCGACTGCCGCCCCCACGCCGTCGCGGTCGCCCCGGACGGGACCTGCTGGTTCACCGAGTGGGGCACCGGCCGGATCGGCTCCGTCACCCCGGACGGCAAGCTCACCGAGCACCCCCTGGCGGCCCCCGACCGCGAACCCCACGGTCTGGCTTTCGCCCCGGACGGCACTCTGTACGTCGCCGAGGAGCACGGCGGCATCTCCCGCTGGGAGGTGCGCCGCCCTGGAAGCGTGCCAGGAGAACCCGGTTGAGCTGGCCGGTTCGGCCAACCCCCACCGACAGCCAGATCGTCCAGGGCGCGCGCCTGTCCTCCGTCGAACACGAACGTCACGGCGACAACGCCCCGGCCAGACACGGGGTCTTGGCCAAAGCCGAGCAGGCCTCCGCCGCCATCTACGGGCCGGTGCCAGTCGCGCCAGTCCTCCAGTCCGTCGCAAAAGCCGGGTAGGAACGTGATGCCGGTGGATTCATCGGTGACCCGCAGGCCGCCGGCTGCGAAGAGGTCCTCGAAGGTCAGCAGTCCGTGAAGGAAGGACTCGAGCGGGTCGGAAGGTCGGGGCGGGCGGTCACCGTCGGGGTCGATGTATTGCCTCCGGCGATGCGCATCACCGCCGTTCCTACCTTGGCGGGCGAGAGCTCGCCGCTGAGGGGCAGGAAGCTGAACGGCGCCGCTTCGGCAACACGCCAGAGGTCGAAGCTGTCAGGGGTGTGCTGATCTCCAGAACGGGCTGCATCACGATCACCTGGCGAAATGTCCCGCACCGCATCCCCGGCCGTGCCGCGTCCCGATCACCGAAGCGCCCTCGCCTCTGCCGAGCCTGAACCAGCATGGGAGCTGAGGACCTTCGATTGTGCCGCCCTGGGCCGATACAGGTGTACGCCGACACCAGTCGTAGATTGCCGTGCGCTGGCGCCCGGGCAGCTTGCCGACAGCGGTGGGTGAGCAGTAGCGCCGGCTCTTCCTGCACCCCTCCGGCAACGCCTGGCCGCACTGACCGCACCGCGGGGTCGTCCTTCTCACCACCCTTGTCGGGCTCTCCGCAGTCCGGTCTACCAAGCCGGACCACTTGGTGGCGTTCCTCCACACCGGAATGTCATACACCGAAGTCCGGCCCCCGCTGCCGGAACAGCTCTGCGACCCGGAGCTGACTGGCATGAGCCGCGCCGACCTCCATGCCCTGATCAACCGGCTCTCCAAACGGCAGGCCGCACTGGTAGAACGACGACGCCACGCTCGTCGCGGCGGGCACCGCCAGCCCGGGACCCGCGCCGGGGCGTTCCGACAGAAGATCACCGACGCTGAGCGCGTCCTGGCCACCGTGCTCATGGATCGAAAGGTCTGCACCGGAGGAGTCCTCACCGAGCTCTTCCAGGTCACCAGGGGCACCCTCACGAACGGCTTCCGCGATGTCCGCGCTGTTGAAAGAGGACGGAATCACCTTTCCGCCGGCCCCTGTCACGCACCGCAGCGCCGAAGCCCTCCGCGCCAGCACCACCACGAAATCCAACAAGCCGACACGATCATCAACTTGAATACGTACGGGTTCAGGGCGTGTCGTATCCGTTCGGCGCAGACCCGGCCCTGGGCGAGCCCGGCGTAGAGTCCTCCGTGCCCGCGGCGGTGTTCGCCCACCAGCGACAGCTCGGCCAGCAATTTCACCGGCCCGTCACCGCACAGAACCGCGTCCGCTAGCTCGAACAGAGAATCCGAACGTGCGGTGAGACAGGAATAGAACTCGCCGCGGAAACGTGACAGTTCGGCCAGCGGCTCTCGCCGGGCATCACGATGCAGCACACTCATCCTCACGGCCTTCATGCTGGACGTGTGTGCTCCTTGGCCGGAGCACATGTTCAGACGAACGCCGCTTCCGTGTGCGGCGGTTACCGAACCGAGTGATCAAGTACGACGCCCCGTTCGAGGAACAGCTTCTACCGGCGTCGCGGAGACCCGGGCCCGCAACGAGTAGACCAGTCACCAGCTGGCCGGAGCCGCTCTTCGCTGGCCCGCACGACGACAAGCCTGTCGCCTTCGAAAGCGATTCGATCGTCGGTGTCCAGGAAGGGCGGGCACGCCAGCTCGAAGGCATACCCGTCGTCAGTCCACAGGTCCTTACGCAGTATCAACCGCGAGGTCGTCGTGGCTCCGTCAGCTACCAGGCGCATGCCGAATTGATCCCACGCAGCTTCACGTCGTCTCGAACCTATTCAGCAGCTGGCCAACGACACAGACGTTAAAGATCAAGCTAGGGGCGGCCTCAGAGGTGCACGGTTCCGCCGCCGCTCGTGGCCGTGCATCGCGATTCGACGGGTGGCTTGAGGATGTGGAGCCATGACTTCTCACGGGAGGCGCTGTCGATGGAGACGACGCTGACCCGGCTCGGCTCGTGCTCGAATACTCGGGCGCCGACCCCTGACCGGGGGCGCCTCGAGCGCGTTCCTGTCGGCGAAATGTCGTCCGCCAACATCCTGGACGAAATCTGCCAAGCAGGGGGAGGGCGGACTTGGGGCGGCTCGTGGCTGGCGGAGGACATCCGGGCTTCGCCGACCGTGCCGAAGGCTTGGGCGCGGTCGCAGGGTTCCTGTCCTCGGCTGACCAGGTATGCATCGGCGCCAGGAGCCGGCCGTCCCATCCGACGTGTGGCGGCAGCAGGTCACGGACAGAGCCCCGCCGATCTGTGCGGCGCGCGATCCTCGCCGGACCGTCAGTCCATGCACAGCCAGGCCCACCCCGCGAGACATAGGGGGTGGGCCTCGACCATCGCCAGGCGTACTACATGGCGTTGTCGCAAGTCACGGAACGGAGATCGTCTTGAGGCTGTAGCTCATCGCGCAGGATCCATCTCCGGTGTTAGGGCCATTGATCCACCCGACCGCGTCGAGGTGGGTGAGGTCCCACGGTGTAAGTGGCGGGGTCGTGGTCATTGCGTTGCAGATCAGGTCGTCGTTCGACGTCGGGTCGTCCCCGAGCCGACTGGGATCGGAGTCCTTGAAGTATCCGCCCACCCTGATTCTATCTCCGACCCGCACCTCAAGATGGGCCTTGTTTTTCTTGATGCCATACATGGCCTGAGGCTGGCATGCCGTGAATGAAGAGGCCACACACATGGATCGTTTGCTGAACTCATGCGTCTGCCCTGTGAAGACGCTTACCGAGCAAGAGGGATTGGCGGTCTCGTCCCAGGTGGGCAGTACGGCACATTCCGATCCCCAGTCGCCTACCTTGCGCACTTCTCGATCCACAATGATGTCATTCTTGTACACCTGTCCGACAACGCCTCCGTATACCTCAGAATGGCAGAATTGGTTCGGTGAGCAGTCAGTCAGCTGGTTGAAAGTGATCTCGTTCCACGTCAACTCGACAAGATAAAACGGCTGCTCTGTAGCTCGTGCCGGAACCGACAGCTGGGCGATGGTCAACCCAATTCCGAACAGTGCGACGAACCAAACTCGTGTGCGTCTTATGATTCCCGACGTCAACATGCCAGCTCCCTCTCCCTGGAGATGCGACGAGCGCCAGCCTCCGCATCCGGACGACCCGTACAGGGATCTGACCAGTTTTGAGAGCTCACTTCATCAGGGTCTGACCCTAGGGGTTGGGGTCTGATGCAGCGTTGGGTGACAGGTTCAGTCACGCGGCCTGAAGAGCAGGTGTGCTCATGACGGTTTCGTATTCGACGGGGGTGAGTCGGCCGAGGGCGGTTTGCCGGCGGCGCCGGTGGTAGGTCCGTTCGATCCAGGTCACGATCGCGATGCGGAGTTCTTCGCGGGTGGCCCAGGTGCGGCGGTCGAGGACGTTCTTCCGCAGCAGGCCGAAGAAGGACTCCACTGCCGCGTTGGCGCTCCTATAGCTGTCACATGGCCGTTTGGGGTGTGTGTGGGGCTGGTCGGAGCAGGTGGTAGACCTCGCGGATGACGTAGCGCTTCAGGCAGCGGATGATCTCGCGTTTGGTCTTTCCTTCGGTGGTGCGGCGGGCGACGTAGTCGATCGTGGGCCGGTGGAATTGCATCCGGACGATGACGGTTCGGTAGATCGCTGCGTTCAGTTGTCGGTGGCCGCCATGGTTGATGCGATGCCGACCGCTGGTCATGCCGGAGCCGGTGGGCACGGGCGCGATGCCCGCGAGCTCGGCGAGAGCGGCCTCGGACCTGATCCGCTCGGGGTTGTCGCCGGCGACGACGAGGATCTCCGCCGCGGTGTCCACTCCGATGCCGAACGACTCCAGCAGCTGTGGAGTGGTCCGCTGGACCAGTCGCCGATCATCTTCGTCAGTTCCTTGGCCTCGTCGTTCAGGTACTGCCACCGCTTGGCGAGCGTCCGCAGCGTGTGCCGCAAGGCGTCCTCAGGCCCTTCCAGACGGCGGGGACGCAGGGCTGCCAGCTGCCGAGCCAAGGTGACCTGCGTCTTTCTCGCGGTCTGGCAGCGCAGGGCGTCTGGGGCGTGGACCAGCATGGCCTTCATCGTGACCATGGCCGGGGACTGTAAATCGTTCGGCTCTGGCCCGTAGTCGGTGGTGCCGTCGAGTACCCGTCCGTGATCATGGTGGCGTGATGGATGTCAACTCCCTTGTGCTTACGGTGTTTTCTGGTCTATCCGCGCTGGTCATCGAGGATGTGGCGGATGGCGGAGACATGGTGGTGGTCACGGCCCGCACCCGGGAGGACGCGGTGCCGTGTCCGGTGTGCGGAACGCCGACGTCGAAGGTGCACGGGTACCACGGCCGGACCGTGACGGACGTGCCGGTCGACGCCCGTCAGGTCGTCGTGCTCCTGCGCGTACGGCGGCTGGTCTGCCCTGTCCCGGGCTGCCGACGGCAGACATTCCGCGAACAGATCCCCGGGCTGCTGGAGCGCCATCAGCGCCGCACCGTACGACTGGCGGGCCGAATATCGCAAGTGGCACGGGAACTGTGCGGCCGGGCTGCCGCTCGCCTCGCCTGTCTGCTGGCCGTGCGCGTTTCCCGCAGCACCGCGCTTCGTTATCTGCGGCGCCTGCCGCTACCGCAGCAAGCGGTCCCGCGGGTGATCGGCGTTGACGACTTCGCCCTGCGGCGCCGGCACCGATACGCCACGATCATCCCGGATGCCCGGACCGGCAGACGCCTCGCGGTCCTGCCCGACCGCCAGGCGGCCACCCCGGAGGCCTGGCTGCGGGAGCACGGCCGCGGTGTCGAGGCCGTGTGCCGGGATGGATCGGCCACCTATGCCGAGGCCGTTCGCCGTGCTCTGCCCGACGCGGTGCAGGTCAGCGACCGATGGCACCTCTGGCGCAACCTCTGCAACAAGGTCCAGCTCGAAGTCCGTGCCCACGCAGGCTGCTGGGCCACCATCACCCCTCCCCGCCCCGGCGGAGTACGCGAGCAGACCAGCCGCGAACGCTGGAACACGATCCACAATCTCCTCGGCCAGGGTGTCGGCCTGCTCGACTGTTCCCGCCGCCTGGGCCTGGCCCTGAACACCCTCAAACGCTACGCACGCATGCCCGAATCCCAGGCCCTGCGCATCGCCCCCACCTACCGGCCCACCCTCATCAACCCCTACCGCGACCACCTGCGCGAACGCCGCCGGACCGACCCCGCAGTGGCCGTCACCCACCTACTGCGGGAGATCCGAGAGCTGGGCTACGCCGGCAGTGCCAACCTGCTCGTCCGCTACCTCAACCAGGGCCGTGTCGAAGGCGTCCGCCCCGTCACCACCCCCCGCCACGCCAGCCGCCTCCTGCTCACCGACCCAGAGAATCTGCGCCCGAAGGAAACGGCCCTGCTGGAGCAGATCATCGCGGCCTGCCCGGAGATGACCGCGCTCGCCGATCTCGTACGCGGCTTCGCCGCCCTGCTGAAACCGGCCGAGGGCAACGACACCAAACTCACCGAGTGGATCACCACCGCCCGTGCCGTCGACCTGCCCCACCTGCGCAGTCTCACCAACGGCCTCGAAATCGACCGGGCCGCCGTGAACGCCGGCCTCACCTTGCCCTACCACAATGGCCGCACCGAAGGCGTCAACACCCGCACCAAACGGATCATGCGGCAGATGCACGGACGCGCAGGATTCGACCTTCTCCGGCATCGAATCCTCCTGCCTTGACCGCTACCCGGCGTCGCCACCGACTACGGGCCAGAGCCGCTCGATGGACAGACCCACGGCCGGTGGCCCCGCGTCCTTCAGGGAAGGACGCGGGGCCACCGGCGTACCGGCCCTTGTGCGTGGATGGCCGGCGGGCCCGGCCCGGCGCGGTGGTCCCCCGTCGGGACCGGTGGCGCGGGGCCGGGCGTCAGGTGCGGGCTACTTCTGGTTGATGGGCAGGGCCAGGTCGGTGACCTGGTACCTGGTCGGGAAGGCGCCCTTGTTCGTGGCCTTGCCGGTCAGCAGGTCGACCGCGTACAGGCGGTACGAGCCGCCGTTGCCGATGGCGGCGAAGCCGTGGTTCGTTCCGGCCATCGGGTTGTAGTAGATGTCGAATCCCGCGTCGAGGGCGGCGTCCACGCCGAGGTTGCCGGTGGGGGCGAGGGTGCCGGCGTTGGCCGGGGACTGCAGGGAGATCCGGTCGGCCATCGTGTCGAGGTCGAACAGGGTCGTCGCGGTCGCGGCGTTCAGGTCGTTGTTGGTGTAGGCGGCGCCGGTCACGCTCATGGCGGTCGACGGCGGCGTGGTGGGGTTGGTGAGGGTGCCGTCGACCGTGGTCGTCAGCGGGGCTGCCGCGTCGTCGATGTTGTGGCGCAGGTTCTGGCCGGTGTCGGAGATGACCCGCAGCCGGTTCGCGGCCGGGTTGAAGTCCACGCCGAACGCGGTCCCGGCGAGCGCGACGGTCAGCTGGGACACCTTCATCGCCCGGGCGGTGCCGGTGTTCAGGGTGTAGATTCCGCCCTTGTCACCCACGCCGTAGAGCTTCTCGTTCTGGACACGGAAGTCGATGCCGACGAGCTTGGTGTCGCCGGACAGGCCCGAGACCTTCCCCAGCGACCAGCTCTTGGACGGCTTGTTCACATCGAACTCGACCAGACGCTGATCGCTGGTGAGGCCGATCGCATGCAGGGCCTTGTGGTCGTGGGCGGGCAGGGTCTGCGGCGGGGTATCGGATGCCGCCAGAGCGGGTGCCGCGCACAGCGCGGCGAGCACGGCGGCGGACATAGCAGTCACAGTGCGGTTTCGCATGATCTCTCCCGGTATTGGACGCCTCGGTCAGGGTGGCCGACAGCTTGTGAGGGGTTCGCTACCGCCACCGCGGTGGACGGGGCTCCGACGTGGATGCCACCCGCCCGGCCCAAACGTCCAGGCAATCCGCTCCAGGCGGGTGGCCGGCGGCGCGTCGTCCGCCGCCTGGGTGTGCGGTGGGTGCGGCTCCCGGGGACGGTGCGCAGATGGAATCGTCTTCAGACCGGCGGTCGACGGACTGGGCCGGGCTCGAACTCTGCCGTGCGGGCAAGGCGGTACAGGGGCTGCGGCTGCTGGGCTGGCACGGAGTACTGCCCCGCTCTCCGGCCGCGGTCCTGGCGGCAGGGCCACCGACCGCAGGCCTTCCTGCCCGACGCCGCCAGACCCGGGGCGGGAACGCACTGCAGCGAGGCACCTCGGTCAACCGGTGAGCAGGCCTGATCCAACCGATCACGCGGGTTCGCCGCAGACCGGGCAGGGCGCCGCCCCCTTCGGCGTCCGCGCCCTCGCCAGGACCCGCCCGCCCTCATCGATCACATCACTCGATGGCCCGCGGGGATATCCCCGAAAACACCATCTGCACAATCTCGTTGACATCCGTCACACGAACCACAACGACCTCGGCCACCCTCCGTCACCACCCCCGAATGTGAGACAGGGCCGTAAACTCGACGGACCCTTCGCCGCGGAGGTGCTGTTCAGTACAGGCCCATCCGGCGGGCGGTGTCCTCTCCGTGCTGCATCCGGTGGCGGGCGGCCTCACCGAGGGCGGTGAGCACCCCGGCGACGACGGTCTCGACGATGGCGAGCGTAGGGACGAGGCTGTCGTAGGGAGAGGGTGCGGCGACCTGGCTCGGCAGGACGACCTGCGCGTGCGCAGCCGCGGGTGACAGCCATACGTCGGTGAAGAGGATGACTTTGCCGCCCTGTTCCTGGACGAGTTCGGCCATGGAGACCTTGTCAGGCTCGTAGCGCCGGTAGTCAAACAGGACGAGGACGTCCCGTCGGTTGACCGCTGCGAGCTGCGCGGTCCGCTCGACGTCCCGGTCCTGCAGGAACCGTACGTCGTCGCGTACCTGCATGAGGTGCAGGCCGAGGTATTGGGCGAAGAGGTTCGTGAACCGGCCGCCGGCCAGGGTGATGCGGCGTTTGCCGTCGGATAGCAGTGCGATCGCGTGTTCGAGATCGTGCGGGGGTAGTTCGGCGAGCGTCTGGGCGACAGCGGCGCTGAAGAGGTTGCTGCCGCGCTGGAGAAGGGAGACGTCCTCAACTCCGTCTTGACTGCGGCCGTAGTCGGTTGCCTCGTAGAGCGAGAGGGGGGAGGCGTTGCGTTCCTCCAGTTCTGCGCGCAGCGCGGCCTGGAAGTCGGGGAAGCCGCGGTAGCCCAGCCGGTTGATGAAGCGCAGGACGGTCGGGGTACTGACGGCGGCACGTTCCGCGAGGACGGCCATGGTTTCGAAACCGGCTGCGGGATAGCCGGCGAGCAGCACACGCGCGACCTTGCGTTCGGCTGGGCTGGCGTCGCCCAGCTTGCGGCGGATCTCGTCGGCGAGCGTGCCAGGGACCATGCGCTGGGTCTTCCTTCGTGAGCGTGGGTGCTGAAACCGTCAAGGTCGAGCTTAATGTCGGGCGTGGGCGGGTGGGGCCGGCCGGTACCGCTGGATTCCGGCCGGCCCTGTCGCCCGGAGTGCGTCGGGGCGGAGTCACTCCGGGGCGACGGCTATCCGGAGGCCGGTGACCGTGTGCGCGGTGGCGTCGTCGTTGGTCCAGGCGGTGAAGCCGGGTTGCTTGGCGAAGGTGACGGTGAACCGGGGGCCGCTCTCGAAGGTGCCGGCCGAGGTGGTGCGCTGGGTGCTGGCGGCCAGCGCGCGGGCGGTGTTCAGGAAGGAGTAGGGAACACCCGCGGGGTTGGCCGGAGAGTAGAAGACGTCCGAGTTGGGAGGTATCGGTGAGGAGTAGAGCGGAATCAGTGGCCGCTTGCCGTCGGCCGGCTGGATCTGCCAGCGGCCGGGGTCGTAGCGGTCGCCGTTGGAGAGGTAGCTGTAGCGGGCACCGGTCAAGGACCATCCGGCCTGCGGGTTCTTGCTGGTGCGGGCTCGCCGGAGGTCGAGGACGGCGACGCCTTGCGGTCCCAGGACGCGCAGTCGCTCGCGGGGGGTGCTGGGATCGTCGACGATGAGTGCGGTGTTCTCTTCGAGTGCGTAGACGCGGTCGTGACCCGTGTCGGCGGCAAGTCGCAGGGCCCTTCCTTCGCGTCCGTTCGTACCGGTGTGGGTGTCGATGAGTCCTGAGCGGAGAAAGCCGAAGCCGCCTTCGGGGAGGTATCCGAGCCGGGACGGATCGTCGAAGTAGCCGGGGCTGCTGCCGTCGCGAAGCCCTTCGTAGGAGTCACCTCCGGTGACCATGTCGGCTCCGGCCGCGATCTGCGCTCCGGCGCTGGATCCGGAGACGACCGCCCCGGCGGCGAGCTTGGACCGGATGGCGGCGAGGACCTTGGAGTCGGTGTGGGCGGAGCCGTGGAGCAGGGTGGTGACGTAGCGGTACTGGTCGCCGCCGCCGAAGAAGAAGCCCGTCATGGACCGGACCTGCCGTACGACCTCGTCGGAATCGGCATTGGTGATGTGGTCGAGGTCGATGGGGATCCATTGGGCGTCGGCCGCACCGTGGTGTTTGAAGAGCCCGGCGTAGTAGACCCCGTTGCAGGCGGAGTTGCTGCATCTGTCCGGGTCGTCCGCGTCGGGGTCCTGGCTGGCGGGGATGGATGCGGCGGTGAGGACGCCGATGCGGGCCTTCGATCCGCCGGCACGCTTGATGATCTCGCCGTAGACCTGGGTGTTGTCGGCTTTCAGGCCGCCGCCGATCAGGACGAGCGAGCCACGTCCGCCGCCTGGTGCGGGGGTGTTCGCCTGGGCGGCCGGGGCGAGGGCCAGGCCGAGTAGGAGAGCGGTGCTGCCCGCCAGGGCAGTACGGCGGGCTCCGGTCGGGAAGGGCATGGGATGCCTCCTGTGGGTGGGATCGGGTGGTGGCCGGGACCGCGGCGACGGGTGGCCGCTGCGGTCCCGGCGCGGGCCGACGGCCCGGGGGGATAGCCAGGGGGATGGGCTGCCGGGGATGGGGTCCCGTACCGGGCAACGGCGCGATCAAACCGGTACGGGACGTCTTCATGGGGGTGTCAGCCGGTCCGGCTGTCGCCGAGGTCGGCGATCAGCGAGGCCAGCAGAGCGACGCGGGCCGGAACGGTGGAGGTGTCCAGCCATTCCTCCGGCGTATGGTCGGCGCCGCCGACCGGGCCGAGGCCGTCCAGGGTGGGTACGCCGAGACCGGCGATGAAGTTGGCATCCCCGACGCCGCCGGTCGCCGCTCCTGCGAAGCTGATCCCCAAGCCTGCTGCTATGTGCTTGGCCTGGTCCAACATGCTGCGTGAGGCGGGTGTGTCCTCCATCGGCGGGCACAGGTCCAGCTGCTCGACGGTCGCCGTCGTGCCGGCCACGGCGGGCCGTGCCGCGGCTGCCTCGATCGCACGGTGGGCCGCCGCGAGTCCGGCTGCGGTGGCCGAGCGGACCTCGACGCGCAGTTCGGCTTCCGGGCAGACGATGTTGGGCCGGCTGCCGGCCCGCACGACGCCGACGTTCACGGTGACGTCGTCCCAGTGGCCGTTGAGCGACTGCAGGGCCACGACCAGGTGTGCGGCGGTCAGGGCGGCGTTCGCCCCCCGCTCAGGCTCGATGCCTGCGTGCGCTGCCCGGCCGGTGACGCCCACACGGAATTCGGCGACACCTTTGCGGGCGATGACCAGGTCGCCGTTCTCCCGAGCGCACTCCAGAGCGAGGGCGAAGTGAACTCCACGGGCTGCTGCTTCGATGACCGGGCGGCTCGCAGGTGAGCCGATCTCCTCGTCCGGGGTGGCGAGGAAGACGAGTTCGGCGTACCGGGCCGCCCGCCTCTCCTCCAGGATTTCGAGAGCCGTGATGCCGGCCAGCAGGCCGGCCTTGTCATCGCTGACGCCCGGGCCTCGCGCCGTGTGGCCGTCGACGCGGAAGGGCCGCGCTGCGGCGGTTCCGTCGTCGAAGACCGTGTCGAGGTGCGCGACGAGGAGGAGGCGTCGTCCGCCCTGCTCGACCGGGAGGTCGCCCGGCTTGCGGGCGAGGATCACATCGCCGACGGGGTTCCCGTGGGCGGGGGCGGGGGCGACGCGCTCGATGTCGAATCCGAGCCGTAGCAGCCGGTTCTGGGTCCAGTCGGCCATCCGGTTCACACCGGCGGGGCTGTAGGAGCCCGAGTCGATGGCCACCAGGCCGGCGAGGTCGGCGAGGTAGCCTTCCAGGCGTGATTCGGCGTACGGAAGCAGCGTGTTGGTGTGCAGCTGCTCCCGTGGGGGGGCGGTCACAGGACCTTCGAGAGGAACGCGCGGGTGCGTTCCTGCCGGGGTTCGACCAGGACCTGGCGGGGGTCGCCGGCTTCGACGACGACGCCGTCGTCCATGAAGACGGCGGTGTCACCCACCTCGCGGGCGAAGCCGATCTCGTGGGTGACCACGACCATGGTCATGCCGTCCGCCGCGAGTCGGCGCATCACGTCGAGGACGTCTCCGACCAGTTCGGGGTCGAGGGCGGAGGTGGGTTCGTCGAAGAGCATGAGTTTGGGTTTCATCGCCAGGGCTCGCGCGATGGCGACGCGCTGCTGTTGCCCGCCGGAGAGCTGAGCCGGGTAGTGGCCGGCCCGGTCTCCGAGGCCCACCTGTTCCAGCAGATGGCGGGCCTCGTCCCGCACCCGCGACTTGTCGGCCTTGCGGACGTTGACGGGGGCTTCCATCACGTTGCCCAGGGCCGTCATGTGAGGGAAGAGGTTGAAGCGCTGGAAGACCATGCCGATGTCGCTCCGTCTGGCGGCGACTTCCCTCTCGCGCAGTTCGTGGAGTCGTGATCCGCTCTGACGGTAGCCAACCGGGTCGCCGTCGACCGCGAGCTTCCCGCCGTCGACTCGTTCCAGGTGGTTGATGCAGCGCAGGAACGTCGACTTGCCCGAGCCGGAGGGTCCCAGCAGGCAGCACACCTGACCGCGTTCGACGGTCAGGTCGATGCCCTTGAGGACTTCGAGACCCCCGAAGTGCTTGCGCACGCCTTGGGCGTGAACCATGGGGACACTCACGCGGCCGCCTCTTTCGGGTTCTTCTTCGTGCGGGCGGGCCCGGCCAGTGCGCCGGCGATCATGCGGCGCAGGGGCGAGACGTGGCCGCCGCGGTCGGAGCCGCGGCCGTATCGACGCTCCAGCCATGCCTGCGGGATGCCGAGCAGGGTGACCAGGCCCAGGTACCAGAGGCTGGCGACGGCGAGCATCGGGATGACCTGGTAGTTCTGGGCGTACACGTCCTGGATGTTGGACATCAGGTCGTGCGCCGAGATGATCGAGACCAGGGCGGTCATCTTCAGCATGTTGATCGTCTCATTGCCCATCGGCGGGATGATCACCCGCATGGCCTGGGGCAGCACGATCCTGCGCATCGTCTGGGCGGGCCGCATTCCGAGCGAGTGCGCGGCTTCGGTTTGACCGGGGTCCACCGACTGGATCCCGGCCCTGACGATCTCCGAGGCGTACGCGGCCTCGTTGAGACCGAGGGCCAGCAGGGCAGCGACGGCCGGCGTGAGGAGGGAGTTCGTCTCGACCTGGAAGAAGGTGACGCTGGTGAACGGGATCCCGATCTTCACGTACTGGTAGAGAGCCGCGGCGTAACCCCAGAAGATGATCTGGACCAGCAGGGGGGTGCCACGGAAGAACCAGACGAACAGTGAGGACATGCCGTGGAGAACCGGGTTGGACGACAGCCGCATCACTGCGACCAGGGTGCCCAGAACGAGGCCGAGGGCCATCGCGGCCACGGTGAGCCACAGGGTGGTGGCGAGCCCGGAGAAGATCAGGTCGGCGAAGAGGAACCGGCCGATGATCTCCCAGTGGAGATTGCCGTTCTTCGCCAGTGATCCGGCCACACCGATGAGTGCGGTGACGGCCGCAGCAGCGGCGATCCATCGGCCGTAGTGCCGCAGCGGAACGACGGTGAGCTGCTGGGGGGCCGGACGGTCGAGGTCCGCGGGGGCCGTGGTGGTGGTCATTTCAGTCCACCGCCGCGTTCTTGGTGGCCTCCTTGAGGGCGATGGAGGCGACACCGTACTTGTCGAAGATCTTGCTCACGGTGCCGTCGTCGATCAGAGCCTGCAAGGCCTTGTGGATCGCGTCGCTGAGCCGGGGCAGTTTCTTGGAGACGGCGATCCCGTTCGGCGAGGCACCGTAGCCGCCCGCGGCGGCCGGGTCATCCACGACCTGGAAGGCATTGCCGCCGTCGGCGGTCTTGGCGGTCCAGCCCGCGGCGGGCTTGGTCTGCACCTGGGCGACGACCTTGCCGGAGCGCAGGGCGAGCTGCGCGTCGGAGTCCTTGGGGAAGGTCTGGATGTCGATCTCGCTCTTCCCGGCAGCCTTGCAGTTCGTCTGGTGTTCCTTCAAGAGGTCCAGCTGGTTGGTCGCCGCCTGCACCGCGGCCTTCTTCCCGCACAGGTCGTCGAGGGTGACGATCTTCTCGGGGTTGCCCTTCAGCACCATGATCCCGGAGCCGGACACGGAGTAGTCGACGAAGTCGACCACCGCCTGGCGCTCCTTGTTGTCCGTCATCGCCGACATCGCCGCGTCGAACTTTCCGGCCTGAATGGCCGGCACGATGCCGTCGAACTTCTGCGGCGTGAAGGCGAACCTGACCCCCAGCTTGGCCCCCAGCGCCTGCCCCAGGTCGTAGTCGAGGCCGGTGAGCTCCGGTTCGCCCTCGGTCACGAACATCTCGAACGGCGCATAGGGCACGTCAGTGGCCACGCGTACGGTGCCCGCCTTCTTGATCTCGTCGGGCAGCGCATCGTGCAGCGCGGTGTCCTTCGCGACCGGCACTCCCGCGACGGTGGTCGGCTGGTCAGTGGTCTCGGCGGCGGAGTCCGAACAGGAAGTGAGCGTGGCCAGCGCGGTCGCGGCCGTCAGCGCCGTGGTCAGATTTCGGGCCAGACGGTTGTTCATCAGGCGTATGCCTCTCCGGTCTTCGGGGCCGACGGGGCGTTCGCCGTCGACTGCAACATGGAAATTACAGAACGACCTGTCGAATGGCTAGATGTATCGCTCGTTACATTGGGGTAACGGGTACCGCTACGGCCGCAAGACCGCACACCTACGCCGTTGAGCTGATCAGATCACCCGACCAACCGGACGGGAGGGCGGTTCCGGTTCTACATCTACCGCTCATTCAGCTCGGCTTGTAAGTTCCGCTACTGCAGCGGACACGGGACGGCGCGCCTCCCCCGAGCGCCGCTCAGGGCGTCGCCACGCCCTGCCCCACAGATTCACACCCCTCCCCCACCCTTTGGAGAAACCATGGGCACACGGTTCAGGCACGCCGCTCCGGCCTCGACTGCCGTAGCACTGCTCACACTCGCCGCCACACTCACCGCTTCAGGCAGCGCGCAGGCCGCCGCCACGCGGATCCGCCTGGGCAGCAGCTCGGACGTGAGCCGCACGTCGTGGCAAGGCCCTGCCTTCACCATGAACGGCGATGGCAAGATCATCTCCGGATCCATGTCCGCTGCCGTCGACGCCATCCGCGGCGGCACCGGGAGCCTGGACGTCGTCGTCCTGGCCGGCTCCGCACCCACTTCAGGCAGCCCTACCCCCGAGTGCGACGCGGCCATGGCGCTGCCTGGTGTCAACTCCTGCACCAGCTGGACCCTGACCGCTGCTGCGGACGGCAACAACAACCAGGTGAACACCGACATCCGCAACGCCGAATTCGTCTACTTCGCCGGCGGAGACCAGTGCCGCTACACCGCCTGGAAGGACAGCGCGCTGGAGGCCTCCGTCGAGTCCGTCGTGGCCAAGGGGGGCGGCTCGGGCGGCGGCAGCGCCGGCCACCACGTCAACAGCCCCGTCGTCTACGATGCCTGCAAGGGCAGCGTCACCAGCTCAGAAGCCCTCGCCAACCCGTACGACAGCTACATCACGCTCACCACCGGCATGTTCGACTGGGCGAACTACAGCGGAGTCGTCAACGACTCCCACTTCACGACCCGCGACCGAATGGGCCGCACCATGGCCTTCGTCGCCCGCGCCATCAAGGACGGGCGGACTCCCGGAGGCAAAGCCTGGGGTGTAGGCGTTGAGGAAGGCAGCTCGCTGCTCCTCGACAAGAACGGAACAGCCACCCTCTACGGCAGGGAGGCCTTCGTCGTCCTGGGCGACCACCAGCCGGAACAGGCCACCTCCGGCAAACCCCTGACCTTCTCGGACTACAAGATCTGGCGCCTGGGCCCCGGGCAGACCTATGATTTCAAGAACCGCCCCACCTGCGGCTACTACCTCCGCAGCGTCACGGGCGGAGTCGCCGACCCCGACCTGTACACCGGCACTCCACGGACCGCGTGTTCACCGGCCGGCGACACGTCCGCCCTGGCCGAGACCGAGGCGAACGACACGCGGGCCACCGCCGACGACGCCACCGGCCTCACCTACCCGGCCACGCTGACGGGCAGCATGAAGTCGACCAGCGACCGGGACCTCTTCCGCGTCACCCTCGCAGCCGGCGAGCGAGTCGCCGTCCTCTGCGCCATTCCTGACGCCTACGACGCCGACCTCTACCTCCTGGACTCCGGCGGCAGCACCCTCACCCGGTCGGTGAACGACGGAGCGGGTACCGACGAGAACCTGGCCTTCACCAGGACCGCCACGGGAAGCGGCACCTACTACGTCGAGCTCGACGCCTACCAGGGGTCGAGCAGTTCTCCCTATACGTGCACTCTGACCAAGGGCTGAGTCGCGAGGACGTGTCCGTGATCTCGTAGGTCGTCGGGTGTCATGGGATCCTGAGCCGGCCCTCGGGTAACACTGAGGACCGGTTCAGTGCCTCCTTGCGCTGTGCGACGTCGTGGTTCGCGTCCCGCGCCTTCGGGCTGATCTGCGCGCGGACCAGGAGGAAGAGGACCTTCAACGCGGGTTGCCCCGGGGGGACAGCCGCGTCAGGGGGGTCGCGTTGCGGGGGCGGACGTTCATGGATTCGACCCTGTTCGCGGCGCCGGTCCGGCCCGTCACGTCCGGCATGTGCCGTCGAGCGGCCCTCCCGTCGGTTCCCCGTAGGTGCGGCCAGGGCCGCGGACCCCCGTCCGGATCGCGTGGCTCACTCACGTACGCCCAGGGCCGCTGTGGGACGGTTCCCTCGACGGAGTCGGCTCTGCAGGCCGGCTCTCGGATGTCCGACCGCCGTCCGCCTACGCCCTCACCACCGGCTGAATGATCAACGTCTGACATCGGGTGTCACTTCCATTGGGAGATCCGTCCTTGACCGTCTGACCCTCACCGTCGAAGGAGAGCCAGAGCCTTGCTGGACCCGTTCGAGGTGACACGTGCATTTGTGCCGGGCCGAAAGGGATGCGTCCCCTCGGTGGACTCTGGGGCCGGGCGGCAGATACTGAGGGCATGACGTTCTCCGGGGGTCTGGTCGAGCGGGATGCGGAGCTGACCGCTCTCCGCGATGCGGTCGAGGAGTTGCTGGGCGGCGCGGGCGGCCTGCTGGTCGTGGAGGGGCCGGCCGGCATCGGGAAGACCCGGCTGCTGGACGAAGTGGCCCGGTACGCCGACCGATCGGGTGCCCGAGTGCTGTCGGGCCGTGGCTCCGAGCTGGAGCGGTCGTTCCCGATGGGCCTGATCCAGCAGTTGTTCGCACCGATGCTGGCCAAGGGCTCCGACGAAGAACGTGGACAGTGGCTTTCGGCCGCTGCCGCCCCCGCTTCCGCGGTGGTCAGCGGCGGGGGCCGGTCCGGAGCTGCCACCGTCGAGGACTTCGCGGTCCTGCACGGGCTGTACTGGCTGACCGCCAACGTCTCCCAGGACCGGCCGCTGCTCCTGGTGGTCGACGACGCGCACTGGGTCGATGCGGCGTCGCTGAGGTTCCTGGCCTACCTCCTGCCACGGGTTTCCGAGTTGGCGGTTCTGGTCGCCGTGGGCATGCGGCCCAACGAACCCGGTGCCGAGACGCGGTTGCTCAGCCGGATCTCCGACCACCACATGTCCCGCCAGTTCCGGCCCAAGCCACTGAGCAGAATCGGTTCGGTACGTATGCTCCGCGACCGGCTCGCCAGGGACGCCGATGTGGAGTTCCTCGACGCCTGCCACACCGCCACCGGCGGCAATCCCCTGTTGCTGGACTCACTGGTAAGCGCGGTGGAGGAGGGGTGGGAGCCCATCGCGGAGAATGCCACCCTGGTGGCGGAGGTAGGGGCGCGCGCGGTGTCGCACCGGGTACGGACCCGCCTGGCGGGCCTGCCGCCGGAGGCCACCCGCCTGGCGCAGGCGGTGGCCGTGCTGGGCGAGAGCGCCGACCTCACCACCGTATCGGCGCTCACCGGAATACCCCCTCTCGCTGCGGCCGACGGCATCGGCGCTCTCCAGCGCATCGATCTGCTGCAGACCGAGGACACCGGAGCCGCCCGGGCCGGCAGTCAGCTGCGGTTCGTCCACCCGCTGATCCGCTCCGCCGTCTACGACCTCCTCGACCAGGCAGAGCTCACGCGGGCCCATGAACAGGCCGTCGACGTGCTCCGACGGTCGGGTGCGACCGCGATCCATGTCGCCATCCAACTCCTGCGGACACCCCCGGCCGGTGACCAGCAGGTCGTCGCCCTGCTGCGGCAGGCCGCTTCCGAAGCCCTCCAGCGCGGCTCCGCCGAAAGCGCGCACATGTACCTCCGCCGCGCCCTCACAGAGCCGCCCTCACCACAGGTGCTGACGGAAACCCTGATCGAGGCCGGTTCCGCGGCGATGCAGGTCGACCTCCCCGCCGCCGCCGACTGCTTCGCCCGGGCCCTCGACCTCACCACGGACATTCACCAGCGTGCCCGCCTCGCGGCGACGCTGAGCATGGCCCTGCACTACCTCTTCCGCACCCCCGAAGGCGTGGTCGTGGCCCGCCAGGCCCGCGACGACCTGCCCGCCGACGACAACGACCTGCGCCGCCACCTGGAGGGCAACCTCCTCTGCTTCCCCCCGGCCGCCAGCACCGGGGCGCACCTGTCGCAGTCCCTCCCCGACCTCATCCGGCTCCCGCCCGCCGACACCATCGGGGCACACGCCCTGGAAGCCATGATCGCCGGTCTGGAGGCCTGGCAGTGCGACCCCGCCGCCGTCGCCCACGCGCGCTCGGCCCTCGCCGACGGAAGGCTGCGCCTGTCCAACGCACAGGCCGTGATCTCCGGTGCCTGGCTGAGCCTGCTCGTGGCCGACCACCACCAGGAAGCCATGGACGCCATGGACAGCGCCGTCGACGAGGCCCGCCGCAGCGGATCACTAGCCGCGCTGCCCATCGCCGCCCTCTACCGCCCGGCGTCCTGGTTCTGGCAGGGCCAACTCGCAGAAGCGGAAACCGAAGTACGCGAGGTCCTGCGGTTGATGGACCTCATGCACCACGACATGGCACGCCCGGTGGCGCTCGGCATCTTCGCCTGGATCCTGATCGAGCAGGGACGCATGGACGAGGCCGACGAAGTCCTCCGGCAGGTCGACCCCAAGGACGAGTCGGTGGCGGAGCTCCGGTACTGGCTCGTCGACGCCAAGGCACAGTTCCTCCGTCTGAGCGGAGATCACGAGCAGGCTTACGCCTGCTCACTGAGGTCCGGAGAGATCTACGCCGCACACGCCGGCGACAACCCCGCCTGCCTGGCCTGGCGGTCTGAAGCCGCTCTGAGCCTGCGGGCCATGGACCGGCGGGAGGAAGCCATCGCCCTCGTCGCGGAGGAAGTCGCCCGCGCCCGCCGCTGGGGCGCCCCACGCGCTCTGGGCCACGCCCTGCGCGTACGCGGCGTCGTGACCGGCCCCGCCGAAGGCGTGGACGACCTGCGGGAGTCCGTCCGCCTGCTGGCGGCCGGCTCGGCGCGTCTGGAGCACGCCAAATCCCTCGTCGAACTCGGCTCGGCCCTACGGCACCTGGACCAACGCAACGAAGCCCGCGACCTGCTGAGCGAGGGCCGTGCGATCGCCGAACTCTGCGGAGCCCGCCCCCTCACCGACCGGGCCACCGCCGAACTGGCCGCATCCGGCGGCCGACCCCGCCGCATCCAGGTCTCCGGACCCGACTCCCTCACCCCCAGCGAACGACGCATCGCCGACCTGGCCGCCATCGGCACGAACAACCGCGACATCGCCCAAACCCTGTTCATCACGTCGAAGACGGTCGAGGCCCATCTCACCAGCGCCTACCGCAAGCTCCGCGTCACAAACCGCCAGCAACTCGCCGAAGCACTGACACCCCGAAACCAGCCTCGGCTGGTAGTTGACCCTTCTGAGACTGATCCCGCGTCCGCCAGACGAACAGCAGAACGAGGGTAGTCGGGGCTACCGACTGACTGAGGAGAGCCCGCCGTCGAAGGAGACGTCGAAAGCGTTGAGGGCTGACTCACCGCGCACGGTCCAAGAGGCCCGCCCCTTGCCGGTTGACGCAGCCGAGCTCGTCACCGACGTGCTCCGCGAAGCCCTTCGGGCCCAGGCGCTCGCGGTCACGCGAGGCGCCGATCCGGACCGGGTCGATGCTCGCGGCCGGCACGAACCCGACGATCCCGATCGCTTTCGCCGTCGTCAGGGGCAACCCGTCCAGGTCCTGGTCCGTCACCGCCAGCCGGGTGCCAGTCGCCGCCTCTTGGCCCCGGCCGATCTCGCCCGCTACCAAGGGCCGGCCGTCCAGCTCGCAGGTTTCCGGTTGCGGATCCGGCCCCCGTCCGCGAAATGGGCAGGTGTCGGAGCTAGCGGCCTGCCGTCGGCGTGGCCGTCGGGTGCCACTCTCGGCGCAGGAGGCCGAAAGCCCACGAGTCGGAGACGTCGCCGGCCACGACACAGTCCTCGCCGAGGGTGCCTTCGCGGACGAAGCCGAGCTTCTCCAGGACCCGGGCGGACGCCGCGTTGCGGGTGTCGGTCTCGGCCTGTACGCGGTTCAGGTCCAGGGTGTCGAACGCCCACCGCAGGACGGCGTGCGCGGTCTCCGTGGCGTAGCCGTGGCCCCACGCGCCGGCGTCGAAGACGTAGCCCAGGGACGCACTACGGAAGTCCGGATCCCAGCTGGTCAAGCCGCACCACCCGATGAACGCTCCGTCGCAGGCGCGGTCGGCGGCCACCCGTGCTCCCGTGCCTTCCTCCTCGATCGTCCGGCAGGATGCGATGAAGCGCTGGGCGCGGGCCGGTTCGGTCCACGGCGGAAGTCCCAGTAGCGGTCATGCGGGGCATCCTGCCGCGTCACACCCGCCTCCGACCACCCGGTTATCCCGACCGTCGGGGCGAGTACGTTCCCGGTTACGCCGGACACGCCGCATGGACGGTCGGACGGGGTGCCTGACAGCCGGACCCCATGGCCCTCACCGCCCGCTCCCGGCACACCCGGACCAGCCGACACAGGGCGGCCACGCCCAGGGAGAGGGTCGGTAGACGCGCAGCTGGCCCTGCGCGACGTGCCCGGCGCCGCTGCCGTTGCCGGGGCGCCGGTACCCGTCCCCCCTCGTCGTGGCCGGGACGGGGCGGGGGCGGGCGGTGGAGGTGCACGCGATGGTTCGGGCGATCCTGTGGAAGTGGGAAGCATCCTCCAGCCGCACCACCAGCGGAGTGGGGTACAGGCCGACGACCTCGCCCACGGCCTGGCGGTCACAGTCAAGGACCCTTTCCCCGTCCTCAGCCGGCGGCCGGCCCTCACGGGTGGCCCCCGGCCGCGCAGCGCTTCATCAGCATCTGCGTGTCCGTGACCACCGTTCCGCGGCAAGGGCCGTCGGCGGCTTCGCGGGTGCTGGTTGTGCCCTCAGCCGTTCCGGAGGACCCCATGCTCCGCCGCGAGTGACTCACCGACGTGGCGGGAACCGCCATGGCTCAGGTCGAGGCTTCCGATCTGCTGGCCCAGGGGTTCACCGCCCGGCCGTCCGGCGGGCCCACGGCGTGGGCTTCTCTGCCGGCGGTCCGGTACAGCACGCACTGGCGGAGCGGCCCTTCGGGCACGCTCGGATCCTCGAAGTCGTCGGCCGGGTCGCGGGTCATGCCGATCCGGCGCATCACCGCCTGGGAACGAATGTTGTCCACGGTCGTGGTCGCTACGACTTCCGGCAGCCCGAGGTCATCAAAGCCGTAGGCCAGGCAGGCCAGGGCGGCCTCGGTGGCGTATCCGTGACCCCACGCCGAACGCATCAACCGCCACCCGATATCCACCCCCGCGAACGGCATGTCCTCGTCCACCTCGTCCAAGCCGGCGCGGCCGATGAACTCGCCGGTCTCCCGTACTTCGAGCGCCCACCACCCAAAACCTCGCTCGTCGAACTCGGTCTGCATGAGTGCCACCGCGGCATCGCTCCGCTCCCGCGTCAGCAGTTCCCCCAGGTGTTCTCGGACTTCGGGATCGGCGTTCATCGCCGCCCACGGTTCAAGGTCGGACTCGCGCCACCGGCGGAGCAGGAGACGATCGGTACGCAGCCATGGCATGCCGGCCAGCCAACGCCATCACGACCAGGGTGTCGATCGGTTATGCCGAACCCCGCGGTGCTCGTCAACGCCAATCCCGCACGGAGACCTTCACGACCTGCATCACCCAGCGGGACCCCATCCCCACCGGACTCACCGCTCTCAGCTGCTGCTTCTCGTCCACATGGCTGGCCCTCTCGACGGCGAGAGCGGCCGGAACTCCGACGGGGCTCACCTTCGCCGCCCCCGGGTCCGCGGCCGCAGATCGCGCCCTGTCACCCACCGGACCACCGCGCCGCCCCTTGGCCACCTGACGCCGGTACGCCACCACAAGAGCCACCGGCAGGCCCACGATCAGCGTCGGCACAGCGACCCGCGACGCGCCGAGGGGGCTGCCGCCGTGGGCGTCGCGGTGCCGGAAACACCGGTTCCGGGTTCCTGGTCCCGGGCCCTCCCCGTCGCTCAGCCCTCGCCTCTCGCGGACGGGGGCAGTGGAAGGGAGAACCACACGGCCTTGCCCTCGGCCGTCGGCAGGGTGCCCCAGGCCTCGGCGAGCGAGTCCACCAGGAGGAGTCCCCGTCCGGACTCGGCGTCGTGCGAAGCGAACCGTGCCTGCGGGAGGACCGGGCTGCCGTCGCACACCTCGACGCTGAGTTCCCGCCCCGCCCGCCGGACGCGCAGCTGGACGGGACCGCAGCTGTGGCTCACCGCGTTGGACAGGAGTTCCGAGGCGAGCAGGCAGGCCGTGTCGCAGAGCTGGTCGTCCCGGCTCCCCCACGCCGCGAGGGTGGAGCGCAGGAAGCGCCGGCCCTCGCCGACGCTGCCGGGCTGGGCGGGCAGCACCACGCTCCGCGAGGTCACCGGTGAATCGGGGATGTGCACCAGGAGGAGGGTGACGTCGTCCGAGTTGTCGTCGGCGTCCGGGAGCATCTCGGCGAGGAGGCAGTCGGCCATCGCTTCCAGGCCTTCGGCCTGGGTGCCCCTCTTGGCGAGTGCCACGGCCAGGCTGTCGAGTTGCTCCTCGATGTCGCTGCCCGGCGTTTCGACGAGCCCGTCGGTGTAGAGGGCGAGGACCGAGCCGGGTTCCACGGTGTGGCGGCTCTCGTGGTGCGGTACCTCGCCGACCCCGAGCGGCACGCTGACATCGACGGCCAAGCGGCTCACCTGGCCGTCGGGGGCCGCCAGGAGCACGGGGAGGTGTCCGGCCGAGCAGACCGTCAGTTCCGCGGCGTCCGCGTCGACGACGAGGTAGCAGCAGGTGACGAACTGGTCCGGGAGTTCACTGACCACGGCGTCGAGGGCACGCATCAACTGCCAGGGCGGCATGCCGGTCTTCGCCAGCGCGTGCGAGGCCGAGCGGAGTTGTCCCATGACGGCGGCGGCTTCCAGCCCGCGCCCCATCACGTCGCCGATGATGACGCCGACCCGGCCGCCGCCCAGGGGGATCAGGTCGAACCAGTCTCCGCCCACGCCCGCACCCTGGCGAGCGGGGAAGTACCGGCTCGCCGTCGGCATCCCCGGTACCTCCGCCGGCGAGCCCATGAGGCTGCGCTGGAGGGTGAGGGCGACGTGGCGCTGCTGTTCGTAGAGCTCGGCGAGCTTGTCCTCGGCGGCCTTGCGGTCGCTGACGTCGCGGATGGCCGCCGACACCAGCGTCCCGTCCGGGGTTTCGAGGGGGCTCAGGCTGATCTCGACGGGGAACTCGCGCCCGTCGCGGCACAGGCCGTGCAGTTCCAGCCCGGCGCCCATGGGTCTGACCTGGCGGTCGACGAAGTAGCCCTGCCGGAAGTGGGAGTGATGACCGCGGAACCTCTCCGGCACGAGGACCTCGACGGGCCGGCCCAGGAGATCGGCCCGGGTGTGCCCGAAGAGCGCCTCGGTCTGGGCGTTCACGAGCTGGATCGTGCCGCGATCGTCCACGATCACCATGGCGTCGGGGGCGGCTTCCAGGAGCGCCCGGAACAGCTCCTCGGCCGCCTTGCGCTCGCTCACATCGCGTACGGCCGCCGAGATCAGCAGGCCGTCGGCGGTCTGCAAGGGGCTCAGACTGATCTCGACGGGGAACTCGCGTCCGTCCCGGCGCAGCCCGTACAGCTCCAGCCCCGCCCCCATGGGCCGGACCTGGCGACTGGCCGCGTACCCGAGCCGGTGGCGCGGGTGGAGCCCGCGGAACCGCTCGGGCACCAGGACGTCGATGGACCGGCCGAGCAACTCCTGTCTGGGGTGACCGAAGAGTGCCTCCGTCTGGGCGTTCACCAGCCGGATCACACCGGAGTCGTCCACGATCACCATCGCGTCCGGCGCCGCTTCCAAGAGCGCACGGAAGGGTTCCTCGGCCGTCGTCGTCATGTCGCGCCTCGCACTCGCCGAACACCACCGAAGCGGACATCCGACCACGCCCACGTCACCCGTCGAACCGATTGATCGAAATGCGCAGCCAATTGACCAGATCTGAGCTGCGGAGCGCCACTTCCATGGCACATCTCAGCCGCGAAGAGCACCGACCCGTCAACGGCACGGGCCAGGCAGGGCCGTGGCGTCCAAGCATCGATCGCACGAGAACCGCGACAGCCCCGCAGCCGCCCGCACCTCATCCGGCTTCGCGAGCGGCGGGGTCCGCCGCGTCATGCCCCCTTTCGGCGGCGGTCGCCGTCGCTCCAGGCCCGAGTGTCGCGGGGCTCCACATAGGGCTCCTCGTCCTCGGGCAGCCCGCCGGCGATGGCGCGCTGCCGGCTCATTTCGGCGTCGAACTCCAGACCGAGGAGGATCGCGAGGTTGGTGATCCACAACCACACCAGGAAGATGATCACACCGGCGAGGGTGCCGTAGGTCTTGTTGTAGGAGGCGAAGTTCGCCAGGTAGAAGGCGAAGCCCGCGGAGACGGCCATCCAGATGGCCAGCGCCAGAAGGCTGCCCGGCGTCACCCACGTGAAGCCGCGGCCCTTGGCGTTCGGGGCGGCCCAGTAGAGGATCGCGATCATCATCGTGACGAGGAGGACGAGGACCGGCCACTTCACGATCGTCCACACCGCGACGGCGGTGTCCCCGACCCCCAGCGCGGTGCCGGCCTGCCGGGCCAGGGACCCGGAGAAGACGACGATCAGCGCGCTGGAGCAGGCCAGGACCATCAGCGTGAGCGTGAGGGCCAGGCGCAGCGGGAGGACCTTCCACACAGGTCGGCCTTCGGGGATGTCGTAGACGGCGTTCGCGGCGCGGATGAACGCGGCGATGTAGCCGGACGCCGACCACACGGCGGCAAGGAGCCCGAGGACCGCCAGGAGCGATCCGATACCGGATCGGCCCTGGATCTGCCGGACCGCGTCGCTGACCACATCGCGTGCCGAGCCGGGAGCGAGCTTCCGCAGGTTCTCCAGGACCTCCCGGGTCACGGAGTCTCCCGCCAGGCCCAGCAGGGACACCAGCACCAGCAGGGCGGGGAAGAGGGCCAGGACCCCGTAGTAGGTGAGTGCCGCGGCCCGGTCGGCCAGTTCGTCGTCCCGGAACTCCCGCACGGTGCCGCGCAGCACGGCCCTCCACGACCGCTTCGGCAGCTCGGCGGGACGGTCGGGAGCCCGCTCCGCCACCAGCGGATCCGGGCCCGCCGCGGTCCCGCGGCCGACCGGCGCGCACCGCTCTTCTCCGCCGGGGCTTGGTTTCGAGGTAGATGTCATGTCTGGCGGGTTTCCACCGGGCGGCCACTCATGTCATTCAGCGAAGACCTCTGTCAGGGCGAGCCGGTCAGACGTTCCCGCCCGCCCGCTCCCGGGTCCGGCCGGTGGGTGGCCGCGCCCCGCGCCGGCTGCCGCCGGGAGACCGGCCGTCCACGCCGTCCCGGGGCGGCCACGCGCACGGACGCTGCGTGGCCACGCGGCATCCCGTCGCGTTCTCGGTCGCGCCCGACGAGGACTGGGCCTGGTGCTTCGCGGTTCGGCCCGCCCCCCGGCGGACACCGGCGGACCGTGCGGCGGACCAGGTTCGGCCGGCCGTTCGGCCGCGTCCCCGGGTGTGGCGGGCCGGCAGGCGGTTTACTGCATCCGCCGGTGTGTCCGGTTCGGAAGAGGGGCTGTCGGGTGCCCGGGTGCTGGAGGCGGAGCGATGCGGTGGGATGCGGATGTGACCGTGGTCGGGGCCGGGGCCGCCGGGTTGTCCCTGGCGGTCCGCCTCGTGGAGCCGTTGCCGGACGGTGTTCCCGGGCCCCGGGTGGCCGTGGTCGAGGCCCCGCCGGGGCCACTGCGCCCTCCCGTCCGGACCTGGTGCTACTGGGAGACGGGTGCCGGACCCTACGACCCCCTGCTGACCGCGAGTTGGGACCGGCTGCGCGTGTACGCCCCCGACGGCACGCTGATCGAACGGGCACTCGGGCAGATGAGGTACAAGATGCTGAGGTCGGACCGGTTCGAGGCGGCCATGACCGAGCGACTCGGCTCGTTCGGGGTCGACGTGAGGCGGTTGACGGTCGAGTCGGCGTGCGACGCCGACACAGGAGCGGTGGTCCGTGGCCGTGACGCGTCGGGGGCGGTGTCGGTGCTGCGATCGGGGGTGGTCTTCGACTCGCGGCCGCCACGGCGGCTGCCCGCGGCCCGGACCACGCTGCTCCAGCACTTCCGGGGGTGGTTCGTGCGCACGCGCCGGCCCGCCTTCCAGCCCGGAGCCGCGACCCTGATGGATTTTCGTCTGCCCCAGCCGGTCCGGGGGCTGGCCTTCGGCTACGTGCTGCCGCTGGGCCGGTCCGAGGCGCTCGTCGAGTACACGGAGTTCTCCGCGGCCGCGCTGGACGAGGCGGCGTACGAACGGGCCCTGCGCCACTACTGCTCCGCGGTCCTGGGTCTCGGGGACTACTCCGTGCGGGGGCGCGAGCAGGGGGTGATCCCGATGAGCGACGGTGTCTACCCGCGTCAGAGCGGGAGCCGGGTCCATCTGATCGGGGCGGCGGGCGGGGCCACCCGGCCGTCAACGGGCTACACCTTCGCCGCGATCCAGCGCCAGAGCCGCCATCTCGCCGATGCGGTGCGGGCCGGCCGCTCCCCCGCCCGGGTGCCCGCCGTGCACGGCCGCAGGGCCCGGGCGATGGACGCGGTGCTGCTGCGCGCGCTGGACTCGGGCCGGGTCGACGGCGGGGCCTTCTTCTCCCGGCTCTTCTCGGCGGTGCCGGCCGAGCGGGTCCTGCGGTTCCTGGACGGTGCCACGTCGCCGTGGGAGGACTTCGGGATCGGCCTGCGCACGCCGGTCCTGCCGATGCTGCGCTCGCTCGCCGAACTGCCGCTGCTCGCCCGAACCGTCCCGGCCCCGGCGCCGGGACGACACTGAAAGGCCGCTATGCCACTGCTGCGAGACGACGCCCTGTCCGCTGCCTTCGATCACGCCGCGGCGCGGTACGACCTGCTGGTCGCGGCCAGTCCCGGCTACCACGGCCATCTGCGCCGCTCGGCCCGCCGCCTGGGCCTGCCCCACGAGGGCCGCGGTGCCCGGGTCCTGGACCTGGGATGCGGTACCGGCGCGTCGACCGCCGCCCTGCTGGCGGCCGCGGGCGAGGCCGAGGTGACGGGGGTGGACGCATCGGCCGGCATGCTGGAGCGGGCCGCGGCCAAGAAGTGGCCGGACCGGGTCCGATTCGTCCAGGGGTCTGCCGACCGGCTGGCCGAGGCGGGGGTCGACGGGCCGTTCGACGCCGTCTTCGCCGCCTACCTCTTCCGCAACGTCCCGGATCCCGATCGGACGCTGGCCGCGGTGCGTGCCGTGATGGCACCGGGTGCGCGCATCGCCGTACACGAGTACGCGCTCAGTGGCGGGGCGCTGCACAGGGCGGTGTGGACGGCGGTGTGCCGGACGGTGATCATGCCGCTGGGACGGGCCGGGGGTGACGCGGGGCTCTACGACCACCTGTGGCGCAGCGTGCTCGGTTTTGACACGGCGGAGCGGTTCGCGGCGCGGATGCGGGCCGCGGGATTCACGGAGGTGCGGGTGCTGCCGCTGCCGGGGTGGCAGACGGGCATCACGCACACGTTCGTCGGGCGGGTGGCCGCGTGAGCGGGGGCCGCCCGGGCCGTGACCGGCTGGCCCGGCGTGTCGAGCCCCGGGGCGGGCGGGCCCGGATCGAGGGGGAGCCACCGCGGGTGGCGGTGGTGGGCGGCGGGATCGCCGGCCTGTCGGCGGCCACCGCGCTCGCCGAGCGCGGGGTGCTCGTCACCGTGTACGAACGGGACGCGCAGCTCGGTGGCCGGCTGGCGGGATGGGGGGTGCGGCTGGCGGACGGTTCCCGGGCGACGATGAGCCGGGGCTTCCACGCCTTCTTCCGGCAGTACTACAACCTGCGGTCGCTGTTGCGCCGCACCGATGCGGGGTTGTCCGGCCTGACGGGGCTGGCCGACTATCCGCTGCGCCACCGCGACGGCGGGCAGGACAGCTTCGCGCGGGTGCCGCGCACACCGCCGCTCAGTGCCCTCGGATTCGTCGCGCGGAGTCCCACCTTCGGCTGGCGGGATCTGGGGCGGATGGACCCGCGGGCGGCCCTGCCCCTGCTGGACGTCCGTGTCCCGGGGGTGTACGAGGCGCTGGACGGGGTGAGTGCCACCTCGTTCCTGGAGGGCATCCGTTTCCCGGAGGCGGCCTACCACCTGGCGTTCGAGGTGTTCTCGCGGAGCTTCTTCGCGGATCCGGCGGAGCTGTCGGCGGCGGAGCTGGTGCTGATGTTCCACATCTACTTCCTGGGATCCAGCGAGGGGCTGCTGTTCGACGTGCCGCGCGAGCCGTTCCCGCAGGCGCTGTGGGACCCGCTGGCCCGCCATCTGGGCGGGCTCGGCGTCGAGATCCGGACGGACACGGCGGTGCTGGAGGTGCGCCCGGTCGGCGAGGAGCGGGTGGAGATCGTCGCGGAGGGGGCGGCGCCCCGACGCTTCGACGGTGTGGTGCTGGCCCTGGACACCGGCGGGCTGCGCGGGCTGGTCGGCGCCTCGCCGGAGCTGGTGGATCCGGTGTGGCGGGCCCGGGTCGCGGGGTTGCGGACGGCGCCGCCGTTTCTGGTCTCCCGTCTCTGGCTGTCTCGGCCGGTGGACGGCGACCGGCACGGTTTCCTCGGTACCAGCGGGTTCGGCGGCCTCGACAACGTGAGCGTCCTGGACCGGTGGGAGGGTGAGGCCCACCGGTGGGCCTTGCGGACCGGCGGTTCGGTGGTGGAGCTGCACGCCTACGCGGTGGACCCGGCGGAGAGGCGTCCGGAGGTCGAGGAGCGGCTGGTGCGACGGCTGCGCGAGGTGTATCCGGAGACGGCGCACGCCGGCATCGTCGACGTGCGGCACGAGTGGCGCGAGGACTGCCCCCTGTTCACGGTCGGCGGATACCGGGACCGGCCCGCCGTCCGGACGGGCGACGTCCGGGTGGCTGTCGCCGGTGATCTTGTGCGTACGGGTCTTCCGGTCGCGTTGATGGAGCGGGCGGCCACCAGCGGTTTCCTGGCGGCGAACGCCCTGCTGGAGCGGTGGGGCGTGCGGGGCGAGACCTTGTGGACGGTGCCGGACGGGGGGCGTACGGCCGCGGCCCGGGCGCTGGCACGCCTGGGCCGGCGGCCGGACCGTTCGCCGTGACGGCCCGCCGTGCTGGTGCGGGCAGGGTTCAGCCGGGGAAGCGGCCGGTGTCGCGCAGTTCCCATCGGCGTTCGGCGTAGGCGAGGTCGTCCCTCCACAGACGGCCCGCGGTGCGGCTGATGAGGGGGCGCAGCAGGGGGGCGGCGGCGCGGGCGAGGGTGAAGCCCAGGCGGTGGGAGGTGGCGATGACGGCTTCGGTCACCCGGGTCCGGGGCCGGCCGTCGCGGCCGGTTCCGATGGGGGTGGCGTGGGTCTCCACGACGGATCCCCGGCCTTCGCCCTCGGTGATGCGCATGACGACGGTGCGGGGGCCGGGGGCGGTGAACTCGGCGGTCACGGGGACGACCACGCGCCGGGTCAGCTTGAAGGAGACCCGTACGGTCAGGACGTCGGCGCCGTCGCCGTCGCGGTCGCCGTCGTCGTCGTCGTCGAGGACGGTGAGGTCGACGAAGGAGTAGGGGTGGAGCCACGCTCCGTGCCAGGGGTCGAGGCGGTTGGCGACGATGTCCTCGGGCTCGCACGTGCCGGTCCCGGTGTAGACGGCGGCCACCGAGTCCGCGGCGGCCGGACGGTGCGGCACGGCGGGGGCGTCGAGGGGGCTTTCGCCGCCGTGATCGTCGAGGCGCACCCAGGTGAGGACGCCGTCGTCGTGGGCGGGGTAGGGGTTCCAGCCGGCGAAGGGGGCGCCGGTGAGGGCGAGCCCGTGCCAGGGGCAGACCAGGGTTCCGCAGCGCACCGGGGCCTCGGCCAGGGCGGCGCCCAGGTGCGGGCAGGCGCCCGGGCCGGCGACGAGGGCCCCGGCCGCGTCGCGCCAGGCCACGATCTCCGTTCCCGCCACCGTGGCCCCGTAGCCGGAGTCCGGGCGGACCGCGGCGCTGGGGCCGAGGACGTACCAATTGCCGGTGGGGCGGGCCCGGGCCCGTTCGAGGGCGGCGGCAATGAGACGGGGCGAGGCGTCCCGCCAGGTCGGTCGCTGCCGGTGCCAGGCGACCGGGTCACGGCGGAGGCTCACCGGGAGCCGCCGTCCGGGGCGCGGGCTCATCGCGAGGGCTCCTCGACGGCCGGGGCGGCGGGCGCCGCGGGTGAGGTCAGGCGGGCTGCCGCGATCCTGGCCGCTCCGGCCGCCGCGACGGCTGCCCGCCGGGTGAGGGGCACCGAGGAACGGCGGTGGACGCTGGCGTAGCCGTCGCGGGCGACGGCGTCGAGGATCTCGCCGTAGAGCACGAAGGCGGTGTGCACGCAGGGCCGGGAGACGGGTGCGAGCATGTCCAGGCCCGGTCGGGCTCGCGCGTAGAACCGGCGGGCCAGCGCGGTGGCGGCGCGCAGGGCGCTGGTGATGCGGGGGTCGCGCTGTCCGGTGCGGCGGCTCCAGAGCAGCAGTTCGCGGTCCACGCCGTCGGCGGCGAGGAGGTCGGCGGGCAGGTAGACGCGGTCGCGGTCGAGGTCCTCGCCCACGTCGCGGATGAAGTTGGTGAGCTGGAAGGCCTCGCCCAGTGCGGCGGCGTGCGGGGTGGCCTCGTCGCGCGCGGTGGTGTGGCCGAGCACGGGCAGCATTTGGAGGCCGATGACGGCCGCGGAGCCGTGCATGTAGCCGCGCAGTGCGTCCAGGGTGGGGTAGTCGGTGACGGTGAGGTCGCTGCGCATGGAGGTGAGGAAGTCGTCGAAGTGGCTGTGCGGGATGCGGTAGCGGTGCGTGGTGTGGGCGACGGCGGCGACGACGGGGTGGTGGGGGCCGGGCCCGCCCGTGATCGCCGTGCGGAGGTCGTCGGAGAGGGCCCGCAGGCGCCGGGCGCGGTCGGTGGGCGCGGCGGGGGCGTGGAGGTCGTCGACGATGTCGTCCGCGAGGCGTGCGAAGGCGTAGAGGGCGTGCACGGCGGGGCGGCGGTCGGGGGGCAGCAGGCGGGTGGCGAGGAAGTAGGTCTTCCCGTGGCGGGCGTTGAGGCGGCGGCACTGGTGGTAGGCGACGCGCAGGGCGGGGTCGGTGATGGCGGCGGCGTCGAGTTCGCGTCGGGTCATGCGGAGCTGCCTTTCGTGGCGTCGGACGCGGGTGCCGGGGGGCGGTGACGGCTGCCGGGCGGGCCGGTGATGCGGGCGGCGGCCAGGCGGCCGGAGATCAGGACGGTGGGGACGCCCACGCCGGGGGTCGTGCCGCAGCCGGCGAGGACGGCGTTGGCGGTGCCGCGTACGAGGTTGTGGGGGCGGAACGGTCCGGTCTGGGCGAAGGTGTGGGAGAGGGAGAAGGGGGTGCCGGCGGGGTGGCCCTGGGCGGTCCAGTCGGCGGGGGTGAGGAGGGCCTCGGTGTCGATGGCGTCGGCGAAGCCGGTGAGGCCGCGGTGTTCCAGTTCGCGCAGCAGGCTGTCCCGGTAGCGGGGGCCGAGGTCGTCCCAGGAGGCGGCGGAGGGGCCGACGCTGGTGTTGGGGCAGGGTGCGAGGACGTAGTGGGTGTGCTTGCCGGGAGGGGCCAGGCCGGTGTCGGTGGCGGTGGGGCGGGTGATGAGGAGAGAGGGGTCGGTCATGAGGCGGCCGGTGCGGGTGAGTTCGTGGAAGGTCTGTTTCCAGGCGGCGCCGAAGGAGATCGTGTGGTGGGCGAGCTCGGGCCAGGTGCGGTCGGTGCCGGCGTGCAGGACGACGGCTGACGGGGAGTGGCGCGGGGCGAGCGGGCGCCGGGGGCGGGCGCCGAGCAGCCGGTAGGAGACGGGGAGGTCCGGGGTCAGGACGACCGCGTCGCAGGGGATGCGCTGGTGGTCGGTGACGACGGCGCTGATCCGGTCGCCCGTGCGCTCCAGGCGGGTGACGGTCTGGCCGTAGTGGAGGGTGGCGCCCGCGTCGGAGGCGGCCGCGGCCATGGCGGTGGGTACGGCGTGCATGCCGCCTTCGGGGAAGTAGACGCCCGCGACGGTGTCCATGTAGGCGATCACGGCGTAGGCGGCGAGCGCGCGGGCCGGCGGGACACCGGCGTAGAGGGCCTGGAAGGAGAAGACGCGCTGCAGGCGTTCGTCGGTGATGAAGCGGCCGATCTGCGGCTGCAGGCGGCCGAACCCGCCGAGTGCGGCGAGGCGGGCCAGGTCCGGGTGCAGGAGGGAGAGCGGGGAGTCGAAGTTGGTGTCGATGAACCGGCCCATCTGAACCCGGTACAGGTCGTGCAGCCACTGGCGCAGTCGCCGGTACCCGGCCGCTTCGCCGGCTCCGGCGAAGCGTTCGACCTCCGCTTCCATGGCCTGGGCCCCGGTGTGGACGTCGAGGCTGCTGCCGTCCGCGAACCGGGCGTGGTAGGCGGGATGGAGGGGATGCAGGGTCAGCCGGTCGGACATGTTCTGGCCGACCGCGGCGAAGGCTTCCTCCAGCAGGTGCGGCATGGTCAGGACGGTGGGGCCGGTGTCGAAGCGGTAGCCGTCGCGTTCCAGGAGGCCGGCCCGCCCTCCGGGCAGGGGGTCGCGTTCGACGACGGTGACGGTTCGGCCCGATCCGAGCAGGTGGAGGGCGGCCGAGAGACCGGCGAGCCCGGCGCCGATGACCACGACGTGGTCGGTGCGGCCGTTGATCGTCCTCATGGGGCGTCTCCGTGGTGGCTGGTTCGTTCGAGGGCTGTGTCGCACCGGGGTGCCGGGGAGGCCACGTGTCTCAGCAGTTCACCCAGTCGTTGGGCGGCGGGGCCGTGCAGCTGTGCCGCCGCGAGGTGGCGTTCGGACGCGCGCGCCAGGCGTTCGATGTGACGTTCCATCCGCGCCGGTGCGCCGGTGGCGTGCAGGGCTTCTCGTACGCGCGTCAGGGTCGGGCCGGAGAGGGGTTCGCCGCTCCCCCGGCATGCGTCGAGGAGGTCGAGGAGGGAGGTGGTGCCGGCGGCTCGGGCCCGGGAGTGGGCCAGGGACAGCAGGTAGGTCGCTTTGCCGGACCGGATGTCGTCGCCCGAGGGTTTGCCGGTCACCTGGGGGTCTCCGAACACGCCGAGCAGGTCGTCGCGGAACTGGAAGGCGATGCCGGCGCAGCGCCCTGCGGCGGCCAGGGCGCGGGTGGTGGGACCGTCGGCGCCGGCGAGTGCCGCGCCGAGGGCGAGCGGGTGTTCGACGGTGTAGCGGGCCGTCTTCAGACGGACGGTGCGGACGGCCTGGCCGGTGGAGCGGGAGGAGGTCGCCTGTCCGTGCAGGTCGAGGTACTGGCCCGCGACCATTTCCGTGCGCATGGCCCGCCAGATCCGCAGGACGTCGGTGCGCACCGGAGGATCGAGGTCCGCTGCGGCGACCAGGTCGTCCGCCCAGGACAGCGCGAGGTCCCCGGCGAGGACGGCGGCCGACTGGGCGAACGGTGAGGGCCGGCCAGGATCCTGCGGGGGCGGGGCCGACGGGTACTGGATCTCGATCTGCGCATGGAAGGAAGGGCTGCCGCGGCGGACGGCGGACTGGTCCATGACGTCGTCGTGGACCAGGGCGCAGCTCTGGATGAGTTCGAGTGCGGCGCCGAGGGTCAGGGCGGCGGGCACGTGGCCGTCGCCGCCCCCGCAGGCCCGCAGGGCCCACCAGAGGAACCGGGGCCGGACGCGCGAGCCGCCACCGAGGGTGAAGGCGGTGAGCCGCTCCGCGATGTCCGCGGCGAAGACGGCGTCGAGAGACCGGCAGCGGGAGAGGAACTCGGCGCAGCGGAGCTCCAGTTCACGGGTGACGGCATCTTCCACGTGCAGGTCGACCGTGGCTGCCGCGGGGATGGTGGGCGGTGTACCGCGCACGGCCGGCGGCCGGGGTTCTTTGACGATGTGACAAGCGACCGACTCCGCGTGCATGTGGTCCTCCGTGTCGTGAAGCGGTGCTTGCCACGTGCTTCCCCGTTCACCCGCCCGCCGGATGCACTCGGTGCGGTCGCCCGTGGCCTCGCCAGCTATGGGTCCCCCGCCGGGCAGGAGGATCAGACATCTTGGCCGGGCGTTCCACCCGATGGATTGACGGTCTTGATCCGTACTCGGCAGCTGATCGTTTCCGCAGGTCACGCGGCGGGTTCTGGGCACGGCGGGGGGACGGCGGCGGATCGGCGGCGGCCGGGGAGCGTCCGGACAGGAGTACGCGGGCGGCCCCCGGGCCCGTCGCGGCCCGGGCGGTGTCCGGGGGTGTCCGGGCGTGGCGTGCACCCGCCGCTAGGGCTCCGTCCCCGTGCCCCGGCGGACGGGTGCGAGACGTCGTTCGATCAGCTCCAGCCCCGACCTCAGGCCCGTCAGCTGCCTGGTGCCGCTTTGCGAGACGGAGTTCCATCCGGGGCCGGCCACAAGCAGCGAACTGTGGGATCTCGCTCCCCGCACCCCCCACTGGACTCCCTCCACGGCGCTCACCAGCTCCGCCGCGGCGTGGGGGGACTCCTGGGCCCACACCACCACCAGGGACGGGCCCACCCGCAGTACCGCCTGGCGCAGGGCTTCCACCGGAAGCGCCGGACCGAACATCTTCACGGGCAGGGCGCGCTCCGTGAGGGCGGCCCAGAGAGCTTCCAGTGGAAGGCTGTGGAGTTCGCCCGGCGCGCAGGCCAGCAGGATCGGCCGGACCCCCTTGCGGGGCGGCCCGCGACGGTCACGCCGGCGCCGCAGGGCCGAGGACACGAGCCAGGACAGCAGGTGCTCGACCTCGACGTACCGTTCGCCCGCAGAGGCCCATTTGCGGCCGGCCGCGTGCAGCGTCGGCGCAATGATCTCCTCCCAGGCCACCACGCACCCGTGGTCCTCGATCGCCCGGTCCAGGAGGATCTCCACCGCGTCCCCGTCCAGTCTCACCGCCGCCCGCGCAAGACCGCGGCACTCGGCCCGGACGGGCCCCAGCGGAAGCGTCGCGGGGCCCCCACGAGCCGGCCCCGTCCTGGCCGCGGGCGCGTCCTCCTCGTCCCGGATCGTCCCCGAGGCCCGTGCCCGGGCGACTCGGGCGGCCTCTGCGGGCGGCACGCCCCGCGCGGTCAGGCGGCACATGTCCTCCAGGCAGGCGATGTCCTGAGGGAGCCAACGCCGATGCCTGCCCGCGTCACGGACGGCGGGACCGATCGCGTAGCGCCGCTCCCACGAACGCAGGGTGCCCGCCGCCACGCCGAGCTGCTGGGCCACGGCCCCCGTGCTCATCCCGGCCTGGGGTTCCGGCCGCGTCGGAGGGTTCGTCCGGACCTTCACCGGTTCAGCTGCCAGATGGATGCGTTGAGGGCGGTCGCGAAGGCCACCCACGACACGTACGGGAGGAGCAGGAGCGCCGAGATCCGCCTCAGCCGCCGGAACAGGACGACGGTGGTGGTGAGGGCGGCGAGCAGCAGGACGATGTCCAGCAGGGCGAGCCCGTACCGGCGGGCCGCGAAGAACACGGGGGTCCAGGCCAGGTTGAGGGCGAGCTGCACCCACCAGCAGGCGAGGGCCCGCCGCACGCGCGGGCGATCGGGGTGACCCTGGACCAGCCAGGCGGCAATCGCCATCATGCCGTACAGCACGGTCCAGACGGGCCCGAACAGCCAGGCCGGCGGGGCCCAGCCGGGCCGTTCCAGCGCCCCGTACACCTCACCCGCGTCGGCGGCGGCGAGCCCTCCCAGCGCCGCGACGCCGTAACTCACGGTGAGAAACCCCGCCAGCGTCCACCACTGCCGCGATCCGCGAGGGCGGGCCGGACGTGACGTCGGTGCGGGTGTCGCGGAATGTGCCACGGCCTGCTCCCGGTGTATTCGATGACTGACTCCTCTTCGGCCGGTGCGCCGCCGCCGGATGCGCGGGGCGTTCGCGGGGACCGTTCGCCCCGGTATCGCACCACACCGGGGCGGTGCGGCCCGGCGGTCGTCCGTCGCGCCTTCCGTGCGGTCAGCGTCCGGTGGAGGGCCCGCCCGCGAGTTGGTCGACGAGGGCGCGTACGGCGACGGCCGGGTCGCCGCCTTCCGGCAGGGCGGGTGGCCGTCCCACCACAGGCCGGTTCGAGAAGCCCGTCTCCAGATGCGGGAGCCGGAAGTCGAACACCCGGAGCCGTCTGGCCCGGCCCTCGCGGCCCAGGACGCCGAGCCAGCAGCTCAGGGCGGTTTTGGCCGCCGCGTAGTCGGCTGTGCCGAGCATCGGCCGGTCCACGACCGCTCCCGTCACGGCGGCCAGGAATCCGCCGTCGGGCACGCGGGAGACGGCACCGCGCAGCACGGCGGCGGGGCAGAGGGCGTTGACGGTGAACAGGTGCTCGACGACCGCCTCGGGCATTTCCTCCACCCGCCCGAATCCGGCTGTTCCCACCGTCACCAGCACGCCGTCCAGCCCTGCCAGCTCCTGCTGCGCCCATGCCGCCAGGTGGGCGCAGTTGTCCAGGTCGTACGCGTCGAACTCGCGTACGGGTACTCCGCCGAGGCCGTCGGCCAGGGCCGCCAGTCGGCCCGGGTTCCTGCCGGCGAGGGCGACGGCGGCGCCCCGGGCCCGCAATTCGCGGGCCGCGAGCCCGCCGAGGACCCCTCCGGCACCTGCCACCAGTACCCGTGATCCGCGCATGCCCGGTTCGGACGGGCCCGAGCCGGCGTCCATGTCGGCGCTCTCCCCTACAGCCCGGCGATCCGTGCCACGAAGAAGCCGGCCACGAGGACGGCGCCGAGCACGATCAGCCCGAGGAAGATCCACGGATGGTCCCAGATGCCGCCGTCGGGTCGTTCTTGGTGCGCTTCCTTCGTGGAACCCTCCGCCGAGGGGGTTTCCTCCGGCACCACAGGGCGGGCGCTCATGGTGACTCCTCTGCGAGACGGTGTCGTGCGTACCGGTCAAGCGTCCGGCGCGGACCGCCGGCCCGCACCTCGCATCGTTGATGCACCGGTTCGGGCCCCCTGCGGCCGGCTCCCCGAGGGGACTGAGCGGGGCGGTCCCACCGCGTCCGTGACACGGAAGGGCGGGGAAGCGGCCGCAGCACGGCCGCGTTCCCCGCACGGTCACCGCGAGACGTCGCCGGCGTCGGCGGAGCTCGCGGTGGGCACGGTCGGACCGTGAGGGAGGGAGGGGACCGCCCGGCCGATGGGAGCGGGACGGGACGGTGAGGGCCGTCCCGCTGCCCGGTCGGCGTGGCGGCTCCGCCAGTACGGGTTGTCGTGCGGGAGCCTGCCGGAGACGCGGCCGTACATCCCGAAGGTCATGATGATCAGGCCCATGGCGAAGCTGAACACGACGTTCGTCATGCCGAAGTCGAGGACGTTGGCGTCCTTGTCGAGGACGAAGAGGTGCGCGAACCCGCTGAGCAGGAACAGGACTCCCACAGTGATGTTGAGGGTGGAGGCGAAATTTCCGCCGATGAAGGCGCCCGCGGCGAGCGAGAGCCCGACCCCGACGGAGATCCCGCTGAGGGCCGTGTTCGTGGTCATCCCCGCGATCGTCTCGCCCCGGGTGTCGAACGGACTCAGGGCATCCGCGAAGCCCAGGGCACCGAAGGCGATCAGGGCCAGGCCGCAGAGCAGGGCGCCGTAGCGGTAGACGGTGGCGAGGCGGTGGTCGACGGGCAGTTCGTCACGGAGCTTCATGCCGGCTCCTCCCGGAGGATCGTTCCGATGCGGTGCGATGTCACTTCTCGTAGTTCGCGAGGGCCAGGCCGAGGCCGAAGAACGTGGGCGCCCACTCGCCGACGAAGATCCCCCACCGGTCTGCGCGCTCGATGTCCTCGCGGCTGCTGGAAGCGAGCCACGACGCGAGCGACAGGCCGATGGACAGGGTGGCGGCCAGATAGGCGTGCTCACTCTTCACCCCTGCGTCGTGCAGCCTTTTGACGATCATGATGAAGCTCCTTCTGATCATTCCGGAGGAAACAGCCGACCCTTCGGAGGGGATCCTGACTCCCTGACGCTATGCAGAGCAGACAAGCCAGGCAATTTGCACCTTTTATGCATCGCTTCGGTGCCGCCGAGCGGGGCCGCTCACCGGCCGGCCCGACGGCTGCTGCGGGCGAATTCTCAGGGGCGCCTCAGGGGTTCGTCCAGGAGGCCACGGCGGCCACGTTGCGTGAGGCTTCGAGCAGTCCGCAGACCTCGCCGGCATCAGCCTCCACCGCAGGTGGTGATTCGTGTGCTTCCCGCTCCGACCGGAGCGACCGAACCCAGCGAACCGGACGGGCCGGGTGCCGGCTCCGGGAGACGCACCATGGAGGTGATCACTTCGTGACGGCAACCAGTGGCGCCCGGACCCGCACCGCGGACGAACCGGTTCCCACCCAGGTCGGGGCCCGGTCGATCCACGAGGTTCTGGCCAGCACCAGTGCCTTGGTCACGCCCGCCCTGCGCCAGGCGGTGGCCACCCTGCAGCCGGACATCCGTCATCTGGCCGGAGTCCACTTCGGATGGTGGGACAGGGCCGGGACCCGAACCGACCTTCCGGCGGGGAAGGCCGTACGCCCGGCCCTGGCACTCACGGCCTGCCAGGCCCTCGGTGGTCGGGCGGAGGATGCCCTGCCGGCCGCCGTTGCCGTGGAACTGGTCCACAACGCCTCCCTGCTGCACGACGACATCATCGACCACGACGAGATGCGCCGCGGGCGCCCCGCCCTCTGGCACCAGTACGGTGTCGCCGCGGGCATCCTCGCCGGTGACGCCCTGTTCTTCCTGGCGATCGGCACGCTGAGCGCCGCCGGCCCCCGCCTTGCCGCCCAGGGTGTTTCCCGCCTCACCTCCGTGGTCCAGGCACTGGTCGGCGGGGAATACCACGACACGCTCTGGGAAGAGCGGACGGAGCCCACCCTCGACGAGGCCATCGCCATCGCCGACGCCAAGACCGGCGCTCTGATCTCCGGAGCGTGCGTCCTGGGAGCCCTGGCCGCCGGCGCCGACACCGACCGCACCGCGCATCTGGAGGCCTTCGGCCACCACCTCGGCTCCGCCTTCCAACTCACCGACGATCTCCTGGGCATCTGGGGCGATCCCGCGACCACCGGCAAGCCCCGTTGGTCCGACCTGCGTGCCCGCAAGAAGTCCCTGCCCGTCACCGCCGCCCTCACCAGTACCCACCCGGCCGCGGACACGCTGCGCCGCCTCTACCAGCAAGATGTCGACTTCACCGACGCCCAGTTGGCCGAGATCGCCGATCTCGTGGAACAGGCGGGCGGCCGACGCTGGGCCGACGCCGCTGCCCGGCGGCACGTCGGCCATGCGACCGACCGCCTTCGTGCGCTTCGCCCCGCACCGGGCCCCGGCGCCGAACTGGGTTCCCTGGCACACCTCATCACCCATCGCGACCGATGAATCGAAGGGTGCGGAGTCGACCACGTCCGTCCCTGCACCGCGGGGCCGGAAGGGGCGCCGCACCGGGCGCGGCACGATCCTTGGCACCCCGGTCCGTGACGACCGAGGCCGGACGCCGTCGCTGTCCACCCCCAGCCGGTACGCAGACCACAACACGCGACGCGGGAGACAGACATGTCGAGGAGCCTTTCGATCCCGACAGCGCCGAGGGCGCTGCCACTGCTGGGACACCTTGTGCCGTTGGCAAGGCGGCCCCAGTCGTTCATCGCGGCACTTCCGCGCTACGGGGACCTCGTGAAGATACGGGTGGGTCCCGCGGAGATCGTCGTCGCCTGCACTGCGGAACTCACCCGCCAGGTGCTCCTCGACGACAAGACCTTCGACAAGGGCGGCGTACTCTACGAACGGTCGCGCGAGGTGGTCGGAAGCGGTGTGCTCACCTGTCCTCATGAGGGGCACCGCCGACAGCGCAGAATTGCCCAGCCGTCATTCCACCCGAACCGGTTCCCCGGCTACGCGTCCGTCATGGTTCGTTCATCTGTACATCGTGTCGAATCCTGGCGCGATGGAGGAGTCGTCGATGTTCCCAACGAGATGTCCCACATGGCTGCCCAAGTCACTGCCGACACGCTCTTCACCGTGGAACAACCGCCATTCCTCGTCGAGGACATCGACACCATCGTGAAAGGAATGGGCCGGCGCGTCCTGGTGCCTCCGGAATTGGGCCGACTACGGCTTCCGGGTGACGCCGCCTACCGCAAGGCGTCCGCACGCCTGCGGTCGGCGGTCACCCGCACCATCGCCGACCGCCGCTCCAGCCGAACCGACCACGGCGACCTGCTGTCCGCATTGCTGGCGGCCCACGACCCGGAAGGCGGCGACAGCGTGATGACCGACGAGGAGGTCTTCGACACCGTCCTCGCCTTGTACCTGGCCGGGACCGAGACCACGGCGACAACCCTCTCCTGGGCCCTCTACGAGATCTCCCGCGACGAGGACCTCCAGCAGAGAGTGCAGCGAGAAGTGGACGCCGCCCTCGGCCACGAGGACGTCACCCATACGGACATACCCAAGCTGGAGCTGATCGGGCGCATCGTCACGGAGACCCTGCGCATGTACTCCCCGGCCTGGATCCTCACCCGAAGGGTCACCGCGGCAACCGAGCTGGCCGGCTACCCGCTGCCCACCGGAACGACAGTCGCCCTCAGCCCACACCTCATCCACCACCGGGAGGACCTGTACGAGAAGCCCGGGTCGTTCGATCCCGATCGCTGGGACCCCCACCACCGAACCCCGCCGCCCCGCCATGCCCTGCTCCCCTTCGGGGGCGGGGCCCGCAAGTGCATCGGCGACGTATTCGGCAGCACGGAAGCGATCCTGGCCCTTGCCGTCATCACCAGCCGATGGCACCTGACACCGTCGTCCGGTCAGGCGAAGCCGGCCGCACTGCGCGTCATCACACAACCTCACAACGTGAAACTCCGGACGCTGCGCAGGAAGTGACCTTCCGCCTCGTCCGCAGGATCCGCGCAACACCTCGGCTCAGCTCACCCGAACCTCCCCTCACAGCCCGCCGTATGAGTGACCGGAGACATTGATGACAGCGGAGTTTCCTCAGGAGTTCTGGACGTTCTACTGCCCGTTCCCGGAGGAGACCCGAGCGGACGCGGACCGGCTGCGCCAGAACAGCGTCAGCTGGGCGCAGGCGTTCGATCTGGGCCGCGGCGACGCGTCACTGGCCGCGGTCTACGGAACGGCCGGGGCCGCCGTGGTCTCCCATGCCTTCCCCCACACCCCTGCGGGCCTGGCCCAGGCGTTGGCGGACTACAGCGGGTGGGCGTTCCTGGCCAACGACGAGGTCGTCCCGGATCCGGGGACGGTGAACACCTACGACCTCGTCCATACCGTCTCCCGGTGGGCGCGCCTGATGCGTTCGCCCCATTCCTGGACGGGCGCGCCGACCGGCCGTGAGACCGTCCTGGAACGCGCGCTTCGGGACGCTCTGGTACGCATGCGGGCCGGCATGAGCTCTCTCCAGTACGACCGATTCGCGGCCGCTCAGACCAGTTGGCTGCACGACATGCTGTGGGAGACGGCCCTGCGCGAGCAGGGTGCCTCGCTCACGGTGAACGAGTACCTCGCCATGCGGATCGGCGCGGTCGGCGTGTACGCGACCATCGGATATCTGGACGCCGTCGAGGGCGTCGAGCTCTCCGCGCAGGAGTTCGCCTCCCCGAAGGTCAGGGCTGCGGCCGAGGCCGGCCTGTTGGCCGCCACCCTGGACAACGACCGGTACTCCCTGGTGAAGGAAACGCGGCTGGGACAGGAGAAGTACAACCTGTTCTCCGCCCTTCAGCACGAGCATCCGGGCCGGTCTCTGCCGCAGATCATGCGGGAAGCGGTGGGGATACGCGACACGTTGGTGGGAATCTACCTGCGTCTGCGCGACCAGGTCCTCACCGATGCCGGCCCGGAACTGCGCCGCCATTTCACGGCGATCGACCGGGTGCTCTCCGGCAACCTCACCTTCGCCGCCAAGGCGCTGCGCTACTTCAGTCCTGACACGGTGCCCCACCTCCAGCGGACTCACACACCGTCTGCGCACGCCACGGACGGCCCCCTCCCCTACCCGACCATCGCCTGGTGGTGGGATCAGCTCTCGGCGTGACCGGGCCCCGATTCGAGGCGTGTGCGAGCGCCGTCTGCGGTGTGTCCACGGGTACCGCACATGAGCGGGTCCTCAATTCCGGGGGCCGGCGGAGCGCCCGCGGTCGGGCGCAGACCGCGCGCGGCGCGGGGGCCGGGAGCCGCGTGGCGGGGGTCAGGTGGTCCGCGGCGCTCGGAGCGGGGCTCCGGCCGCGTGGAGGCTGGCGAGGGTCTGCCGGTAGGACTCGACCAAGCTTGTCTCCAGATGGCTGACCCCGAGTTCCTGGCAGTGACTGTGGACGACGGCCTGCGCCCTGCGCAGGTGCGGGCTGGGCATGCTCGGGAAGAGGTGGTGCTCGATCTGGTAGTTGAGACCGCCCAGGACGATGTCGGTCAATCGGCCTCCTCGCACGTCACGGGAGGTCAGGACCTGGCGCCTGAGGAAGTCGGGCCGCTCTGCACCCCGCAGTACCGGCATGCCCTTGTGGTTCGGGGCGAAGATCGAACCGAGGTAGACGCCGAAGAGGCACTGGTGGACGAGGAGGAACGCGACCGCCTTGCCGGGTGGCAGCGCCAGGAACAGCACACCGAGGTAGGTGGCGAAGTGAGCGGCGAGCAGGCCCCCCTCCCATGCTCGCCGCCTGAGCGAGCGGTCGAACAGCGACCGCACTCCGGACACGTGCAGGTTGAACCCCTCCAGCAGGAGCAGCGGGAAGAAGAGGTACGCCTGCGAGCGCCCGAGCAGCCGCGGCAGGCCTTTGGCCGTGCGGGCCTGGTCCTGCGTCCAGACGAGGATGTCCGGGTCGAGGTCGGGGTCGAGGTCTTCGTGGTTGGGGTTGGCGTGGTGGCGGGTGTGCTTGTCCTGCCACCAGCCGTATCCCATGCCGATGCCGAGGTTGCCGGCGATGCGCCCGGACACCTCACTGGCCTTGCGCAGTCGGAACACCTGCCGGTGGGCGAGGTCGTGCGCGAGCAGGGCCACCTGCCCGAACACCAGAGCGAGGAAGGCGGCCGCCGCCAGCGTCCACCAGCTGTCGCCGATCAGGAAGAGGGCCGTCCACCCGGCGGCGTACAGGGCCGTCACGGCCGCGATGCGCACGGCGTAGTACCCGGGGCGCCGAGCCATGAGGCCCGCCTCCTGGATCTTCCGGGAGAGTCGGGCGAAGTCGCTCCCCGCACCAGCCCGTACGGGGGGAGGACGCACCGCCTGAGAGGAATTCATGATCAGGAGCCGCTTTCTGGTCCGTCGCGGAGGAGCGGCCCCGGCACCTGTGGAACTCCCGGTGCCGGGCCCCGCCGGCCGGCGGGGTGCTCCCCTCGTCCTGCGCATACCCGGGATATCGACATCGACGTGATTCGCAGCGCTCCACCTTGGCCCCGACCTCGGGCAACCCGCCTCCGGCGCTGGGAACCGACCGGACCGGCACGGTACGCAGGACCCGCGGGCGGCAGAGCCCCTGCCCCGAACGGCCGCGGTTGTCGGAATGGGCTGGCGCCGACCGATGAGTTCCTCCATGATCCGCAGTCATAGACCGTGAACCGTGAACCGTGAACCGTGAACCGCGGGGCCGCACCCGCCCCGCCGAGAGCCAGACCCTGACACCTGACACCTGACCCGCACCCTGACAATCGACTGCGAGGAACCCGAGATGCGCACACTGATCAGCACCGCCTTCGTCTCGCTCGACGGCGTCGTGGAAGCCCCCGGCGGCGAGCCCGGATACCGGAACTCCGGCTGGACCTTCAAGGACATCGACTTCCTTCCCGAGGCCTACGAGATCAAGGGCCGCGAACAGAAGGAAGCTGCCGCGCTCCTGCTCGGCCGCACCAGCTACCAGGCATTCAGCCCGGTGTGGCCCGACATCGAGGACTTCGCCGAATACAAGACGATGCCGAAGTACGTCGTCTCCACCACCCTCACCGAAGACGACCTGGCCACCGACTGGGGCGAGACGACGATCCTGCGCACCCTTGACGAGGTCGCCGCGCTGAAGGAGACCGAAGGCGGCCCGATCATCGTCCACGGCAGCGCCACCCTCAACCACGCCCTCTCCGACGCCGGCCTGATCGACCGGTACCACCTGATCGTCTTCCCCCTGCTGCTCGGAGCGGGCAAGCGACTCTTCAGCACGACCGACAAGGACACCCAGAAACTGAAGCTCGTCGAGCACGAGGCCTACGCCAACGGCCTGCAGAAGAACGTCTTCGACGTCATCCGCTGACCGGACCGCCGCAGGACGAGCCGGTCAGCCCGCCCTCTCCCGACCACGGCGCCGCCTGCCCCGCGACGTCCGTTCTGCCCGCTCCTCAGTGGGTCTCCAGGTCATGGGCCGGGTCCTCATCAGGTTCGGGGGTGGTGGCGACGAGGATCTGGGCGGCCTCGGTGATGTTGTCGGCGTGGACGGCCCGGGCCATTGCGTTTCGGGCCGCCTCCGGGGTGGTGTCGGGGGGCAGCACCAGCAGGGCGAAGTGGTCGTTGTGGCCGCGGGTGATGAGAACGGTGCTGTCGCCGACCGGGTCCGAGTCCAGGTGGACCACCTGGCCGTCGACGACCAGGCGGGTGGGTACCGTGTTCCAGGAGGAGGCATCCACGCCGACGCGGGTGATCGGCCCGAGATGTCTGGTCAAGACGCTGATCAGCGGAGGCAGTTCATTCTCGATGGCGCGGGTGCGCGGCCACCACGCACCGTCCAGGCGGCCCTCCCGAGACCGTGTGGTCTCCAGCCGGAGCAGCGCCGTGCCGGGTTCGACCGCCGTGTGGACCGCATCGGGCAGGAGCAGCGGCGACCTCTGAGGAATGCCGGAGTCAGTGGTCATGTGGACCCGCCCGTCGATGGATGCGGCTGCGCCGTACGCGAGGCTGCCGTTCCACGGTACTCCTCTCGTCCGCACCGCTGCTCTCCACGGTGACCAGGGAACACGACCACGTGAAGGACACCGGGACCCAGACACTGCCCTCGCTCGGACACGCCGAGGTGCGGATCATCGCGCACAGCCCCCGCAGCCGCCCGATCAGTGAGCGATTTCGGCGTGGCCACCGATCGGGTGATGCCGGTGGCTGTGACTTCGGGCAGTGACGGCAAAGCGGTCGGCGGCGTCGCATCTGAACGTCCCGCCGTACCGTGCGTCACCGCGAACCGCATCCGGTCGCGGGCGGGATCAGATGCGGACGTGCGCGGCCCCTCTCAGCCGTGCTCGGAGGGGGGAAGGAGCACACGCCGCCCCCCGGCGGCCACCACCCTGCCGCTCGCGGAGCCGCAGGACCTCCTCCACACCCGGGGTTTCGATAGCCCCTGGCACATCCTCATGATCTTGATACACGGACGGCTCCGGTGAATCATTGATTCGACCCGCAGAAAGCGGGGCCGGACCCCGTAGCCCGTGCCCGGCCATGCGGACCGGCCCGCCTTCGCGTGAAGGGGGGCCGGCCGGTTCTCCGGGTGCCTAGGGTGCGGCGGGTTTACACGGGTCCCGCCTTGACCCAGGAACTCTGGTACGGGGGGTTGAGATGACTGTAAGCGAGAGTCACATCGGCCACTCCGTAGTCGCCGAGGGGGCTGGTCGTCTGGTCCTTCAAGAATCCGGACATGCACTCGAACGGCACGGAGCCCGGTACGGAGCTGGGCACGATGTAAAGATTGAAATGGCAGATGGGGGTACCGATGTTGGGGTCACTCGCCAGGTTGATGCTTGCAATGTAGACGGGCATCCAATAGCCATTGGTGACGGTGGCCGTCAGGTTCTCGTACGGTTCGTTGTTGTACTTCCCGAAGAATCCCTTCTGCATGCAGAGTTTCATCTTAAGGCCCGGGAAATCGGCTGACAGCTCCTGAGTCTTGCACACTGGACTATTGTAGATCGCCGCATGCGCTGGAGAGGAGACGAGCATCGATAGGGCCAGGCCGGCGGTCGCTGCAAATGCGGCGAGGGAAGTCTTGTTCAGCTTTCGCTTCATGTGTTTCGCCTCTCAGAGTTCTCTTTTCGTTGCCCGCATTTCCCTGCTGTGCAGTGAGATGAATTTAAGGAAAGTCCGGCGGCGAGTACACAGGGGGTCGGCCCCAAGATTGCGTCCCCAGAGCCGCCGAGGAACCCCATGGCCGGTATCAGCGACCCGATATTCGGGACCTCCACTGCCCCGCTGTCCGAATCCTCGGGTTCTGGTCGGGGCGGGCCGCCGAGGCACGCGGCACCCGTGTGACGGATGGTGAAGGTGCCCGCCGTACGAGGAGCGGGACGCCTGACAGGAGTGGCGAAGGGATGACGCCGGACACCCTGCTCGTACTGGAGCGAGGCGCTGACGCGGCCCTGTTCCGCACCGCGCTCGACACGCTCGCGGGCGGAGCCGTTGGCTGCACGTTCGTCTACGGCTCCACAGGCATGGGCAAGAGCGTCCTGCTGGCGACCTTCCGAGCGGAGGCACGCGCAGGCGGATTCCAGGTCCTCACGGCACGGGGCTCGGTGATGGAGCGCGGCACCGGCCGCCCCGACGTCCATCCCTTCCGCCTCGCGTTCCCTTGTGACTCGGTGGCCGGGCCACTGAACCAGCGGTATCAGCCCTGGTCAAGAGTGATGTCTACTCACTCCGGACGGGGGCCCCGGGAGTCTTTCCGGCAGATCGGGGGGAATGGCTGATGCCGGTGTCGGCCACGTCGCGGGCATAGATCGCCTACGCCCCGGGTCGGATATTCCTAGGGTGCGTCTCGGGTGTTGACTCCTGCTTCCTGGCAGTTCAATAGAAGCAGCGGACGGACATGACTAACGGCAAGACCGAATCTGCCGCGAATCGCCCTTCAATACTTCGCTTTGGAGACTTTTGTGATCAAGATCCGAAGGCCTCGCAGTAAGGCATCGGCGGCCATCATGATGGCCGTCTGCCTCGGGGCGGGAATCGCCTCGACCGGACCGGCTGCGGCTGCGGGAAAGGAGCCCGGGGACCCCGCCTGCGGCGTCAGCCAATCCCTTAATGTAGCCGGCCTCTTCACCTACAGTTGCATAGATGACCAGGGGCTCCCCTTGGCCTATCTCAACTCAAATTACATCAAGAACACCACTGCCAACACCTATATAAACAATGTCGACGTCGCCGTATATGACAACAGCGTCCTCAATGTCAATAACCTCAAGAAGACCTGTCACTTCGACGTCATCGCACCTGGGCAGAAAGTGTGGTGCATGCCGGAGTACAAGTCCTGGGGCGGCGGTTGGCACATTACTGGAGCCGCGGTTTCCGGCGTTGTGAACGGCGTCAACGTCGGGACCACGGCGTGGTCCAACTACCTCTGGGTCGACTGACGCTCCCTGCGCTCCTGTGATGGAACCGTGGGCGGGTGACGTCCATCAGCCCGCGGTACCCGGGCTCATTCAAAGTCGTGGTGATCATGCGGGTGTGCAGGTCGGGCCACGGTGACGAGGTCAGTCTGGGCCGTGCCATACGCATCGAAGCTCCGGTTGTCCGGGGTGACCTTCCCAAGTCGCCCTGAACCGCCGGAGCTTCGATGTGCCGCCAGTCCGCCACGGTCTGTCTGCCAAGTCGCCCGCTGCCGCACGGCGTGGGCTGCCTTTGATGGCGGACCGTCTCGCTGTACTGCCTGCCCCACGGGGACGTCGCGGGCGGCGGCATCCTCTGGTGTCGGTGCTGGTCACAGCCTGTTGCGCCGTCCTGGCAGGGCCTCCTACGCGGCGCCGGGCAGTGGGCCGCGACCCGGCCGGCGCGCGGAGCCTTGCGGTGCACGGCAAGAGCGCCCGTGGCTCGCGCACCGGGACCACCCCAGCCGCCCATCTGCTCTTGGCCGTCCTGCCCGGCGGGCACGCGGTCGCCCAGTTGCGGGTGCCGACGAGACCCTCCGAGGTCACCGGGCTCACCGCACTGCTGAGCCCCTTCGACCTGGCCCGTATCACCGTGACCGCCGACGCCCCGCACACCTGCCGTGACCACACGAAGTGGCTGGTGGAGGTCAGCAAGGCGCACTACCTGATGGTGATCCAGCACAACCAGCCCCCCCTGCACGCGGTCCTGCGCTCGCTGCCGTGGACACTGGTCACCGCTCGCCGCTGCGACCGCGGCAGCGGTCACGGACGTCCGGAGACCCGCTCGGCCCACGCGCTGACCGTCACCGGCCTGGCCTGGACTTCCCGCACGTGGCGCAGGTCGCGAAGACCGTGCGCTACCGCGCACCTGAGTGGCGACCATCGCACACCTCAAGGACTGGCGATCTCGCACTCGCCACCTCGGCGGCCGGGAGCGCATGAGCGACACGGTTCAGAGGTCCTGACAAAGGCGTTGGACGCGCAAGGCCACCCTCTGGGGACTCCATACGCAGCGGATCGGCCGGCCCGCCTCCCACGTCGTGTGTCCGGCGGACCGCGGGACCACCTTCGGGACGTTCATCCACGAGGTCCGCGAGGCCGTCCTGGGCGCCGAGCTTCCCCGCGCCCTGGCGACCGCGCCGGCCTGGACCGACGTAGCGGGCGCGGTGAGCGACGCCGCCGTCTCGAATGGATGCCCGAAGCGGACCGCTACCGCGCAGCGCCGCACGGCGAAGGCGGGCGCCCCGGGCGCGGGCGGAGTTCCAGGGAACTGTCCGGGGCGTTTCCCCGGCTGCGATGGCGTGCCCTCAGAACCGGTCGGTGTGGAAGGCGTGAACGGCGTCGATCCACGAGACGGACAGCATCAGCAATCTGCACTCCGACCTGGTGTACGCCGGCATGCTCACCGGCGCCTGCACCGTCGCCACCCGGCCCGCCCCCAAGGGGCTGGACCCCGCCTGGGCCGACAGCGTCCTCGACCTCGAACCCCACCCCGAAGGCGGCTGGTACCGCAGGATCTACACCTCAGCCGTCACCCTTCCCCACCCGACCGGCACCGGGCACCGGCCGTCGGCCACCCTCATCCACTACCTGCTGGCACCGGGGGAACGCTCCCAGTGGCACACCGTGGCCAGCGACGAGATCTGGCTCTGGCGCGACGGCGGACCCCTCCTCCTCTCCGTCAGCCCGCCCGGTCCGGCCCCGGCCTCGGTCACCGAACACCGCCTGGGACCGCACCTCTCACCCGGCACCGCGCTGGAACTGTGCGTGCCGGCCGGCCACTGGCAGAGCGCCCGCCCGGCCGGAGACGGTCAGGTTCTGGTCAGCTGCCTGGTGACACCCGGCGTCGACTTCGCCGACTTCACCCTCCTCACCCCGGCGCAAGGGCCCGGCTCCCCGCGTACGACGACAGGGCGGCGATCCGGGTGACGGTGCGGCCGCCGCGGGATCGGGCCGCCGTCGCACAACCGCTGAGCACCACCCCCGTGCGGCCCTCCGGTTGGTGACGCGTGGTTCGCGAACCGTCGCCGGCAGCCGGCCGGCGCGGCGAAGCACGGTCGCGCTCTTTACGGGCCCGCGCCCTCGCGGTTACCTGGAGTGCACACGTACGAGCCACCGGGAGCGACATGACGGGCCGGCACGGAGGATGGGCGCGCGGGCTGCGGCGGACCGCGGTGGCTCTGGCCGCGCCGCCGCTGACCGCGGCCCTGGCGTTCCGGGTGGGCCGGGAGTCGGCGTACGGATCGCTGGGCGGCTGGGGGTTCTTCCTCGGCGGGATACTGCTCCCGCTGGTCCTGCTCGGCTGGCACGCCGCCCTCGCCTCTCGCCGCGGCGCCTCGCTCATCGCGCTGTCCGCCCTCCCGGCCGCCCTCGGTGCCATCCTGGCACTCGTATCGGTGGGGCACAGCGCGCTGGAGGAGCGGGGCGTAGAGATCAGCTGCACCGTCCTGAAGGTCACCGAGCGCACCTGGACCGAGTCCTCCATGGACGCCGACGGCCACTGGAGTTCTTCGACCCGGACCTCGTACGACCACCGCCTGGACTGTCCGGCGGGCGGCCCGCCGCATCTGGACACCCCTTCGCGGCTCGCGAAGGAGGGCGAGCGGCTGGCCGTGGTCCACGACCCGCAGGGGAAGGTCTCCCCCAGGGCCGCCGGGGACGTCCACGGGCAGGGTCTGCGCACCGCTGCCGGGGTCGCGGTCGGGGTGGCGGTGCTCCTGGGGCTGGCCGGCGGGATCCGGGAGGCGTACGAGAAACGGCGCCGGAAGCCGTGGCGGCCGACAAGGCCCTGATCTGGACCGGCCTGCCCTGGCCTGCCCTGGCCCGCCCTGGCCTGCCCTGGCCTGCCCTGGACCCGGCATACTCCCCGGACGAGCCCGCGGGGCCCCGGAGCCGGTTCAGTCCGTGGTGCTCGGGACGGGGACGTGCGTCGTCGCTCGGGCGCAGCGCTGACCGCCGGGGGCGGTCGGCCCTGCGGGCTCGTGCGGGGAGTCCGGCGGATCCGTGGGGTCGGGAGGATCCGTGGGGTCCGGGCACACACTCGGGCGTTCGGTCCAGAACGCGCCGGACGCGGCCCGCCGGGCGAGCATCAGCACCACGCCGACGAGACCCAGACCCAGCGCGATGACCAGGGGCGGCCCGAGTCCGAACCAGGAGGCGGTGCCTGCGGAGTTGGCGGGGTCCGCCATGTCGGCGACCGCCTCCACCAGCAGCCATGTCAGCATGCCGCTCCCCACCAGCGGGCCGACGCCGATCAGCAGGAACTCCCGGACTCCCGAGGTGAGCCGGCGGCGGTGGTACACCGCGCAGGCGATGCCGGTGAGGGCGTAGTAGAAGGCGATCAGGAGGGAGAGGGCCGTCAGGGAGTCGGCGAGGGCGTTCTCACTGATCCCGTGGATGAGCAGGTACCAGGCGGTTGCGGTGCCGGCGACCCACCAGGTGCTGACGGCGGGAGTGCGGTGGCGCGGGTGGATCCGGCCGAAGCGCTCCGGGAGCGCGTGCCTGCGCGCCATGGACAGCGCGGTCCGGGATGCCGGGATGATGGTGGTCTGGGTGGAGGCGAGTGCCGAGGTGGCCACGGCGAGGAGGACGATCCAGTCCCAGCCGCCGAGGGCCTCACGGGCGAGGGTGGCGAAGACGGCCTCCTCGTCATCTGCGTGCGCGGTGAGGTAGCCCGTACCGGCGTAGGCCACGACGGCGAAGGCCACGGACAGGTAGGTGGCGAGCAGGACGACGGTGGACCAGATGCCGGCTCGGCCAGGGGTCGAGGAGGGGTCGGTCGTCTCCTCGCTGAGGTTGACGGCCGACTCCCACCCCCAGTACACGAAGACGCCCAGGAGCAGGCCGCCGGTCAAGGCCGAGGCCCCGGCTCCGAACGGGTCGAGCCAGTCGGCGGTGGGCCGTACGGGGTCGAGGGAGCCCGTCCCCGCGTAGACCCGGTAGATGGCCACGGCCGCGAACACGAACAGGCAGAGGGTCTGCAGCAGGACGAGGACGTTCTGCAGGCGGGCCGCCGCCCGTGTGTCCCGTACGCACAGCGCCGCCATCACCCCGATCACCAGCACGGTGAGGACCTGGCGCAGCGGGGTGTTGCCGGCCCAGTCGTCCAGACCTGCGGCGAGGAGTCCGAAGTTCACCGCCACATCGGCGAGTGAGCCGACGACCAGGACACCGGTCATGGTGATCGCCCAGCCGCCGAGCCAGCCGGCGGTGGGGCCCAGGGCCCGGGTCACCCACGAGAAGGTCGTACCGCAGTCGGGATCGGCCCGGTTCAGGTAGTAGAACGCGGAGGCGATCAGCACCATCGGAACGAAGGACGCGAGCATCACCCCGGGGGCGTGGACACCGACGAGGGCGACGATCGGGCCGATCACGGCGGCCAGGGAGTAGGCCGGGGAGGTGGCGTTCAGGCCGATGGCGAGAGCGTCGACGAACCCGATCGCGTTGGGTTTGAGCGTGGCGACCGTGGTTCGTGCGGTCGTTTCAACCATGCTGCCTCACTGGTGCGTTGTGAACGGGGCGTCAATGCGAAGAGGAAACCCGCGCACGGCACACACGGTCAATGGTGTTGGCATAAGCTCGGCGGCCGGCCGCGGCGGACCGGAGCCGTCGGCGCGCGGCCGGCCGGCTCCTCGGTGGAGCGGTGCAGGTGGGCACGTACGGTGTCGATGCTCCTGGCGTCCCCGCAGAAGTCGACCACGGCGCGCTCGACCGCATGCAGGGGTTGCTCCTCGTCCACGGTACGCACCCGCGAGGACGTGAGCTACGGCGCCGACGGTCCTGCGGCGCGGGGCCCGGGGATGTCCGAGACGAGGCGCTGAGCGCCCGCCGGCCGGCCGGCCGGTCCCCAGTGGTCGATCATCTGGGAGGACAGGGCGCGGTCGGCCCCGTCCAGCGGACGCTCGGTGGGGACGGAGGAGAAGAGGTAGGGCATCTCGAAGCCGTGGGCCGCCCCGTAGGGGAATCCGGGGTTCGGTGGCAGGCCCGTGAGGGTGGGCGGGGCGGGGTCGCTGAACTCGTACCCGTGGACGGGGAGTCCGGGGGCGTGAGCCGTGACGTCCCGGCTCGCGGCCAGTGTGGTGCAGGTGAAGGAGCGGTCGGTCAGTACGGCCGCCCGGGCGAGTGCGGGTGTGGGGTGGGCTGCTGCCGGGTACCCCGCCTCGACGGCCGCGGCGGCCGTCCCGAAGGCCCCCCTCAGCCGGGCTCGGCAGTCGTCCTCGGTGCGGATCGGGAACGCGGACAGTGACAGGCCGACGAACATCCGCATCTCGTCGCGGTTGGTGCCCAGGATGAGCGGCACCCGGTGGAAGCGCCCTGACGTCAGCGCCTCGGCGGGATCCGTGGGCAGCAGCGGGTTGCCGCAGGCGGGCCTGTTGAAGGACTGCATCAGGTGCGTTGCGGGGCGAACGGCTCGTGCTCGGGTGTTCCCGGTCCGAGGGCGCCGGCGGACTCCCCGAACAGGGTCACGTTGCCCGGATCACCGCCGAACCGCTCGGCGTTGGCCCGCACCCAACGCAAGGCGGCCTGCTGGTCCGCCAGTCCGGGTGGCGGGGTGGATGGTGAACGCCTTCGTGACCGCCCACGCCCGCGCCCGGCGGGAACGCGACACCCCTGCCTTCCGCGGGTTCCTCCACGATCTGGTGTCGAGGTCGTCCGGCTTCGATCCCCGGCTGGCCCTCTCCTGTGGCGTCCGCCACCGAGGGTCGACGAACCACCGGCCGCCGGGGCGTTTTGAACATCTGCGAGCGCGCTGCCGCAGCCCTCGGGGCCACCACGGGACGTGGTGGCCCCGAGGGCTGCGGCGCGGTGCGGGGTCACATGCGGGGGCCACCGAAGGGGGCGGCGGTGCCGTAGTAGGTGCCCAGGTCGGTGCGGTAGCCGGAGTCGCCGAGGTGCTTGTCCCGGTGGAACTCGGGGGCGTCCTTGATCTGGTCCTTGGTGCGGTCGACGTAGATCTTCTTGTCCTCTTCGTCGATCCGGGTGACGGTGCTGGCGGGGAGGAGCACCTCCTTGCCGAAGATCCACACGCCGGTGTCGACCACGATGTAGGAGTCGTCCACCTCGTCGGAGTGCTTGTCGACCTTGCCGATGCTTCCGTCGGTCGCCTCGACCTTGAACCCGGTGAGGTCCGTGGCGGGCAGACGGTTGGTGGTCGGCTGGTAGGTCCACATGTTTTCCGTCACGATAAGACACTCCTCAAGATAACGGGGGGAAATCACGCTTCCCGCCTTCGACTTGCTTGCCGTGCTCACTCGAAGAATCGAATGCCCGGGATTTCCAGGTCTATTCACCTCGGATGTCGTGCCGCTTCGTGGAAACCGTCCCGGGATCCCGCGCTTTCCCCCGATGCCCATTTTCACCCCGCCTCCGGGGTACGGGTGCCCGGGGTGGCGCGGGTCACCGATCAGCAGGGCCGCCTCCTCGGATACGGTGGTCCCCGTCCGGCGGAATGAGCAGGCGGCACAGGTCGGCTGGGCGGCTGCCGTTCCACGCAAATGCGGACCGCCTTGCGGCGGACCGCACCGCGCCAGGGCCGAGGCAAGTGAAGGGGTTTCCGTTGTGAAGCGCTCGGAGCAGGACGGGGAGCTCCCCATACCCTCGGCGGCGATGGACGAGGTGTTCACCGCCGACAAGGAGATCGGCAAGGATCTGGCCCGAGTGGACTGGGCGGCGACTCCGCTGGGGCCGCCGCAGGACTGGCCGCAGAGTCTGCGGACGGCCGTGAGCATTCTGCTCTCGTCCAAGTTCGCCATGTGGATGGCGTGGGGGCCGCAGCTGACGTTCTTCTGCAACGAGGCCTACCGGCGCGACACCCTGGGGCAGAAGTACCCCTGGGCCCTGGGCCGGCCCTCCCATGAGGTGTGGTCCGAGATCTGGGGCGACATCGGCCCGCGCATCGACACCGTCCTCACCGGCGCGGAAGCCACTTGGGACGAGGGCCTCCTGCTGTTCCTGGAGCGCTCCGGCTACACCGAGGAGAGCTACCACACCTTCTCCTACAGCCCGCTGCGCGACGACGACGGCGTCGTGGTCGGCATGCTGTGCGTGGTCAGCGAGGACACCGAGCGGGTGATCGGCGAGCGCCGGATGGCCACGCTGCGGGATCTGGGCTCCGACCCGAGCGTGGTGCGCACCGAGCAGGAGATGCTCGACTTCGTCGGCGAGCAGCTCGGCCACAACCCGCACGACCTGCCGTTCACCCTGACCTATCTGTTCCAGGAGGACGACACCGCGCGGCTCGCCGCGTCCACCGGGTTCCCGGCCGGCCACCCGGCCGCACCGGAGGTCCTCGCCGCGGGCTCCCCCGCGTCGTCCCCCGTCTGGCCGACGGGCGTCCCGGCGCGCGGGGAGACGCTGGTGGTGGCGCTGGACGGCGAGCGGTTCGCCGGGCTGCCCCACGGGGTGTGGGAAGCGGCGCCCGTACAGGCCCTGGTCGTGCCGCTGCTGCAGCAGGGTGGGGCGCCGTACGGGTTCATGGTGGCCGGTCTGAACCGCTACCGCGCCCTGGACGAGGGGTACCGCGGGTTCGTGGAGCTGGTCGCCGGGCACGTCGCGACCGGCGTGGCCAGTGCCCGCAGCTATCAGGCCCAGCAGCGGAGGGCCGAGGAGCTGGCGGAGCTGGACCGGGCCAAGACGGCGTTCTTCTCCAACATCAGCCACGAGTTCCGCACCCCGCTGACGTTGATCATGGGACCGGTCCAGGAACTGCAGGGCCGGCTCGCGGACGCGGACTCCGGCGTGCGCGACGAGCTGGAGGCCATCCACCGCAACGGGCTGCGGCTGGGCAAGTTGGTCAACACCCTGCTGGACTTCTCCCGCATCGAGGCGGGCCGGATGCGGGCCAGTTTCGAACCGGTCGACCTGGCGGTGGTCACCGCGGAGCTCGCCAGTGTCTTCCGGTCCGCGGTGGACAGGGCGGGGCTCGACTTCCACGTGGAGTGCGCGCCGCTGCCCGAGCCGGTGTACCTCGACCGCGGCATGTGGGAGAAGGTGGTCCTCAACCTGCTGAGCAACGCCCTGAAGTTCACCTTCGAGGGTTCGATCCGGGTGACGGTGCGCGCCCGGGGCGGCAGGGCCGAGCTGGGGGTCGCGGACACCGGGACCGGGGTGCCGGCCCAGGAGCTGCCCCGGCTGTTCGAGCGGTTCCACCGCATCGAGAACGCCCGTTCTCGCTCGAACGAGGGCAGCGGCATCGGTCTCGCCCTCGTACGGGAGCTGGTGGGCCTGCACGGCGGCACCATCCAAGCGGCCTCCGCCGAGGGCGAGGGCACCTGTTTCACCGTCCGGCTGCCGTTCGGCTCCGCCCATCTGGCCGCCGACAGCATCCGGCCCGAGGCCACCGCGAACGTGCCCGGCACCAGCCCGGATCCCTTCGTGCAGGAGGCTCTGCGCTGGCTTCCGGCCGAGCGCTCCGCCACCGGGCCGTCGGCGGGCGAGCAGTCCTGGACCGAGCCGTCCGCCGCAGGGCCCGGCCCCGGCCGGATCCCGCCGGAGGCCGCTCCGGCCGATGTCGGGCAGGCGCAGCTCATACCCGCCCCCGCGCGGGTGCTGGTCGCCGACGACAACGCCGACATGCGCGAGTACCTCACCCGGCTGCTGCGCGGCGCCGGCTACCGGGTGCACGCCGTCCACGACGGCCGGCAGGCCCTCGAAACCGTCCGCGCCGACGCGCCCGACCTCGTGGTCAGCGATGTGATGATGCCCCGCCTCAACGGTCTGGCCCTGGTCGCGGCGCTGCGCACCGATCCGCGGACCGCCTCGGTCCCGGTACTGCTGCTCTCCGCCCGCGCCGGGCAGGAGGCATCCATCGAGGGCTTGCAGGCCGGAGCGGACGACTATCTGGTCAAGCCGTTCGCGGCCGCCGAGCTCCTCGCCCGCGTCCGGGCGAACGTGGAACTGGCCCGGCTGCGCACCCACCACGCGCGCTGGCGCACCGCCCTGGTCGACTCCCTCCAGGAGGCGTTCTTCGTCTGTGACGAGGACGGCGCGGTCGTGGAGATCAACACCGCGTTCACCAGCATCCTGGGCTACGGCTCAGAAGGCCTGCCCTACCGGCCCGTCCACCCCTGGTGGCCGGACGCCGAAGCCGATCCAGAGGCCCACCGCCAGGTCTCCGACGCGTTCACCACCCTGGTCGGCCAGCACCGGGGCAGCTACACCATTCCCGTCACCCACCGGGACGGGAACCGGCTGTGGGTGACCGCCACCTTCAACCACGTCGCCGATCCCGACACCCGCCGGAGCGTGATCGTCGGAACCTTCCGCGATGTGACCGCGGAGCACTACGCCGTTCAGCGCGAAAGCGCGCTGGCGGCGCTCAGCACCTCCCTCTCCCAGGCTCCGAGCCTCCCGGAAGCGGTGGCCGGCGCCCTGGGCGAGATGAAGAAACTGTGGCGCGCCCAGCATGTCGCCGCCGCGGTCTTCGGCCACGCCGACGTGCCCGCCCTCACCGCCACCGACGCCTCCCTGACCTGGCAGGGCCTGCCCGCCGAACGCCGCCGCTCCGTGGAGGACCTGAGTCAGCGGCCGACGCTCAGCCCCGTCGCCGAGCGGGGCGGAGCCTCGATCGTCCTGGAGCATCCGCACGGCCCGCTCGTCCTGTGGATCGACCTCGGCGAACAGCGCCCCTTCACCGGCGAGGACCAACTGCTGCTGTCCCTCCTGGCGGGCCATCTCACCCAGGGGCTGGCCCGGGTGCACCAGATCGACCAGCAGCGGGAGACCGCCATCGCGCTCCAGCGGGCCATCCTCGGCCCCTCCCGCCTCCCCGCCGGGTTCGCCGTACGCTACGAACCGGCGACCCGGCCCCTGGAGGTCGGCGGCGACTGGTACGACACCATCGCGCTGCCCGACGGACGGATCGGCATCGTCGTCGGCGACTGTGTCGGCCGCGGTCTGGAGGCGGCCTCCGTGATGGGTCAACTGCGCAGTGCCTGCCGGGCCCTGATGCTGCAGGACACCAGCCCGGCCCGGGCGCTGATGGCCCTCGACCACTTCGCCGCAACCGTCCCGGGCGCCCTGTGCACCACCGTCTTCTGCGGGGTGCTGGATCCGGCCACCGGCCGGCTGACCTACGCCAGCGCGGGGCACCCCCCGGGCATCCTCGCCCTCCCCGACGGCACCACCCGGCTCCTGGAGGAGGGGCGGTCCACCCCGCTGGCGGTGCAGCCCGGCCGGGCGCGTCCGGAGGCCGAATGCGTGATGCCGGCGCGCGGCACCCTCCTGCTGTACACCGACGGGCTGGTGGAGCGCCGGCGCCGCCCGCTGACGACGGGCATCGACCGGGCCAGCGAAGCCGTCCACGCGGGCCGCGACGTGGCCGTGGACGACCTGGCCACCCAGGTCATGTCGCGGCTGGCCCCGGACAGCGGCTACGACGACGACGTCGCCCTCCTGCTCTACCGTCACCCGGCCCCGCTGGAGATGTCCTTCCCCGCCGAGTCGGAGCAGCTGGCGCCGGTCCGCACGGCCCTGCGCGGCTGGCTCGACCAGTGCGAGCTGCCGCCCCGTACCGCACAGAACATCCTGGTCGCCGCCGGGGAGGCCTGTGCCAACGCCATCGAGCACGGGCACCGGGACTCTCCGGGCGACATCGTCCACTTCCGGGCCGAAGCGTGCGTGGATAGCCTTCGTCTGACCATCGCCGACACCGGTCGGTGGAAGACCCCCCAGCCCGAACTGAACGCCCACCGAGGCCGCGGGCTCCGCCTGATGCACGCCCTGATGCAGCGGGTCTCCGTCGTCCAGGGGCCTGCCGGGACCACCGTCGACATGCACACGAGGATCGCCTGATGACCACTCCCCTGACCATCACCTCCGACCGGCGTCCGGACGGTACGGCGATGCTGACCGTGGTCGGCGAGATCGACATGAGCAACACCGACCGCCTGGCCGCCGCCCTTGACGGCGCGCCGGGCCCCCTGGTTCTCGATCTGAGCGCCGTCGACTACCTCGACAGCGCGGGCCTCAGCCTGCTCTTCGCCCATGCGGAGCGGCTGGAACTGGTCGCCAACCCGATCCTGACCCCGGTCCTGACCATCTCCGGGCTGACCGGACTCACCACCCGGCACTAGGAGTTCCGGGGCAAAGCAGCCGGTCACTACGATGAGTCGTCGCTGGGAACCGTACGGGAGGACGCAAGGGTGTTCGCGGTAGAGGTCAAACGGGAGACACGGGGCCTGGTGTTCGTGCTGCGCGGGGAACTCGACTTCCACAGCGTGGTGCAACTGCACGAGGCCCGGGAGAAGGAACTGGTCTCGGGCCGGGATACGGGGCCGGTCGTCATCGACTGCTCCGCCCTGACCTACTGCGACTCCACCGGCATCAGCGCCCTGGTGGGGCTGAGTCAGCACCAGACGGCGCGGGGACGGGTCCTGCGTCTGGCTGCCGTACCCGACTACCTGGGCCGCCTGTTGACCCTGACGGGGCTCGACCAGGTCCTGGCCCTGCACGCCACCGTGGAGGAGGCCCTGGCCGCCGGTGCCCGCGCCCTCGGCGACGGCGTGGGCAGCCACGGTCCGGTACGGCCGGGCGGGGAACCCCGCTGATGACCGGTGTCCCCGGGCAGCACCCCCCGCCGGCCGCCCACGTGCCGACCGCCCCGACGGGGAGCCACGACGCGGTCGCCGAGGTCGAGGACGATCTGCGCGCGCTGTTCGGGCAGGCACCCGCCGTGTTCGCGTCCATGGCCGGCCCGGCGCACATGCTGGAAGCGGCGAATCCGGCGTTCTTCGCCGCGATCGGCGGGTCCGGGTCGGCGCGCACCGGGGTACCGCTGGGCCAGTCGATGCCGGAACTCGTCGAACAGGGCTTCATCGCGCTCCTGGACCGCGTGTACCGCACCGGCAAGGCCCATGTCGGGCGGGACGCCCGGGTGGTGCTGGGCCAGGGCGCGCAGGCGCGCGAGGCGTTCTTCGACTTCACGTACGAGGCCAGGCTGGACGCGGGCGGCAACGTCATGGGCGTGCGGATGATCGGGGTCGAGACCACCCAGGCCAAGCACGCGCAGCGGCTGACGGCCGAGCACCGGGCCCTGCTGGAGCAGATCGCCCGCCAGGCCCCCCTGCCCGAGGTGCTCGACGGCATGGCCCGGGCGATCGAGAACCTGGCCCCCGAAGAGGTCCTGGTCTCCGTGCTGCTCGCCGACGCCGACGGACGCCACCTGCGTCACGGCACCGCCCCCAGCCTGCCCGACTTCTACAACAAGGCCATCGACGGCATCGCCACCGGCGAAGGGGTCGGCTCCTGCGGGACCGCCGCCCACCGCCGCCGCCCGGTGATCGTCACCGACATCAGCACCGACCCCTTCTGGGAGGACTTCCGCGACCTGGCCGAGAAGGCCCGGCTGGCCTCCTGCTGGTCCACCCCGATCCTGGCCCGCGACGGCTCGCTGCTGGGCACCTTCGCGATGTACCACCGCACCCCGCGGACCCCCCAGGCGGCCGACCTCGCGCTCGCCCGGGTCTTCACCGGCGCCACCGCCCTGGCCATCGAACGCCACCGGGCCGAGCAGGCGCGCACGGCGGCCGAAGCCCGCGAGACGGCCGCGCGGGACGACCTCGCCTTCCTCCTGAGCGCCAGCACCAGCCTGGGCTCCGACCTCGATGCGACGCAGACCCTCCAGCGGCTCGCCGATGCCTGCGTCCCCCGGCTGGCGCCCCTGTGCGTGGTGGACATCATCGAGGACGGACGGGTACGACGGGTCGCCACGGCGGGCTTCGCCCGGAGCGGGCCGGCCCCGCACGGCCCCGTCGGCGACGACTCCCGCTACGGCGCCGCCGACGAGGTCGTCGCCCGCGTCCTGGCCTCGTGCACCAGTGAGATCGCCCGCCGCACCCCCGCGGGACCCGGCCCCTGGCACGACCTGGGCGTGACCGGCTACGTCTGCGTTCCGCTGACGGACCGGGGCAGGGCGTTCGGCACCGTGACCCTCCTGTCCACCGGCGGGTACGCCCTCGACGGGCACACCGTCGCGCTGGCCGAGGAGCTCGTGCGCCGTGCGGCACTCGCCACCCGCAACGCCCGCCAGTACACCCAGCGCGCCGCCCTCGCCCGCGACCTCCAGGCGGGTCTGCTGCTGCCCGACCTGCCGGACGTGCCCGGCACCGACGTGGCCACGTACTACCACCCCGCCGGAGAGGGTCTCGACGTCGGCGGCGACTTCTACGACGTCTTCCCCCTGGGCGGCGGCCGATGGGCGTTCATGCTCGGCGACGTCTGCGGACGCGGCGCCATCGCCGCCACCACCACCGCCCTGGTCCGGCACACCGCCCGCGCCGTCGCCACCCTGCTCCCCGGCCCGCAGGCCGTGGCCCAGGCGGTCAACAAGGCGCTGCTCAACCGGCCGGTCGGGCACGGAACGGGATTCGTCACCCTGGTCTACGGGCAGCTCACGCCCACCGGACACGGCCTGGACGTCGAACTCGTCCGCGCCGGCCACACCCTGCCCCTCCACCTGGGCGCCGACGGCAGCGCCCGTCCCGTGGACGCGCCCGGCATCCTGCTGGGCATCGCCCCGGACGCCCAGCTGGCCCCGTGCCATGTCCGGCTGCGCCCGGACGAGAGCCTGGTCCTCTACACCGACGGGATCACCGAGGCCCGCGACACCGGCGGCGACCAGTTCGGCGACCATCGCCTGCTCACCGCCCTGACCGGCACCCCGCGCCGGCCCGGTGCGCAGCCGGTCATCGAGACGGTCACCCGGGCCGTCCACGCCTTCACCGGCGGCAGCCACATCGACGACGACCAGGCCGTGCTCGTCCTGACCGCCGAGCGGCACCGGTCCGGGGACGGCCGGCGACCCCATCCGGGAGCCGCACCGGCGTAGCGGGACCGACCGGCCGCCGGTCCGCGTCCATGTCGTACGCACCGGCTTCGCGGACGGTCCCGGCTGTGTGCGCGGGACGGGCGCCCGCCCGGCTCGGGATGCGGCCGGGGTGGGGCGCCGGGACCGGTGGTTTCGCCGATGCGCGCGGTGCCGGACACCCGTGACAGTGGGCCGGCCAGCGAAAGCGGCGGCACCCACCGGGGGCGCCGTGCGGCGGGGGCCCAACGGCCGTCCCGCCGCGCTGCCCCGGGGCGGCTCCGCCACGACCGAGAGGACGACTCCGTCGTGCAGCAGCGATCACACGAGACCTTCCAGCAGTTCCGGACCCAGGCCCAGGCCGCACCCGGCGCGGCCCGCGAGAAGCGGCTGCGTGCCGCCGGTGCCGCCGTGGCGGCGTTCCTCATGGTCGCCGGCCTCGGTTCCGTCGCGGCCTCGGGGGCGCAGGCCGCGGCCAACCCGTACGAGCGCGGTCCCGCCCCGACCACGTCCAGCATCGAAGCCCTCCGCGGCCCCTACTTGGTGTCGCAGACGAGCGTCTCCTCCCTCTCCGTGACCGGTTTCGGCGGCGGCACCATCTACTACCCGACGTCCACGGCGGACGGCACCTTCGGGGCCGTCGTCATCTCGCCCGGTTTCACCGCCTACGAGTCCTCCATCGCCTGGCTCGGCCCCCGGCTCGCCTCCCAGGGCTTCGTCGTGCTCACCATCGACACCCTCACCACTCTCGACCAGCCCGACAGCCGCGGGCGCCAGCTGCTGTCGGCGCTGGACTACTTGACTCAGCGCAGTTCCGTGCGCTCCCGGGTCGACGGCAGCCGCCTCGGAGTGATGGGGCACTCGATGGGCGGCGGCGGAACGCTGGAGGCCGCCAAGAGCCGGCCGTCCCTACAGGCGGCGATCCCCCTCACCGGCTGGAACGTCGACAAGTCCTGGCCGGAGATCCAGACACCGACCCTGGTCATCGGCGCCGACGGCGACACCGTCGCCCCCGTCGCCACGCACTCGGAGCCCTTCTACGAGAGCCTGCCGGGTTCGCTCGACAAGGCCTACCTGGAGCTGAACGGGGCCACCCACTTCACGCCGAACTCGTCGGACACCACCATCGCGAAGTACAGCGTCGCCTGGCTGAAGCGGTTCATCGACAACGACACCCGCTACGAGCAGTTCCTCTGCCCCCTTCCGAGGCCCGGCCTGACCATCGAGGAGTACCGGGGCAACTGCCCGCACACCTCCTGACGCCCACTGCCGTCGTCACGGGCGCACCGACCGCGGGCGCGCCGGGTGTGTGCCGGCACAGTCTTGTGCCACCCGGCGTGTGGGGCAGCCCACGGGGGCCGCCGCGCGCCGCGTCACCGCAGGTCACGGGGTGGCGGTGTGGTGAAAGGGAGGTGTGCGGCAGATCTTCTGCCGTCTCCTGCACGGCAGTAGCCTGGCCGTCATGACCGAAGGGATGGCCCGGGGCGAGCTGCGCCGCCTGCACGGCCGGGCGGCCGAACGGGCGGCGTTGGCCGCATGGTCGGACCAGCTCTGCCGCGAGCGGGGCGGGGCCCTGCTGGTCACCGCGGGCCCGGGTCTGGGGCGTACGTCGCTGCTGGCCGAGGCCGCACGGTCGTTCACCCGGGGGGCCGTGCTGCGGCCCCGGCCCGTTCCGGTCCGGCAGGACCCGGCCCCGTACAGCGGTGCGCGGGCCCTGTTGCGCGCCGCGGCCGAAGGACCCGGCCACCCCGCTCCCCCGCTGCCCGCCGCCACCGCGTCCGCCTCCGCGGTGGCCGACCTTCCGCGGCTCCTCGGCCGGCGGGCCGCCGAGGAGGGCCGGCCGGTCCTGGTCTGCGTCGATGACGTCCACCTCTGGGACTGCCACTCCCGCGCGCTGCTGGAACACGCGCTCCTGCGGCCCGGGCCGCCGCGCGGGGTCGGCCTGCTGCTGTCGGCTTCCGCGCACCGGCACGGGGAGGAGCCCGGACTCGCCGGACTGCCCGTGGTCCGGCTGGGCCCGCTGGACGACGGTGCGGCCGGCGATCTGCTGTACGAGCTGACCGGCGGCCGCGCGCACCCGTCGGTACAGGCCGAGCTCATCGGTGCGGGCGAAGGGAATCCGGGCGTGCTGGCGGCACTCGCCGGTCGGCTGACGCCCGATCAGCTGGCGGGCGCACTCCCCCTGCCCCGCCCGCTCGTCGACGCGGACGTGCTGTGCTCCACGTTCGGCAGACTCCTGGGGAGCCTGCCGCCGCAGACGCGGCGGCTGCTCCTGCTGGCCGGGGCCGCCCACCGGCCCGACCCCGACCGTGACGCGGTGGACGCCGCCACGGTCTACCGCGCGGCCCTCGCCACCGGCCTGGATCCCTCCGCGCTGGACGCCGCCGAGGCCGTCCGGATCGTCCACGACGACGGTCATCTCATCGCGTTCGGCAACCCCTTCCTGCGGCGGGCCGCGTACCTGTGCGCACCCGCTTCCGAACGGCGTGCCGCCCACGCCGTGCTCGCCTCCGCGACCGACGGGCCGCCGTCCGGGCTCGACCACCTGATGCACCGTGGGCTCGCCGCGTCCGGTCCGGACGCGCACCTCTCGGCCGCGCTCGCCGCCGCCTCCGGCCCCGGCACCGCGGCCTCGGCTGCCCAGCGGTCGGCGGCCCTGCACAGGGCCGCCGAACTGGCCGCCGACCCCCGTGCGCGGGCCGCGCACCTCACGGCGGCGGCGGAGTACGCGCAGCTCGCCGGGCACCCGCGTACGGCGCGCCGGCTGCTCTCGGCGACACACGGGGTGGCCACCGACCCCGAACGCGGCCGCGCCGACCACCTCCGCGGCCGTCTGACGCTCCGGGACGGCCCCGTCGCCGAGGCCTACGAAGCGCTGCTCATGGCCGCGGCACGGCTGGAAGCCTCCGACGGCGAGGCGGCGCTCTCGGCCCGGACGCAGGCCATGGACGCGGCGTGGGCGGCCGGCGACGTCGGGTCCTGCCTCGCCGCGCTCGACGACACGGCCCCGGGCGTGCCGCTGCCGCTGCACGACCTGCTGCACGACTACCGTGCGGGGCTGCGCGCCGCCCTGGGCGGGCACCTGCCGGAGGCCTCCGTCCCGCTCAGACGGGTGATCGACCTGGCGGACCGAAGCGCGGACGCGCCCGGCCTGCTGCGGGCCGGGGTGGCCGCACTCGTCCTCGGTGACCTGGCGGCGGCCTGCCGGGCCAACGCCCGCGCGCTGGCCGACGTACGGTCACGGGGGCTGACGGCTCTCGCCCCCCAGGTCCTGGAGCACCTGGCCTACGCCGAGCTGCGTGCGGGACTGCACGCGCGGGCGCGCACGCACGCGCAGGAAGGCCTGCGGCTGGCCCGGCGGGCCGGCCAGCGCAATGTCGCCGCCGGGCAGCACGCGGTCCTGGCGCTGGTGGCCTCGGTCGAGGACGACGCGGCGACGGTCGCCGCGCACGCCGGTGCCGCCCTGGAGATCGCCCGCCCGCACGGTCTGACCCAGACCGTCACCCTGGCGGAATGGGCGGCGGGACGGGCGGACCTGTGCGCCGGGAGACCGCGCGAGGCCGCCGCCCGGCTGGCGCCGCTGACCTGGCCCGGACCGCGCCGCGGGCACTTCGCGGTACGGCTGCTCATGCTGCCGTACTTCGTCGAGGCGTCCGTGCTGGCGGGGGCGCCGGCCCGGGCCCGGACGGCGTTCGAGGAGTTCGGCCGATGGGCCGACCAGGCCGCCGATCCGCGGGCGGCGGCCCAACTCGCCCGCTGCCAGGCCCTGCTGTCGCCCGGGAGCGAGGCCGAGGCGCTGTACCGGCTGGCCCTGGCCCGGCACGAGGACACCGACGAGGACTTCGAGCAGGCCCGCACCCGATTGCTGTACGGCAAGTGGCTGCGCCGCCGACGCCGGCCGGCCGAGGCGAAGGCCCAGCTGCGCGACGCCCTGGTGGCCTTCCGGCGCTGCGGGGCGCGCCCCTGGGCGGATCAGACCCGGGCGGAACTGCGGGCGGCGGGGGAGGCGCCCGGCCCCGCGCCGGCCGGCCGTACGGCCTCCCTCACCCCTCAGCAGCTGCGCATCGCCCGCCATGTGGCCGAGGGCGCCACGAACCGCGAGGTGGCACTGCACCTCGCGATCAGCCCCCGGACGGTCGACCACCATCTGCGCAACGTCTTCGCCCTTCTCGGGGTCCGCTCCAGAACCGAACTGGCCCGCCTGCTCGGCGGCACGGACGGCGGCGGCCGGAGCTGAGACCCGCGGTCGGCCGGACCCGCCCCGGCGGGGCCTCGGTCGACGGTGCCGCGCACGACGGTGACGGGGCGGGGAGCGTGCCGGGCGACGGGACGGGACGCCGGTCCCGGTCAGCGCATCAGGGCTCCGCGCAGGGTGATGCCGTGCCGGGTCCGCAGCCGCCGCAACTCCCACATGGCCACGGCGGTGACGGTCAGCGGCGCGCCCAGGAGGAAGAGCATCCGGACCCCGAACGGCACGCTGCCGTAGGTGTCACGGAACAGGTCGAGGACGGCGACCTCCCAGACGAGGAGGGTGGCGAGGAGCGGCGGAACCGTCTCGTGGAGATCCGCCGTGCGGAAGACGTGAACGAGTGACTGTCCGATGCCGTACAGCGCGAAGGGGGCGAGCCACAGCAGGAAGGCGCCGCAGGCGAACAGCAGCGCGACCTTACCCGCCGATGCCGTCCAGTCCGTGTCCTCGTCCACGTACCCGAGACCCGTGATCAGTCTCGGTACGGCGAGGGCGGCGGTGAGTGCCAGCAGGGCCCCGGCGGGCTTGGCCGCACGGCGCAGGAACAGGCGCCGGCGGGGTGGCCGGGCCGCCGCGATGAACGCCGCGACGGCGACCGGGAAGGTCACCACCAGCGCGATGAGGGTGTTCCGGATCTGGCCGAACCGGTCGTCCACCACGGCGTCCGCGTCCGGTGCCACACCGTAGGACAAGAGCATCCAGGTGATGGCGGCCAGACCGACGACCGCCCGGACGACCTGCACCCGCTTGACCGCCGGGTCGTGCACACGGTCCGGGCGGGACGGGGTGAACACCGCGCGTCCCGCGGCGATCGGATTGACGAGACGCCGGAGGGGCCGGGGCGGCCGCCCCGGTCCGTCCGGATCCCACGGCGTCCGCCCGCCGTCACTCGCGCTCATCCCACGCCCCTTCGTTCTGACGCTCGGTCACCAGGAGGATAGGGGTTCGGGTGCGGTCGGGCGGGGGCTCGGGGGCGGGTTCCGAGGGGCGCCGGTATCGCGCGGGGCTAGGGGGCGCGGGTGAAGAGGAGGACGGTGTTGTGGCCGCCGAAGCCCAGGGAGTGGCTCAGGGCCAGGCGGATCCGGTGGGTTCGGGGGGTGCGGGCGACGATGTCGAGCGGGGCCGTGGCCGGGTCCGGCCCGGCGAAGTTGGCCGTGGGCGGGATGCGGGAGCGCACGAGCGAGGTCACCGTGACGGCGGCCTCGATCGCTCCGGCGGCTCCCATGGTGTGGCCGAGGGCGCCCTTCACCGAGGTGACGGGCGGGGGTTCGGCCCCGAAGAGCTGCCGGATGGCGGCCGCTTCGGCGCGGTCGTTGAGTGGGGTGCTCGTCCCGTGGGCGTTGATGTGGTCCACGTCGCGGGGCGTCGCGCCGGCCGTTCGCAGCGCGTGCGAGACGGCGGAGCGCAGGCCTCGTCCCCCGGGGTCGGGTCTGACCGGGTGGTGGGCGTCGCTGGTGGCCGCGGAGGACGAGAGCAGTGCGAGCGGGTGGGCGCCGCGGTCCCTGGCGTGCGGGGGGCGTTCCAGTACGAGCAGGGCGGCGCCCTCGGCGAGGACGAAGCCGTCCCGGTCCTTGTCGAAGGGGCGGGAGGCGGCGGCGGGGTCCTCGGTGCGGCGGGAGAGGGCGCCCATCTTCGCGAACGCGGCCGAGCACAGCGGGGTGACCATGGCGTCGGTTCCCCCGGCCAGGGCGATGTCGCAGGCACCGGAGCCGATGAGCAGACAGGCGGTGATCAGGGCGGTCGCGCCGGACGCGCAGGCGGTCGAGGTGTGCAGGGCGGTACCGGTGACGCCCAGGGCGTGGGCGAGGTGGGCGGCGGCGGACATGTTCGGCAGACAGCCGGTGAGGGTGTGCGGGGAGAGGCCGGCCGGGCCGGTTCCCAGGAGCCGGCGGTGGGCCGTCTCCAGGGTTGCGATGCCGCCCGCGGCCGAGCCGATGACCACGGCGACCCGGGCCGGGTCCCATTCCTGCGGCCGCAGGCCGGCCTGGGCGAGCGCTTCGCGGGCCGCGGCGGCCAGCAGTTGGGTGCTGCGGTCGTAGCGCCAGGGCTGGGCCAGGCCGGAGTGCTGCGGGGTGAAGCCGGGCACCCGGCAGGACAGGGGCAGGGGCATGCCGTCGAGTTCGGGGTCGTGGCGGGCGGCCGACCGGCCCTGGCACAGGAAGTCCCAGGTGGCCTCGGTCCCGATGCCGCCGGGCGAGACGATGCCGGTGCCGGTGACCGCGACGGCGGCGGGCGGGGTCACCGGCCGGCCCCGTGGTGTTGCGGGCCCTCCTGCCCGGCCCGGTCGGCCAGCAGGCCCGCGAGGGTACGGCTCAGCTGGTCCACCGTGACCTCGGGCCCCGCGGAGGCTTCGTCCAGCGGAACGGCCCAGTGCTCCTGGAGCGTGACGTACAGCTCGATGATGGCGAGGGAGTCCATTCCGAGGTCGCCCAGGGTGGCGCCGGGCGCCACCTGGTCGGCGGGGATCTCGAACTTCTCGGCGAGGGTGTTCACGAGGTGGGTGTGGAGGGAGTCGTCCATCGGTGGCTCCTGTCGGGGGCGGGGTCGGCGGTGTGCGAGGGAAGGGGCTCGGGTGCGGGTGCCGCGGGTGCCGCGGACCGCGCCGGGAGGTGGCAGGGGACGGCGGCGGGCCAGCTGAGGGCCACGGAGGCCCAGGTGAGGCCACCGCCGAAGGCGGTGAGTACGGTGCGGGTGCCCGGGGCGACCGCCCGGTGGACGTCCGGGTCCGCCATGACGAGCGGGATGGAGGCGGCCGCGGTGTTGCCGACGTCGCGGATGTTGCCGAACCGGTGCCGCTCCTCTATCCCGAGCCGGTCGGCCACGGAGTCGAGGATGCGCTGGTTGGCCTGGTGGGCGATGAAGGCGCCCACGCTCCCGGTGGGCCAGCCCGCCCGGTCCAGGACGGTACGCGCCGACCGGGTCATCCGGCGGACCGCGTGGGCGTAGACCGCGCGGCCGCTCATATGGAAGCGGTGCGGGTCCGGAAGGGGTTGCGGCAGCCGGGCGGGGTGCCGGGAGCCGCCGCCCGGCACGGTGATCAGCCGTTCGCCGCTGCCGTCGGAGCCGAGTTCGAAGTGCAGGACGGCCCCGGGCGCGTCGAGGGGCCCCGGTGCCAGGACCACGGCCGCTGCGCCGTCGCCGAAGAGCGCGGCCGTGTCCCGGTCGTGGGGGTCGACGATGGCGGAGTAGGTGTCGGCACCGATGACCAGCGGTGTACTGCACACCCCCGCCCGCAGGAGAGCGGAGGCGGTGACGAGTCCGTAGAGGAACCCCGAGCAGACCGCCGCGAGGTCGAAGGCCGGGGCGCCCCGCAGGCCCAGGCGGTCGGCGACGGCGGGGGCGGTCGCCGGGCAGGGGCAGTCGGGTGTGGTGGTCGCGAGCAGGACGAGGTCGGGGCGCACGCCCGCGGACCGCATGGCCGCGCGTCCGGCCGCCGTGGCGAGGTCCCCGGTGCCGGTTCCGGGCACGGCCCTTCGGCGCCGGACGATTCCGGTGCGGGTGCGGATCCAGTCGTCCGTGGTGTCCAGGGCGCCGGCCCGGATGATCTGTTCGTTGTCCAGGCTGTCCTCGGGCAGGCAGGAGCCGATGCCGACGATGACCGCGGTGCGGTCTTCCACCGCTGCCGCGGGAGGGGTCACGGGATGGGTCACGGGAGCGGTCACGGCGCGGCGAAGGGGGACGGGGGTTTGGGGATGCCGGCCAGTCCGCCGTCGGGGACGCTGAGTCCGCCGTCGATGACGAGGGCGTGTCCGGTCACGAAGGAGGAGGCTGCCGAGGCGAGGAACAGCGCCGCGCGGGCCACGTCCTCGGATTCTCCCCAGCGGCCCATCGGCACGTGGCTCATCAGCCAGTCGGACACCGGTGCGGTGTCGCTGGCGAACTCGGTCATATCGGTACGGATCCAGCCCGGGCAGAGCGCGTTGACCCGGATGCCCTGTCGTGCCCAGGCCACCGCCAGGCTCCGGGTGAGTGAGACCTGGGCCGCCTTCGAGGCCGCGTACGCCTCCATCATGGGGGTGCCGATCAGCCCGGCGACGGAGGACATCAGGATCAGGCTGGCCCGTTCGGAGGCGGCCAGGTGCGGGTGGGCGGCCCGGCAGAGCTCGGCGGTGGCGTTGAGGTTGACCGACAGGACGGTCTCCCACTGGGTGTGGTCCGAGGCGTGGAACGGGGCCATGACGGGGGTGGAGTCGGCGTCCGTGGGCAGGGTGCCGGCGTTGTGGACCACGATGTCCAGCCCGCCGAGGGCATGAGCGGCCTGTTCGGTGAGACGGGCCGCGGCACCGCGTTCGCCGAGGTCGGCGGCGATGAGGACGGCCTTGCGGCCCCGGGCTTCGACCGCTTGCAGGGTGGATGCGAGCGCCTCGGTCGAGCGTGCGCCGAGCACGAGGTCGCAGCCCGATTCGGCGAGGATTTCGGCACAGGCCCGGCCGATGCCGCGGGAGGCGCCGGTGACCAGGGCGCGGGCCCCGTCGAGACGGAAGGCCTCCGGAAGGGCGGGGGCGGCGGTGGGAGTGGGGGCGGGGGCGGCGGGGGCGGATCGTGCGCTCATGTGCGGGCGTTCTCCGTTCGGACGGGCTGGACGGGCTGGACGGGCTGGACGGCCTGGACGGCCTGGACGGGGACAGCGGCGGGGACCGGGGTCGGCGCGGGGCGTACTCGGATGGCGGGGGCGCCGCTCCAGGTCAGCAGGGCGCTGCCCCAGGTCATGCCGGCGCCGAACACGAGGATCAGGACGCGGTCGCCCGGGTGCAGGGCACCGCTCGCGGCGGCGGCCGTGAGGGCGTAGGGGGCGCTCGCGGCGCCGATGTTCCCGACTTCGTCCCCGACGATGACCATCTTGTCGTCGGGGATGCCGAGTTCACGCCCCAGGCGGTGCAGCAGGACGGGGTTGGGCTGGTGGGTGATGACGCGGTCGATGTCCTTGAGCGTCAGCCGGTTGCGGGTCAGCGCGTCCTGGACGAGCCGGGGGAAGGTGTCGCGGATGAAGCGGCTGACCACACGGCCGTCCATGCGGATGCGGTGGCTGCCGTCGGCGAGGGTCCGTTCGCTGGCGGGGCGTCGGCTGCCGCCTCCGGGGATCAGGACGCTGTCGGCGAGCGAGCCGTCGGAGCCGAGTGCGAAGTCGGTGAAGCCCTGGGCGGCGGGGACGGGGCCGAGGATCGAGGCGGCGGCGCCGTCGGCGAAGAGGACGGATGTGGAGCGGTCCCGGGCGTCGAGGAACTTGGAGTACGCCTCCACCCCGACCACCGCCGCGTACTGGCCGTGGCGGCTGGAGCGGAGCCAGTCGTGGGCCACCTTGACGGCGAAGAGCCAGCCCGAGCAGGCCGCGCTGACGTCCAGGGCGACGGCGTGCGCGGCACCGATCGAGTGCTGGATCCGGCAGCCGGTCGAGGGGCCCAGCTCGTCCGGGGTGGAGGAGGCGCAGACGAGGAGACCGAGGTCGGAGGCGTCGAGTCCGGCCGCGGCCAGCGCGGCGCGTACGGCTCCGGCCGCCAGGTCCGATGCCGCCTGTTCGGGTGCGGCGCTGTGCCGGGTCCGCACCCCGGTGCGTTCGATGATCCACTGTTCGGTGACACCGGTGTCCGCGGCGACTTCGCGGTTGCCGCGGATCCGGTCGGGCAGATAGCTGCCCATGGACCGGATGCCGATCCGCCGTCCGGTGCCGTCCGCACCGGCGTTCACGGGGTGCCCCCGCCCTGCCAGGTCAGGGAGTCGGTGAGGGCCCGGTGGTAGTCGGGGCGGGTCAGGGGGGATCCGACGATGTCGGCCGGGAAGTCGAACACCGCCTCAAGCGCGGGCAGTTGGGGCAGGATCCGGTCGCACAGCCGGTCGGCGGCCTCGGGGAGGGAGCGGATGACCTCCGCTTCCACGGTGCCGGCGGTGAGCAGGGAGCCGGACCAGCGTTGGGCGGCCCGTACCCCGGCGAGCGCGGCGAGCGCCTCCAGGGCTTCGTGCGGGCCGGGCCGGGAGCCGGGGCGCAGGTCCGGTCCGTCCAGTGCGCGCATCACGTCGTCGGCGGCGAGGCCCTCGGCGTAGAGGGCGCCCAGTTCGCCGGCGGCGCGGAGCAGGGGGTTCCAGACATCGAACTCTTCGAGCCCGGAGGCGGATCGGCGGTCGCGGGCCTCGCGCAGGTGCCGGGTGAGCCGTTCGCGGTGGGCGTGCACCGTCATCCGCCACCAGCGGGGGTCGGTGGGGTCGGGGCCTGAGGTGTCGTGTTCGTGGGCGGGGGCGTGGTGGGCGGGATCGCGGTGGGGTGCCGGGTCGGCGGCCAGGGCGCGGCCCAGGTCGTAGAGGATGAGCTGGCTGTCGCCTCCGGCGGGTTCGAGGGCGTTCAGGAACCCTCGGTAGTCCGCCAGCCGGTTGAGGTCAAGATGGCCGGAGAAGCCGCAGTGGCGCTGGCAGTCGGCGACGATGCGCAGGGCGGCCCGTACGGTGTGCGCCTTGTACGCCGAGAGGGGCCTGCTGACGGCGGTCCAGGGAGCGAAGCCGGTGGCGGAGTCCGTGACGGAGGCCGTGACGGAGGTGGCCCCGGAGGCCGTGGCGGAGTCAGCGGTCGCGGCCGCGGCGGCCGGTCCGGCCTCCGCGAGCAGGGTCCGGGCGCGGGCCGCCGCGCAGGTGAGGGCGAAGGATTCGGCGAGTGCGCCCAGTACGGCGTGCTGCTGGCTGCGGTAGTCCAGGAGCGGGATCCCGGGTGCCATACGGGCCTGGGTGCGGCGGCCCCGGGCATAGCGGACGGCGAGGACCGCGGCCAGTCGGGCCGTCCCTGCGGCGGCGGAGGGCAGGGTGCCCCACAGTACCTGGCCCACGCACAGCGTGCGCTGGAGGCGGGCGTCGGCCGAGCCCAGCGGGTCGTGGAGGGTGCCGTTCCGGTCGAGCGACGCGCTGTCGCGCAGCCAGCGGTCGTAGGGCACGCGTACGCCCGCGAACCGCACCTGTGCGTAGTCCAGCGGGAGGGCGCTCACGGCCAGCGGGGAGGACACCTCGATGCCGGGGAGCGGCCCGTGTCCGTGGGTGATGTCGAGGAGGAAGGGGAAGACGCCGCCCTCCTGTCCGTCCGCCCCGACGACCCGGGCCAGTACGGCGACGGTGCGCGGGCCGTCGTCGGTGGCCATGCCGCAGAATTTGGCGGCTGCCGGGTCGGGGGTGGTGAGGACGAACTCCCGGCTGTCCGGATCGAAGTCGGCGCGGGTGCCGGTCGCGAGATGGCTGTTGGCCTGGCCGGCCTCGGTGATCAGGTATCCGCCTCGGGCCGACAGCGTCTCCAGGGCCTCGAACTCGTCCTTGAGGGCGGCATGTTCGGGGGCGAGGTGTTCCATGGAGCCGAGACAGAGCACCGTGTGGGTGACGAAGGCCATGCAGAGCGAGGGGTCCGATACCGCGGTCCAGGCCAGCAGGGCTCCGAGCCGGTCGGGGTCGCGCAGCAGCAGCCGTCCGGGGGGCAGGGCGGCGGCCACGGCCCGCATGCGACGGGTCACGGCCTGCTCCCGCCCGGGGGCGCGGGGTCCGGGGGCGCGGGGCCCGGTGGCCGTGGTCGCGGAGGCGGTCAGCGCGTGGTGGAGGGAGTCGAGGTACGCGGGGGTGCACGACCCGTGGATGAGCCGGTGCAGCCCGCTCGTACCCGCTTCCGGATCGGAGGCGACTTCAGGGGGCATCGGGGAACTCCGCTGGACGGGCGGGCCGGACGGGCCCGCGGCGGGGAGGGAACCCGGGCGGGCGCGGGGCCCGGGCCGGGTTCAGGGCAGGACGGCGGGGATACTCCCGTCCGTGGGCTGGAGGGGCGCCGTGACGGTCACGGCACGGGTGGCGAGCACCCGGGCGACATTGCGGGACAGGGCGCTCCCCGTGCCCGCTTCGTAGCATTCGAGGGGGCGGCCGGCGGCCCGCAGGTGCAGGGCGCGCAGGACCCGGGGCAGGTGGACGGGGCGGGTCAGGCAGTCGGCCAGAGCCCGGGCGGGTTCGTCGGCGGAGGTGTAGGCACGGCCCGCGACCGCCGAGTAGACCGGGAGGGCCTCCGGGAAGGCGGCTGTCCCCGCAGGTCCGGTACGGGCGCGGATCCGCTCGGCGAAGTCCGCGGCCTGCCGGACGAGTCGGGGATGGTGGGAACTGAAGGGCAGGCGCAGGCGGGTGGCGTCGATCCGGGCGGTGCGCGCATACGCCTCGGCTCGGTCGAGTTCCTCGACCGGCCCGCTGACGACGGTCTCGGTGTCGTCGTTGACGCAGGCCAGGACGGTGCCGGAGGCGCGCGCCTCCTCCAGCAGGGTGAGCGCGCGGAGTTCGTCGCAGGCGAGGAGGGTCAACCCGCCGGGGCAGGCGGTCAGGACCCGGGCGAGGTCGTGGGCGATGGCCGCCCCGTCCGCCACGCCGAGCACCCCGGTGGCGGCCATGGCGGCGATCTCCCCGAAGCTGACGCCGAGTACGGCATCGGGAGGACTCCCCCGCATGGCCACCAGGGCCCGGTGCACGGCCAGCGAGGCTCCGTAGGCGGCCAGTTGCGGGGTGCCGGGCACCGCCGCCTCCGCGAGGTCCTTCGTACGGGGAGGGCGGTCCCCCAGCAACCGGGCGCCGATGCGCTGGATCCCGCGGGCGGCGGCGACCTCGTCGATCTCCTCGAACACTTCGGCCACGGCCCGTCTGAGGGCGCTGCCGGCCGTGGCGGCACGGAGGAGCGCTCCGACGGCGAAGTCCCCCTGCCCCGGGAACAGGTGGACGGTGTACGCCCCACGGCCCGTGTACGTCATGGCTGCGCCCCCTTCAGATGCATTCGCTTCGTATGCACCCATTGCGTCGTGTGCGCCCTTTCCCGGCGCGGTGTCCCGGTCACACTCTGAGACTGCTCGCGGTCGGGCCCCGTTGTCCGCTGTCGACCGGGTCCGCCGTGTTGAAGATGGATGAATGTCAAAAGTTCACTCTCGTCGGGGAACCGGTGGCGCTGCCGGCCCCCCTCCAGCACCGGGAGAGACCATGTGCCCCGTTCGCACCCCCAACCACGCCCTGCGGCAGTTGCTCGTGGAGGCCCAGTGGACCGGAGCCCAACTGGCGCGCGCGGTGAACGCCGTGGCCGCCGACCAGCACCTGGTGACGCGCTGCGACCGCAGCGGGGTCTGGCACTGGCTGGCCGGGACGGTACCGCGCCCCGCCGTCGCCGCCCTGGTGGCGGAGACCCTCTCGCGCCGGCTGGGGCGGCGCGTCACCACGGCGGAGGCCGGTCTGGTCGCGCCGGCCGGTAGGCGGCCGCCCGCCCCGTTCGAAGGGCACGGCGACCCGGCGGCCCATCTGGAACGGCTCGGCGCCGGCCCCGCGCGGCGCACCGCCGGCCGGGGCCAGAGCGCCCGTACCGGCAGCGGCCCCTGCCCCCGCGCAGGCGCCGGCACCGGTTTCGATCTGTTCTCGCTGGCGGCCCAGGACCTGCCGGGATGGGAACCGGGTGCCACCGCGGTTCCCTCACCCCGTTCCCGCCGCGCCACCGGGGCCGGCGCCGCTCGCGGCGGTGTGCCCGTCCGCGATCCGCTGGTCCTGTTCTCCCGGCACGACGCCGCCTTCGGCGGGGGCCTGGTGAGCGAGGTCATCCGCGTCTACCTCGCCACGTCCGTCGTCTCCTGGCTCGGCCAGGGCATGCGGCCGGCCACCCGCGGCCATGTCCTGACCGGCGCCGCCCAGCTGAGCTACCTGAGCGCGTTCACCCACTACGACTCGGACCTGCACGGTATGGCGCAGCAGTACTACCTGGTCTCCGCCGCGCTCTCCCGCGAGGCCGGCGACCGGGTCGGATACGCCCTCTGCGCCCGGGGGATGAGCGTCCAGGCGCTGACGCTGGGCCATGCGGAGCGGGCCGACCGGCTGGCGGAGCGGGCGGTCGGCATAGGGCTCCCGCACGCCCCGCCGCACCAGCGGGCGTTCCTCCTCGGGCAGCGGGCGGTCACCCGGGCCGCGCTGGGCGACCGCTCGGCGGCCCTGGACTACTTCGGCGCCGCGGAGCAGGCCCTCGACCGGGCGGCCTCCGCCGACACCCCCATCGGCTCCTTCCATCCCGGCTCGCTGGCGGTCCAGCGGGCCGCCGTCGCCCGCGCGGCGGGGGACTTCCGGACCGAGGCCCTCCAGCTGGGCCTCTCGCTGCGGCACCGGCCGGGCCGGGAGAAGCGCTCGCGCGCGGTCACGACGGCCCAGCTGGCCGAAGCGCGGCTCAACCAGGGGCATCTGGACCTCGCCTGCCACACCTGGCGGACCTTCCTCGCGGACTACCCCGAACTGGAGAGCGCCCGCGCACGGCATCACCTGCGTACGGCGATCGCGCGGCTGCGCCCGTACGGCCGGAACCGGGAGGCGGCGGAGGTCCGGGACCTGGCCCGAGCGCTCCACCGCGCCCCCCGGGAGCCCTGACGGGCCGGACCTGCCCGTCGGCCGACCCGCTTCCGGCCCTGACCCCCGCCCTGTAGCCCTCTGACCGCGAGGCCATGGCCTCGCGGTCAGCCACCGTGAAGGGCGGGGTGCGGGACGGCCGGTACGGGGGCCGTCTCGACCCGGGAGGTGACGCTCCTGCGGACGACGCTGACCGGGCCCAGTCCGGCGAGCACCTGGGCGAGGCCCGCGGCCGTCATTCCGCCCGAGGCCGCCTGTCCACCGGGCTGCCCGGTTCCTCCGATGGCGTCCAGCAAGGTCACCGTGGCGGCGTCGGCCAGTACCTCCGGCCCGAGGTCGGCGAGCGAGGACGGCCGGATCACCCTCGCCGGCCCGGACTCCGCGGCGGGCGGCACGTGCGGTCCGAGCACGACCACGAGGTCACTGCCCTGGGCCGCCGACCGGACCCCTTCGGCCGCATCGGATGCCCGGTAGCACCACTCGTCGGGGTGCTGCCCCCGCAGCAGCGGGAACCTCTCCCTCAGCACCCCCAGAACCCCGACGACGTCCTCGATCGACGCGCAGGGCTTGACGACATAGGAGAGCCGGCTCCCGTCGACGTCCGGCAGGGCCTCGACGTCGTCCGCGGTCGATACGGGGAGCAGGCCCTCCCCGGCCAGGGGCCACGCGTCGTCCCGAGCACCCTGACGGGGGCCCTCGATCATTACGACCGCATCCCCGCGGTCCTGGAACGAGAGCACCGCCCGCTCGGCGAGCGGAACGGCGGGGCAGACGAGATGATCGGTGGCGCCCGGTCCCGCCGACCGTGCCGCCGGTACCGTCGCCGCAGCCGGGCGCCCGCACGGCACCGCCGTCGGAGGCAGGAAGACACGGCGCGTCCGCAGGGCCGGGGCCCATGCGGAGACGGCTTCCCGCGCGACACGGGCGCTCCCGGGGTCACCGGCCACCACGGCGAGCCCGAACGCCACACCCCGGTCCACATAGGTGACCGCGGCCAGAATCCGCCCGTCATCCTCGTCCACGGCGGCATCGAGCGGCAGCGGAACCCCGTCCGACAGGTCCCCGATCCTCACCCGCGGCAGCCGGGCCGCCAACCACTCTCCCAGCAGGGGTGCGGCGGGACAGAGGACCACGCCCCTGCCTGGATGAACGAAGCGCGAGGCCACCACGACATCGGTGAGGTCCTGCGCCCGGTGGCCGAATACCTCTGTCCTACGAGTTCTGTTCAAGTCCGCCACCCCTGGGGCTGATCGTCCGGCCCACATCGTCCCAGCCCGACCCTTCGGGCGGGGTGTCAGGCGAGGTCGAGGAGTTGCTCGTAGAAGCCGCCGAACCCGCCCCGGCGGTCGACGAGATGGATCTCCAGGATCCAGTGGCAGCGCCGGCCCGCCCGGTCGGTGCGGCGGAGCGGGTGGGTGTTGTCCGGGGTGACGTACGACTCGACACGGGCACCGTCGATCAGTTCGTGGGGGAACTCCCCCACCAGGTGCCCGGCGTGCCAGCCGCCCAGGGTCCAGCCGCGGTCGGCGGCCAGGCGTTCGACCTCCGCGTACAGGCGGCGGCCGGTGATGTCCGCACCGGCGTGGAAGACCTCCCGGCCGGCGGTGAACACGCTCGCCAGGTCCTCGCGCAGCCGGTGTTTGACGGGATCGTCGCCGAAGACGAAGGTGCGGCCGAAGTCCGCCTCGTACTCCTCGAAGATCGGGCCGAAGTCGGCGAAGGCGATGTCGTCCTCGCCGATGATCCGGTCCGGCGGGTTCTCCTTGTACGGGAACAGGGTGTGCGGCCCGGAGCGCACGATCCGCTTGTGCCAGTGCTTCGTCGTGCCGAACAGCTCGTTCGCCAGGTCCCGGATCCGGTCGCTGGCCTCCCGCTCCCCCACCCCCGGCGCCACCAGCCCCCGTGACTCCACCTCCGCGAAGAGCAGCTCCGCCTTGCGCTGCGCCTGGACGAGCCCCCGTACGCGCTGCTCCTCCTCGTCCCCTCTCCCGGGCATCGGGGCGGGTGTCGGGTGCGATGCGGCCATGGTGGTGGTTCCGTTCGGTTCGCCGAGGTGCGCTGAGGATCGCTCGGGTTCGGTTCGGTTCGGTTCGCGGGTCGGGAGGCGGCGCGGACGAGGAGGAACCGCGCTCGGAGGGGTACCGCGACGGCACGGTTCCTCAGGGCTGCGGGATCCGCGCATCCAGCACCTCGGCGAGGAGTCGTCTGTTCGTGATCTGCAACTTGCGGTAGATGCTGGTCAAGTGGGCTTCGACGGTCTTGGTCGTGATGAACAAGGCCTGGGCGATCTCGCGGTTCCCGGTTCCCGTGGCCGCCAGTTCGGCGATGCGCCGCTCGCTCGGCGTCAGGGAATCCGGCCCCGACACCTCGACTCGGCGGGGGCGGCCTCCCGAAGCGGCGAGTTCGGTGGCAGCCCGCTCGCTCAACGGGAGGGCTCCGCACAGCTCGGCGATCGCGCGGCCCTCCCCCAGCACCACCCGGGCTTCGTGGTGCTGTCCCAGATGGCGGAGGGCCGCGCCGAGATCCACCAGGGCCTTGGCGTACTCCAGGCGGGCGAAGCCGGCTTTGAGCACCTGGACGGCTTCGCGGAGGCGGTCCAGGCCCTCTCCCGGGCCCGCCACCACACCGGCCACCCGCAGGACGTGGCCGATGGCGCGGGGTGCCCCCCATCGCCTGGCCAGGGCCGTCTCCTCGTCGGTGAGGGCGAGCGCCTCGCTCCGGCGGCCCAGGGCGGACAGGTTCAGAGCGGCCTCCGAACGCCAGGGAACGGCGGCGGGATTGTCCCCTCCCTGCTCCGCGAAGTTCCGGCCGGACTTCAGGGCGCTGTCGTACGCCCGCTCGTGGTCACCGCCGTGCCGGTGGTACTGGGCCTCGGCGTCGTAGTACCAGTACAGGAGCCCGGTGGGCTGCCCTTCACTCGCGTCGACGCACCCGAGGGCCTCGGCGGCCTCCCCCATGCGGCCCTGTTCCATGAGGATCCAGGCGAGGATGGAATGGGCCACGCGCTGTGCCATGCCGTGGTGCATCAGGCTCATCAGCCGCAGGACATCGCGGACCACGTCCTCGGCCTCGGCGAGCTGGCCTCGCCACAGCCAGGCCATGGAGCGGTAGACCGAGGCGATCGGCAGTGCGGCCAGTGATCCGCTGCGGCGCGCCTCGTCCACGGCACTGTCCATGGCGGCCATGGCCTCGTGGTCGTGGTCGGCCAGGAGCAGGGCGAGCCAGGGGCCGGTGATCACCGCTTGGGCATTGGACAGCCGCAGTCGTCCGTCCGCCAGGGCCGACCGGGCGTGGCGGACGGACGCCGGGTCGCACCGCCAGCTCTCGGCACCGGCGATCATCGCTTCCAGGGCGTGCGCGCCGATGGTGTCGGCAGGGGGCAGACCGACGACCTCGGGGAGGGACTCGAAGAGGCGGTCGGGGTCGTTCGGAGGCAGGCAGAGGAGCTGTCCCTCCAGCAGGCGCCGCAGGTCGGTGTCGTCGGCGGGCAGGGCGTCACGGGCCTGGCGGGCGACTTCCACCCCTTCGGCGGTGCGCGAGAGGTAGTGCAGGGCCATGCTCAGGGTGGCCGCGATCCTTGCCCGTTGGTGGACATCGGTGGTGAGTTCCATGGCACGGGCGCAGTATTCGGCGGCGGCCGGGAGGTCCACCTGCATGGCCGCGTCGCTGGCTTCGGTCAGGGTCCGGGGCAGCGTGGCGTCCGAGGGCGGCTCGGCCAGCGCCCGCTGGAGGTAGCGGTGCGCGCTTTCGGCCGAGCCTCGCTGCTGGGCCTCGCGGGCGGCCCGCCGCAGGAGGTCGACGGCCTCCTGGTCACCCCGGAAGGGGAGTCGGAGGACATGGGTGGCCATCTGGACGGCCGTGGCTCCCGAGCGCTTCAGCACCTCGACGGCCAGGGTGTGCGCGCGTACCAGCTCCGCGTCGTCCATGCGTTCGTACGTGGCGGAGCGGATCAGCGGGTGGACGAAGCGCAGCGGGGCGCTGGTGCCGTGGGCAGTCCCGGCCTCGGCTGCCGGGTGCTGGAGCAGGTCGGCGCGCCGGAGGGCACCGACCGCGGAGGCCGCCGCCATCGGGGAGAGCCCCGTCAGGGCGGCGACGGTCGCGAGGTCGGCGCTCTCGCCCAGTACGGCCACCGCCTCGGCCAGGCGCACGGCGTCCGCGCCCAGCCGCACCAGACCGGTCTCCACCCGGTTGGCCACCGCGTGCGAACCCACCTCGACCACCAGGGGAGCGTTTGCCGCGGTGGGATCCCAGTCCTCGCCGAACACGCTCACCAGCGATTCCAGCAGAAGGGGGTTGCCGGCCGTCGCGGCGTGGCAGGCGTCGAGGAACTCCTCGTCGGGTTCGTGGAGCCGGGATCGGAGCATCCGTGCCGAACCGGCCCTGCTGAGCGGCTTGGGTCGCAGCAGCACCGAGAGGTGGTGCTCGGCGATGCGCCCCAGCAGCTGGGCGGGGGCCCCCGGCTCGTTGGGACGCATGCCCACGGCCACCAGGACGGGGAGGTCCAGGATCCGGGGCAGGAGGTAGGCGAGGAACCGCAGGGAGGCGGGGTCCGCCCAGTGCGTGTCGTCGGCCACCAGGAGCAGCGGCCGGTCCTGCGCGATGTTGGCCGTCAGCCAGTACAGCCCGTGCAGGATCGCGAAATCTCCCGCGGACTCCTCGTCCGCGGAAGGGGTCGCCGGGAGGCCGACCACCGGGCCGGCCGACCGTGCGGCACCGGAGAGCCAGTACTCCCGTTCGTGCTGCGCGCAGCCGGCCAGCAGGGGTCCGAACAGCTGCTGCATCAGGCCCATCGGCTGCGACCGCTCCAGCTCGGTCGCCCGTGCCGACAGCACCCGCAGCCCCGCCCGGTCGGCCAGCGCCGCCGCCTCCTCCAGCAACCGGGTCTTGCCCACGCCCGCGGGCCCCTCGATCACGAGGAAGCCTCCCGCGTGGCTCCGCACCCTCTCGACCGCGAGGCCGAGGGCGGCGACTTCCGCACCCCGCTCCACGAACACACCGGAGAAACTCATCCCCGCAGTATGTGACGCCACGTGCCGGAACTCACCCGTCCGACCGGCCTCTTTGATCCAGGTCACATCATTACTCGTGTCATGTATCCGGTCCGCTTCACGCATCGTGACCGATTCACCGTCGGGTCGGCGCAGGTCCGTCGAGGGGGCCGCCCGGTGCGACGGGAGCGGGAGCTCACCACGGCGGCTGCCGGCAGTCCTTGTGGCCGGGCGGGCGCAGGTGCGGCATCCGGGCGGGCGGTGTCGGCCGGGGAGCCGGTCGCCTCCGGACGAGCGGTGAGTTCCGCCGTCCGGGGCAGGGGCGCGGTACGGGGGCCGGGCGGTTCAGCGGTCGTGGCCGCCGGCCGGAGCGGGAGCCGGACGTGGTCCCCGGTGGTGGGACCCGGTCCGGGTGGGGTGCCGGGGGGCAGCGCGGTGTCCATGGTGCGGTCGGGGGTCATGGGTCTCGGGTCTTCGTCGGAGGGGGAGGACGGGCCGCGGTACGCCGCGGTGCTCGTCGGTCAGGTGCCGGGGAGTACCCAGAGGTGCTCCGGGGTTTTGAACTGGCTCAGGCGTCTGTACCGGATCGGCTCGCCCGTGGAGCGCAGGCCCGGGTACCTGCGGGACAGGACTTCCAGGGAGATCCGGAGTTCCATCAGGGCGAGCGGGGCTCCGACGCAGTAGTGGATCCCGTGCCCGAACGGCATCGCCGTCGCGTTGCCGCGGGAGGGGTCGAACTCCTGCGGTTCCGGGAACTGCGCCGGGTCGTGGTTGGCGGCGGCGTAGGAGAGGAAGATCCGGTCGCCCCGGCGCAGTCGGGCGCCGCCGATCCGGACGTCCCGGGTGACCAGGCGGAAGAAGCCGACGGTGGAGCTGTCGTGGCGGAGCCCTTCGGCGGCGGTGTCCGCCGCACTGTGCGTGCCGTTCACCAGGGCGTCCCAGCGTTCGGGCCGTTCGAGGAGCGCGGCGACGATGTTGCTGAGCGCCCCGCCGGTGGTGTGCCAGCCCGCGCCGATGAGGCCGGTGACGACATTGACCACCTCGGGCCGGCTGAGGGTCTTGCCCTGGAAGGAACCGTGGACGATCTTGCTGATGAGGTCGTCCCGGGGTTCGGCCCGACGGGCGTCGACCAGCTCCGACACGTAGGCGAAGCCGTCGTTGACGTAGGCGCCGTACTCCTCCTGGTCCTTCCGGCTGAGGTTGGGTCCGTCGAAGACGAGGGTGATGAGGTCGTGCACCCATCGGGCGAGCATGTCGTAGTCGGAGTCGGCGTAGCCGACGACCTTCATGGCCGAGGCCAGACTGATCCGGTCGGAGAACTCGCCGGCCAGGTCGAACCGCGCGTCGGTCGGGAGCCGTTCGGCGGCGCGCTCGATGATCTCGCGCACGGCGGGTTCGAACGCGCCGATGGCGCCGGTCCCGAAGCCCTGCTGGGTGATCCGGCGGACCCGCCCGTGCTCGGGTGGGTCCTGGATCGTCAGGATCGGGTGGTCGAAGAGGTAGTCCACCGCACGCTGGGCCGCCGGATGGAGGCCCTGCGGTCGGGGGAAGACGCCCGCCGAGGAGAACGTCGCGGTGTCCGACGCGACCGCCTTGGTGTCCTGGTGGGTGGAGACGCACCAGGCCTGGAGGGGCTCGGAGAAGAAGACGGGCCGGGTGGACCGCGCCTGCCGCAGCACGTCGTACGTCACCGGCCGGTGCGCTCCGAAGGGGTCGTAGGAGGCCAGGTCGTAGCTCAGGGCGTCGGGCGTGGTCATGCACCCTCCTCAAGGAGTGGCCGACGGGGTCGCCGGTCCGGGACCGGGGCCGGTGCGAGGCCGAGGGCTCGGCTGGGGCAGAGGTCGACGGCCAGCCGGGCCGCCGCCAACTGGTCGGCCGGGACGTCCTGTCGGCGGACCCGGACGCGTCCGTCCCGGTCGTCCTGGTCGAAGAGGAGCGGTGCGGTCGAGGCGCACAGCCCGGCGGAGCAGCAGAGCGAGCGGTCGGCCCGTACGGACCAGTTCTGGGACACCTCGCTCCCGTTCACCAGGAGATGGGGAGGGTTTCGGGACCGCGGACGGCGGAGCCTTCCTTGAGCCGGACCTCTTCGAGGGGCACCGCCGGCCGCAGCCGGGGAAAGGCGTCGAGCAACTCTTCCAGGGCGACGCGCAGTTCCAGGCGGGCGAGGGCCTGGCCCAGGCACTGGTGGATTCCGAATCCGAATCCCACGTGGTTGCGTGCGTCGCGGTCGATGTCGATCGTGTCGGGAGCCGGGTAGACGGAGGGGTCGTGGTTGGCGCTCCTGAGGGCGAGGACCGCGCCCTCGCCGGCACGGATCGTGACTCCGCCGACCTCGACGTCTTCGAGGGCGAGCCGGGTCACATTGCTGCGGATGATCGACAGCTCGCGCATCATCTCCTCGACGACCGGAGGGATCCGCGCGGGGTCGGCGCGCAGTGCCTCCTGCACGGCCGGCCGGTGGAACAGGGTGAGCACGATCATGCCGAGCATGTTGGCCGTGGTCTCGTGCCCGGCGATCAGCATCAGCCGGGCCATCGCGATGACGTCCTCGTCGCTCATGTCCACGTCGTGCTGCTGCTGGACGATGCGGGTCAGGAGGTCGTCGGCCGGTCTGCTCCTCTTGGTCTCGGCGAGTTCGCCCAGATAGTCGCCGAGCGCGCCGAAGGCGGCCCCGGCGACCTCGGGGGGCGTCGACACCGCGACCAGGGTCCGGGAGTGGGCCTGGAACATGGCGCGGTCCTCGTAGGGCACGCCCAGCAGGAGGCAGATCACCTGGGAGGGCAGCGCCAGGGCGAGATCGGCGACCAGGTCGGCCGGAGGACCGGCCTCCGCCATCCCTCCGATGAGGTCCCGGGCGGCCCGGGCCACCGACGGCGCCATCTCCTCGATGCGGCGCACGGTGAACAGGGGCGTCAGGACGCGCCGCAGCACATCGTGCCGGGGCGGGTCCATCCGCACGATCGACAGCCCGCCGGGCGGGTTCGGGATGCTGGCGACGTGCGGGAAGCCGGGGCGGGTGTCGTCCGCCGAGAACCGCCGGTCGGAGAGGACGCTGCGCACGTCCTCGTAGCGCCGGACCAGCCAGCCGGGTCCGCTCGGCAGGTCGACCGGGAGGGGCGGTCCGACCTCCAGGGAGAGCCGGTCCAGTTCGGGGATGAGCGAGGTGGGCCGTTCAGTGGGCACGGCGGGCTCCGAATCGTTCGTCGCAGGGGCGCTGCCTGGTGACTTCGATGGCGGTGTGTCCTGGGTTCCGGCCGGCGCGAGGGGACGTCCTGGTGCTCCGGACCCGGTGTGCGAGCGGGGGTGGTGGGCGCGGGACGCCGGTTCGAGCGGCCCGTCGCGGACACGCTAGGGGCCCCGGGTCGGCGGCGACCGAGGGGGTAGCCCCGAACTTTGCCCCCAGGTGTCACTCCAGGACCGCGGTCGCCGTCGGCCAGGCGGTGGTGTCTGCGCCCTCCGGGCCCCGGCGGCCGCCGCCGGCCTTCACGTCGGCCGCTCGGCCTGTCCGACGGGGCGTGGGGCGTGGGGCGTGGGGCGTGCTACAGAACGGCGACCGTCCGCATGCGGAAGTTCATCCGGCAGGATCCGTCCCCGTTGAACTTCTGGGTGACCTCGCCCTTCTGGTCGAGCTTCGCGAGGGTCGTCGCATTCAGCGGGGCGCTGGTCACCGAGGAGAAGCAGATGTCATCGTCGCCCGAGGTCTCGTCGTAGTCGCGGACATGGATGGACACCTTGACGGACTCATTCGCCTTCACCGGCAGGAGGACCTTGTGGTTCCCCCTCTTGTAGGGTCCGTCGCAGGCCGAATAGGTGTGGGCCTCGCACATGGCCCGGTCGGCGAACTTGTAGGGTCCCAGCTTGTTCACGGTGTCGTCCTGGACCCAGACCGTGCACTTGTTCCACAAGGTGTTGGTGTTGTCCCAGGCCGCACTGTAGGCGCAGTCGCCGTTCCCCCACTCGCCGATATTCCTGACCCGGGAAGCGCCGGTCACTCCGTTCTTCACCGTCTGACCGTAAAGCGATCCGTATATCCCCGCCCAGGGGCAGCTGTAGACGTCGCAGTCATCGAGCTTGGGAAAATTGATCGATTCGAAGGTGACCTCCACGACGAACGTCTGCGTGGCGGCCTGGGCGGGTGCGCCGGTCCCGAAGACCGCGAGACCGAGGCCGGTCAGTGCCGCCAGTGAGGTGCGTGTGAAACGTCCTTGCGTCCATGCGAGCATTGCTGTGCCTTCCGGTTCTTGGTCAGCCGACGGGGCCGAGGGTCTTGATGCTGAAGAAGAGGTCGCAGGAGCCGTTCTCGTGGAAGCTTTCGAGCTTGCCCGAGCGGTTCAGTCCCTTCAGCGTGCTTTCACCGAGCTTCTCGGTGGTGTGCGAGTCGTTGCAGACGTCGTCGTCACCGGAGGTCTCGTCGTAGTCACGGATGTGGGCACCGACCCTGATCTTCTCGTCGGGCCTGACCGTCATCAGGACCTTGTTGTTCTTGACGGCGTACTTGAGGTTGCAGCGCTTGTAGGTGTCCGAGGTGCACATCTCGCGCTGCTCGAAGGAATAGACGAGGGAGTTGTGCACGATCACCGTGCACTTGCCCTCCCCGGTCGCGACCCAGTGGACGTCCCCGTTGAAGCCGCCGCAGCCGGAGGGCTTCGCGCCCCAGGTCCCGATGTTGCGCACCCCGGACTTGAAGGTGCCCTGGTCCGCCGCGCTGGTGCCGGCGGACAGGGATCCGTAGATATTGGACCGACCGACGGGGCCGTTGATGTCGCCGTCGTCCAGGAAACTGAAGATGACGCTCTTGAAGGTCACTTCGACGGCGTACTTCTTCGGTTCGGCGGCCTGGACGGGCGCGGCGAACGCGCCGCCCGCCAGGGAGGAGACCGCGACGGTCCCCAGAATTCCGCGGAACCAGGCGGACTTCAGTATGCGTCCAGCACGTCCGGTACCTCTCATTGCATTTCTCCCTTGGGGGCGTCGTGTGCCACTACAGTCCCCGAGCACCACGCCGGCCACATCAGGGGTGACCCCCAAAGACATCGTGCAGGGCCTGTCCGTATCCCTCCCCCTGAATGTGGTGCGCCCCCAACACAGGGGACTCCCCCTGAGGCGGGGCACGTGGTGCGGCACACACGATGGGGTGGGCGCGGCGAGCGCCCTGTCGAGGAAGCGAGGAACCGAAATGTGCCATCACATTCCCGTCTGCCCGCCCGCGGACGCCGCCGACCGGGAGGCGGCACGGGTCCTCGTGCACCGACCGGAGCAGGGCTGGAGCCTGCTGTGCAACGGCGTGCTCTTCTTCGAGGACACCGGTGAACTGCTGCCCGGCGGGGAGATCGTGAGCCCGCACCGGGCGATCCGGCTCCCTTCATTCGAGGTGGCCGCATGAGCGGCGCGCCGGCGGTCCCGCGGGTGGTGGTGCCCGCGGGCCCGGTGGGCGAGCGGAGTTCCCTGCCGGGTGACGAGGCCACCGATCCCAGCGTCCCCGAGGTCGCTCTGGCGGTGGCCGCCCTGATCGGGATGGCCCGGCTGATCCTCAGGGCCCGCGGCTGGACCCCCTACTACCGTGCTCCCGTCTTCCCCGACGACGTGAACCACCCCTGCACCATCAGGCAGGCCCTCGACGCGGCCGTCGGCACCGAGACCGCCCTCCCCCGGGCCCTCCGCGACCATGCGCTGGACCGGCTGGACGAGGCCGTGGCCCGTCGGAGCGCCCTGCTCTGCCGTACTCCCGTCGACACCTGGGAGAAGGCCCACGGCAGGACGGTCGACGAAGTCCTCGACCTCCTCTCCTGCGCGACCCGCGACCTCGTCTGAGGCCGGCCCGGTGTGCACGGCGGGTGCGGGGCTGCCGGGCACCGTGCCGCCGGCCGGTCGCCCTGCTCGGCACCGGCTCGTAGTCCTCGCACCGAGGCGGGCTTCCCGGGAAGCCCGGATCCGGTCGCGTTTCCGGCCTCACCACCCGGGCCGTCGGCGGTCCGCGTGCGGGTGACACGGACCGCCGAGGGGACCAGGGTGCCCGCTACCGGATCAGGGGACCGTCACCAGGTTGAGGTTGTAGGCGTCGAGGACCTCCTTGATCGGCTGGAAGAAGGTCTCGCTGGGCTTGCCCACTTCGTTCCCGCAGGCGGTCTTGGGCCCGCCCGGGCTGGTCGGACGCAGGATGACGAGCGAGAGGACGCCGACCGCCTTCCAGTTGGGGCTGGCGGCGGTCCCGGAGTTCTGGACGCCCGAACCGCCGCTGTCGCCCGGCTTTCCGCAGAGGTCCACCTCGGTCAGACCCGAGACGGTGCCGAGCACCTCGCCCGAGGGCTTCAGGACGTTGACCGTGCGGTTGGTCTGCTTCACCATTCCGCAGGTCCATTTGGTGGTGTTCCCGGACTTGCAGACCTGAGAGCCGACCAACGGGTTTCCGGCGAGGTACCCCTTCAACGGAATGTCCGCCGCCGCTCCGTGCCGTGACACGTAGCCGGAAGGGTCCCAGGACGCCGGATTGGTCATGAGGATCCGGCCGTAGTCGTTCGTCGGGTAGCTGCCCTCGGGGGCGATCGTGCCCAGCGCGATCCCGTTCCTGAGCGCCTTCACCTTTCCTTCGGTGCAGTGTCCGGCCGTGATCAGGTAGGGCAGTTGGAAGACCTTCTCACGACCGCTGAATCCGGCCGAGCAGAGCATGGTGGGGCCGACGGCGAGGGGGGCGGTCTGTATCTGCTCGCCGCCCCGGACTTCGAGGCCGGCAGCCACCGCGGTCCCGTTGGTCCGCTCCACCCGCACCTGGGGGCGCGAGGTCGTGCTCGCCCGTACGAACGAGGCGGTCCGCGCGTCCAGCCGCCCGTCCGGGACGGCGAGGGTGACGCGGTTCCTCATCACGTCCACGCCCCAGGAGACGGCCTTGCCTGCCCCCTGGACCTCGGCGAGTGCGTCCAGCTCGGCCTTGGTCCTGTCCAGTTCGTCCTGGCTGTAGGAGACGACCTGGGGGCGCCCTCCGCCGGACCGGACGGTCCTGGCGTCCGCCTCGTCGAGTACGCCGATCGTGAGTGCGCCGTCCTGCGGGGCGATCCAGCTGCCGCCCGAGCGGGCCCCCAGGGCCTTCTCCAGGCGTGCGGCCTGAACGGACTGGGCGCTCTCCCGGTCCATTCGCTGCTGGGCCTGTTGAGCCGGGATCTTCAAGGACCGGGCCATCATCAGGGCCTCGCCGGAGACCGGCGCCGGTTCAGGCGGTGTCGCGGCTGCGGAGGGCTGGCCTCCCAGCATCACGGCGAGGAAGAGCGATCCGGCCAGGACCGCGGGCAGGGCCCTCGATTGCGATTTCTTCACGTCCTTCTCCTCAAGGGAAGACGAATCGGGTCGGTGAACTGCGGAGCCGCCGGTTCCGAGATTCCCGACTCTCGAATGTGCCGGCGGCAAGGCAACCTTCACCAGGACGTGTGGTGTCGGGCACGCGGGTGAACCCCGGGCGAATCGCACCCGGACCCTCTGCTCGGCTCCCGAGGGCCCACCCTTGGGCGGGTGAGCACGGCCGGGCTCGGCGAGGCTGGAAACCATCGGCCCGCGCGATGTCGACGGAACCCGTCCGTCCGCCCGGCGGCGCATATGCCATGGAGCAAGGCCAGGTGACTGAGGGGGTCCGGGGCCCGCCGCACCGGCTCCGACCTGCACCGCACCCACCCCTGACAGCACCCCCTAGGCCGAGGGCCAGGGTTGGGGACGGACCCTGATGTGAGGGTCGGCCGACCCTCGGTAGAACCAAGACGAAGCAAAAGCCGTCCGGAACAGGTTCCCCTGGCGCCCGGCCTGTCGCTGTTCCCCAGGACACGAAGGTGAGCGATGAACGATCAGCAGAACAGTGGAAGCCGTGAATCACTGGACACGGAGGTCTACGTGCACGACGGGCAGTGGCCCAGAAAACCGATCCCCACCACGTTCCGCTACGACATGGCGGAACCCTTCGCCGTGACCATGGACCTGACGATGCTCGACCGGCACGTCAACTCCTGGACCTTCGCCAGGACCGTGCTGAGCCACGGCATGTTCGCCCGCACCGGGGAGGGCGATGTGACGGTCTGGCCCACCTTCGACGAGGACAGGGGCGCGAGCATCCTCATCCGCCTGCGCTCCCCCATGGGCTCGGCGCTGCTGGAAGGCGACTACCGCGGCATCTCGGAATGGCTCGAACGCACCTACGACCTCGTCCCCGACGGCACGGAGTCCTCGCTCATCGACTGGGACCAGGTCTTCAACGGCTCACCGCCCGCGTGACCGTCAGACCTTGAGCCTGTTGGGCACGTGGTAGCGCTTGAGGTAGACGTCGTCGAGGCTGAACCAGTGCACTCGTACGCACCCGACGGTCACCCAGTCCATCGCGACCTGGGAGAAGGCGGGTGTGTGGTTGGAGGGGACCCCGACGGCGAGTCCCTCCACTTCGAGGTCCGGAGCGTTGATTCCCACCGTGCCCAGGGGCACGGCCTCGGAGCCCTGCTCGGGAACGCGGAAGCCGTGGATCTTCTTCTGTCCGGGCTTGTCGTCCCGGTCGCTGGACAGGTAGAGGTGGTTCAGCACGCCGAACGCACCGCCCTGGACCCGGTGCATGGAGAAACCGCTGGGAATCGTGACCGTGCGGACGTGCTTGAAGTTCTGGTCCGGATCGTAGGCGAAGATCCGGTCCACCCGGTCGGGGGTCTCCACGGGCGAGCCGAACACGGAGCTGTAGAGCAGTCCGTCGGCGGGGTTGAGCGCGCACCAGGGCGCCGAGTACCCCTGCGGCCGCGACCCGCCGTGGTCCAGATCGCGGACCCGGGCGGTGTGCCCCGTCCAGCCGTCGGTACCGGTCAGCTGCACCTCCCATACCTGCGCCTTCACCCCGGGCTCCAGGGCCACGTACAAGCGCTTCCTGGCGGCGTCGAAGGTCGGCGCGCCGATGTGCTTGGCGGCCGGCAGCGAGAGCTCCTTCATCCACTTGGCGCTCTTGAAGTCGTGGTTCAGGCGCCACAGCCCGCGCCCCGTGCCGGTCTGGTTGCTGGTGACGTACCAGTACTCCGACCCCGGTGCCATGCCCTGGAAGTAGTTGCACCAGGTGTGGTCGTACTCCTGCTCCCCGTTGCCGTACCACTGCTCCATGTGGGGGCTGAAGTCGAGGGAGAAGTTCGGGGTGGCCGGGACCGCCCGGGCCACCCCCTGGATACCGGCCAGCCCCGTCCCCGCTATTCCGGCGACGGCGGCTCGGAGAAGTTGTCTGCGTTCCATGGCGCTCGGCCCTTCCCTGCATCGGTGATCGCTTCGGTCGTCGAAGAATCCCGTGCGGCGGGGCCGTCCCGCACCAGGAACCGACCCCAACATTGGCATCACGCGTCACGCGTCGCGGCGGGTTCAGGCCCGGGCGGAGAGCAGCAGGGTGTGGGGGCTGGCCAGATAGGTGGCGAAGGGCTCGGGGTCGGTACCCGGCCGGCAGCGGGGCGCGGTCCAGGTGACGCCGGTGAAGCCGGCATCGGCGAGGGCCCTCTCGTGCGCGGCCGCCGACCAGTAGTAGGCGGTGACGTCGATGCCCTGGCCGCCGATGTCGCTGTGCAGGTGGACGGGAGCGCCGTCGTGGAGGTCGTCCGGTGCCGTGAGGTCGAACCCGTGCTCGCGGTAGTAGTGGGGGGAGGTGTCGAAGTCCGGGTTGAGCGTGGCGGCCAGCAGTCGGCCGCCGGGTTTGAGCGCGCTGCGCAGGACGGTGCAGAGCGTGGTGAGGGCGGCTTCGGAGGGGGCGTACGGCAGGACGTAGACCGTGAGGACCACGTCGAAGGCGGCGGCCAGGGCAGGGTCGGGGAGCTTGTCCTCGGTGACGTGGCGCAGGTAGCGGACGTCGAGGGGCTCTTCCCTCTCCCGGCGTCTGGCGTACCGGATCATTCCCTCGGACTGGTCGATCCCGACCACCCGTCCCGCCCCTTCGCGGGCGAGGGTGCGTGCGTACAGGCCGCTGCCGCATCCGAAGTCGAGCACGGTGCGGTCCCGCACGCTCCCGAGGGCCTCCAGGATCGACGGCTGTTCGATCATGCGCCGGTAGGGAAGCGCCTCCATGGTCTGCTCGTAGAGATCGGCCAACTGATCGAACTGGGACTCCATCGGGCTCCCTCTCCTCGGGGCGCTCCTCGTCGGGACTCCTCGTCTCGGGGCGTCCGCCGAACAGCTCGCGTGCGGGGCCCAGTCCTACACCGCGCGCAGCGGTGCCTACAAGAAGGCCTGGGGCGCCGCGCGGATGTGCGGGGAACCCCGGGACAGCGGCGGCCCGGTGGTCCCGGAACGCGGGGACCGCCGCTCCGGTCACCGCCCCGCAGCCGTGGTGGCGCGCGCCTGAGTAGCGACTACTCTTGTGCGCCGCCACCGGGTCCCTAGCCTGTTCCGGAAGACGAGCGCTGCCGGCGGACGGGCGGGCCTCAGACGTCCGGCATCCGCCCCGCGATCACGCTGACCCGGACGGAGACCCCCATGGACATCGGTGTCATCTGGCTGTTCGACGGTTCCCCCGGAAACACCCTGGCCGACGCACCCCGCACCGGGAAGGCCGTCGAGGACATGGGATTCACCCATCTGTGGACCTCGGACCACGTCGTCTTCTTCGACGACTACCGCTCCCCCTATCCCTACAGCCCGGACGGGAAACCGCCGTTCGCCCCCCGGCAGGTGTTCCACGACGCCCTGATCAGCCTCGCCGCGGTGGCCGCCGCGACCACCACCATCCGGCTGGGCACCAACATCCTCATCCTTCCGCAGCGCAACCCCCTCGTCCTGGCCAACCAGGTCAGCGCCCTCGACAACCTGTGCCGGGGCCGGCTCGACCTGGGGGTGGGGGTCGGCTGGGCCGAGGAGGAGTACGCGGCGATCGGTGTGCCCTTCGAGCGCAGGGGAAAGCGGGCGGACGAGTACATCGACGCGATGACCAGGATGTGGCAGGACGTTCCGGCGACGTACGAGGGGGAGTTCGTGTCCTTCCGCGACGTGGTGGCGCTCCCCCACCCCGTGCAGCGTCCGCGGCCCCCCGTCCTGATCGGCGGGAACAGCCCCGGGGCCCTGCGCAGGGCGGCCCGGCGGGGCGACGGGTGGATCAGCGCGGCGCTCTCCCCGGCCGACATGCCGGACACGGTCCGGCGGTTGGAGGCCGAGTGCGCCGCCGTGGACCGCGACCCGAAGGAGCTGAAGCAGTACCACATCCTCGCCTACACCGGCGCCGACGACTTCCTGCGGTACGTGGAGGCCGCTCGGACCCACGGAGCGCAGGAGGTGGCGGTCCTTCCCGCGGTGCCGGACCGGGACGGGCTCGACGTGCTGGAGGAGATCGCGGGACTGAGGGGGGTGTCCGGGGCATGAGACCGGACCACTCCCTCAACGGATGAGCGAGATGTTCGAGGGAGGAACGATGGGGGTCACCGGAAGAGCCGCGGCGGAGGCCGGGCAGGCCACGGAGTTCAGGCGGGTGCTCGGGCACTTCGCCAGCGGAGTGACGGTGGTGACGGGGACCCGCGGGGGGCAGGCCCTGGGGTTCACCTGCCAGTCGTTCAGCGCGCTCTCGCTGGATCCTCCCCTGGTGCTGTTCGCGGTGGGGCGCGCCTCGGCGACCTGGCCGCTCATCGAGCGTTCCGGGGGATTCTGCGTGAACGTACTGGGCGCCGACCAGGGCGGGTTGTGCCGGCGGTTCGCCGTCAGCGCCTCGGACGGCGGCGACAAGTTCGCGGGCGTGGAGCACGGTCCGGCGCCCGTCACGCGTTCCCCCCTGCTGTCCGGGGTGCCGGCCTGGGTGGACTGCCTCGTCGACGCGGTCCACGGCGGGGGCGACCACCTGGTCGTGGTGGGCCGGGTCGTCGCCCTCGGCGCCCGGCCCGGCCACCAGGAGCCGCTCCTCTTCCACCGGGGACGGTTCGGCGGGTTCCGCGCGATGGAGTAGCGGCTACTCTTCTGGGCGGTTCGCGACCGTTCGAGAATGTGGCCCCGCACCCGATCGGTCTTGGAGGCAGTGGTGGTCACGAAGCCGAAGGCCCGGGCAGGTCGCCTTCTGATGGCGATGGCCCTGGTCATCTGGGGGACGGCCGCGGCCGTCCTGGTCTCCGGGGGGCCCGCTGCGGCCGTCCGGACGGAGGGGAAGCTGGTCTTCAGCTACCAGTACGCGGACCTGGGGATCACCTACTACGGCACCGGATCCGCAGACACGATCACCGTCGACCTGTCGGGCGCGGGAGACCGCATCGTGTTCACCGATTCGAATGCCTCGTCGATGATCATCGATGACAGTGCCCTGCCGGGCACCCAGTGCACGCTCGACAGCTCGACCACGATCAGCTGCCCCAAGGCCGCGAACGACATCTATTCCGAACCGCGCGAGGTGTACCAGGTGGATGTGGTCACCTGGGCCGGCGACGACACCGTGACCCTCAACGGCAGCAGCTACCTCAGCGGCAACACCTGGGCACCGATCATCGTCTCCGTCGGCGCCTGGGAGGGCAACGACACGATCACGGCCGCCGGCGGGACGTCCCATCTCGTCGGCGGCCCCGGCAACGACATCCTCACGAGCGGGCCCGGCGGGCCCAACGCCACCGTGTTCGAGGACAAACTCAGCGGGGGCTCAGGCAACGACACCTTCTACACCGCGGGCAGTTCCACCGATGAGGACGAGATCACCTGCGACGACGTGGCGGACATTCCCGTCCACCTCGGCGACGCGGTGCACCGCAATTCCAACGATGTGCTGGTGCAGCACACCAGCGGCACCTATCCGGGCCCGATCACCCATCTGGGCCACGGCTGCGACTCGGTGACCAACTACTGATCCTGCCGGGGACGCGTCGTTGAAGCCGTTCCCCCGCCGGGGCCGGGGCCGCCGGCCCCGGCCCCAACGAAGTGAAACGGACTCCGCTGCATGCACAGTTCTGGTCTCTTCCTCGAACGGACCTCGGAGGTGACGCTCCTCCACCGGGCCGTCGACGAGCTCGGGAGCGGCTCCGGCGGGCTGCTCCTGGTGGAAGGGCCCGCCGGCATCGGGAAGAGCCGGCTGCTGCGCGAGGCCGAGGCGGCCGGCCTCGCGGCGGGGGCGCGGGTGCTCTCGGCGCGCGGGAACGAGATGGAACGCGCGTTCCCGATGGGCGTCGTCCGGCAGCTCTTCACCGGCCTGCTGGCCGAGGAGGACCCCCGGCGGCGGGCGGAGTGGCTGTCGGGGGCCGCGGTGCCGGCGGCCGCGCTCCTGGGCCCGGCGGGCGAAGGAGCGCACGGGGAGCCCGTATCGGGTCACTTCGCCGTCCTGCACGGCCTGTACTGGCTGACGGCCAACGTCTGCCAGGACCGGCCCCTGGTCCTGCTGGTGGACGACGCGCACTGGGCCGACGCGGGTTCGCTGCGGTTCCTGGCCTTTCTCGCCCCCCGGGTGACGAGCCAGCCGGTGCTCGTCGTCGTCGGCGTGCGGCCCGGTGAACCAGGGGCCGAGACGCATCTGCTGGACCAGCTGGCCACCCACCCGGCCGGCCGGCTGCTGGCCCTGAGAGCACTGAGCAGGACCGGTTCGGAACAGGTGGTGCGGCACACCCTGGGCAGTTCGGCCGACCAGCCCTTCCTGGACGCCTGCTACACGGCGACGGGCGGCAATCCGCTGCTGCTGGAATCACTGGCCGCGGCGAGGGGCATCGAACCGGTGGCCGGGAACTCCCGGTCGGTGCTGGAGGTAGGCGGCCGGGCCGTGGCCCACCGGGTGGAGCTGCGGCTGGCGCAGCTTCCGCCCCGGGCGACCGCCCTGGCACGGGCGGTGGCGATCTGGGGCGTGCCCGCGAGCCTGCACGCGGTCGCCGAACTCGCCGGGCTCTCCCCGCTGGCCGCTGCCGAGACGATGAGGGCCCTGGAGCGGATGGACCTGCTCCGGGCCCATCCCACGGACGGGAATCCGGCCGCGCTGTGGAGGTTCGTCCACCCCCTGGTGCAGTCGGCGGTGTACGAGGCGATCGACCCGGCCGCACGGATGACCGGGCACCGGCGGGCGGCGAACCTGCTGACCTGGATGAAGGCTCCGGCCGAGCAGGTGGCCGCCCACCTGCTGCGGGTCCCCCCGCGGGGGGACCAGGCCGGGGTGACCACCCTGCGTCAGGCCGCGGTGGAGGCGCTGCACCGGGGGTCCAGCGACAGCGCATGCATCTACCTGAGGCGGGCCCTGGCGGAGCCGCCGTCGGAGGGCGTGCGCGCCGAGGTGCTGACGGAGGCCGCCTCCGCCGCGCAGATGGTCAACCTGGAGGAGTGCGCGGAGCACCTCACCGAGGCGATGGCCCTGACGGCCGACGTCCGGCAACGCGCCAAGTTCGCCTGCACCTTGGGAGTGGTGCTGCTGTACCTCAGCCGTACGTCGGAGGCGGTGCTGGTGATGAGCGGGGCCCGGGACGGCCTGCCCGAGGAGGACGACGACCTCAGGCGGCAGCTGGAGGGCCTGCTGCTGAACATCGTGATGACCACCGGTGGCCACGGCCATCTGGCGCGGCGGTCCCCCGAGCTGCGCCGGCTGCCCGCCTCCGACACGGTGGGGGCCCGCGCCCTGGAGGGGGTCCTCGCCGCCCTGGACGCGTTCGCCGGCGACCCCTCGGCCGTGGTGCAGGCGCGCGCGGCGCTCGCCGGCGGCTCCCTGGACCAGTCCAGTGGCCAGGTCACCGTGATCGGGGCATGGCTGGGGCTCCTGGTGGCCGACCGGTACACGGAGGGCATGGCCGCCATCGACACGGAGGTGGACCGGGGCCGTCGGAGCGGTTCGCTGTCCGAGCTCACGGTCGCCCTGATGTACCGGGCCCTCGGCTGGCTGTGGCGGGGGCGGCTGGCGGAGGCCGACCTGGACGTCCAGGAGTCACTGAGGCTGATGGCGATCACCGGGCACGTGGTCACCCGACCCATCGGTCTGGCGATCCTCACGCATTCCCTGGTGGAGCAGGGCCGCCTGGCGGAGGCGCGCGAGCAGTTCGACTCGTCCGGCCGGAACGGCCCCCTGCCCGCGTACGGGCGTCTGTACTGGTTCCTGGAGGCGGAGGCCCATCTGCTGCGCGCGGAGGGGCGGCCGGAGCAGGCCCTCGCGGCCGCGATGGCGGCGGGGCGGCGCTTCGAGGACAACTCGGGCCGCAACCCGGCGGTCGTGGCCTGGCGTTCCGAGGCGGCCCTGAGCCTGTGGGCGCTCGACCGGCAGGACGAGGCCCTCGCCCACGCGCACGCGGAGGTCGAGCTGGCGCGGAAGTGGCGGGCCCCACGGGCGCTGGGGCACGCGCTGCGCGTCGCGGGCCTGGTCAGCGGATCCGGATCCGCTGACGGGCTCGCGCTGCTGGGCGAGGCGGTGGAGGTGCTGGCGGATGGCCCGAACCGCCTGGAACTGGCCAAGGCCCTGGTCGACCACGGTGCCGCGCTCCGCTGCCACGGCCGTCGGCTGGAGGCCCGCGACCTGCTGGCGGAGGGACGCGCCCTGGCCGAGCAGTGCGGTGCGACCCGGCTGATCGACCGTGCCGCCGCGGAGCTCAACGCCGCCGGTGCGCGTCCCCGCCGGATCCAGGTCCTCGGGCCGAAGTCGCTCACTCCCAGCGAGCAGCGGGTCGCGGAGCTCGCCTCCGGGGGGATGAACAACCGTGACATAGCCCAGGCCCTCTTCGTCACCCCGAAGACGGTGGAGGCACATCTCACCAGCGCCTACCGGAAGCTTCAGGTGACCAACCGCCGGCAGCTGACCGAGGCCCTCACGGCACACACGGCCGAGGGGTCCGACGGGCCGCGTTGACGGCTCGCCCGGGATCGGGTTCCGTGGCGGGGCGGCCGAGACGCCGGTCCGGCACTGCGGAGGGCGTGAAGGGGGACGGCGGGATGCTGGTCGAACGCGAGGGTGAAGTGGCGGTCATCCGGGACGCCGTGGAGAGCCTCCGCGAGGGCGTGGGCGGGCTGGTGGCCGTCGAGGGGCCGGCCGGGATCGGGAAGTCCCGGCTGCTGGCGGAGGGGGCCCGGGCCGTCGGCCGCCTCGGCGGAACGGTGCTGACGGCGCGCGGATCCGAGATGGAGCGCTCCTTCCCCATGGGGCTGGTGCAGCAGCTGTTCGAGGGGCTGGTGGCCAGGGCCGCCCCGGAGCGCAGTGCCGAATGGCTCGCGGGCGCGGCGCGGCGGGCCGTGCCCGTGGTCGGGTCCGGGCCCGGCGGGGCGGTCAGGGCCGCCGACGGCGGCACCGGCGACTTCGCGGTGCTGCACGGGCTGTACTGGCTGACGGCCAACATCAGCCAGGACGGGCCGCTGCTGCTGGTCGTGGACGACCTGCACTGGGCCGACGCCGGATCCCTGCGCTTCCTGGCCTATCTTGCCCCCCGGATCCGGGATCTGCGGGTCCTGCTCCTCATCGCGGCGCGTTCCGACGAGCCGGACGCCGAGGAGGTCCTGTCGGAACTGATCACCCGGCACGCGGACCGCCGGGTGCTGCGTCCCGGACCGCTGTCCGCCGAGGGTGCGGCCCGGCTGCTCCGCTCCCGGATCGGGAAGCCGGCCGATGCCGCCTTCCTGCGGGCCTGCCACGCGGCCACGGGCGGGAATCCGCTGCTGCTGGAATCGCTGGCGGACGTCGTCGGGGAGGACATCGAGCCCGTCGCGGAGAACGCGGCACTGGTGGTGGACGCCGGGGCCCGGGCGGTGACCCAGCGGGTGAAGCTCCGGCTCGCCCGGCTCCCGGCGGACGCGTCGGCGCTGGCGAGGGCCGTGGCGGTGCTGGGAGAGAACGCCGGTCCGGCGGCCGCCGCGGACCTGGCGGGCCTGTCCCGGTCCCGTTGCGCCGAGATGTGCGGGGCCCTTCGGCGCATCGGGCTGCTCCAGCCCGGGCAGGGCACCGAGGACACGGATTCCCGGCCGCTGAGGTTCACCCATCCGCTGATCCGCACCGCCGTGCACGAGATCATCGACTGGTCGGAGCTGATGACCGCCCACCGGCGTGCGGTGGACCTCCTGACGGCTGCCGGGGCGTCCCCGCTCCGGGTCGCCACCCATCTGCTGCAGTTGCCGGCCGTCGGCGATCCGGAGGTCGTCGGCCTGCTGCGCCGGGCGGCGGCCGAGGCCTCGCGGCGCGGTTCCGCCGAGAGCGCCCACGCCTACCTGCGGAGGGCGCTGGCGGAGCCGCCCCGCGACGGGATCCTGGCCGAGGTACTGGCGGAGGCGGGGTCCGTCGCGGCGATGGTGGACCTGCGGGCCTGCACCGGGTACCTCCGGCGGGCGCTCGCGCTCACCGACGATCCTCGGCAGCGCGCCGGTCTCGCCGCACCGCTGGGCATGGCCCTGCACTACATGGCGCGTACCGCCGAGGCGGTGGACGTGATCACCCAGGCCCGCGACGCGCTGCCGGCCGACGACCACGACCTGCGCCGCATGCTCGACGGGAACCTCCTCTGCTTCCCGCCGACCGTGAGCGGATGGCAGCACCTCGCCGCGCCGCTGCCGGAACTCGCGCGGCTGCCCTACGCCGACACCCTGGGCGCGCGCGCCCTGGAGGCCATGATCGCGGGTGAGCAGGCCTGGCGGGGCGATCCGTCGGCGGTGGCCCGCGCCCGGTCCGCCCTGGCCGGCGGCAGGCTGCGGCTGGCGAACTCCCAGGCGGTCGTCCTCGGTGCCTGGCTCGCCCTGCTGGTCGCCGACGAGCACGACGAGGCCATGGCGGCGATGGACGCCGCGGTCGAGGAAGCCCGCCGGAGCGGCTCGCTGGCCGTGCTCCCCATCGCCCGGATCTACCAGGGCCTCGGCTGGCTGTGGCACGGACAGCTCTCCGAGGCGGAATCGGTGAGCTCGGAGGTGCTGAGGCTGATCGAGCTGACGCACCACGACATCGCCCGACCCGTGGCCGTGGCCATCCTGGCCCGGACGCTCGTCGAACAGGGACGGCGGGCCGAGGCGGCGGAGGTGCTGGAACGCGGCGCCCCCGGCGATCCACTGCCCGCCGCGGGGCTCCTCTACTGGTTCCTGGAGGCCCGGGCGAGCCTGCTGCGCGCCCAGGGTCGCCCGGAGGAGGCGCTGACGGCCGCACTCGCCGCCGGGGACCGCTTCGCCTCCAATTCCGGCCGCAACCCCGCGGTGGTGGCCTGGCGCGGCGAGGCGGCACTGAACCTGCTCGCCCTGCACCGTCCGCAGGAGGCCCTCGTCCTCGCCCGGGAGGAACTGGTGCTGGCCCGGCGCTGGGGGGCGCCGAGAGCCCTCGGCCGGGCTCTGCGGATCACCGGCCGGGCCACCGGCGGTGAGCGGGGGCGGGAGCTGCTCCGGGAGGCCGTGACGGTCCTGGCCCCGAGCCCGGCGCGACTGGAGTACGCGAAGGCCTTGGTCGACCTCGGGGCGGCGCTGCGTCGGACCGGTCTGCGCGGTGAGGCCCGCGCCCTGCTCGGGGAGGGCCATGCCCTGGCGCGGGCCCGCGGAGCCGAACCGCTCGCCGGGCTGGCCTCCGCCGAACTGGCCGCCACGGGGGTCGGACCGCGGCAGCCGGAGGTCGCCGGGCCCGGCTCCCTCACCCCCAGCGAACGGCGGGTGGCGGAACTGGTGTGCGGGGGCATGAGCAACCGGGACATCGCACAGCACCTCTTCGTCACCACCAAGACGGTGGAGGCGCATCTCACCAACGCCTACCGCAAGCTGGGGGTCTCCAGTCGGCGGGAGCTGAAGGGGGCCCTCAGCTGACCACCTCCGCGGTGGCGCGAAGCGGGCCCGTCCACCAGGTGGGGCGGGGCGGTTTGGGGCGCCGCCGGTTCCGGTCCCGCCGGTCGCGGCCGGGCAGGGACAGCGTCAGCCAGGCCCCCTCCTCGCCTCCGGTCTCCTCGGCGTCGGCGGCCCACATCATGAAGCGGTTCAGGACGGTGCCGACCTCGCCGTGGGCCGGGCTTCCCGGCTCCACCACGAGCCGGGACTCCCCCACCCGGGGCGCGCCCAGCCGGTCCAGCTCCCGGGCCTCCCGCTCGGGCCACAGGCAGCAGCCCCGTGCGCAGCCGCACCCGACGGGGATGCGGTCGCGGTGTCGCGGATCGTCGAAATGGCCGCAGTTCGGCTCCACCGGCACTACCACCGGACCGGTAGGTGCTCGGGACCGCGCATCATCATGCCGGGGCGCCAGGCCAGGTCCTCCCGGGGTACGGCCAGGGCGAGTTCGGGGCAGCGGGTGAGGAGGGCGCCCAGGGCGATGCGGGCTTCCAGCCGGGCCAGCGGAGCTCCGAGGCAGTAGTGGATGCCGTGGCCGAAGGCGACATGGCCCCGGGTGTCGCGGCGGATGTCGAAGCGGCCGGGGAGGGGGAAGCGGGCCGGGTCCCGGTCGGCGTCGGCGAGTGCGACGAGGACGAGTTGCCCGCCGCCGGGGATGATGGTGCCCGCCAGTTCGTACGGGTCCACGGTGAACCGGTAGGTGGGCGTCTCCACCGGCCCGTCGTAGCGCAGCACCTCCTCGACGGTGTTGTCGATCAGTCCGTAGAAGTCGGACCGCAGCGCGGCGAGTTGGTCGGGATGGGTCAGCAGGGCGAGGACTCCGTTGGTGAGCAGGTTGACGGTGGTCTCGTGGCCGGCGACGAGCAGCAGCCAGACCATGCCGAGGAGTTCCTCGCTGGAGAGGGCCTCGTCCTCGGTGTCGTCCGCGGTGTGCAGCAGGGCGCTGACCAGGTCGTCCCCGGGGTTCTCGCGCTTGTCGTCCAGGAGTGCGGTCAGATAGCCGGTGAGGGCCTCGGAGGCGGCCGCGCGCGCGGCGGGGGCGGCCGCGGTGACGGTGGTGCGGGACCAGGCCCGGAAGCGTTCGCGGTCCGGTACCGGTACGCCGATCAGTTCGCCGATGACGGTGATCGGGAGGGGGAAGCAGAGCGAGTCGACCAGGTCGGCGGTGCGGCGGGGGGTGGCCAGCATCGCGTCGAGGAGGGTGTCGGTGGTCTCGGCGATGCGCGGTGCCAGCCGTTCGATCCGGCGGGGGGTGAACTCCCGGGCGATCAGCCGGCGCAGCCGGGTGTGGACGGGCGGGTCGGCGCCGAGCATGGTGACGGCGGAGAAGAACGGCTGGACGCCCAGTCCGGGGGCGGCGCTCCCCCAGCGTTTGGTCAGGCGGGGGTCGGCGAGAGCGGTGCGCGCCGCCGTGTATCCGACGACGAGCCAGGCTTCGGTGCCGCCGGGCATCAGGATGCGGTGGACCGGACCGCGCTCCCGTAAGGAGGCGTAGACGGGGTACGGGTCGCGGGTGAAGTCCTCGCCGAGTGCGGCGAGGTCCACCACGGTGGGGTCGCTCAAGCGGGCGCCTCTTTTCTTGGGCGTGGAGCCCCGGGACGGTCGGACCGGGGCGTCGGCAGCTCCGATTGTGGATTCCGGAACGGCGTCCCGCATCGGGGGAGGACCCTGAGGAGAGGCTTGCGAATCCCAGGGTGAGGCGCACCGGGCCCTTGCTTGATGTGGCTGCCGCCGCACATCACCCCGGTGTCCGGGGGTCACTCCGGCCCCGTGTGCCTCATCCGGATTCCGTTGCCCGGGCCAGGGCGACCGCGAGTTCCTTCCGGCCGGCGATGCCCAGTTTGCGGTAGCTGCTCGACAGGTAGGCCTCGACGGTCTTGACCGTCACCAGCAGCTGGTGGGCGATCTCCCGGTTGGTGACTCCCCTCGCCGCCAGTTCGCAGCTCCGGAGCTCGCTGGGGTTGAGCGCCTCCGGGCCGCCCGGCGTTCGCCCCGTGGAGCCGCCGGCCGCCGCGAGTTCGCGACGCGCCCTGGCCGCCAGTGGTCCGGCACCGCACCGGACCGCCCGCCGCAGGCCCTCGTCCAGGCAGTGGACGCCGTCCGTGTCGCCCCGTTCCCGCAGGACCGTGCCGAGTTCCACGAGGCTGTGCGCGAGTTCCAGGTGGGCGGTCGAGCCCCGCAGCACGGCGACGGACTCCCGCAGCCGGCCGGTGCCCACACGTTCGGGTTCCACGATGCCCGAGACCCGCAGGGCCCGGCCGAGGGCGCGCGGTGCCCCCCAGCGGACGGCCAGGGCCAGTTCGTCGGCGGCGTGGCGGCGGGCCTCGTCGTAGCGGCCGAGGGAGTGGAAGGACAGGGCGGCTTCCGACTGCCAGGGCACGCCGGCCGGGTTCCGCCCGCCGTGCGCCGCCCAGCGCCGCCCGGCGAGAACGGCGGCCTCCACGGCCTCGTCGTGCCGACCGGAGAGCCTCAGCCACCGGGTGCGCGCGTGGAGCAGGAAGGACAGTTGGCCGCCGGGCGGCGGTGAGAGCAGCGGTATTCCCGCCGCGTCGATCGCGGCTCCGGCGCCGTCGAGGTCCCCGGTCTCCAGCAGTGTCTCGGCCAGGTAGGCGGCGATGAAGGGGCGTCCGACGTCGACGTTCGCCAGCTCCATGGCTTCCAGGGCGTCGATCAGGTCCTCCCGCGCCTCGGCCAGCTCGCCCCGCCAGAGCCGGGCCACTCCCCGGAAGCAGTAGGCGGCCGACAGGGCGCGCGGGGCGCGGAGCCGGCGTCCGATGTCCACGCTCTCGGCCAGGCGGTCCAGGACCCTGGGGTCGTCGGCCATGAGGAGGGTCAGCCACGAGCAGACCTGCCAGCTCTCGGTGCTCGCCTCCGGTACGGAGAACTCGTCGGCGGGCCGCGGGTCGGTCTCGTGGACCAGCACGTCGCAGCCGCCCAGGCGCGACACCGCGTTCGGGTTCCCGTCGTACGCCTCGACGGCGGCGCGGACGCAGGCCAGGCCCCGTGCGCCCAGGCTGTCGTGCTCGGGCGGCTCGGCGAGGTCCCGGGCGTAGGCGAGGAGGTCCGGACGGTCGGGCATCACCAGGGGGATGTTGACGAGGCTCGCCTGGAGGCGGCCGCGCAGGTCGGTCTCGTCCTCCGGCAGGGCCGACAGGGCTTCCCGCCACACCCGGTAGGCCCGGTCCGCCTGCTGCGACAGCAGCAGCACTCCCCCCAGGACCCAGTTCAGCCGTGCCGCCTCCCGTGGGTCGTGCGTCAGGGCCAGGGCCTGCTCCAGGTATCCGACGGCCGATCCCAGGTCGACCAGTTGGCGTGCGCTGGCCGCGCTGAGCAGGACCGAGCGGCGGACGTCGTCCTCCATGGGTTCGGCCAGGCACCGCCGGAGGTAGGCGTGCGTCTCGTCGGGGGAGCTCCGCGCCCAGGCGTCGTGGGCCGCGCGCCGCAGGGTGGTGACGGCCGCCGGATCCCCGGTGGCCGGTATCCGCAGCAGGTGCGCGGCCGCGGATTCGGCGAGTTCGTGGTTGTCGGTGAAGAGTTCGGCCGCCCGCTGGTGGTACTCGGCCCTGCGGGGCGGGGCGATGTGCTCGTACACGGCCGCCTGGACCAGCGGGTGGACGTAGGCGTACCGGATGCCCTCGCGTTCGGGGCGCAGGGTCCGGATGAGGTGGCCCTCTTCGAGGCGGGCGGCTCCCCGGCCCACTTCGAGGGTGGTGAGGTCGGCCAGCCGGGCCGCGTTGGCCGGGGTGGCCTGCCCGTCCAGTACGGCGATCGACTCCGCCAGGCGGAGGGAGGCGTCCGGCACTCCGTCCAGTTCGACGGCGACGCGCTGCTGCACGGCGGCCGAGCCGATCTCCAGGACCCGGTGGGCGTTGCCGTCGGCGGGGAGGAGCCCTTCGGCCGTCAGGGCGAGCGCCAGCTCGCGCAAGAGCAGCGGGTTTCCGGCGGTGCTGCGGTGGCAGGCCCGGGTGAACTCCGCTTCCGGCGGGGAACCGAGCAGGACGGACAGGAGGGTCTCGGTGGCCTGCTCGCTCAGGGCGGCGGGGCGCACCACCTGGACCCTTTCCCTGGTGAGGAGGCGGTCCAGCAGGTGCGCGTCGGCGCCCGGCGCGGGGGGCCGCAGGCCTGCGACGACGAGGACCGGGAGGTGGCCGAGGCGGGGTTGGAGGTAGCTGAGGAACCGCAGCGATGATTCGTCCGCCCACTGGAGGTCGTCGAGGGTGAGGACGAGCGGCTCGTCGCGGCTCATCCGGGCGAGGAGGTGGTGGAGGGCGTCCAGTCCGGCGAGGCCTCCGGCGGCTTCCTCCGCGCCGGTGCCCCGCACCAGGAGTTCTTCGGCCGCGCCTGCCGGTCCGTCGAACACGTCCCGGCCCCGGGGTCCGGACCGGCCGCCGGCCACGGGGGCGAAGAGCTGGCGGACCACACCGAAGGCGTAGCTGCGTTCCATGACGGAGCCCCGGGCCGTGAGGACCCGCAGCCCGCGGGCGCGCGCCTCCTGCCGGACGGCCGCCAGCAGGACGCTCTTGCCCATGCCCGGGGAGCCGTAGACGAACGCGCAGCCGCCGGCCCCTTCCGCGAGCGCGTCGAGGGCCTGGTGGAACACGGCCACGTCGTCGTCCCGTTCCAGTACGGGCAAGGTCTCCGGTGTCATTCCCTCGTCACTCCTGTCACACGTCCCGCTCCGCGTACGGCGGGCACCCTCACCATCCGCCGCAACAGCTCCACCTGCCTCGGGGGCCCGCCCCGACCACACCCCCAAGGGTTCGCGCCGGTCCGTACTCCCGACCCCGACCCCGCGTGTCCAGGGCCGGACCCCGGTTTCTGCGGGTCGAACCCTGATGCGCGGGTCCCGCCTCGTGCATCAAGATCATCAGGCGTACGGGTGCGGCCCACCGGCGCCGGAAGGGTTTAGGGGCGAGCGAGGCGGGAGAGAGCCGATGTCCGGTCACGAGAGCGGTCACGAGGAGCTGCCGGGGGTCGCGATCGACACCCCGGGGGTGGAGGAGGTCCTGCGGCTGCGCGAGCGGGGGACGTACAAGGGGGTGATCGCGCTGGCGGTGGAAGCGGTGCTGTTCTGCTTCCTGTTCCTGGTGGTGGGGCCCTCCTCCGTCACCGCCGTGGCCGGCGCCCTCCTGGCCCCCGTCGTGCTGGCCACAGTGGCGCTGACGCTGCTCTGGCACCGGGCCCGGGTGAAGGAGCGGCGCATCATGGCCACCTATCCGTGGCAGGTGTGGCCCTGCGCGGTCCGTGAGACGCGGGTGGTCGCGGCGGAAGGGCGACGTGAAGGCGGCCGGCGCTGGGGCACCGAGGAGCGGGTGGTCCTGCTGCGGCCCGACGGGGGGAGCGCCTGCTCCTTCCCGCCCCCCGAGCAGGGGTGGGACGGACCGCGCACACCGGCACCGGCCCCGGGCCGGGACCGGGTGTGGTTCGCGGGTGACACCCGGTTCGGCGGAATGCTCGCCGCGCCCGGCGGGCTGCCGTTCCGGTACGTGACCCGCACGAAACCGAACCCGAGCCGCGGCACGGCGGCGGCGGACGCCGCGGCACGGCGCGCCGGCCTGATGCCCAGGGGCCCGCGCTGACCCTGCCCGGGCGGTTCGCCGGGACGCGTGGCCGGGGCGGGGCCGAGGGGCCCGGGGGACGGGTTTGGGGATCGACCCTGATGTAGGGGCCCGCCGGCCGCCGGTAGAACCGAGATGACGGATATTCCCCTTGCCGATGCTCCTCAGGCCTTGAAGGTGAGCCATGACCGACCGACACCCCACCCGAAGCCACGAGTCCCTTGACACCGTGCTCTACGTCCGCGAGGAGCACGGGGGCAGGACGCCCGTCTCGGCCGCGTTCCGGTACGACGCCGCCGACCCCTTCGCCGTCACCGTGAACTTCACCCTGTTCGAACGGCACCTCACCTCCTGGACCTTCGCCCGCGAGCTGTTGAGCTACGGCATGTTCGCGCGCACCGGGGAAGGCGATGTGGCGGCCTGGCCCTGCTTCGACGAGGACGACGGCGCCGCCCTGTTCATCCGGCTGCGGACGACCCTGGGCTCCGCCGTGCTCGAAGGCGACTACTACGGGATCGCCGAATGGCTGGAGCGCACCTACGAACTGGTCCCCGAGGGCACCGAGGCCCTGGCCATCGACTGGGACGCGCTCTTCGACGGATCGCCGCCCGAATGCACCCCGTGACCGGACCCCGCTCACCCCATACCCCTTGCCGACCGAGCCTGCGGGCATCCGCGGAGGAGACCATGCCGACCGACCCCGTCGCCGAAGACGCCGACACCCTGCTGGCGCTGGCCCTGTCGCCCGAGGCCCTGGACGACCCCTACCCCCACTACGCCCGGCTGCGCGCGGCGGCTCCCGTGCACCTGGCGGGCAACGGCGCGTGCCACATCAGCGGACACGCGCAGTGCGAGCGCACCCTGACCGACCCCCGGGTCGGGACCTGGGGGGCCCGGCAACTGGGCGCGGCCCGGGACGACTGGCGGGTCCACCCCGCCTACACGACCGCCTACAGCGGCATGCTGACCCAGGACCCGCCGCTCCACACCGAGCTCCGCAAGCCCGTCATGAAGGCCTTCACCCCGCGCCGCGTCGAGCAGTTGCGCGACGCGGTCGACGCGACGGTGCACCGCTATCTGGACGCCCTCGCCGAGAGCGGAGCCGACGGAGGCACGGTCGACTTCATGGAGACGTTCGCCTTCCACGTGCCCGCCGTCGTCATCGGCGATCTGCTCGGGGTGCCGGCAGCCGACCACCTGCTGCTGCGGGACCTCGTACGGGACTGGGCCTTGGTCTTCGAATCGGCACCCACCGCGGAGCAGGTGGAGCGGGCCGACACGGCGGCGGTAGGGCTCTGGGCCTACCTGGGCGAGCTGGTCGCCGACCGGCGGGCCCACCCCCGCGACGACCTGCTCTCGGCGTTCCTGACCGCCGGTCCCGGTGAGCGCCTCTCCGGGCCGGACCTGCTGAACACCCTGGCCTCCCTGTACGGTGCCGGGCTGGACACCGTCAGCGACCTGTTCGGCAACGGTCTGGTGGCTCTGCTCCGAGACCCCGGACAGGCCGCCGCCGTCCGCTCCGAAGCGGCCGTGGCCCGCACGGTCACCGACGAACTGCTGCGCTACGACGCCCCCGGGCAGATGCTGATGCGCATCGCGCTGGAGGACCTGCGGATCGGCGGCGTCGACGTTCCCGCCGGCACCCCGCTGGTCCTGCTGGTCGGTGCCGCCAACCACGACCCCGGAGTGTTCGCCGACCCCGGCAGGCTCGATGTGCGGCGCTCGCCGAACCGCCATCTGAGCCTCAGCCACGGCGCCCACCACTGCGTGGGGGCCGCGCTCTCCCGGCTGGAGGGCGAGACCGGGTTCCCGGCGCTGCTCAAGCGCTTCCCCGGAATCGCTCTCGCCGGACCGCCGGTACGCCGTCCCGGAGCGGTGTTCCGCGGGTACGAGCGGATCCCGATCACCCTCTAGCCGCGACCGTCGCGGCGGCCGCCAACCCGCCGCCGCCGAGCACACCTTGAGGTTTCACCGTGACCACCACCCCCTTCGACCCGCTCGCCCCGTGGCCCCTCGTCGCCCGGGAGGATGACCTGGAGACATGGAAGGCCCTGCTGAGCGGTCGGAGCGTCGCGACCTTCCTGATCCAGGGGCCCCCCGGCGTCGGCAAGGGCCGTCTCGCCCGGGCGTGTGCCGAGGCCGCCGGCCGGATGGGCCGTCCCGTCCTCACCGCGGCCGCCACCGCCATCGCCCGGCGCGTGCCCTTCGGGGCGCTCGCCCATCTGGCGGACCTCCACGCCGAGACGGGGAGCTCCGCGCGCACGGCCCGCGTACTGGCCTCGGTGCTCGGGCACTTCGGCGGCACCGGCACCCGCCCGGTGGCCTCGGCCCCGCCGGTGCTCACCGTGCGCGACATCGACCAGCTGGACCAGGACTCGGCCCTGCTGCTGAGACGGTTGGCCCTGTCCGGCGAGGTGGTCGTGGTGGGAACGGTCGGCGCCCAGCCGACCGCGACGGGGGCGGAGACGGTCGCGGCCCTCGACCTCGGCGAACGGACGCACCGGGTGACCCTGACCGAGTTCACCTCCGAACAGGTCGGTGAGCTCCTCACCGAGGTGCTCGGCGGCCCCCTCACCCATGACTCCCTCGGCGAACTGACCCGGCTGTCCCACGGGAACGCCCTGGTGCTGCACGAACTGGTCGTCGCCGCACTGCGGTCCGGGTCCCTCGTGCAGCGCGAGGGGTTCTGGCGGCTGACCGGCCCGCCGGCGATCACCGACCGGATCCGCGAGACGGTCCGCCGGCGGCTCGACCACCTGCTGCCCGCCTCCAGGGACCTGCTGGAGACCCTGGCGGTCTGCGGGGAGCTCCCGCTGGCCGGGCTGGAGGCCTCCCACACGGCGGAGCGGATCGGGCATCTGGAGCGGGCCGGCGCCGTCCGCGTCTCGCGGGAGCGGAGGGCCCGGGTCGCGCTGGCCCACCCGCTGTACGCCGAAGTACTGAGCGACGGCCTCCCCGAGACCCGGCGCCGCGCGATCTGGCGCACGCAGTCGGCCGCGGTCCTGGACCGCGGCCCGGCACGGGACCGCGAACTGCTGCGGGCCGTGCACTGGAGGCTGATGGCCGGTGAGGACATCACCGAGGACCAGGCGGTGCGGGCGGCGCGGCTGGCCCTCGACGCCGGCGACCACCGGCTGGTCGTCGACCTGCTGGAGGACATCGCCGGGGACGGCTCCTCCTACGAGGTCCATCTGCTGCGCGGAGAGGCGAGCAACCGGCTGGGCGACTGCCACGCGGCGGACGCCCATCTGCGGCTGGCCCGGGATGCCGCCCCCGACGACGAGGCGGTGCTGGTGGCCGTGCTGGAGCGGGCCCTGAACCTCCGCTGGGGGCTGGGGGACGCCGTCCGCGCGGACCGGATGTGCGAACAGGCCCAACGAGAGCTGGGCGACGGGGCCGCGGCCCAGGGCCTCGCCGCCGTGCGCGCCGGGCTCCTGGGCGCCCGCGGGGACACCGTGGCGATGGAGCGGTTCCTGGCCGACACCGGTGAGGGGTTCGCCCCCCGGGTCCGGGCCTGGGTGCGGGAGGCGCTCTCCCACTCCCTCGCGGTCACGGGCCGGACCGGACCGGCCGTGGCCGTCGCCGAGGCCCTGCGGGCGGGGCCCGGGGCTCCGGCCGGCGCCACGGACCCGCGGGGGGACGGTCCGGCGGCCGCCCTCATGGTCGCGTACATCGAGGCGGGCCGGATCGACCGGGCCCGCGAGATCGGCGAGGCGGCCCACCGGCGGGCGATCGACGCGGAGCAGTCCACCGCCCGCGTGGAGATCGCCTGCCACCTGGGGGTCTGTGAGCTGCTCGCGGGTCATCTCCAGGACGCGCTGCACTGGTTCGCGGAGGCCGCGGCCCTCGCCGACGAGCAGGGGGACGCCGTGCCCCTGCTGATGGCCCGCGCGGGTACGGCGGCCGCCTCGGCGCAGCTCGGCGCCGCCGAGGAGGCCGGGCGCGCCCTGGCGGCGATGGCCGCGGGAAGCGGGGACGGGGCCGGCGTCGCCGCCCGGACCCGGCAGACCGCCCGGCGGGGGCTGGTCGGCGACCTCGACGCGGTGCGCGCCCTGTGCGTGCTGGCCGACGCCTGGGTGACGGCGGCGTCCGGGAACCTCGCGGAGGCCCGGGCCCGTCTGGAGGAGGGTGCCCGGGCGGCCGAGGGTGCCGGGCACCGGAGCATGCGCAGCTGGTTACTGGGCGAATGCGGGCGGATGGGCGGCGCCAAGGAGGTGTACCGGCGGCTCGACGAGTCCGCTCCGGCGCGGGAGGGTTCGCTGGCGAAGGTCCGTGCGGAGGCCGCCCGGGCGCTGGCCCACCGGGACGGCAACCGGCTGGCGGAGGCGGCGCACGCCTGCGCGGAGGCGGGCATGCACCTGCTCGCGGCGGAGATCGTCTCCTCGTCGACCATGCACCTCGGCCGCGGTTCGGACCGGCGGGGGGCGGCGGCGATGAGCGCGCTGCTGGAGAGGATGCACGTCCTGTGCGGCGGGCTGGCACCGACTCCCGGGCTGCTGTCCGCCGCCACGTACTCGCTGACCACCCGGGAACGGGAGATCGCGACGATGGCGGCCGGCGGGATGTCGAGCGCGCAGATCGGGGAGCAGCTGACGCTGTCGACCCGGACCGTCGACAACCATCTGTACCGGGTCTACCACAAGCTGTCGGTGTCGACCCGGCAGGAACTCATGCCGGTCCTCTTCCCGTTCCCCTCGGTCCTCGGGCCGAGGGGCGGGCCGACACGCCGGTGACCGGGCGGGCCCCGGCCCGCCTCCCGGGCGGCCGACGCCACTTCCACGGCACCCCCTACGCGGCTCGGGCGGCCGGTGGTGTGCGGTCCTCGGTGTCGGTGTCGTCGACCAGGGGGCGGACGAGGTCCGCCAGCCGGGCGTAGGCCTCGCGCAGTTCCGGTGCGGCGACGCTCCGGCGGTCGAAGGTGAAGAGCACGCATTCGTCCTCGTAGCCCTCCATCGTCCTGCGGAAGCCGTGGTGGACTGTGCCGCCGACGCGTTCGCACATGCGGTCCTGGGCTCCGCTCGTGCCGACGACCCCGGTGACGGAACGGCCCATCACGCCGGCGAGCGCGAAGGTCGCCATGCAGGCCAGCGGGCCCGCGCCGAAGCCCTGGGCGCGGCCGTCCACGGCCAGCCTGCCCACCTCCAGGGTGTCGGCGGGGGTCCGGCCGAGTGCCGCGAGACGGGCCGCCGCTGCGGGCCCCAGGTAGCGCTCCACCGCCCCGGCCCCGACCCAGTCGCGCGGGATGCCCCGGCACACGGCCGTCAGCCGGCCGGATCGCGTGTCGCGCAGAAGCACGTGGTAGGCGGTGAGGTCCACCGCCTGGACGTCGGCGGCCGGCCGGTCTCCGTCGGCGAAGCGCGCACGTCGGCCGTCCGCGTGGAAGACCCGTCCCCGGAAGGCGCGGATCTCGTGCAGGAATCGGTGCTGTTCCGGGCCTAGTCCGTCCTCCGAGCCCCGCAGCCGAAGGACCGTGAGCTCGGTGTGGGACAGCTGTCCCAGGGTCCGTGCCAGCATCGCCGGGCCCAGTGTCGGCCGGTGCCCGGCGCGGCCCGGAACCGGATGAGTGCTCTGTCGCATGGTCTCCACCCCGTCTGTCGCTGCCGTGGGTCGTGCGGACCGTCCTGGTCCGCCGGGTCCACCCTCACGGCCGGGACGGCCCGGCCGTATCAGAGGTGCACCCCATGGTTTGCGGACCCGGGGCCGTCTTCGGGCGGAGCGCCCGCGCACCCCCACCACCCCCGCACCCCGTCCCTCATCCTCAGGGGTCGTTCCCGGGGTCACCCCTGGTGCCTCCGGCCGGGGTCCGGTGCCACCGTGTGGCGTGGCGGTCCGATCGTGTACCGGCCGCCTCCCACCCCGGTACTCGCGCCCGGGTGATGTCCATTCCCCAGGCGTTCGCCCGGGCGCGGGTACCGACGATCCACGATCCACGGGAGACCCATGAACTCTCCACCTCCCCCCGGCGGCGAGGGGGTCCACGAGCGGACGGGCCCGGACCGGCGGGTGGTCCTGGTCACCGGAGGTGCCCGGGGCATCGGCTGGGCCACGGCGCGCGCGTTCGCCCGCTCGGGCCACCACGTGGTGCTCACCGCCCGTACGGAGGAGGCGGCGGGCCGGCGGGCCGACGAGCTGGCGGGCGGACTCGCCGTCACCGCGGCGGCGCGCTACGGCGGTCCGGTCCGGGTGGAGGGGCTGGCGCTCGACGTCACCGACCCCGAGTCGGTGCGGGCCGTGTTCTCCCGGGTCCGCGCCCGGCACGGCGGGCTGGACGTCCTGGTGGCCAACGCGGGGGAACTCCTCCAGGGGCCGCTGGGCACGATCCGGGAGCGGCAGGCGCGGCGTCTGATGGACGTCAACGTCCTGGGCACGCTGGCCTGCGTGCAGGCAGCGACCCGGCTGATGCTGCCCCGCCGGGCGGGCGCGATGGTGCTGCTCGCGTCGGCCGTCGGGGAGCGGGGCGCGGCGGGGCAGAGCGCGTACGCGGCGTCCAAGGCCGCGGTGGGAGCGCTGGCCCGGTCGGCCGCGGCGGAACTGGGGCCGCGGGGGATACGGGTGAACGCGGTGGCTCCCGGACTCATCGACACCGATATGACGCGGTCCCTGCCGGGGCCCGCCGCCGAGGCGCACACCGCGCGGTGTGCGATGCGCCGGGTGGGGACGGCGGACGAGGTCGCCTCCGTGGTGCACTTCCTCGCGGGTGACGGGGCCGGCTACCTCACCGGCCAGGTGGTCACGGTCGACGGGGGATGGACGTGACGGGGCCGCTGGGACCGCTGCCCGGCAGCACCCGGATCGTGGACGCCGCCACGGGGGCCGTGCTGGACGCCCCGGAGATCGGCCGGCGGCTCGACGAGCGGGTGCGGGAGTTCGGCTCGCTGCCGGGCGGGCTGCTGGCACTGTTCGCCGGACGCGATGTCGACACGGTCCTGGACCACGCCGCGGCGCTGCGGGCGGAGCGGCCGGTCGTCCTCCTGGATCCGGGGCAGTCGGACGCGGCCGTCGCCGAACTGCTGCGCCTGCACGCCCCGGCGGCGGTCCTGGGCACCGGGCGGCGGCGCGCGCCGACCGGCCCGCCCGACGGCTACGCCCCGGAGCCCGGCCGCTGGTTGCGCCGCAGGCCCCCGGAGGTGGTGCCGCACCCCGATCTGTGCCTGCTGCTGGCGACTTCGGGCAGCACGGGCAGTCCGCGGCTGGCCCGGTTGTCGCACACCGCCGTGCGCCACAACGCCGAGGCGGTCATCGCCGCGCTGGGCATCGGTCCGCAGGACGTGGCCCTGACCGGGCTGCCCCTGTTCTACGGCTACGGCGTGGCCGTGACCCACACCCATCTGCTGGCCGGCGCCACCCTGGTGGTCACCCCGCACTCCCCGCTCTCCGCCGGGTTCTGGCGGGATCTGGACCGCTATCGGGGCACCACGTTCGACGCCGTCCCGGCGACGTACGAGATGCTCGCCAGGCTGCGGTGGAACCCTGCCGCCCACCCGTCGCTGCGCGGTCTGACGCAGGCCGGCGGCCGGCTGCGGCCCGCCCTCGCCCGTTCGCTGGCCGCCGCCCTGCCTCCGGGAGCGGGGCTGGCGCTGATGTACGGGCAGACGGAGGCCACCGCGCGGATGTCGGTGCTGCCGCCGGACCGGCTCGCGGACAAGCCGGGTTCCGTGGGGCCGGCCCTGCCCGGTACCCGCTTCACGGTCACCGAACCGGCGGGCGGGGAGGAGGACGGGGAGGTCGTCTTCCACGGGCCCAACGTGATGATGGGCTACGCGCACCATGCCGCCGACCTCGCTCTCGGGGACCTCATGCGCGGGGTGCTGCCGACCGGCGACCGGGGCCGGCTCGACGCCGAGGGCTTCCTCCACCTGACCGGCCGCAACAGCAGGATCGGCAAGGTCCTGGGCATCCGGCTGGACCTGGACCGGGTGGAGGCCGTCGTGCAGTCCCTCGTTCCCTGCCCGCCCGCCGGCCAGTGCGCGGCCGTGTGCGCGGGAGACCGGCTGGTGGTGTGGTGCGAGGGCGGCGAGGGGCTGGACTGGAACGCCCTGTCCGCCGAGCTCGCCGCCCGGGTGCGGCTGCCGAGCCGGGTCTGCGTCGTACGGCCGGTGGACCGGCTGCCGCTGCTGCCCACCGGCAAGGTCGACTACCGGACACTGGAGGCGGTGTGAGCGTCTTCACCCTCGCCCAGCCGGAGCGCGAGTCCCTGCTGCTGGAGCGGCTGACCGAGCTGACCGAACACCACCGCGCGGCCTGCCCGCCGTACGCACGCGTCCTGGACGCACTGGGCCACCGCCGGGGCGTGCGCCCCGCGCACACCGCCGATCTGCCCTGGCTGCCCGTGGACCTGCTCCGCGAACGCCCGCTGAGCAGTCTGCCGGAGGCGGCGGCCACCCGCTCCCTGTCCTCCTCCGGGACCACCGGGGCGGCCACCCGGATCCGTCTCGACGCGGCCTCGGCGGCCCGGGAGCGCGCCACGGCGGTCCGCACCCTCAAGCAGGCGACCGGGCCGCGCCGACTGCCCATGCTGATCGCCGACAGCCCCGGGGTGGTGCGCGAGCGCACCTCCATGACGATGCGCACCGCCCTGGTGCTGGCCCTGATGAACCTCGGCCGCGACCACGTGTTCATGCGGGACGAGGGGGGCCGCGTCGACGCCCCCGCGGTCCGGGAGTTCCTGGCACGGCACGGCGGCCGCCCCTATCTGCTGTGCGGCGCCACCTTCCTCGTCTGGAGCTGCGTGCGGGAGGCGGCGCTCGCGCACCGGCTGGACCTGTCGCACGGAATCGTGCTGCACGGCGGGGGCTGGAAGAAGCTCGCCGAGGCCGCCGTCGACCGCACCGTGTTCCGGTCCCGGCTGCGCGAGGACACCGGCCTGGAACGCGTCCACGACTACTACGGCATGACCGAGCAGGGCGGGACGGTGTTCCTGGAGGGCCCCGAGGGCGACGGCCTCTACTGCCCCGACCATGCCGACGTGGTCGTGCGGGACCCCCGTACCTGGCGGCCCAACCCGGTCGGCGTCCCCGGAGTCGTCCAGGTGCTCAGCACCGTCCCCCGGTCCCATCCGGGGCACTTGCTGCTCACCGAGGACTGGGGGGTCGTGCACGGCGTGGACGACGGCACCTGGCCCGGAAAGCGCTTCTCCGTCCTCGGCCGGCTGCCGCGGTCCCGTCCCCGGGGCTGCAGCGACACCCTTGCGGAGGATGTGTGAGCACCGGCCTCCCGCCGTCCGTGGCGGAGCTGCTCGACCGCCTGGGCGAGGATCCGCCGGGCGGGCCGCCGGTCCACGGCGATCCCCGGGTGCTGGACTGCCTGGACCGGCTGGCCGGCCTGCTGCTGCACCCCGCGACGGTCCGGCCGCACCCCGAACTGGCTCCGCTGGGCTCCTTCCTGCGGCGGCCCGCGCTGGCCCGGCTGCTGGCGGAACGGGCCCTGCCGACGCCCTCGCGGTTCAACCCGCGCGGGCTGGTCCTGCACGTCCCCCCGTCGAACGTCGACACCCTGTTCGTCTACGCCTGGGCCCTGTCCGCCCTCGCGGGCAACCGCAACATCGTCCGGATCCCCACCCGGACCGGTCCGGCCGCCGGCAAGCTGCTCTCGCTCTTACGGGAGGCCGTGGCGGCGGCCCACCCGGCCGTCGCCCACACCCAGCACCTCTGGGAGTACGGCCACGACGAGGCGACCACCGCGGCACTGTCCGCCGCCTGCGACCTCCGTGTGCTGTGGGGCGGGGACGCCACCGTCACCGAACTGCGCCGGCACCCGCTCCGCCCGCACGCCCGTGACCTGACCTTCCCCGACCGCTCCTCGTTCGCCCTCTTCTCGACCGCGGGCTGGCACGCCGCGGGCGCGGAGGAGCGGCGGCGGGCGGCCCAGGGCCTCTACCGCGACGCCGTCTGGTTCGACCAGGACGCCTGCGCGTCCCCGCGGACCCTGGTCTGGGCGGGCGGCGATCCGGCCGCGGTGCTCGGGGCGCGCGCCGAACTGCACCGGCTGCTCGACGCCTGCGCGGCAGGACGGCCACCGCGCCAGGAGGCGTCGTTGGCGATCCGCCAGCGCGTGGCCGCCTACGCCCTGGCCGCCGACGGCGAGGCCCTGACCCTGTCGTTCGGCGACGACCCCGCACCGTCCTTCGTGGAGCTGCGCCCCGGCGGAGGCCTGTTCCGCGGCTGGGCGGGGGTGGCCACGTTCGTGGAACTCGCCCTGCCGGGCGCGGCGGACCTCGCCCCGCTCATCCGCCGGCGTGACCAGACCCTGACCCATTTCGGTTTCACCGCGGCCGAGTTGTCCGGGCTAGCCGATCTCCTGGGGCCGCGCGGCATCGACCGGATCGTCCCCGTGGGCCAGGCCCTCGCCTTCGCCCCCGTATGGGACGGCTACGACCTGCTCAGGGAGTTCTCCCGCATCACCACCGTCACTCCCCCGCCGAACACGTAACCCCGGAGGCACCCATGGACCCGTCCCCCGGCAGGGACCGCTGCCGCTCCCCCCGCAGATCCTGTCTGTCCGTGCCGGGCAGCAGCCCCCGGTTCCTGGAGAAGGCCCAGGGGCTCCCGGCCGACCAGGTCTTCCTCGATCTGGAGGACTCGGTCACCCCCGACCTCAAGGCGTTCGCCCGGGAGAACGTCGTCAAGGCGCTGCGCGCCGGTGACTGGTCCGGGAAGACCACCTCCGTGCGGGTCAACGGACCGCACACCCCCTGGGTGCACCGGGACCTGACCGAGCTCCTCGACCACGCGGGACGGCACCTCGACGCGGTCATGCTGCCCAAGACGGAGACCGCCGCCCAGATCCACTGGCTCGACCTGACGCTGACCCAGCTCGAACTCCACAACGGCCTGCCGCCGGGCCGGATCGGTATCGAGGCGCATCTGGAGACCGCGTCCGGCATCCTGAACGCCGCCTCCGTCGCCGCCGCCTCGCCCCGGCTGGAAGCACTGGTCTTCGGCACCGGCGACTACTCCGCTTCGGTGGGCATGGCCAACCTGTCCGTCGGCGACCAACCGCCCGACTACCCGGCGGACGCCTTCCACCATCCGCTCAGCGCCCTGCTGCTGGCCGCCCGCGCACACGGACTCCAGGCCGTGGACGGCGCCTACTTCCGCATCCACGACCTGGACGGGTTCCGGCGCAGCGCCCGGGCCAGCGCCGCCCTGGGCTTCGACGGCAAGGTGGTGCTGCACCCCCGGCAGATCGCCGCGGCCAACAGCGTGTACGTCCCGACCCAGCACCAGTACGACCACGCCGAGACCGTCCTGGACGCCCACGAGCACTGCGGGCGGGTCATGGGGCTCGGGGCGGCGATGCTGGGCTCGGAAATGATCGACGAGGCCTCCCGCAAGGTCGCCGCGCTGACCGCCGCCCGGGGCCGCGCCGCCGGACTCGTCCGCCGCGAGTCCTTCGTCCCCGAGCGCGATCTCACCATGTCCGCCGCCGCCGGACCGAGCAACGCGCGCTGAACCGGGAGGACGCATGGCCGTCACCACACGATTCGAACTCGCCTACACCAGCGGGATGTTCACCTCGCTCCAGGTCAAACCGCGGACGGCGGTGTCCCTGGCGTTCACCGGCTGGGCGCACTGGTTCACCCGCCACGGCCTCAGCCATGCCGCGCTCATCACCGAGCACGCCACCGGCTTCGTCCCCGTCGGCGTCCGGGTCGTCTACGAGCAGCCGCACGACTTCACGGACGGGGACACCTTCACCGTGTCGACCCGGGTGAGCACCTGGCAGCCGCGCAGGTTCCCCACCTGCCAGCAGACGGAGGCCTCCGTCGCCGTCGGGCCGAAGGTGCTGGCCAGGGTCACCCTCCAGCAGATCTGTGTCCGCATCGAATCCGCGGCGAGCCTCGCCGCCACGCCCGGCACCGTCCCGGAGGCGCTGGAGCCGATCCTCCTCGACCCCGCCAGGGCCGGCGGCCCGCCCCCGCGGTTCTTCTGCCGCACCCCGCCGCCCGAGGACGGCAGCACCCTGGTCCACGAGGGGCACACCCACCCCTTCACCGTCCATCGGGGCATGTGCGAGATCGGCGACCAGTGGTACTTCGAGAGCGTGCCCGACCTGCTGGGCGACGCCCGGGAAAGCCTGGTGTTCGGGCACCTCCAGGACAACGCGGACCTGCTTCCCGGGCTGGCCCGACCGCTGGCGGCCGTGGAGTACGGCCTGCGGCGGCCCTTCACCTTCCTCGACACCGGCACCGTGGACACCACCGTGCGCGGGTCGGCAGACCGGATCCGGTTCCTGCACCGACTGCGTACCGCCGGCGGGGACACCGTCGGCCATGCCCTGGAAACCTTTTCCGCCAAGGAGTGAGCCCCGTGCAGTTCGTCCTCTCCGGCTTCCTGCTGCGCTACACCGACTACCGCCGCACCCTCCCCTACGACGCGGTCGACCTCACCGAGGCGCTGTCCGCGCTCTTCGCCGACCACCCGGCGCTCCGGCCCCTGGTGGTCGACGAGTCGGGGCGGGTGCGGCGCACCGTCCGGCTGTGCGTGGACGGGGAGCTGGTGCATCCGCGCGCGGTGCCGGACCTGGTGGTGACGCCCGCCACGAGCGTCGAACTGCTCACCGCCGTGGCCGGCGGCTGATCCGCGCCGTTCCCTCCCCGCCCCACCGCCCCTGCCCGCCCCCTGCCGAACCGACCCGAGGAGATCAGAGTGACCGCCGAATCCGATCCGAGCGTGGAAACCCGACTGCGCGAGGTGTTCGTCCGCTCGCTGGAGCTCGCCCCCGGCAGTGCCGTGGAGCAGACCCACTACCAGTCCACCCCGACCTGGGACTCCCTGGGACACGTCCTCCTGGTGTCGAGCATCGAGAACGAGTTCGACATCGAACTGGACACCGAGAAGGCCCTGGAGATGGAGAGCTTCGGCGTGGCCCTGGCCATGGTCAGGAAGGCCCGGGAGGGCCGGTGAAGGGCCTGCTGGACGGCAAGACCGTCCTGGTCACGGGCGTCCTCAACGAGGCGTCACTGGCCTTCGCGACCGCCCGGGCGGTCCAGGAGGCGGGCGGGAGGGTGATCCTGACCCGGCACCACCGGCCGCGACTGGTGGAGGAGACCGCCGCCACCCTGGACCCGGTACCGCCGCTGGTGACCCTCGACGTGAACAACGCCGGGGACCTGCGCAAGCTCGCCGGACGGGTCGGAGAGCACACCGACCGGTTGGACGGGGTGGTCCATGCCATCGGCTGGGCACCCCGGGGCCCGGACTATCCGGGGTTCACCGGAGCCAGCTGGGACCACGTGGGGCCCGTGCTCCAGGTGTCCGCCCACTCCCTGGCGGCCCTGACCTCCGCCGTGCTGCCCCTGATGACCGGACCCTGTTCGGTGGTGGGGCTGGACTTCGACAGCACCCGCACCTGGCCGGGCTACGACTGGATGGGCGTGGCGAAGGCGGGTCTGGAGGCCTGCTCCCGCTACCTGGCCGACGACCTGGGCGAGCGCCGCGTCCGGGTCAACCTGGTGGCCTCCGGTCCGATCCGCACGGTCTCCTCCCACGGGGAGCCCCACTTCGCCCGGATCGCCGGGTCCTGGCATCAGCGGGCGCCGCTGGGATGGGACCCCCGGGACCCGGGGCCCGTGGCCAGCGCGTGCGTCGCCCTGCTGTCCGACCTGCTGCCCGCGACCACCGGGCACATCCTGCACGTGGACGGGGGCGCGCACCTGCGGGGGATGTGAGCGCCGGGCGTACGGCTGGTGTGCGCCCTCCGCACCGGCTAGACGGTGCCGACCTTCCTGAGCCGGAAGGTGACCTCGCAGGAGCCGTCCCCGTTGTACGTCTGCTTCAGCTTGTCCGTCAGGTCGAGGCCGGCGAGGGTGGCGGCGTTCAGCGGGCCGGTGGTCTTCTCGGCGAAGCAGATGTCGTCGTGCGCCGAGTCGGAGTCGAAGTCCTTGAGGTGGGCCGCCACCTTGATCTTCTCGTTGGGCATCACCGTCACGAGGAACCGGTTGTTCGCCTTCGTGTAGTCGCTCTCGCAGAACTTGTAGGTGTGCGAGGAGCACATCGGACGGTCGGCGAACTTGTAGACGTGCGGCTGCTCCCACTGGTTGTCGGTCACGCCCACCGGGCACTGCCCGAGGAAGCCGTAGTCCCAGCTCGGGGTCGTGCCGCAGCCCTTGCCCCACTTGCCGATGTTCCGCACGCGCGAGGTGCGCAGTGCGCCGTCCGTCTTCAGGGACTGGCCGTAGAGAGATCCGTACAGCTCGGCGTTGGGGCAGCCGTCCAGGATCGCGCAGTCGCTGAGCTGGTTGAAGGTGACGTTCTCCAGGGTGACCTCCACGAGGAACCCGCTGGGCGCCGCCTGGGCGGGTGCGGACAGGCCGGCGAACATCAGTCCCGATCCGGCCAGTGCGGCCAGGGACAGTCGTGCGGCTCGTCCACGCGTCATTCCGGTCATCTCGGGACCTCCGTGTCGTCAGGGTCGGTGATTCCTGTTGCTCTGGATTCAACCGCCGGGAGGCACCACGCGCATCAGGGGTCTCCCCCAAGAGCGCGGCGACCCTATCCGTCCGACGTCCCGTCACAACCCGGGGTTCGAGCGGGCGGTGACCCGCATGCGCAGGCCGCGGGGCTGGAGGCCGAAGGCGGCGAGTGCCGTGACCTCGTGGCCCGGAGCCGGCTCCAGCCGCCAGCGGGCGAGGACGTTCGCCAGCACCACCCCGGCCTCGGTACGGGCGAACTCCTCCCCGGCGCACTTCCGGGCTCCGTGCCCGAACGGCAGGAACGAGCCGTGGACCGGCGGCGGCCTCCTCCGGGTGTCCCAGCGGTCGGGGTCGAAGCGTTCGGCCTCCTCGAAGAGGTCCTCGCGGTGGTGCAGCAGGTACGGGCTGTAGACCAGGGCTGTTCCCGCCGGCAGCCGGTAGCCGCCCAGGGTCGTGTCGACGGTGGTGACGCGCGAGAGGATCCAGCCCGGCGGGTACAGCCGCAGGCTCTCGTCGATGGTCCGGCCGAGCAGGCCCAGACGGGGCAGATCGGTGTGCGTCGCGGGGCGGCCCCGCAGTACGGCGCCCACTTCCGCGCCCACCCGGTCATCGACCCGGGGGTGTGCGGCCAGGAGGTGGAAGGTCCATCCCAGCAGGGCGGCCAGGCTCTCCGTCCCTGCCGAGAGGAACGAGAGCACCTGGTCGACGGCCTCCTCGTCCCGCGCGCCGAGCAGCGTCGACAGGAAGTCTCCGTGGTCGGTCCCGGCCGCCCGCCGCTCCGGCAGCAGCCCGGCGACCGCACGGCGCAGCCGATTCCGTGCGGCGTCGTGGCGGCGTACGGAGGGGATCGGCAGGCGCGCGGCGGCCGAGGGGAGGACCATGCGTGCGAACGCACCGTCGGCCACGGTCCAGATGTCCGCGGAGACCTGCCGGAGCAGCGCCGGGGGCAGGGTGCCCCCGAACACGGTCTCCATGGCGATGTCCGTGGCGAGGCGCCGCAACTCCGCGACGAGGTCGACTTCCCGGCCGTCCCGCCATGTGCCGGCGAAGGCGACGCTCCGGTCCGTCATCATCGCGGCGTACTCCGGAAGCCGGGCCCGGTGGAAGGCGGGCCGGGCCGGACGGTCGTGCCGCCGGGGCCGGTGCGCGGGGCAGCCGGCCACCCCGTGGACGAGCGGGTCGCGGGTCCGCTCCGGGAAGAGGCCCCCCTGGCCGTAGGTCGCGTCGTCGGTGAGCACCCGGCGGGTGAGGTCGGGATCGCACACGACGACCACGGGGACGGGGCCGACGTCGACCCGTACGAGGTCTCCGTGTTCGGCCAGCGTGCGGAACAGCCCCAGCGGGTCGAGCAGCAGGGAGACGGCGTGGCCGACCAGGGGCCGGCCACGGGGTGCCCGCGGAATGTCGTCCGATGTGTGCACGTGGGCCTCTCCGTGTGCCGCGTGCCCGGTCGGCGTGCCCGGTCGGCGTGGCGGGCCCGGACCGCCGGGGAGGTGCGCGGTCCGGGCCCGCGGTCAGGCGAAGGTGCCGAGGTAGTGCTCTGCCTTGACCGGGTCGAAGAACCACTCCTCCAGATCGGCGGGGGCGCTGAAGGCGTTGGCGAAGCGGTCCGCTATCGGTTGGTGGGACGCCGCGGCGCCGAACAGCCGGAGGACGTGCTCGGGGGGCGGTCCCAGCATGGCGTTGGTCCATTTCGTCGCCGCGTCGGCGGTGGGCCGGAAGCGTTCGTACGCCGACCTCATCCAGGCCCGGTCGAAGGGTCCGTCGCCCCGCTCGGTGATCGCTTCCAGGTAGGCCGCGGCGTTCTTGGCGGCGTTGTTGGCCCCCTGGCCGGTGACGGGGTCGTTCAGCACCACGACGTCGGCCATGCCCAGCACGGGTGTTCCGCCGGGGAGGTCGGCGACCGGCTCGCGCACGGTCGGCACCAGTCGGCCGGACAGGGTGCCGCCGGCGTCGGTGAGTTCCACGCCGCGGGTCCGGTCGAACTCCCAGGGGACGTACCGGCGCATCAGGTCCAGGGTGAGGGCCAGGTGGTCGCCCGGTTCGGTGATCCCGGTGAAGACATCGGCCGGGCCGCCGGGCAGGGCCTCCCAGAAGAGGATGTCGGCGGGGCCGGAGCGGGTGAACGTCGGCATGACGAACAGTTCGCCGACACCGGGCACCAGGTTGCACCGGACGGCGTGCCGGTCGGGGTGTTCGGGACGCGGTGCGAGGCCGTGCACGTAGGCGACGGCGAGGGCGCGCTGCGGCACGAGGTGGACGGACCGGTCCGCGTCCGGTCGGAACAGCGACACGAACTCGCTCTTGCCCGCCGCGACGACCGTGAGGTCGTAGGTGGCGGCACAGGAGTTGAGTTCGCCGGTCGAGAGCCCTTGGACGAGGAGTTTCCCGCCGCGCTCCTCGAACGTCTCCATCCAACCGGCGAGTTTGACGCGCTGGTCCACGGACTGGGCGGGCCGGTCGAGTTCTCCGAGCCAGTCGACGGCACGACCGCTCTCCGGGGCGGCCACGGAGACACCGACCCCCTCGATGCTCGGGGCGCGCTCCGCCCAGAAGTGGAGGCCGAGGTCGCGCTCGTGCCCCAGAGCCGGACCGAAGAGGCATTGGGTGGACATCACCCGGCCCCCGCGCACCTCGTCCGCGGTGCGCGGCGACACCACGGTCACGTCGTATCCGCGGCCCTGGAGGCCCAGGGCGAGCTGGAGGCCGGACTGACCGGCTCCGACGACCAGGATTCTGCGCATGGCGGGATGCTCCTTCGCCGGTTCGAGCGGCAGATGATTCAGACATCCGGAATGGAAATTCGGGCCTGAAATTAGCATCCGCCCGGGGTCTTCGATATTCGGGCCGAACCCCAGGAATTGACCCTATGTACTCAGGGCGCCATCGGCGTCTTCGCAGTTCCGTGGGGGGTAAGGAGCCGGAAGCACCTCGGGCGGACACCTCGACGACGCCCGGGACCTGGGGTGTTCCGGAGCGTCGGCGCGTGTGCCGATAGCGACCCCCGCTACTCAGCGGGCACCGCCGATTACTCATTGACCCGGGAAAGCCGCCCTGCCTAGCGTCATCGCCGTCACGCATTGGTCATTGCTTGAACATGGGAGTTCAGGAATGAAGTTCAGGATCGGCGCAACCGCCGCGGCGATATCCGCGGCGCTGGGGATTCTCGGCTCGCCGGCGCTCGCCGCCGGAGCGGAGCAGACGGCCGGGGACTCACGGATGAGGGCAGCGATCTCCCACTCGGTCGCGGGGCGGGCCACCGCCGCCGACATCAGGCTGATCAGGACCGACCCGCGGGTCGCCGGATCCCTGCCGGCCTCGCTCCGGCCGGGTCAGCCGTCCCTCACCTCCGCCGCACCGCCGGCGGGCCAGAAGCAGGCCAAGGCCGCCGCTCCGGCCGGTCAGGCGGGGCTGCCGGTCTACAACCAGAAGTGCCTGACGATCGACTACCCGGTCACCGCGACGAGTTACCTCGGCACCGTCCTGTACGTGTGGCACCACAAGTTCAGCTGGTGCACCGCCAACACCGTGCCGGGTATCGAGTCGACGCGGGTCATCAGCGCGAGCCCCTACAACCGCTACGACTACTTCACCGACAAGAGCTCGGTGGCCCAGCCGGCCGCGCTGCCGAACACGGACATGGTCATCGCGCCGGTCGGGGGGCCCATCGCCAGCTTCTACTCCGGGATCAAGTCCCCGTACATCTCGCACCTGGCCAGGCGGGTCGACATGTGCGTGCCCCAGGTCGGCTGCTACGCCTACAACATGCCCCAGAGCAAGCTCGGCATCGGCCAGAGCGACGTGTACCCCGCGTACATCTCGGCCTACTGATCAGCCCCGGGGCGGCGGGCGGGGGCAACCCCCGCCGCCCCGGTGGCCCTCCTCCCGACGGCTACGGACACGGGATGAAGTCTTCTGGGGCGCTGGTCGAACGGGACGAGGAGACCGCGGCCTTCGGGCGCGCGGTCGAGGAGCTGCGGCTCGGGACGGGCGGGCTGCCGGCGGTGGAGGGTCCGGCCGGCATCGGGAAGACCCGCTTGCTGGACGAGCTCGCCTCCACCGCCCGGGAGGCCGGCGCCCGAGTCCTGTCGGCACGCGCGACGGAGCTGGAGCGGTCCTTGCCGATGGGCCTCGTCCAGCAGCTGTTCGAGCCGCTGCTGGACGAGGGCGTCCGGGAGGAGGCCGCCCGGTGGCTCTCGGGTGCCGCGGCGCCCGCGGCCGCGGTCATCGGCGCCACCGCCCCTCGGGCGGCCGACGGGGCCGTCGCCGGTGACTTCGCCATCCTGCACGGGCTGTACTGGCTGACGGCCAACGCCTCCCAGGACCGGCCGCTGGCCCTGGTCGTGGACGACGCGCACTGGGCGGACCCGGCGTCCCTCCGGTTCCTGGCCCATCTCCTGCCCCGGGTCCAGGACCTCGCGGTCCTGGTCGCCGTGGCGAGGCGACCCGACGAGCCGGGTGCCGAGAAGCAGTTGCTCGACCGCATCAGCGGTCACCAGCTGACCCGCCCGTTCCGTCCCAGGCCGCTCAGCAGAATCGGTTCGGCCCGGATGCTGCGCTCCCGGCAGGGCCGCGGGGCCGATCTGGAGTTCCTCGATGCCTGCCATACCGCCACCGGCGGCAATCCGCTGTTGCTGGAATCCCTGGTGGGGAATCCCTCCAGGAGCTCATCGACCTCCCCCCGGCCGAAACCGTCGGGGCGCACGCGCTGGAGGCGATGATCGCCGGCCTGGAGGCCTGGCAGTGCGACCCCGCGGCGGTCGGCCACGCGCGATCCGCCCTGGCCGACGGACGGCTCAAACTGTCCAACGCGCAAGCCGTGATGACCGGGGCCTGGCTGAGTCTGCTCATGGCGGACCAGGACGACGAGGCGATGGACGCCATGGAGACCGCCGTGAACGAGGCCCGGCGGAGCGGCTCCCTGGCCGCCCTGCCCATCGCCTCGCTCTACCGCTCCACGGGCTGGCTGTGGCGGGGCCAGCTCGCGGAAGCCGAGGACGTCGCCCGCGACATCCTGCGGCTCATGGACCTGATGCACCACGGGATGGCCCGGCCGGTGGCGCTCGCCGTCCTGGCGTGGACCCTGATCGAGCAGGGCCGCCCGGACGAGGCCGCCGGCATCGTCGCGCAGGTGGACGCAGACGATCCGTCGACGACGGGCCTCGTGTTCTGGCTCCTGGACGCCAAGGCCCAGTTCCACCGGTTGAAAGGCGACCACGAACGCGCCCTCGCCTGCGCGCTGCGGTCCGGAGCGGTCTACGCGGCACACGGGGGCGACAACCCCGCCGCCCTGCCGTGGCGTTCGGAGGCCGCCGTGAACCTGGCGGCGATGAACCGGCCGGAGAAGGCGGCCGATCTGGCCGAGGCCGAGTTGGTGCTCGCCCGTCGCTGGGGCGCGCCTCGGGCCCCGGCCCGTTCCCTGCGCGTGCGCGGCCTGGTGGCCGGCCACGAGGGAGGCCTCGACCACCTGCGGGAGTCCCTCCGGGTGGCGGCGTCCGGTCCCGCCCGACTGGAGCACGCCAAGTCCCTGGTGGAACTCGGCTCGGCCCTGCGGCACCTGGGGGTGCGCGGCGATGCCCGGGAGCTGCTGGGCGAGGGGCGTGCCCTCGCGGAGATGTGCGGAGCGCTTCCCCTGGGCGAACGGGCCTCCGCCGAGCTGGCCGCCTCCGGCGGGCGGCCGCGGCGCGTCCAGGTGTCGGGGCCCGACTCCCTGACCCCCAGCGAACGCCGGGTCGCGGAGCTGGCCGGCACCGGGCACAACAACCGCGACATCGCCCAGGTCCTGTTCATCACGCCGAAGACCGTGGAAGCGCATCTGACGAGCGTCTACCGCAAACTGCGGGTCACCAGCCGGAAGTACCTCACCGAGGCCCTCCACGCGCCGGCCTCCCAGTCCTGACGCCGGGACCGGCATCCCCGGCGGGGCGGACCACGCGTTCACCCCGCGAGAGGGAGCTGCGCCCAGTGGGTGACCCGGTCCTCCGACTTGTCGGTGCCCCGGTCGGCGGTCAGTAAGGCGATCATGTTCCGGCCCCGTCCGCCCTCGTCCTCCGAGCAGCTGGCGGACCAGGCTCCCTTGACCTCGGACGCCCCGCCGTCGACCACGGCTATGTGGACGGCCCCGGCGGCGTACGCCAGGCCGAGTATCAGCCGCACCGGCGGCAGGGCGTGCTGGACGGCGTTGGTGACCAGTTCGGAGACGACCAGGACCGCCTGGTCGACGGTGTCGGGGGCGACGGCGCAGCCCTCCAGTGCCAGGCGGGTGACGCGGCGCGCCATGCCGGCCGCCCTGGCTTCATGGGGCAGTTCCCAGGATCCCAGCGGATCCATGTCCCCGTCGTGGTCTTCCTGCGAAACGGCCGTGGGGCTCATGGGCGCGTTCCATTCGTCGATCTGTGCGGTTTCCGTGGCGTACGCAGTCATCTGACCATCACGTCCGGGGAGAGGAGGTCGGTGGCCCAGCACTCGCACGGGCCCTTGCCTTACGTTGTACAAACGCCGGGGGCGGTGGTGCATCAGGGGGGACCCCTAGTGTGAATTCACCGGGTTTTCTCAGGGATGACCCGTCTGATATCGAATTTCCTTTCGACATATTCCCGTTGCACGGGCACCGGCCCGCGGGCACCCCCAAGGAGCTGCGTTACGGGGCGGCCCCCAATGCTGTCCCCGGGCCCGATCGGGGAGGCTGGGCCACCGAGGATCCGGCGGAGGACCGGTGTCCTCGGAGGACAGACGGAGGGTGTTGCTCGATGGCCGACGACCTGGGATACGCATGGCCCCCGATGGAGAAACTGGCACAGCGCGGGCTGCAGTTGCTGGGCGAATACCTGGACACGGAAACCCCCCGGGCAGCGGTCCCCCCGGAGATCTGCGGAGACCTCAGGGAAAGGGTGGCGAGTCCTCCGGGGGCCGAACCCGGAAACGGGGAAGACCTCCTCGACCTGTTCTTCGAAGCCGCGCGGGCCTCCCAGAACCTCTCCTCACCGCGCTTCATGGCCTACGTCCCCACCGGCGGGCTGACCTCCGCCGCCCTGGCTCAGCTCCTGAGCACCGGCGTGAACCCCTACACCGGCCTGTCGGAGTTCGCGCCCGCGCTGGTGGCCCTGGAGCACGGGGTGATGACCTGGCTGTGCGACCTCTTCGGGATGCCGGCCGGCTCGACGGGCACCATGACCACGGGTACCTCGATGGCCCTGCTGACGGCCGTCGTGGCCGCCCGCCAGCACCATCTGGGCGACGACCTGCGCGGCGGCACCGTCTACGCGACCGTCCACACCCACCACACGGTGGCGAAGGCCCTGCGGATCGCCGGGCTGACCGCCGGGCAGCTGCGGCTGGTGGACTGCACACCCGACCGCCGAATGGATCCCGCGGCGGCCGCCGCGCTGATCGCCGCCGACCGCGCGGCGGGTCTGCGCCCCTTCCTGATCGTCGGCACCGCCGGCACCACGGCCGACGGCCGCGTGGACCCGCTGGGCGCCCTCGCCGACCTCGCGGCCGCCGAGGGCCTCTGGTTCCACGTGGACGCCGCCTACGGAGGCGGATTCCAGCTGACCGAGCGGGGGCGCCGCAGGCTGGCCGGCATCGAACGGGCCGACACCCTCACGGTGGACCCGCACAAGAGCTTCTTCCTCCCCGCCGGCACCGGGGTGCTGCTGACCCGGCGCCCTGCCCTGCTGCGTGCCGCGTTCGCGCAGCAGGGGACCTGCCTCACCGACCTCTGCGCCGTGCGCCCCCCGGACGCCCTGCCCGACTACGCGGACCTGGGCCCCGAGCTGACCCGCGACTTCCGCGGGCTGCGCCTCTGGCTGCCGCTCCACCTCCACGGCACGGCCGCGTTCACCGGCGCCCTCGACCGGATGCTGGACCTCGCCGCGGAGGCCCACCGGCTGCTGTCCGCCGCCGGGGATCTCGACGTCGGTGCCGCCCCCGACCTCTCCATCGTGACCTTCCGGATGCGGGGCCGGAGCGACGAGGACAACCGCGCGTTCCTGCGGCGCGTCAACCGGTCGGGAGAGCTCTTCCTCTCCGGGGTGGACATCGGCGGGGTCTACACGCTCCGTATGGCCTTCCTCAACCAGCGGCTCGACCGGGAGCACATGGAAGCGGGTGTGGACCTCGTCCTGCGGGTGCTCGGCGAGTTCACCTCCGCCCCCGGAACGGGGCACACCGGGCTGCGGGCGGCCTAGCGCCGCGGGGCTCCGTCGCGCGGCGCGTGCGGCGCACGGGGAGGGGGGGGGGGGGGCCGGGGGGGGGCGCGCCCCCCCCCCCCGGGGGGGGGGGGCCGCCCCGCGCCCCCCCGCCCCCCCCGCCGGGCCCCCCCCCCCCCCCCCCCC